>NZ_JAIUGZ010000007.1:0-294917 GCF_020164875.1 Mesorhizobium sp. CO1-1-8 | reverse complement strand
GGGTGCGTTTTGTGGCCCCCGCCGCTGATCTCCCACCTTTTGTGGAACCACATCCACTGGCCGGGATCTTCTCGCACCCAGCGTTCGACGACGTCGTTGAGACGCTGGGTGGTGGCGTGGACATCGACGCTGCCGTCAGCGGTGCGCGGCAATGTCAGCTTGTCCTCGATTTCGAGCCGGAAGCGGTTGCCTGGCAGCCTGACGCAGCGCGCCGGGTAGACGTCGCACTCGTAGTGACGGGCAAGGGTAGCCAGCACCCGATTGCTCTGGCAGGGCCGGCCGAAGAAGGTCGTCTCCAGGCCGTTGGTGAATTTCTGGTCGACAAGGACGCCGATGTTGCCGCCATTCTCCAGGACACCGGCCAGGGCGAATGAGGCGCCCGCCATGGATGGCAGCAACGAGCCCATGGTCGAGCGGCGCGTCGAGAGGATGTAGTCGGCAAGATAGGGATTGTTAGGCGGCCGAAACAGCGCCGTGATGTTCATGCCGAAGGTCGCCGCCGCCACCGGCAGCAATTCGAAATTGCCGAGATGGCCGGTAAAGACGATATGCGGCTTTTCTTCGCCAGCGATTTCGACGAAGTGGTCAGCTCCCTTGACCTCGACCCGGCCGGGCTTGCTGGCTGTGGGGTCATAGTCGAAGAGGACGTCGAGAAAGATGTATTCTGCGGCAAGACGGGCCATGTTGCCCCACATGTCGGAGGCGATCGCCTGGATCTCGGATTCGCTCTTTTCCGGATAGGCCTTGCGCAGATTGTCGACGGCAACCTGATGGCGTCCCACCCGGGGGCCGACCATGCGTGCGACGCGGTCGGCGAAATTCAGCGCACTGTCGGCCGGCAGCAGGCGCAGGACCGAGATGATCATCATCGCCGCCCGCGCCACCAGCCAGTAGTTCAACTGGCGCAGCTGCCTGCCGTAGCGAAATTTGAAATCCCGGCGGAACTTCTTGAACACAGAGGTCAAGGCTCTAGCCGACGCGTAGGATGATCTTGCCAAACACGTCGCGGCCTTCCATGCGTTTCAGCGCGGCATCGATACCGTCGAAGTCGACTTCGGTGTCGATGACCGGTGCAACCTGTCCTGCCGCCATCTTCTGCATGGCGTCGGCCATGTTCTCCATGCGGCAGCCAAAGGAGCCGAGCAGTTTCAATTGTTGCTGGAACAGCTGCATCAAATTGATCTGCGTCGACACGCCGGAAGTCGAACCGCAGGTCACCAGGCGGCCACCGCGCTTCAGGCACAGCATCGAGGCGGCAAAGGTGTCGGCGCCGACATGCTCGAAGACGACATCGACGCCCTTCTTCTTGGTCAGCTTGCGCACGACGCCCTCGAAACGGTCGTCGCGGTAGTTGATGACATGGTCGGCGCCGAGCGCCTTGGCCTTGTCGATCTTGTCGTTGGAGCCAACGGTGGTGATGATCGTGCAGCCCATCCGCTTGGCCAACTGGATGGCCGCCGAGCCGATGCCGGATCCGCCGGCATGGATGAGGATGGTCTCGCCGGGCTGCAGCCTGGCATTGTCGAACAGCATGTGCTCGACGGTGCCGAAGGTGACAGGCGCCACCGCTGCACCAATGTCGGTCACGCCGGGCGGAGCAGGAACCAGCAGGCGGGCCGGCAGGTTGATCTTCTCCTGTGCGAAGCCGTCGAGATGGAAGCCGTGAACGCCTGAAACGTGCTCGCAGAGATTGTCGCGGCCTTCGCCACATGCTCGGCAAAGGCCGCAGGTGCGCGCACCATAGATCGACACCAATTGCCCGGGCAGCAGGCTGGAAACGCCGGGACCGACCGCCTCGACCTCGCCGGAGGCTTCCGCGCCGACGACCAGCGGCAGCTTGCGCTTGGCGAAGGCCATGCCGCGCCAGCCCCAGACGTCGATGTGGTTCAGCGCCACCGCCTTGATGCGCAGCGTGACTTCGCCGAGTGCCGGCGGTGGGGGAGGCGGCAGGTCCACCGTCTCAAGACGGCGGTCCTCTATAAGTTGCAATGCGCGCATGGGGCCTGTCGGTTCAGTCTGGCTGAAAAAGGTCGCTTAGACCGGTTCCCGCGCCATGACAAGGCAAGTGTTCTGGCCGCCGAAGCCGAAGGAGTTCGACAGAACGGTGCGGACCTCGGCGTTGCGCTTCTTGTTCGGCACCACGTCGAGCACGATCGCGGGGTCGGGATTGTCATAGTTGATGGTCGGAGGAATGACGCTTTCGCGCATCGTCATCAGCGAGAAAGCCGCCTCGACAGCGCCCGCCGCCGACAGCGTGTGGCCGATCATCGATTTGTTCGACGAGACCGGCATCGAGCCGATCCGCTCGCCGAACACCGTAGACAGCGCCAGATGCTCCATCTTGTCGTTTTCCGGCGTCGAGGTGCCATGGGCATTGACGTGGTCGATCTCGTCTTCACTCAGGCCGGCATCGGCGAGAGCGGCGCGAACCGCGGCGATGGCCGGTGAAGCGTCCGGCTTGGAGCGGGTGCGGTGGAAGTCGTCGGCCTTCTCGCCGCAACCGCCGAGGACGCCCAGAATAGTCGCGCCGCGAGCCAATGCCGTCTCAAGCGATTCCAACACGAGCGCCCCGGATCCCTCGGCCAACACGAAGCCGTCGCGATCCCTGGAGAAGGGCTTGGATGCCTTTTCGGGAATGTCGTTGTGTGTGGAGAGCGCTGAAAGCAATGAGAAACGGATCAATGCCTCGGCGGTCGCGGAACCGTCCGCGCCGATCGATAGCGCACGGTCGCATTCGCCGCGTCGGATCGCCTCGACACCGAGCTGGATCGCGGTGGCACCTGAAGCGCAAGCCGTCGACAGAGTGATCGGCAGACCACGTGTGCCAAGGCGGTCGGCAAGGCGGTCGGCGATCGAACCGAACTGGGTGGTCTCGAAAATATCCAGCTCTTTCAAGCTACGCGCGACCCGAAGCAGTCGTTCGGCGGCGGTGTCATCCTTGTCCTTGTCAGAATTGTAGAGCGAGAAGCGCTCGGCCCAGTCGAGTTCGACTGGCGGCGATGCGAGGAAGAGCGGTCCGCCGAAGTCGCTGGAATCTAGACCGGCTTCGGTCACCGCCTCGAGGCCCGCAAGCTCGGCTAGCTCATAGGTCAGTGGGCTGGCACCCTTCGAACTTGACGGCAGGAAATCGACCATGCCGGAGATGCGGGTGTTCAGTTGATCGATGGGAAAGCGGGTGATCGGGTGAATGCCCGACTTGCCGGAGGTCAGCGCCGCCCAATTGTCCGTCTTGCCGACGCCAAGCGAGGTCACCACGCCGATGCCTGTGACGGCGACGATCGGCCTGCCCATATGATCGTTCAGATTGGCCATCCGGTAGCCCTCGACCTTTTTTCGTTGCAGCATGGATCGTGAAAACACCGCCTCAGGCGGCATTGACCAGCGCCATGCCCTCGAATTGGTGATAGCCGATCGCCGTTGCAAGGACGGTTTGAGGAACGCCTTCAAACGGCGTCTCGGCTGCGGCATCAAAAACAGGATAAGCGGCCTTACGATCGACAGCGAGTGCCGCCAGCGCCACGGCGAAAGGAAACTGTGCTTCCTTCATGTGCCCGGTTAGTGTCGAGAAGCCACGCGCTGATATCGCCGAATTGGCATCGAGCGCTGCCTTCTCGGCTGTTGTCGCCGCATGCGCTCCCGATGCGCCCGACAGGGCCAGCAATTTGCCGTTCGGCAATGCAGCCTTCGTGAGCAGTGCGGCGATCTCGGCGTCGAGTTCTCCCCGTGGCCGCCGGGCGCGGCCGGAGACGACCGGCCCAAGTTCTGCATAGATCTTGCGGCCGCGGCTCATCGCGTGTTCGCGCTGTTCCAGCACCAGGAAGGCGCCGCCGGAGCCGGTCACCACGCCACCGCCCTCGGTGCCCTGTCTTTGCCAGACCGGCTTCCACGGGCCGCGATGCAGATAGCCGGCGAGTTCATAGCCGAGCAGCATGTCGGAATGCTCGGTCTGGAAGGCACCGCCGACCAGGATGTGCGTCGACTGGCCCGAGCGGATGCGTGCGGCGGCCGTTTCAACCGCGGCGACGCCGGCACCTTCCTCGCCCATGAAGGTCCTGGACGAACCGGTGACCTTGTGGACGATGGAGATGTTGCCGGCGAGCAGGTTGGACAACTGGGCCAGGAACAGTGTCGGCCGCAATTCGGTGGTCAATTTCTCGTTGAGCAGCACATCGCGGTCATTGCGGCTTTCCGAAGCGGCGAGAATGGCGGCATCGACCGCCTCGTCGCGCTCGCCACCGCCTGCGGCCACAACCATGTCCATGGTCGCGCAGAGTTCGTCATTGCCCTTGATGCCGGCGTCGTCCAGCGCAAGGCCGGCAGCATAGGTGCCGAGCCTCTGCCAGGTTTCCATCTGGCGCTGGTCGCCACGCTTGGCGATCTGCAGGTTCCAGTCGATCTCAGGCAGCGGATGAACGGTATAGGGTGCAAAACGCGTCGCTTCGAGCACCGGCTGCGGGCCCGGCTGCGCCAGCTTCTGCCAATGGGCGTCAGGACCTTCCCCCAGCGAGGAGACAAGGCCGATACCAGTGATGACGACGTCGCGGGGGCTGCTCATAGGCGGCTTTGTGGGTCAGGCGGCAGAGCGCGTCAAGATCGTGCGCTCAACTGACGTCAGGCGGTCTTGGCGGCGACCAGTGCGTCGATCTTGGCGCACAGGTTCTTCATGACGAAGTAATCGTCGGTCGAAGCCTTGCCGTCATTGACCTCCTGGGTCCACTTTTCCAGCGGCACCTTGATGCCGAATTCCTTGTCGATGGCGAAGACGATGTCGAGGAAATCGAGGCTGTCTATGCCGAGATCGTCGATCGTGTGGCTTTCGGGTGTGATGGTGTCGATATCGATCTCGCTGGTGTCGGCAATGATCTTGGCGACTTTGTCGAACGTTGTGGAATTCGTGGTGGACAACGGGGCTTTCCTTCGGTTGCGGGCGGAATCTGTCCGCATCTTGTTTGGGCGCTGTCTAATCGGTTTTTCCCGGCAGGAAAAGGCCTGATACGCCGGGCGCAGATGGGTAGGGTGTCCAGGAAACGCAAGAAGGGTCGCCGGTTTTACCCGGCGGCCCTTCTGTTGACGCCACGTCAGCCTTTATTTCGATGTCGTTTTCCCAAAACCGGAACCATTTTTGGGCGACATGCATCAGCTGTCGCGGAGCTTGACCAGGTCGTTGAGCAGCCCGCCCGTTCCGTTGTGGACGGTTAGCCGCTCGACCTTGCCGGCGATGGTCTCCAGCGCCTCGAGCTCCTTCAGCCGCAGCATCACCGGGTTTTCCGCCATCACCCTGGCCGTGTTGAGGAGGGAACGCGTCGCGTTCGTCTCCTCGCGGCGACGGATGATGTTGGCCTCGGCCTGCTTTTCGGCCGACACCACCTGGTTGAGGATCTCGCGCATCTCGCCCGGCAGGATGACATCCTTGAGGGTGATATCGCTGACCTCCACGCCGATCTCGGCCATGTCGGCGCGGACCTTGGCTGCCGCTTCCTCGTCGATCGTCACCTTCTTTTCGAGGATCTGATCGAGTGTCAGCGCGCCAAGTGTCTTGCGGAAGGCATATTGCAGGGCGCGGTAGAGGGCTTCGGAGAAGTCCTTCACCATGCTGACCGCCTTGACCGGATCGACGACCCGGTATTCGGCTGCGATGTTGACGCGGATCGTCACGCGATCCTTGGTCAGCACTTCCTGCCCGGCAACGTCGAGCGACTGGAGCTTGAGGTCGACGACCTTGATCTGCACCATGCGTCCGACGTTCCAGAAGCCATGCACGCCCGCCGTCAGCGTCCTGACCAGGACACCGTCGATGAACAGCAGTCCGGCCTGACCATCGACGACCGGATGGACGGACATCAATTCCGCCTTCCGGGCCTGGCCGAGCCGGCGCATGACCGCAGCATCGATGGCGAGATCGACTGACGTGTCGATCAGCGTCACCTTCCACGGACCGGCATCCGTCCACAACACCAGCTTGCGGTCCGGTGCCAGCACGGCGTGCAGATTGCCGTCACGCTCGATGACGGCGACATCCGTGCGCCCGGTGCGAACGACGGTGAAATGACGCGCGGCCACATCCGGGAGCTTGTCGAACAACGCCTTCTCGTATGCCGAAACGAATTCCGGGTTCTTCAGATCGTGCCGAGACACTTCGAGGCTGCCGCGCCGGTTGGCGAGCCAGTGCTCACCCGACAGCAGGACGGCCTTGATTTCTCCCCTGTGGAGGGTGAGGGCACGTTCGTTTTCCCTTACGAGGACGCGCTCGCGCCCAAGAACCTTGTCGAGAATGGTCATTGTCTTACTCCTGTCGGGCATGGCCCCATGCGAGGCGTCACGTCATGCGTCGATCTTCCCTTCGTTTCTCGTTTCACGGCGTAGTCCGGGCACGAATGATCCGGGGACTGGTGGCATCGAGCCGTGGCGGGCCTTCGGGAGTGGATCGCGGGGCAGCGAAGCGGGCGCCGGAGGCCTTGGCCTCCCTTGCCGGCGACACTGCGCCTTGATCGTCACCGCGGGCCTGGCCGCGAGCCGATGGCGAAAGACGCTGGGATGATCCGCCCGAGGGCTTGGGTCACCCGTCCAGTCTTTCGCATTCCAGTTCCCGGACCGTTTTTCAGATAACACCTGGCGGGGTGTTGGCTTGTCAGCCAAATGGAGAAGGATTTGAACCTTCGACAGTCAGATTCTCGATCTGATGCTCTACCCAACTGAGCTATCCGTGGTGCAGATGAAGGGAATTGAACCCCCGACCTCCGGACCCAAATCCGGCGCTCTTCCGCTGAGCTACATCCGCGATCCCAATCCCCAAGGCGGCGCCGTATACAGTGCGGCAATGCCGCCTGCACGGGGGGAGACGAAAGCTCCAACCGTTGTGCTCACTTCGGTTCTCGTGACCGGGAGCGCGCCTATAGCGCCTGCGACGGGTTGTCGCAAGCGGCATCGTCATGGCGAGTTCGCGGCTTCTTTCAGTGGTGACATTTCGGCAACACCGGTCCAGTGCCGAGGTGTGCGGGAAGCCTCAAAAGGTGACGCGGCCGAGCACGCGCAGGCCTTCACCCTGCGGCTCGACGACCACGGCCTCGCCTTCGCGCGGCGAAACACCGGTCAGTGCCACGATATCTTCCAGATGGGTGACCATGACCAGATTGTCGGAGCCGGAATAGGCGCGGATTTCCTTCATGATCGCGGCGACCTGCGCGGCCTTCTGCGTCTCGTCGCCCTTCATGAGATCGAGCGGTGCAAACAGCTCCGGCTCGGCCTCGAAAGCGATGCGGGCGGTGTCGAGGCAGCGGCAATAGCGGCTGGACAGCACGCGCTCGATCGGTGCCGCCCGAGCGGCAAACAAAGCGCCGATCTTGCTTGCCTGCTGCTTGCCGCGCGCCGACAGGTTCATCTGGGTGGCGCAGCTGTCGATGTCGAAATTGGCCGGGTCGGTGGTGCCGGTGACCCTGGCATGACGCAGCAGCACGACATGCCCGCCATCGCGCAGCAGCGCCCAGCCTGCATCCGTGGCGTGCGCCACGCCGGGAACAACAAGCAGGAACAACGCCAAGGCAAATCGAATCATCCGCTATCCTTCTCCGGTTCCCGGCAATGGGTTCCGGTGGCATGACATATAGGGACGGTAAAGCCGGCCGAAAGACAAGGCGCGGTCGGGGGGAAGCGCAGACCTACTTCTTCGCCATCTGCTTCTTCACCAGATCGATCTTCTGGTCGGTGAGCGGGATGGGCATGGTGTAGCCGGCTTCGGTAAAGCCTTGCTTGGCGTTCTCGAAGAATCCGATCGCCTTTTGATATTCGGCCTTGCCGCCACCATAGCCGGCCCGATTCCAGCTGACGTCACCGAGATTGTTCTGCGCGAAGGCCCATTGCATGGGCAGGCTTTCCCTGGTGAATACCTTCAGCGTCGCCGAGAAGGCGGCCTCGGCATCACCGAGATATTTGTCGGTGCGTTCGAGATTGCCGAGGTTGAGCAGGCTCATGCCGAGGCCGTTCTGGGCATTGGCCCAGTCGACCGGTGCCGCGTCGAAGGTGAGCACTTCGAGGGCTGCCCGGCGGGCCGCGATGGACTCCAGCAAGATCCTGGGGTCGGCATTGCTCATGCTCAGCCAGTGCAGCGTCGAGCCGAGGCCGGCCTGGGCCAGCGCCCATTGGCGCGGGTTCGTCTCGCGCTTGTACTCGCGCAACGCATCGCGGTAGGCGGCAATAGCCTCACCGTAATGTTCAGGCTTGTCGGTGACGCCGCCCAGAAGCTGCAGCGTGTTGCCGAGATTGTAGTGGCTCATTGCCCAGTCCTGCGGGAATTTCCGTCTGACATAGACCTGCCGCGCTGTCCGGAACGCCGCCGCCGATTGCTCCAGCTTGGCCGTGTCGCGGGTGCGCTGGCCAAGTGTCTGGTAGATCGAACCGAGATTGTTCTGCGCCGACGCCCAGTCCATCGGGAAACGCTGCCGCGTAAACACCGTCAGCGCATCGTCATAGGCGGCACCTGCCTCTTCGAGCGCGCTGGTGCCCATATCGAAGCGGGCGATACCGCTCAGCGCGTTGCCGAGGTTGAGCCGGCTGGTCGCCCACGAGACCGGGAAGGTCTCACGGGTTCGCACTTCTAGCGCGGCGCGGAACGCGTCGGCCGCCTCGTTTATCTTCGCCTTGTCGTTGAGTTGGATGCCGAGCGACACCAGCGTGTTGCCGAGATTGTTCTCGACCATCGCCCATTCAACCGGCACCTTTTCGCGTGTGTATTCCTCAAGTGCCAGCCGGTAGGCCGCCTCGGCTTGCGTCAGATGTTCGCCGGCGGCCTCGCGCTCGGAAAGCGCGTACAGCGCCAGGCCGAGATTGTTCTGCGAAGCGGCCCAGTCGAGCGGCACTTTTTCGCGCGGGCGTTTCTGGAGCGTCGCGCGCATCGCCACCACGGCCTCGTTCAGGCGCTTCGGGTCGCTCTCGCGTTCGCCGATCTTCAACAGCACATTGGCCAGATTGTTCTGCGCGGCGGCCCAGTTGAGATCGTCCTTCTCGCGCTCGAACAGGACAAGGGAATCGCGAAAGATGCGCGCTGCCTCTTCGAGGCGCGCGGTCTCAGTCTCGCGCTCGCCGATGGTCTGCAGCACCACCGCCATGTTGTTGCGGGTGATCGCCCAGTCGCGATTCTGCTCGCCATTGGGAATGAAGTTCAGGATGGTGCGATAGGCTTCGATGGAGTGCTGCAGCGCATTGAGGTCGCGGGTGGCGTAGCCGTAGGCGTTCAACGCCTCGGCTTCCTGGTTCTTGTAGTTCCAGCGCAGCTTGTCGTCCCATTTTTCGGCCAGCGAAAACGCCTTGGCGTAGTCGCCGGCGGCGGATTTGTAGTCGAACACCAGGCCAGAGGCATCGGCGCGCCTCGCATAGATCGCGGCATCGGCAAGACGCTTCTGCTTGACGAGATCTTCGGCCTCATCGACCGCATCGTTGGTCTGCTCGACCCGGCCGACCGCATCGTCGAGGAATTTGCGCGCCGTCACGATGGCGCCCTGGCCGATCGCCTTGTCGGCCGAGGCGACAAGCCGTTTGATCTCCGGATCGTCGGTGCGCAGTGCGGCGCGCTCGGACATCATCTTCTTAAGACGCTCGGCCTGGGCGTCGAGGACCTTTTGCAGGTCGGTCGGATCTTCGGGGACTTTTTCCGTGCCGAGCGCTTTCAGCACGCCATAAAGCGCATCGAGCGGCACGCCTTCCTGCAGCGAGGCCAGTTCCACCTGCGCCCGTTTCGGGTCGGGCAGGTCTGAAATCGTCAGCAGGAGCTGGCGCCTTTCGCCTGTGATCAGCCCGTCGTCGCCGGTCGGCTCCGCCGGCGCGACGCCGAAATAGAGCAGCCGGCGCAGGCTTTCATTGACCCAGGGGCGCTGCTTTGCCTTTGTGTCGAGATAGACCTCCTCGGTCACCATGCGCATGACCGAGCCGAACTCCGTGCCCTTCATTGCCCCGAGGTGGCGCAGCAGGGCGGATGCGTAAGGGCTGTTTTCGCCGGCGGCACCATCGAGCGCCGGACGACCCGGTTCGGCGGCAAAGCCGACCACCGTACCCAGGCTCGCGTCGGCCGCCGGCGCATTGCCGAGCGCCTTGGCACCGCGTACCGGTTCCAGCCCGCCGGCACCGATGGGCGAGGCGGAAGCGGTCGGTGAGCGCCGTACCACTGCATCCGCGGGGAATGGATTGGTGCGGCAGGCATCGAGCAGCACGATCGTTACCGGCACTGTCTTTTTCAATGCCTCCATGACGGCGGATATCGGCACAAGGCTGGTGCCGGCATCCTTCAGCGACGAGACGTCGGCGTCGACCGGAACCAGATAGTTTTCGCCGCCGGCCTCGATGCCATGACCGGAATAATAGATGAAGGCGACATCGGCGCCGTCGGCATCTTCGGTGAACCGCTCCAGGTCGCGCTTCAGCTTGGTGGCGTCACGGTCGGTGACGCTGCGCGCGTCGAAGCCGAGGTCGGTCAGCATCTTGGCCATGTCGCGGGCGTCGTTGGCGGGGTTGGGCAGGGCGGCGATGTGCAGGTAATTCGACTGGCCGATGATCAGCGCCACGCCCTTGAGGCTTTTCGTCTCGGCAACTGCAAGCGCGGTCGCGGCAAGACAAAGCAGTGCGGCGACGAAAGCCGTCAGCCATGCCCGCAGCAAAAGATTAAGCTTCCTGGTTTCGACAAAGGTCATTTGTCGTTCGTGCCCGCCCTGATGATCCAAACCTCTATAACGCTGCCAGTGGACCATGATCAAATTCGGGCGCGATTGCGCTGCGGTCGTGGCTCGCCTATCCCTGAAAAATGTCGCCGCTCACCGAAACCGTTCTTTTCGTCTTCAGCCTCGTCGCGCTCGGCTATCTCACCGGGCTCACCGGTTATCTGAAACCGGCCAGCGGGGACGGCATCTCTGAATTCGCCATCAGCGTGGCGATGCCGCTGCTGCTGTTTCGGACGATGGTGAATTCCGATTTCCATGGCGTGGCGCCATGGTCGCTGTGGGGCGCTTACTTCACCGCGGTTGCAATGACATGGGCTGCGGGCCATCTGGTGACGACGCGGATCTTCGGGCGGGACGCACGCACAGGCATCGTCGGCGGAGTGTCGTCGTCCTTCTCAAATGTGGTGTTGCTGGGCATTCCCTTCGTTCTCGGCGTATTCGGGGCCAGTGGGTTCGAAGTGCTGTCGCTGCTCGTTTCGGTGCATCTGCCGACCATGATGATGGCTTCGATCATCATGTTCGAGATATTTGGCCGCGGTGACAGTGAGCCCGTACACCCGCTGCGGATCATCCAGAGCTTTCTGAGGAGACTGTTCACCAATCCCCTGATCATCGGCATTCTGGCCGGGCTGGCATGGCGCCTAACCGGCGCGCCACTGCCGAACCTTGCCACGCGGCTGGTCGATGCGTTGGCTGACACTGCCGGGCCAGTGGCGTTGTTTGCCATGGGGCTCAGCCTGCGCCGCTTCGGCATTTCCGGAAACATCCGACCGGCGCTGGCGCTGTCGGCGCTGAAACTGTTCCTGATGCCGGCTCTGGTTCTCGGTCTGGTCTGGCTGCTTGGCCTGCCGCCATTGACGGCCAAGGTGGCGGTGGTGGTGGCGGCGCTGCCATCCGGCATCAATTCCTATCTCATCGCCGTACAGTTCAACACTGGCCAGGCGCTGGCGTCGAACCAGATGACCATCGCCACGGCGAGCGCGGTTGTTACAACCGCCTTCTGGCTGACGGTGGTGCTCCACGTTTTCTGATAGGGTATGTCGATATTCAGCTGATGCCGCCCCGCGATCGGCATGGCATAGTCCGGCCTGCTCTCGCCTCGGGCTGGTCCAACCCCTATATGCCATCTTGCGATTGCTTGCGGGCCTTGCCCTCGGTAAAGAGCAGTGGCTCCGGCGTGCCGGCTTCAGTCCATGCGCACGCTCACCAAAGAATTCACAGACCGGCCCGTCAGGGCGCCGAAACGGAGGATAGACCATGCTTCAGAAAACCAGCCATTTCATGCGGCAGGCCAATCTCATCAATGGCGAATGGGTGCAGGCCGACAGCGGCCAGACGGTCGACGTCAACAACCCGGCCACCGGTCTCAAGATCGGCACAGTGCCGAAGTCGGGCAAAGCCGAGACCCGTCGCGCCATCGAAGCCGCCGCCGCCGCCTTCAAATCGTGGCGCAAGACGACCGCGCTCGAGCGCTCGAAGCTGCTGCGCAAGCTGCACGACGCGATGATGGACAATCAGGACGTGCTGGCCGAACTGCTGACCATCGAGCAGGGCAAGTCGCTGTTCGAATCGAAGGGCGAGATCGGCTCCGCCGCGGCCTACATATTGTGGTTCGCCGAGGAAGGCCGCCGCACCTATGGCGACGTCGTGCCGTCCCCGTGGGCGGATCGCCGTATCCTGGTGACCAAGGAGCCGGTCGGCGTCATCGCCGCCATCACGCCGTGGAATTTCCCGTCTTCTATGCTGGCCCGCAAGCTCGGCCCGGCACTCGCCGCCGGCTGCACTGCCGTGGTCAAGCCGGCCTCGCAGACGCCGTATTCGGGTCTCGCCTGGGGCGCGCTTGCCGAGGAAGTCGGCTTCCCCAAGGGCGTCGTCAACATCCTGACCGGTTCGGCCAGCGAGATCGGTGACGAGATCTGCGCCAATCCGCTGGTGTCGAAGATCACCTTCACCGGATCGACCGAGGTCGGCAAGCTTCTCATCCAAAAGTCGTCGGTCACCGTCAAGAAGGTGTCGATGGAGCTCGGCGGCAACGCGCCGTTCATCGTTTTCGACGACGCCGATCTCGAGCGTGCGGTTGCCGGTGCGATCACCGCCAAGTACCGCAATTCCGGCCAGACCTGCGTTTGCACCAACCGCTTCCTTGTCCAGGCTGGTGTCTATGACAAGTTCGTCGAGAAGCTCGCCGCCGCCAGCAACGGGCTGAAGGTCGGTTCCGGCCTCGAGGACGGCGTGCAGCAGGGACCGCTGATCGACGAGAAGGCGGTCGAGAAGGTCGAGGAACTGATCGCCGACGCCACATCCAAGGGCGGCAAGATCGTCGCCGGCGGCAAGCGCCATGCGCTCGGCGGTTCGTTCTTCCAGCCGACGGTCATCGCCAACGCGACACCCAAGATGCGCTTCATGAAGGAAGAGATCTTTGGCCCGGTCGCACCGGTGTTCAAGTTCGAGACCGAAGAGGAAGCCATCGCGCTCGCCAACGACACCGAATTCGGCCTCGCCTGCTACTTCTACACAGGCGATCTCGGCCGCGCCTTCCGCGTCATGGAAGGGCTGAAATACGGCATGGTCGGCGTCAATGAAGGCCTCATCACCACGCCGGAGGCGCCGTTCGGCGGCGTCAAGGAATCGGGTCTCGGCAAGGAAGGCGGGCACCAGGGCATCGAGGATTACCTCGACACCAAATATGTCTGCATCGGCGGCCTCGGCCTCTGATAGGCTATCCCGGAGATGGGGCAGGCCAATGGCTTGCCCATCTCTCACGGGAAAACCAGCCGAAGTCTTCTGGATCAACTGGCATTTACGGGCATGGCGATGAAGGACGGCGAGGTTTTCGGCACGACGCAGGCTGGCGAGCCGGTGCGTCGCTTCACGATCAGGGGCGGCGGCATCACAGCCAACATCATCGGCCTGGGCGCGATCATCCAGGATCTGCGCCTGACCGGGCACGATGCGCCGCTGGTGCTCGGCTATGACCGTCTGGAAAGCTACGAGACGGATACGGCCTTCTTCGGTGCTATCGTCGGCCGCTACGCCAACCGCATCCGCGACGGCCGCTTCACCATTGGCGGCAGCCGCTACCAGACCGAGCAAAACTTCCTCGACAAGCATACGCTGCATGGCGGCTCGCAAGGCTATTCCCACCGGCCGTGGACGGTTTCCTTGCATGGCAGGGATTTTGTCACGCTGACCCTGCACGATCCCGACGGCACGATGGGTTTTCCCGGTGCGCTTGATGTCACCTGCACCTACCGGCTGAAGATCCCCGGCACGCTCAGCGTCGAGCTGACGGCTACCTGCGAGGAGCCGACGCCGTGTAATCTCACCCAGCATTCGTATTTCAACCTGGATGATGGCGGCGCCGGCGACATTCTCGACCACAGGATGATGCTGAATGCCGGCGCCTACCTGCCGGTCGATGGCGACATGATCCCCACAGGCGTGGTCAAGCCGGTTGACGGCACGCCGTTCGATTTCCGCCAGGCACGGCCGCTGCGCATGGAAACCGAGGGCGAACAGCTGCCCTACGACCAGAATTTCTGCCTCGCTTCGGCACGCGGGCCGCTCAAGCAAGCGGCATGGTCGCAAGGCGCCAGTTCCGGTGTCGAGATGGAGGTCTGGACCACCGAGCCCGGCGTTCAGCTCTATACCGGCCAGTATGTGACCCCGCGAACCGGGCTGGAAGGGCGGAATTACAAAGCCTTTTGCGGTTTCTGCCTGGAGCCGCAGGTGTGGCCGGATGCGCCGAACCGGCCCTATTTCCCGCAGGCAACGCTGTGGCCGGGCGCGATCTACCACCATGTGACGGAATACAGGTTCCGACTGCCCTAGTTTTCAGACCTTAGCCTTCAAATGCCGCTCGCAATATCCCGAACGGCGCCAGCGCGCCGCGCACCTGCACGACGGCGGCGGCGACCCGATGGGCGCGGCGCGCGGCTTCATGCGGGTCGTGCCCGGCAAGACGTGCTGCAAGATAGCCGCCGTTGAAGGAATCGCCGGCGCCGGTCGTATCGGCGGGAGCGGCGACATGGATCGCCGGGACTTCGCGCAGCGTTCCTGCCTGGGCAATCAGTGCCGGCGCTTCGCCGTTCTTGACGACGACCTCGCTGACGAGTTGCCCGAGCCGCTTCGCTGTGGCTTGCGGTGTTGCATCGCCGAACAGCATCTGCTCGTCGGGGAAGGTCGGCAATGCGATGTCGGTGACGGCAAGGGCTTCGGCGATCGCTGCCTGCGCATCCTCGCGATTGCGCCAGAGCCGTGGCCGGTAGTTGGGGTCGAAGGCGACAAGTGAACCCGCCGAGCGCGCCTTGGCAACAGCCGCCAGCAAAACGGCGCAAGCGGCCTCGTCCAGAATTGCCAAGGTGATTCCGGAAAAGTAGACAAGCGCCTGATTTTGCAGGTTTTTCGACAGTGCAGCCGGGTTCGAGGCGAGCTGCCGCGCGGCGGCGTCGCCACGCCAGTAGGTGAAGGAACGCTCGGCCCCGGTCAGCGTGATGGCATAGAGGCCGGGCCGCGCGCCCGCTATGACCGGGCTGGAGCCGATGCCGATGCCGTTCTCGGCGAAGAAATCGATCTGGCCTTGCGAGAAGGGATCGTCACCGAAGGCCGAGACATAGGTTGCCGGCCGCTCGGTGCTCAACGCATGCAGCGCCCACAGCGTGTTGAACGTGTCGCCGGCAAAGCCCATGCGCCAGTTCGGTCCCGTCTGGCCCGACAGTTCGAGCATGCATTCGCCGATCGAGGCGACGCCGGTTCCCGCCATCTACAGTCCTCCAGTATTTCCCCGTGCTGTAGCTTTTTGCCACCGGCAGCGCCATGCTTGGCAAGCAGGGTTTTTTCCGCCACAGCGTTTTCCCACAGGCTGGCGGGATGCGATCCGCTCGGCAGAGCGTTGTCTGCAAAAGAGGAACTGGTTTGGCATCGATATGGCGTTATCTTCTGGCAGGTCTTGGTCTGGCTGCCTTGCTGGTCGGCATTCTCGCGGTCGTCTATCTGACGGCGCCGCGGTCGGCGCAGCCTGCCGGCCCGGATGTCTCGCGGACGAAGAAAACCGACAACGGGCTGTACATGGCGAGCTTAGTGCCAGAACGGGGCGTGGTGCGGCAGGGCGAACTGGAATCCTGGCTGCTAACCCTGAAAACAAAGACAGGGGCTTCGGTGGAGCGCGCCGCGATCGCCATCTCTGGCGGCATGCCGCAACACAACCACGGTCTGCCGACCAGCCCGCAGGTCACCGATTACCTGGGCGAAGGCCGTTACCGCATCGAGGGGCTGAAATTCACCATGAGCGGCTGGTGGCAACTTCGTTTCGCCATCTCGTCCGGCGCCGGCTCCGACACAGTACTGTTCAACGTGGTGCTGTGAGCAATCGATGAAGCGCCTTTTCTGCTTTCTGGCGCTGACGGTCGCCGCCATCCTCGTCGGCTGCGGCAAGCCTGACTTTTCCGACGCCGAAAAGAAAACCATCGCCTCGCTGGCGCTGTCGGCATTGCCGCCGCTGAGGTCCGACACCACCAACCGTTTTGCCGACGTGCCGGCTGCCGCCGCGCTTGGCTCGACGCTGTTCTTCGATCAGGGCATGAGCGGTGACGGCACAGTGTCCTGCTCGACCTGCCACAAGATCGACCGCCAGTTCCAGGACGACCTGCCGCAAGCGGTCGGCGTCGGCCGCACCAACCGGCGCACCATGCCGCTGGCCGGCGTGGCGCGCGATCCATGGTTCTTCTGGGACGGTCGCCGCGACAGCCTGTGGGCGCAGGCGCTGACGCCGCTCGAAAACCCATTGGAGCAGGCGGGAAACCGCACCGCCTACGCGCACTACATCAAGACGCGCTTCGGCGAGCGCTATGAACGCATCTTCGGGCGGCTACCTGACTTTTCCGGCATGCCGTTGAATGCCAACCCTTTGGGAACCGACGCCGAGCAGGCCGCCTGGAATGCGATGAGTGGTGCACAGCGCGACGCCATCAACGGCGTCTTTGCCAATATCGGCAAGGCGATTGCCGCCTTCGAACGGTCGATCGAGCCCGCGCCAACGCGCTTCGACCGCTTTGCGCTGGACCTCGCCACAGGCGCCGAGCCGAAAGGCGATGCCGTCCTTTCCAGCCAAGAAATCCTCGGCCTGAAACTGTTCATCGGCAAGGCTAATTGCGTGACCTGCCATAACGGCCCGCGCTTCACCGACAACAGCTTTCACAACACCGGCGTGCCGCCCGTCGCGGATTTGCCGCCGGATCGCGGCCGCATCGATGCGGTGCACCAAGTCGAGGCCGACCCGTTCAACTGCTTCGGCGCCTATCGCGATGGCGATGCCGCCGCCTGCGGTGAGCTGCGCTTCATGGTCAAGGATGCGCCGCAACTCATTCGCGCCTACAAGACGCCGTCGCTGCGCGGCGCCGCGACGCGGCCACCCTACATGCATGCCGGGCAGTTTTCGTCGCTCGACGAGGTCGTGGCGCACTACGCCAAGGCTGCCCCCAGCGTCGAAGGGGTGGCAGAGGTTCACCCGCTTGAGCTGTCGGATCGCGAGCGTGCGGCGCTAGTTGCCTTTCTGAAGACGTTGGCGGAGTGAGTTAGAGCCCGATCCATCCCGATGTATCGAGATGGATCGGGCTCTTTTCTTTTTGTTTGACCATGACCTTGTCCGAAAACCGGCTTCCACTTTTCGGGATCATGGTCATCGATCCTTCACCGTCTCCATTGCCACGAAGGTCGAGGTCTGGGCGACATGGGGCAGAGCCGAGATGCGCTCGCCGAGGACGCGGCGATAGGCGGCGATATCCCGGGTACGCACCTTCAGCAAATAGTCGAAGCTCGACGCCATCATGTGGCACTGCTCGATCTCCGGCACGGCCTGTACGGATCGGTTGAAGGCGTCGAGCGCGGCGGATCTGGTGTCGGACAATTTCACCTGGACGAATGCGACATGGCCTTCGCCCATGCGCTCGCGGTCGATGATCGCCTGGTAGCCTCTGATATAGCCGTCCTTCTCAAGCCGCTTCACCCGCGCTTGCACCGGCGTCTTCGACAGGCCGACCTTTGTCGCCAGTTCGGACATGGAAAGCCGGCCATCGCTTGCCAGCGCCGACAGGATGTTCCTGTCGATGCGGTCCAATTGGTCTTCTGTCATCGAAAATGCAGTCCGTATGTCAATTCTGGGCCGTTAAGATAGATCGAATGACCTTCAATGTCGATTTCTTTGGACCGGTCGAAATCTCGCGCCTGTGCTAGCTTGCGCCATTCGGTCCGGTGACCGCCGGCCGGCTCCCTTTTGCTCGATCCATGGGACCGCTATGCCGCTCGATACTATCCGTCAGCAGATCCGCGCCAACTACCTGCCCGACGAAGACGAGGCCGTGAAGCGGCTGGCTGAAGCGACGGGGCTTTCCCGGAGAGATCGTGACGCGATTTCGGCCCGGGCCGCCGATCTGGTGCGGGCGGTGCGCGGTTCGTCCGATCCAAGGCTGATGGAAGTCTTCCTCTCGGCCTATGGTCTCTCCACCAAGGAAGGCGTCGCGCTGATGTGCCTGGCCGAGGCACTGTTGCGCGTGCCCGATACCGAGACGATGGACGACCTCATCGCCGACAAGATCGCGCCGCACGACTGGTCGGCGCATTCGGGCGGTTCGAGCTCCATCTTCGTCAACGCCTCGACCTGGGCGCTGATGCTGACCGGCCGCGTCCTCGATGAGGGCGAGGGCGGCATAGAAGGCACGCTGCGTTCGATGGTGCGGCGGCTGGGCGAGCCGGTCATCCGCAAGGCGGTGGCCGCCGCCATGCGTGAAATGGGCGAGCAGTTCGTGCTCGGCCGCACCATCGCTGAAGCCGTCAAGCGCGGCCGGCCGATGACCCAGAAGGGTTATCTCTATTCCTTCGATATGCTGGGCGAGGCGGCCCGCACCGAGGCCGACGCGTTGCGCTACCTTAAGGCCTATGCCGACGCGATTTCCTCGCTGGATGCCGGCTCCAACGGCCCTGACATCAGGCAGAACCACGGCATCTCGGTCAAGCTTTCGGCGCTGCATCCGCGCTATGAGGTGGCGCAGAAGGACGAGATGCTGCCGGTCATGGCCGAGCGGCTTTTGTCGCTGGCGCTTGCCGCGCGCCATTCGCGCATGGGTCTCAACATCGATGCCGAGGAGGCCGATCGCCTCGATCTGTCGCTCGATGTTATCGAGCGGGTGCTGGCTGAGCCGGAACTCGCCGGCTGGAACGGCTTTGGCGTCGTCGTCCAGGCCTATGGGCCGCGCGCGGCCTTTGCCATCGACTGGCTCTATGCGCTGGCCAAGAAATATGATCGCAACATCATGGTGCGGCTGGTCAAGGGCGCCTATTGGGACACCGAGATCAAGCGGGCGCAGACGCTCGGACTTACCGGCTATCCCGTCTTCACACGCAAGGCCAACACCGACGTCTCCTACATGGCTTGCGCCAAGAAACTGCTTGGCATGACCGACCGCATCTATCCGCAATTCGCCACCCACAACGCGCATACGGTCGCCGCCATCCTGTCGATGGCTGATAGCAACCGCGATTCCTTCGAGTTCCAGCGCCTGCACGGCATGGGCGAGGCGCTGCACGAGACGGTGCGACGGTCCGAAGGCACACGCTGCCGGATCTATGCACCTGTCGGTGCTCATTCCGATCTGCTTGCCTATCTGGTTCGGCGGCTGCTGGAGAACGGCGCCAATTCCTCCTTCGTGCACCAGTTGACCGATGAGGATGTCGAGCCGGAGGACATTGCGCGCGATCCGCTCGAAACGATCGAAAGCCAGGGTCCGGCCGCCAATCCGGCGATTGCCCGGCCGTCCCAGATTTTTGGAGCCGGCCGTCGCAATTCGAAAGGATTCGACATCACCGACACGGTGACGCTGGCGGCGATCGACAAGGCCAGGGCGGCCTTCGCCGGGCCGGATCGCTGGCATGCCAAGCCGATCACCCGTGCCGCCGGCTACGGCAAGCAGCGTCCCATCGTCAATCCGGCAAAGCCTTCCGAAGTGGTCGGTACGGTCAGCGAAGCGGCTGCCAAGCAGGTCGCGACCGCCGTGCGCTTTGCGATGGAAGCGCAGCCGGCCTGGGCAAAACGTCCCGTCGCCGAGCGCGCTGCCATCCTCAACCGCGCCGCCGATCTCTATGAGGCCAATGCCGTCGAGTTCTTTGCACTCGCTACCCGCGAGGCCGGCAAATCGCTGGCCGACGGTGTGGCCGAAGTGCGCGAGGCTGTCGACTTCCTGCGCTACTACGCTACCGAGGCAGCCAATGCGGAGGCGGGCACGCAAGCGCGCGGCGCCATCGTTTGCATTTCGCCGTGGAATTTCCCGCTCGCCATCTTCACCGGCCAGATCGCGGCAGCGCTTGTCACCGGCAATTCGGTCATCGCCAAGCCGGCCGAGCAGACGCCGCTGATCGCCTTCCGGGCTGTCGAGCTGCTGCGCGAGGCCGGCGTGCCGGAAGATGTCATCCAGCTTCTGCCGGGCGACGGCCCATCGGTCGGCGGGCCGCTGACATCAGATCCGCGCATTGCCGGCGTTTGCTTTACCGGCTCGACCGAGGTTGCCAAGCTGATCGAGAAGCAATTGGCCGAGACGGCCGCACCCGACGCCATGCTGATCGCCGAGACCGGCGGCCTCAACGCCATGATCGTTGATTCCACCGCTCTGCCCGAACAGGCGGTGCGCGACATCCTCGCCTCGGCCTTCCAGAGTGCCGGCCAGCGCTGCTCGGCGCTGCGCGTGCTCTATGTGCAGAAGGACGTCGAGAAGAAGATGCTGGAGATGCTGAAGGGCGCCATGGAGGCACTCAGCATCGGTGATCCCTGGCAGATTTCGACCGATGTCGGCCCTGTCATCGACGACGAGGCGCAAAGCTCGATCCGCGAGTACTGCACGAAGATGGGCCTGCAGGACCGGCTCATCGCCAAGCTCGAGGCGCCGAAAGAAGGTCGCTTCGTCGCGCCGCATGTTTTCCGGGTCAAGGGTATCGAGGACATGGAGCGCGAGGTGTTCGGGCCGGTGCTGCATGTCGCCACCTTCGACGCCGACGAGATCGACACGGTCATCGCCGCCATCAACCGCAAGGGCTACGGCCTGACCTTCGGCCTGCACACCCGCATCGAGGGCCGCGTGCAGCATTTCGTCGACGGCATCCATGCCGGCAACATCTATGTCAACCGCAACCAGATCGGCGCCGTCGTCGGTTCGCAGCCGTTTGGCGGCGAGGGGCTTTCCGGCACCGGACCGAAGGCTGGCGGTCCGCACTACCTCCGCCGCTTCCGCAAGGGGCCGGAGGCTGGCACCCATTTGCAGGATGGCCATAAGGTGACGGCGACCGAGCTTGCCGACAATCTGCCCGATCCCGCACTTGGCGGCTGGTCGACGCGTCCGGACCGGATCGCCATTCTGAGGAAGCATCTGCGCGGCAAGGGTGCCGCGGCCATTGGTGCCGCCGCCGGGATCGATTTCGGCCAGGTCGACCTGCCCGGGCCGACCGGCGAGGCCAACACGCTCTCGCTATCACCACGTGGACGGGTGCTGTGCCTTGGTCCTGATGGCGACACGCTGCTCGCGCAGACGATCCAGGCGCTCGCCGCCGGTAATGCCGTGCTGGCCGTTGCGCCGGGTGCGCCGGCCGCCCTTTCCGCGCTGACCGGCAAGGGCCTGCCGCTGGCAGCCATCGACGGCCGCCCCGATCCGGTCGAAGCGCGCTCGCTGCGCGTCGATGTCGTCGCTTTTTCCGGTACGCTCGAGGCCGCGCGCATCGTGCGCAAGGTCATCGCCGACCGCTCAGGCCCGATCGTGCCGCTTGTCAGCGAAGTGCTGAACCCGGCGGCCTATGCGCATGAGCGTGCTGTCTGCGTCGATACCACCGCCGCCGGCGGCAATGCGAGCCTGTTGGCCGGAGCCTAACTCCGGCCAGTCGTTAGAGCTCTTTTATGCATGTCGTTGTCCCAAAACCGTAACCACTTTTGGCGACATGCACTATGCGCCTTCGACGACCGAAAAACCCTCGAACTGGGGGTGGCCGAGATAGTGGACTTTTGTCGTGCCGACATTTCGATGGGCGGCGCGGAAATTCTCCGACTTGGTCCAGGCGATGAAATCCTCGTGGCTTGCCCACACCGTGTGCGATGCAAACAGCGTGTAGCCTTCGGTCTCGTTGACAGGGCCACGCAGCAAATGGAATTCCCGAAAACCCTTCATCTCCGCGAGGCTGGAATCGCGGTTCTTCCACACGGCTTCGAAATCGTTCTCCGAGCCGGTCTGCACCTTGAAGCGGTTCATGGCGATGTACATGGCGGTTCCTTTCAATGTTGGTGAACTGTGATGATTGACGGATGTTCGAGCGGCGAGGCGGGCTCTCAAAACGGACCGATCGCGCCGGTGAACACAAGACTGTCGCCGACCTTCGGCGGAATGGGTGGGAAGGGTGCCGCCTTGCGCACGATGCCGAGCACGATCTGATCAAAATTTGGCGATCCGGAGCTTTGCAGAATGCGCAGCTCGTCAATGCCGCCACGGCTGCCGATGACGAATGTCACCACGGCATTGTTGCGGGCGGTCAGTTGCACCGAAGGCGGCACCGCACGATTGACGCGGCTGAGCTTTCTGATGACGTCGCTGCGGTAGCTGTCTTCCGCGGCACTGCCTGCCTCGTTCTGCTTGTTGCCCTTGCTGGCGGCCTGCGCCAACCGGTCCTGACCATCCGCCGTGCCTCGCTTCTCATCCGCCGTCTTTGAAGGGGCAGCTGCCGGAACCGGCTTGGCGCTGGGGATCGGCGGCTGTTCTGGAACCGCGACGGGCACTTCGGTGCTCTCGGGCTGAACGGTCGGCTGCGCCGGTGTTTCGGCCTTGGGAGCCACGCTCTGGTCATCGGGGCGAGGGGCGCCGGCCACCAATATGTCCGGCGTCACCGCTGGCTGTTTAGCAGGTTCCGGCAAAGGCTTGGTCGGCGGCTTTGCCGCTTCCCCGGCTGGTCGAGAAGGCTCTGTTGGCGGCGTTGGCTTGGGCGGCGTTGCTGGCTGTGGTTTGGCCGGTTGCGGGCTCGGCACCAGTGCAACGCTTATTGCCGCCGGGTCCTTGTCCAGCGCGCTGCCGGCCACATTGGTGCCCGACTGTTCACTGCCTTCCGGCTGCTCGGCATCTTGGAAACTGGAAATCGCCGTAGGCGAGATCAGAAAAGCCGCCGCCACCGCGGCATGGAGCAGACAGGAGACGACGACCGCCGCCGTCCATTTGCGGTTCCAGGCCAACGGCCGCGGCTGCGTAAGCGGCTCGGTTGGTTCTATGGCCAACTCGACGCTGGCTTCGGGGAGGGGACTGATATCCTGCATGTCTCGCCGCGAGACCTGCAGCGACAAGAGCGGAATTGTCAAATCAAGATCGTTCGCCGGCAGCCGGCCGTGGCGGGCAATCGGCCATGTCACGGTGTTCCGCGGGAATGCAGGATGCAGTCCCACCTTAGACTCCGAAAGCGATCCCGGTCTTGGTGTCCGTTTTCAGATTGCGCATGCAGGCGCTCGGTTCGACGCCGGTACCGGTGCATTCGGTCGCGCTGTTGATCAGCACGCGGCTGACTTTCGAGCATTCGGTGCCGGCCAGATCGAAACGTGTGACCTTGGTCTTGCCCGCCGGCAATTCCTTGAAGTCGAGCACGGTCAGCCGGTCGACAACGCCGGCCTCGTTGAACAAGGCGATCTCGAACGCCGCCTTGGACAGGTCGGCGCCGAGATTGTTGTTGACCACGAACGTCAGGCGGCAACCCTTGTCGGAAGGTTGCGCACCATTGAGTTCGAGGCTGAGCGCGGGGACCGGCGCGGACTCTTGCGCCAACGCCGGAACCATCGCAAGCGACATCCCCAGCATCGAGGTCAGCAGACGAAGGGATGTCGTGAAGCTCGTCATGGTCATCAGCCTCCAAACCGCATCGTTGCCGCGAGCTTCAGCGTTATGCCGGGTTCATAGACCGCAACTGTCGTGCTGCCGTTGAGCGGGTTGGCGTATTTGACATCGAACAGATTGTCGGCGCGGAAATCAATCTTCAAATTGTCCGTCGCCTGGTAGCTGGCAAAGGCATGGACCAGCGTGTAGTCCTTGGCCACCGCATTGCCCTTCGGCTTGCCATTGTACTGCACTTCGCCGCCGACAGTCAGTTTGTCTTCGAGGAAGCGCAAGCCGAGCTGCGCGGTGACCTGGGATGAGGGGATCGTGGCGAGATCCGCCCGGTCGCCTTCATACGATATCGTATGGCCATTGGTGATGGAGGCTGAAAGTCCGGCATAGCCCCATGCCGCGTCGTAAACGCCCTCCAGTTCGAAGCCGTTGATCTTGGCCTTGGCGAAATTCTGATACTGGAAGCAGATCGGGATGCCGGGGCCGAACGGGCAGCCACTCGTCGGGTCGAATGCCGACAGCGTCACGCCATCGATGTAGTCATCGACATCATTGTTGAAATAGGCCGCCTTGAGACGGAACGCGTCGCCGGCCTCAAGGATATCGTTCTGCTTGTAGTTGATGCCGAATTCGGTCGTCTTGCCGGTCTCAGGCCGCAGATTGGGATTGGGCAGGAACGGAAAGCTGACGCCTGCCGGATGATTGCCGCTGATCAGCGTCTCGGTAATCGATGGCGAGCGATAGCCCTCGGCGTAGGTGCCGTAAAACTGAAGGCCGGCAAGGCTCGCGGATTCGAACGGGGAGACGCCGACGGTGATGCGCGGCGATACCCTGTCGCCAGAAATGTCGTGGGTGTCATCCTTGAGGCTGTAATTGTCGTAACGCAGCCCGGCAATGACTTCGAGCCACTCCCAGGTGAGCTTGTCCTGGACATAGGCGCCGGAGACGTTGCGCTTGCCCGACGGCGTGTAGAAGCTGTCGCCGCCGGCGGTGCCGCCTGTCTTGACATTGTCGCCAGCCCAGTCGCCGCCATAGGTCAATTCATGTGCGACATTGCCGGTCTCGAACCGGGACGTGTTCCAGATGTCGATGCCGGTGGTGCCGACGTCGAATGTCGACTGCGATCCCGCCGGCAAGACAACGGGAAGGCCGGTGACCGGATCAAAGCGGTTTTGCGGGACAAGGCTGGTCAGATCGAGGTTGGTCTTGTTGTAGGAGGTGTTGATGTGGAGATCGAGCCAGCTCTTGTCCTCATCGGAGATGTTGTAGCGCGCCGTGAAGGTGTTCGACGTCAGGTCGACGTCATTAACCGGCACGCCGCCGCTGATCTCGTTCCAGCCATCGCTTGAGCCGACCCAGCCGAGCTTCAGTTCACTGTTGTCGGTCGGCCGGATGGTGGTCTTGAGCAGGCCGCTAAGCACATCGAAGCCGGTGCCCTTGACGGTGTCGCCACCGCCATCCTTGTAGTCGTCATAGTTGCGGTAGACGATGTTGCCGAGCACGTCCCAGTTCTCGTTGAGGCGATAGGCACCGGATGCGCTTGATGTCCAGCCCTTGCCGTTGCTTTCATAGCGTCCCGTGACGGAGCCGGCCCATGTCTCGTCCGGCTTGAGAAAGTCCGCGGCATCCTTGGTGTCAAAGAAGACGACGCCGCCGATGGCACCCGAGCCGTAGGTGTTGGCGACAGGACCGCGGATAACATCCACGGATTTGACGAGTTCGGGGTCGATGTAGAAGGTCGACTGCGTGCCGTGGTCGGAACGCTGGAAGTTCTGACGGGCGCCGTCGACGATGACCGCGACGCGACCGAAATCCTGCAAGCCGCGAATGTTGATGCTGGTGCTGACGCGCCTGGCGTCGGCCTGAGCGGCGACACCGGGCACGCCGAGCAGCATCTCATTCGGCGTCGTCGCCATGCGGCGGTCGAGCTGTTCCTGATCGACGTGGCTGGCTGACGCCAGCGATTCAATCGCCGTCTCGCCGGTGCGGCTGATGACGAGGATCTTGTCGAGCAGCGTTGCGCCCGCTTGTGCCGCCTTTTCTTCGTCGGCCTTCTTCGTTTGATCTGTCTGCTGGTCCGCCGGCTGCGCCGCCTGCTGAGCGTTGGCCAGCTGCGCTGACAAGGCGATCGCCGCCACGCTTGCCAGCAAAGCCGCCGCGCCGTTCGCCGCCGACCGGCCGCGCCATTCCCAAGTCACAAACCCCATGCCCCAACTCCAAAGTCCAGGTTTCATGCTGGCTGGCCCGGGGCTGGCTGGCATTTTTGATCGTGTCCGGCGTCTTAAATGTTGACTCACTTAATCCGGTATTGCACTGACTAGTAAACATGATTATTCAAGTCAAGAAATGAATCGGATTACGCAACGCCTAGCCAGACGCCCGGCACAGGAAAGGGATCCATCCAGATGAACACCCACAATCCCAACGATTTTCGCTATCGCGTCCGCCGTTCCGACGATGCCTTCCCCCGTTTCGACCGGGTTCCGCTGGCGGTACGAACCCTTTCCAGCAACACCCTGTTCCAGGGTGAGCACGAGATCGGCATCGAGCATCACGGTGCGCTCTACCGGCTGAAGATCACCCGTCAGGGCAAGCTCATTCTCAACAAGTAAGACAAGGCAACAGGGACGAGACATGGACCAGCGCGTAAAACCCGCCCCGCATGAAATCCGGCGGGCACGGACAGACAATCCGAAGACGCGCGAGCGTGATCTGGCCGCCCAGCTCGGCATTTCGGAAGCCGAACTGGTCGCCGCGCATTGCGGCGACGGCGTCGTGCGCGTCGAGCCGCGCGTGAACGACCTTCTGACCGGCCTTGAGGCCGTCGGCGAGGTTATGGCGCTGACCCGCAATGAGAGCGCGGTGCACGAAAAGATCGGCGTCTATGACAAGGTCGTCACCGGCAACCACAATGCCATGGTGCTTGGCGAAAACATCGACCTGCGCATCTTCCCGAAAATCTGGGCACACGGCTTTGCCGTCGAAAAGCGCGACGGCGACGAGATCCGCCGCAGCCTGCAGTTCTTCGACGCGGCAGGTGAGGCCGTGCACAAGGTGCATCTGCGGCCGGCCTCCAGCCTCTATGCCTATCAGAAGCTGGTTGCCGCGCTCGAATCGTCCAACCAGGAACCGACTGTCGACATTTCCGGGCCACTCCCCGATGACGAGATCCATGGCGACGAAGCGACCGCCAATCTCGACGATCTGCGCGACCGCTGGAGCCGGCTGACCGATGTGCACCAGTTCTTCGGCATGCTGAAGACGCTGAAGCTGAGCCGCCGGCAGGCGGTGCGGCTAGTGGGGCAGGACTATGCCTGGCAACTCGACAATGATGCCGTCCGGGCCATGTTCCATCACGCCGCGGAGGGCGAGATGCCGATCATGTGCTTTGTGGGAAACCGCGGCTGCATCCAGATCCATTCGGGGCCGATCAAATCGATCAAGCCGATGGGGCCGTGGATCAACGTGCTGGACGAAACCTTCCACCTGCATCTGCGCACCGACCACATTCAAGAGGTCTGGGCGGTGCGCAAGCCGACCAAGGACGGTCATGTCACCTCGCTCGAGGTCTATGATTCCGACGGCAAGATGATCATCCAGTTCTTCGGCAAGCGCCATGAAGGCGAAAGGGAGCGTGACGACTGGCGCTTCGTGGCGGAAAACCTGCCGCGCATCCCAAGCCCAACCGTAGCCTGAGGAAAGTAAGATGCGTTTTTTCCCCGGACTGTCGGCTGTGCGCGGATCGATCCTTGGGTCGATGGCCGGTGTTTCTCTGGTTTTTGTCGCGCTGCAACCTGTCGGCGCCACCGAAGGCACGGCCGTGTTTGCCGATCCCTCCAAGATAGCGGCCATTGGCGGCTCGATCACCGAGATCGTCTATGCGCTCGGCGAGGAGAAGCATCTGGTGGCGCGCGATTCCACCAGCCGGTACCCAAAAGCGGCGCTTGAGCTGCCCGATCTCGGCTACATGCGCGCGCTGTCGCCGGAAGGCGTGCTGTCGGTCAATCCAACCGGCATCCTGGCGCTGCATGGCAGCGGTCCCAAGGAAGCCGTCGATGTCTTGAAGAAGACGAGCGTCCCGTTCATCGAAGTGCCCGAGCACTATAGCCACGAAGGCATCCTCGAGAAGGTCCGCATCGTCGGCAAGGCGCTCGGCGTCGACGCCAAGGCCGAGGTGCTGGCCAAGGAGCTTGATGCCAAGCTCACGGCCGCCGAGAAGCAAACGGCGTCGATCAAGGAGCGCAAGCGCATCCTGTTCGTGCTGTCGATACAGGGCGGCAAGATCCTGGCGGCCGGCAACGAGACCGCGGCCGACGGAATGGTCAAGCTGGCTGGCGGCGTCAACGCGGTCGAGGGCTTTTCGGGCTACAAGCAGATGTCCGACGAGGCGATCATAACCGCCAGGCCTGACGTGATCCTGATGATGAGCAATGCCGGGCCTCCGGTCTCGGACGACGAACTGTTCGACAATCCGTCGATCGCCTCGACGCCGGCCGGAACGGCGCGCAAGCTGATCCGCGTCGACGGCGCCTATCTGCTCGGCTTCGGGCCGCGCACGGCTGATGCCATCCACGACCTCGCTGCCTCGCTTTATGGCGGGCAGGTGACGGACTGAACGGATCATGGTCGATCAATCGATCGCCGGCCTGGCAAGCGTATCCGAAGGTGACCGGTCGGGCCGCGCCCGAATCGTCATCCTTCTGCTGTGCCTGGGGCTCGCGGCTGCCGTTTTTCTGTCGCTGACATCGGGGGCTTCGGACGCATCGGCCGTCAACGTCATTGGGGGCTGGCTGTTCGGCGCCGTGCCTGATGACGCCGCGGTGAGTGCCCGCGACGGCCTGATCGTCTATGACATCCGCCTGCCGCGCATCATGCTCGGCATGCTGGTCGGTGCGGCGCTCGCGGTCTCCGGCGCGGTCATGCAGGGGCTGTTCCGCAATCCGCTGGCGGACCCCGGCTTGATCGGCGTCTCGGCCGGTTCCAGCCTGGGCGCGGTTGCCGTCATCGTGCTCGGCGCGACGATATTGGCTCCGGTGACAGTCTTGCTCGGCACGCTTGCACTGCCGCTGGCGGCCTTCTGTGGCGGGCTCGCCACCACGCTGGTGCTTTATCAGGTCGCGACGCGGCGGGGGCAAACCTCGGTTGCCACAATGCTGCTCGCCGGCATCGCGCTGGCGGCGCTCGCCATGGCGCTGACCGGCATCCTCATCTTCATGGCCGACGATCGCCAGTTGCGCGACCTGACCTTCTGGCAACTCGGATCGCTCGGTGGCGCGACCTGGGCGAAGATCGCGTCGGTAGGGCCGATCATCGTGCTGGCGCTGGCGGCGATGCCGTTCCTGGCACGCGGCCTCAACGCGCTGGCGCTTGGCGAGGCGACCGCCGGTCATCTCGGCATTCCGGTGCAGCGGCTGAAATACACGGCTATCGTCGGCGTCTCCGCTGCGGTCGGCGCATCCGTCGCCGTCAGCGGCGGCATCGGCTTCGTCGGCATCGTGGTACCGCATCTGCTGCGCCTGCTGATTGGTCCGGACAATCGCTATCTGCTGCCGGCGTCGGCGCTGCTCGGCGCCTCGCTGCTGCTTCTGGCCGATGCGGTCGCACGCACCATCGTTGCGCCGGCCGAACTGCCGATAGGCATCGTCACCGCGATAGCGGGCGCACCGTTTTTCCTTTGGATCCTGCTGCGCAAGCGCGGCGTGGTTGATTTGTGAGGCTTGATGATCGAGGCCAAGGATGTTTCGGTTGATATCGCCGGCAAGCCTATCGTCAGTGGTGTCGATTTCCACGCACGGCCCGGCGAGATCGCCGCCATCGTCGGCCCCAATGGGTCGGGCAAGACGACCTTCCTCAAAGCACTCTCCGGCGAACTCGCCTATACCGGGCGTGTCGCCCTCAACGGCCGAGATCTCTCGACGATGAAGCCGGTAGAGGTGGCCGTCCATCGCGCGGTGCTGCCGCAGGCGACGACGCTGTCGTTCCCGTTCACCGTGCGGGAAGTGGTCAAGCTTGGTCTTGTCGGCGGCCGTTCAGGCGCCTTGCCGGGCGAGGATGCGCGGTTGCCGGAACGGGCATTGGCGCGTGTCGATCTCGACGGCTTTGCCGGCCGTTTCTACCAGGAGCTTTCCGGCGGCGAGCAACAGCGCGTTCAGCTCGCGCGCGTGCTGTGCCAGGTCTGGGCGCCGGTGCTTGACGGCAAGCCGCGCTTTCTGTTCCTCGACGAGCCGGTTTCCAGTCTCGACATCAAGCACCAGCTGATCATCATGAACATTGCCCGCGACTTCGCCAGAAGGGGCGGCGGCGTGGTCGCCATCCTGCACGACCTCAATCTGACAGCCATGTATGCCGAGCGGATCTTCGTCATGCATCGCGGCAGGCTGGCCGCCACCGGGTCGCCGCAGGACGTGCTGAGCGATGATCTGATCGAAAAGGTGTTCGACTGCCGGCTTAGGGTCGGCGTGCTGCCGGCAGGCAACATGCCGTTCGTGCTGCCGCAGTCAGCCGCCTAATTTATTGCAAAAACCTAGCCCGCGTCCCTGGCTGGATTAGGCAGCCGGGGCGCGACGCTCCATCAGCATGTCGATGCCGAGCAGGTTGCGCACATTCGGCCTCGCCGCCACCAGATCGGCGATGGTGTAGCGCGACAGCACGGCGAAGAACGCATTCAGCGCCTCGCGCAGCGCCGAATTCAACGCGCAGCTGTCGACCAGCGGGCATTCGGCGGCGTCGTTCTCGAAGCATTCGGCCATGGCGAAGCTCTCTTCCGTCACGCGCACGACATCGAAGAGGCTGATGGCTTCAGCCGCCCGGCCAAGCTTGACGCCACCATTCCTGCCACGCACGGTCTGGACGAGGCCGTGCTCGACCAGCGGCTGCAGGATTTTGAACAGGAAAAGCTCCGACACCGAATAGGCGGCCGCGATCTCGGGAATACGGCTCAATCGGTCATCATTTGCCGCGCAATACATCAAGATGCGCATGGCATAGTTGGTCTGGCGCGTAAGCCGCATTTTGTCCTCACAAGGCACTGGTGCGGTGCAACCACGCCAGATCTGGAAATTTTTGCTGATGCGGCTTTGACCCGAATTCCCGGATTCGCCACATTGGCCTCCGCGGAATATGGCCTATACCTTGGAATAATTCCAGACTGGCTTCACGCGATAGATGAATTTTCTCCTCAACTTTGCGTGCGCAGGGGAAAATTCCGGGCAAACCCCGCTGTAGCGGGTATTTCGGCCGTCGGAACACTAGATAGGCTGAGATCGACGAGGAGCGGCTCACCCATGTCACAATCGGCTTCGCCCCTGGCGCCGGTCCGTTTCGATGCCGAAGCGGATGCCAAGCTTTCCGCGTTACGGCGGACGAAATTCCTCGCGGCGGCCGCGCTGGCGCTTTGCGTGCTGGTGTTTGCGGTCGCCAAATCGTTCGAGCACATCCATCCGTGGCTCGGCTTCGTCGCTGCCTTTGCCGAGGCGGCGACCATTGGCGGGCTGGCCGACTGGTACGCAGTGGTGGCGCTGTTCAGGCGACCGCTGGGGCTGCCGATCCCGCACACCGCCATTATCCCCGAGAACCAGAACCGCATCGCCGACAATCTCGGCCGCTTCATCGAGGTCAACTTCCTGGCGCCCGAACCGGTGCGCGAAAAGCTCGCCGAGGTCGATTTTTCGGCGTTGGTCGCCGACTGGCTGGCCGATACCGAGCGCGCCGCCGGCCTGTCACGTTTCGTCGTGCGGCTGGTGCCGCAGACATTGGCCGCCGTCGAACAATCCGGCCTGCGCGGCTTCGTCACCAGCCGCATGCTCGAACAGATCGAAAAGGTGCCGCTGGCGCCGTTGGCCGCCGAGCTGCTCTCGGCCCTGACCGACGACCGCCGCCACCAGAAACTGTTCGACGAGTTCACCAAGGTGATCGGCCGATTCCTCAACGACGAGCAGGCGCTGGCGACGATGCGCGAAAAGATCCGCGAGGAACTGCCGTCGCTGTTCAACCTGTTCCGCGCCGACGCCTATCTCCTGAAGAAGATCGTCGCTTCGGCGGGCTCGCTGCTCGATGAGGTGAGGGCCGATCCCGACCACCCGATGCGTGCCGAATTCGACCGTTTCGCGCAGAGCTTCATCGAAAAGCTGAGGACATCAAAGCAATACGCCAAGCGCGCCGAGAAGCTGAAGCGCGACTTCCTGGCCCGTCCGGAGGTCAAGGGATTGGCCGGCGATATGTGGGCCAGTCTCAGCCAGTTCATCGAGCAGGATGCCAAGGCGCCGAATTCGGTCATCCGTGCACATCTTGCCAACATGTTCGTCGAAGTCGGCCGCCACCTTGCCGGCGATGCGCAGATCCGGGCCGACATGAACCAGGGGTTCGTGGTGGCGCTGGCGTCGTTCGTGGAGAGCCAGAAGGCCGGCGTGTCGACATTCATCGCCGACCAGGTCAAGCGCTGGGACCTTGCGCAACTGACGCGGCTGATCGAGATGAACATCGGCAGGGACCTGCAATACATCCGCTTCAACGGCATGATCATCGGCGGGCTCGCCGGTGTCGTGCTTTATGTGGCTGAGCGGTTGTTCCTCGTGAACTGATGCGCGGCCAGACTGGCGCTCATTCCTCCGCGTCCGAATGGACTCACGGCACGCGAGTGTTATTCTCCATCCGAGGGTGCCCGCATCCGCGGCAAAGGGGAGCAGACCAGCATGGCAAAACAACCGGAATCCGATTCCTTCATGGACATGTTCGGCAGGTTCGGCCGCGACCTGAAGGTGCCGAATGTCGATGTCGAGGCAATCCTTGCCCATCACCGCAAGAACCTCGAAGCGCTGGAGAAATCGGCACGAGCGGGTGCCGCCGGCGCCACCTCGCTGTTGTCTAGGCAGCGCGAGATGCTGCAGGATACGCTGCGCGAGGTGACCGATATGGCGCAGAGCTACAGGGCGCCGGGCAATCCGCAGGAACTGATGGCCAAACAGACGGAGTTTGCCAGAAAGTCCTTCGAGGCCGCGTTGAAGAATGCCGGCGAAGTGGCTGAACTGGTCAAGAAATCCGGCGCCGAATCGGTCGACATCCTGCGCAGCCGCATCAAGGAGGCGATGGAGGAAATCCGCGCCGGCTACGAGAAGAAGTAGCGGATGTGGCCGGGACCGGCTCATTGCTGCCGGCAGCGCCCTGAAGCCCGGAAAGCCCCATTTGACCTGCGACTGCGCCGGCGGCATGGCACGATTGCGGCCGAAATCGACGGAACGGATTCGCGCAGAGCGAATTGACAGAGGCCGTCAGTTCGTGGTCCGGAGGCTCTGGAAGCGATCGGGAAACCAGGAATGAACGAAATACGGCCTAAAACGCCGCCGACTTTCGACCAGTTGAGGACGATGGCCGGGCAAGAACTCGGTGTGTCGGAATGGACGACGGTCGACCAGAACCGCATCGACCAGTTCGCTGAATGCACCGGCGACCATCAATGGATCCATGTCGATCCTGAAAGGGCGCGGCGGCAAAGCCCGTTCCGCACGACGATCGCGCATGGCTATCTGACGCTGTCGATCATCGGCGCACTGGCGCTCGGCATGGGTATCGTGCCCGAGAATACGCAGGCCGCCTTCAACTATGGCTTCGACAAGGTACGCTTCCTGGCGCCGGTCAGGGTCGGCGCGCGCATCAGACTGCGCATCACGCTGCTGTCCATGGAGGACAGGGGCCCCGGCCAGTATCTGATGAAGGCCGCCAACACGGTCGAGATCGAAGGCGAGGAAAAGCCTGCCTTGACGGCGGAAACGCTGGTCATGCTCTATGAGCGCCGCAAGCGGGCAGGCGCCTGAGAGCCTATTTGGAAATTCTACTCCGGCGGCCATCTGATGGCGTTTTCTGCGCTTCCGGTGCTCACGGATCTAGTGTCCGCTCCGCTCCGGTTCTCGAAACCACCATCATATGACTCGCCAGAGCGAATTTCGGAAACAGGCTCTAAGCGGCGTCCACCGGGACGTCACGCCTCGATCGAACAAGTCGCGCCTTACGAAACATTGGGTTTCGCTCGGCCATTGGTGCGAGCCGAGAGCAGCGCGAGGAACAGAGCGACTAGCGCAAGCACCGTCGCCGCCTGAAAGGTGACCTGCATTCCCCGGGCGGCGGCCTCGGAGCTCAGAAGACCAATGCCTTCGTGCCCTTCGGCCGAGGCGACGGCGAATATGGCGCCCATCACCGATGCGCCCGTGATCAGCCCGAGATTGCGCGAAAGGTTGAGCAGGCCGGAGACGACGCCGCGCTGGCCGGCGTCAACACCGGTCATGACGGCTGCATTGTTCGACGTCTGCAACAGGGCGTAGCCGATGCAGGTGACGGTGATCGCAACGACATAGCCGGCAATGCCGAGTTTGGTCATGGCGAGCGACAGCAGGAACGTGCCTGTCGTGAGGCTGAGCAGGCCTGCGACCATCATCCTGTGGGCGCCGAAGCGGTCGGTCAGGCGTCCGGCCGCCAGCGCCGACAAGGTCGAGACGAGTGGTCCGGTCGACAGCACGAGGCCGACCATTGCGGCATCCAGCCCAAGCCCGCGGGAGAGGTAGAACGGAGCCACCACCAAGGTCGCCATCATCACCGTGGCGACGATCAGGCTCATGGTCAGGCTTGCACTCAGTTGGAGGTCGCGGAAGCTGGCAAGCCGGATCAAGGGGTTGTTCACCCTCGCCTGCACGGCAGCGAAAAGAAGAACGCCGGTGCCGGCAGCGATCAGCAGGCCGATGTTGAGCGTGCCGAAATTGCCTCTGCCCAGCGTCATGGCCAGCGCATAGGCTGCCAGCGTCAGGGCCAGCAGGGAGGTGCCCACGACATCGAACGCGCCTCGGTCGACCTGCAGCGCTGTCTTGCTGTGTGCCGGCAGGGCACGCCAGGCAAGAGCGAAGGTGAGCACACCCAGCGGGACATTGACGAGGAAGATCGCTCGCCAGCCGAAGCCGGCGATCAAAAGGCCGCCGAGCGAGGGGCCAAGTGTCGTGCCGATCGCCGACATGGCGCCGAGCAGGCCCATAGCGCCGCCGGTCCGTTCCTTGCTCACCGTTTCGGCGACAAAGGCCAGCGTCAGCGCCATCATCAGCGCTGCGCCAAGTCCCTGCACGGCGCGCGCGGCAATCAGAAGCCAGAGTGTCGGCGCCAGGCCGCAGAGCACCGATGCAGATGTGAACAGCGCGATGCCGCCAAGCAGCAACGGCCGGCGCCCGAACATGTCGGCCAGCCGACCGGCGCTGACGATCAGCGTGGTGATGGCGAGGAGATAGGCCAGAACAACCCATTGCACGGCCTGGAACGTCGCGCCGAAATTCTGCATCAGCGACGGCAGCCCGACGCTGGCAATGCTGGTTCCCAGCGACGACAGCAGCGTGGCGAGCGACAGGCTTGCCAGCGCCCAGCGGGCAGATTGGGTTTGTGCCTGCGCCGACACGTACTCATTCCGATTTTGCTCAGCGATTGCCACGGCGATCTCCTTCCATCAGTCCCACAACCGGAACTGCTGGAGATCTATTCCCTTGGCCTATGTGGCGGAAGGCGCAGCATTTGCATCTTATTCGTGCGTTTGGCGCCATATCATGTCATGATCTGTGGATGACATCCCCAGATCTCAATTTGCTGTTCGCTCTTGATATCCTGCTGACCGAAGGCAGCGTGGCGCGCGCCGCCAGCCGCCTGCGGCTCAGCCCCTCGGCGATGAGCCGCACCTTGGCGCGGCTGCGCGAGGCTACGGGCGACCCGTTGCTGGTTCGCGCCGGTCGCGGCCTTGTGGCGACGCCGCGTGCGGAAGAACTGCGACAGCAGGCTGGTCGTGTCGTCCAGGATGCGGAGGCGCTCCTGCGCCCTGCCACCTTGCTCGATCTCACGAGCCTGGACAGGGTCTTCACGCTGCGCACCAATGAGAGCTTCGTCGAAGAGTTCGCACCTCGTCTCGTTGCCCGTATCCAGGCCGGTGCGCCCGGTGTGCGGCTGCGCTTTGCACCGAAGTCCGACAGGGACGTCATGTCGTTGCGCGACGCGGCGATCGACTTGGACATAGGTGTCGCTGGCGAGACCGGACCGGAGGTGCGCATTCAGGCGTTGCTTCGCGACCGCTTCATCGGCGCCGTGCGAACGGGCCATCCCTTGACCGAGGGCGGGGTGACGCCGGAGCGCTATGCCGCAGGCCGGCACATCAGCGTTTCACGACGTGGCCGCGAGAAAGGGCCGATCGACGAGGCTTTGAACCTGCGCGGGCTGCAGCGGACAGTCGTGTGCATGGTTTCCGGTTTCTCGGCAGCCCTTGCCATGGCCCGCACATCAGACCTGATCGCCAGCGTTCCGGAGCGGCATACCGAGGGCGCACGCACGGGCATGCACAGTTTTCCCCTGCCGGTTGCCACCGCTGGGGTCACCATCTCCATGCTGTGGCACCCGCGCCTCGATGCCGATCCGGCGCAACGCTGGCTGCGCGACTGCGTGCGGGAGGTCTGTGCGGCGCCGCGCTGACAACGATGAGAGGTCTGCGCCAACCGCCCAGGCTTCTCATCTGTCCCATCTATTCGGTTTGGCGTTTCTGCAAATGCCTCAATGCGCCTAGTGTGAGCGTCGCCATGACCGAACAGTAGGCGACCAGCGGCCACGCCGTGTCTCCGCCGAGCCTGATGACAAACAACGTGCCGAGGATGCCGACGACAAGGCTCTGGATGCAGAAGTAGAATGCGACTGCGGTTCCCGCGACATCGCCGAACGCCTCGAGTGCACCGTTCGCGGTGACTGAGACAGTGAAGACGATACCCACGGCAACGACCCACATCGGCAAGACGAATGTCGCGAAGGACGGCTGTGCGAACAGTTGCCCCACTGCCAGCAGCGCCGCGCCGAGCAGCAACATCGCCATGCCGTGCGCGACGCTGCCCGCGGTGCCCCAGCTTGCAACGAACCTTCTGGCGAAGCGGGTGGTGGCGATCATCACCAGCGCCGCGGTGGCGAAGGCAAGACTGAAACCGAGCTGTGAAAAGCCGGCGCGATCCATGAGCACCCGTGGCGCTGTCGAAAAGAACACGAAGAAGGCGCCCATGGCGGCACTGAACGCAAGAGTGTAGGTCCAGAAGGCAAGACTGGAGAGAATGGGTCGAAGCGCCATTCGCCTGGTATCGGCATTCGAGGGGTGGGTTTCGTGCCATTTCGGCCATGCGTAGAGAGTGGCTGCCGTGGCCAGGCATCCGAGCGTCAGGAAGATTGCCCTCCAGCCGAAATTGTCGGCAATCAACGCGCCGGCAACCGGCCCCAATGCCGGCACGAAAGCCAACATCGAGCTGAACAGGCCGTAAATGACGGCACTTTCGGGCCTTTGCGCATAGACGTCGCGAACCGTTGCAAAGGTTGCAACGAGAATGGCGGACGCACCAATGGCCTGCGCGACCCGCAGGACGACGAAGACAGTGGCCAGCGAGGTGCCGGCGAGCAGAAAGGAAGCGCCTGCAAACAAAAGCGCGCCACCGATCAGCACCGGGCGCCTGCCGATCCTGTCGGAAATCGGGCCGAAGACGACTTGGCCGAGCCCAAGACAGATCATGTAGAGGCTCAGCGTCAGTTGGATGACATCAGGCGATGTCTTGAGGATTCTCGGCATCGCCGGGACAATCGGGAGGTAGATGTCCATAGCCAGCGAGGCCAGGATGTCGAAAGGCGCCATCAGCACCATGGCTGCTGGCAGGGAAGTGGTCCATGTCGGCTTTTTTGGAAAAGGCATGATTGAACGTCCGCTCAAATGGGTACATTTGGCGGCGATCTGCCATTCTCACTGAAGACAGGATGACGGGCCGCCGCAACAACGAAGTGCTGTTGCGGCCTACTTGTCTGCTGACTTGCTGGTTCCCATAAACGCTATCCCGGAAAATGATGGCGCAGACATTCTCTCGAGTGCGCTTGCGGTTGCCTAGCAGTCGAAGGTTGCACAGGCAACAGGGTCCGCTTGATGCGCGTCACCGCGCCATCGCAGCCTCGATCACCTCGAAAATCCGCTCGTCCGCGCATTGGGCAACGTTGAAGCGCAGGAAGCGGCTGGCAGTTCCAGACAGGCTGAAAGCGTTGCCGGGCGCCAGCACGATGTTGTCGGCCAGAGCGCGGCGGGCCACTTCGGCCGCATCGACGCCATCCGGCAGGCTGCACCACAGGAACAGGCCAGCCGGCTGGTCGATCCAGGGTATGACGCCGATCGCCTTCAGGCGGGCGCTCGTCTCGCCCATGGCGCGCGCAAGTTTCGCGCGCAGCAAGTCCATGTGCTTGCGGTAGCTGCCGTCCTTGAGCAGTGTCAGCACGAGTTCGGCCGCGAGCCGGCCGCCGCCGAAGGTCGTGGCGATCTTGAGGTCGGTCAGGGGCTCGATCCAGTCGCGCGGTGCGGCGATGAAGCCGCAGCGAACCGACGCCGACAGCGTTTTGGAGAAGCTGCCGATATGGACAACGCGGCTGAGACCATCGAAGGCCGCGAGCCTTGGGGCCGGCGCATGTTCGAAATCGGCGAAGATATCGTCCTCGACGATTGTCAGATCCGACTGGTCGGCGAGCTTGAGCAGCCGGTGTGCGATGACCGGCGACAGCACCGCGCCGGTCGGGTTGTGGATGGCGGAATTGGTGATGTAGAGGCGCGGCCGATGCTCGGCCAGCGCCTGCGCGAACAGATCGATATCCGGCCCCGACGGCGTGTAGGGAACGCCGACGACCTTGGCCCTGTGGGCGCGCAGCAGAGCATGAAAATTGAAATAGCAGGGGTCGTCGACCAGCACCGTATCGCCGGGTTCGATCAGGAACCGGCACAAAAGGTCGATGGCCTGCGTGCCCGACTCCGTCAGCATGATCTGCTCCGGCGAGGCTTCGATCCCGTACCCGGCCATGCGCCGCGCCAGCAATTGCCGTAGCGGCGGCAGGCCGAGCGGCGTGCCATAATCGGCCAGTGCGACATCGTCGGCACGCGCTACCGTGCGCAGTGCCCGGCGCAGACCTGTCTGCGGCATCCACGAGGCCGGCAGCCAGCCGCAGCCGGGTTTCAGCATGTCGTCGCCGGCCTCCAGCGACTGGCGCGAGATCCAGAGCGGATCGATCGCGCGGTCGAGGCGGGGACCGATCTCGGCCAGCGACAGCGGCGCCAGCGATCCGGCGGCATAGAAGCCGGAGCCCGGCCGCGAGCGGATCGCGCCTTCGGCGGCGAGCCGCTCATAAGCTTCGACCACGGTGGATTTGGACACCCGCATGGATTTGGCAAAGGCGCGGATCGACGGCAATTGCGCTCCCGGCGTGAGGCTGCGCGCTGCGATCCGCTGGCGGATCGTCGCCATGACGCCTTCGACCAGCGTACCGCTGCTCTCGCTTCCTGTGGTCTGTTTGTCCATCCGTACTGCTCTGCTGACCATGACAGTTTTGCATAATTGTACCGCATTGTCTCTGGCGATACTACGGGCTCCGCGCGATACGGAGCCGACAAACGGAGCATACGATGGACAAGACCGCGAGCGGCTGGATGAATGGATTCATCGGCGTGTTGATCTTCAGCGGCTCGCTGCCGGCAACGCGCGTGGCGGTGAGGGATTTCGATCCGACATTCCTGACCTCGGCCCGGGCGGCGATTGCCGGACTGCTTGGCCTGGCACTGCTGCTCCTGTTTCGGCAAAAGCGCCCGGAGCGCGGCGATCTGCTGTCGCTGGTGATCGTCGCCCTTGGCGTGGTTGTCGGCTTTCCCTTGCTGACCGCGTTGGCGCTGAAGCACGTCACCACGGCCCATTCGATCATCTTCGTCGGCCTGCTGCCGCTGGCAACCGCAATCTTCGGCGTGCTGCGCGGCGGCGACCGTCCGCGCCCGGCCTTCTGGCTGTTTTCATGCATCGGCAGTGCGCTGGTCGCGGGTTTTGCCCTGACGCAGGGCGTGACGGCCTCGCCGGTCGGCGATGGTCTGATGCTTGCCGCCATCATCGCCTGCGGTCTGGGCTATGCCGAGGGTGCCGCGTTGTCGCGCAGGCTCGGCGGCTGGCAGGTGATCTGCTGGGCGCTGGTGCTGTCGCTGCCGATCATGCTGGTGCTGACGCTGATGACCATGCCGCCGTCGTTCGACGGCGTCGGCGTCAGTGCGTGGATCGGGCTTGCCTATGTCTCGCTGTTCAGCATGCTGATCGGCTTCGTGTTCTGGTATCGCGGCCTGGCGCAAGGCGGCATCGCCGCCGTCGGACAGTTGCAGTTGCTGCAGCCCTTCTTCGGCCTCGCGCTGGCGGCGACGCTGCTGCACGAGCAGGTCAGTTCGCTGATGGTCGTCGTCACGCTTGGCGTGGTGCTTTGCGTCGTCGGCGCCAAGCGCTTCGCGAAGCAAGAATTGCCACGACGTGCGATCGCCTGACGACGGTGCCGTCCTCGCCTAAAACTTCGTGACCACCCCAATACCAATACCCTCGAAGCCGCCCATCGCCATCAGGGCCGCGGGCGCCTCGTCGAGGCTGATCCTCTTGCCGACCAGCAGTTCGGGCTTCAGCTTGCCGTTGCGGATCATGCCCATCATCGCTTGGTAGCGGTAGGCCTGCATGCCGTGGCTGCCGAGGATTTCGAGTTCGAAGGCGATCACCTTGTCCATCGGCACTTGCGGCCGGGCATGCTCGCCTAGCATCAGACCGACCTGCACATGGCGGCCGCGCCGGCGCAGATTGGATATCGAATTGAACGAGGTGGTAGGGTGGCCGAGCGCGTCCATCGACATATGCGCGCCGCCATTGGTGATCTGCTTGACCGCCTTGACCACGTTAGGCGTCGTAGATGCATTGATGGTGGCGACGGCGCCGATCTTTTTGGCGAAATCCAGCTTCTCGTCGGTGAGATCGATGGCGATGACATTGGCGCCCATGGCACTGGCGATCATGATCGCCGACAGGCCGACGCCGCCGCAGCCATGCACCGCGACCCATTCGCCGGGCTTCACCCGGCCCTGGTCGACAATGGCGCGAAACGAGGTGACGAAGCGGCAGCCGAGGCTGGCGGCGGTGGCGAATTCCATCTCGTCGGGCAAGCGCACCAAGTTGGTGTCGGCGTGTTCGATGGCGACATATTCGGCGAACGAACCCCAGCCGGTGAAGCCAGGCTGCGTCTGGTGCTCGCAGACCTGGTGATTGCCCGAATTGCACTCGAAGCAGCGGCCGCAGCCGACGGCGAACGGCACGGTGACGCGCTCGCCGGCCTTCCAGCGCGTAACCTGCTTGCCCGCGGCGACGACGATGCCGGCAAGTTCGTGGCCCGGCACATGCGGCAGCGTGATGCCGTCGTCATGACCCATCCAGCCATGCCAGTCGCTGCGGCACAGGCCGGTCGCCTCGACCTTGATGACGACGCCATCGGCTGCCGGCTTCGGATCGGGGACGGTCTGGATCGTCGGCGCTTCGCCGAATTTCTCGAAGACGACGGCTTTCATCGGTCACTCCACACTGCTGCAGCTGGGGAAACGATAGCCGATTCCCTGTCCGGTCAAGCGGAAATCGATTCCGCCAGACATGGCGGGGCGCAGGCGCCTATCCGGTTTCCCGGGTGCGAAAGTCGGCAAGCCGGGTCTCGCCGGGGGCAAGTCGCCGCCCGTCCTCGGCATGAACTTCCAGGCGCTTGATCGGCCGCCCGGCGAGCGTGTCGACCATGAAGGTGTAGGGCTCGCCCGGCCCGGCGAAGTAGGTCTCGCCCCATTGCCGCAGGGCAACCAGGACATAGAACAGGCCGCGTCCCTTTTGCGTCAGCACATATTCATGGTGTGCGCTGCCGTCGGGTGCCGGAACCGTTTCGAGGATGCCATGCGCGACGAGATTACGCAGCCGCGACGACAGGATGTTCTTGGCGACGCCGAGGCTCTTCTGGAACTCGCCGAAGCGCCGCAACCCGTCGAAGGCGTCGCGCACGATGAGCAGCGACCACCAGTCGCCGATCGCGTCCAGTGGTCGCGCTATGAGGCAATCCGCCTCGTGGTGGCTCGTTCGTTTCACCATGGCAGTCGTTGGTCCAGCATTCGATTTTCGGTTGCAACATAAAACTGTTCTGCCTATCCAGCAAGGAGTTTCAAGTTGAAACCTTTTATGGAGAGAGCTGACATGAATGTGCAGGTGGCGAACAGCGGTGCAACAAGCCTCGAGCAATCCGATGGCCCGCCTCGGGTGGCGCCGCCGCCTGCGGGATTGTCACGATTGACCGCGCTGATCTTCGCCATCGCCTGCGGCCTGAGCGTCGCCAATGTCTATTTCGCTCATCCGCTGCTCGACGCCATGGCACATGATTTTGCCATCGCGCCGGCCTCGGTCGGCATCGTGGTGACGGTCACGCAGATCGGCTATGGACTCGGCCTGTTCTTCATCGTGCCGCTGGGCGACCTGTTCGATCGCCGCAAGCTGATTGCCGGGCAGGCGATTCTGTCTGCCGTGGCGCTGGTGGCGGTCGGGGTCGCGCCCAACGCGGCGATGCTGCTGGCGAGCCTGGCGTTGGTCGGGCTGCTGGCGGTGGTGGTGCAGGTGCTGGTTGCCTTCGCTGCCGACCTCGCAGTGCCGTCGCAGCGGGGACGGGCGGTCGGCACCGTCACCAGCGGTGTCATCCTGGGCATCCTGCTTGCCCGCTTCGCTTCGGGCGTGGTCGCCGATTTCGCCGGCTGGCGCTGGGTCTATCTCGTCTCGGCCATGTTGACGCTCGTCATGGCGATGGTTCTCTACCTGATCCTGCCGCGCCATGAGGCGGAGCGGCCACGCACACCCTATCCGCGCCTGCTCGCTTCGGTGCTGCTGCTGTTCGCGCAGGAGCCGCTGCTGCGCGCGCGGGCGGTGCTGGCCATGTTGATCTTCGCCAGTTTCAACGTGCTGTGGGCGCCACTGGTGCTGCCGCTGAGCGCTGCGCCATTTTCACTCTCGCACACCGAGATCGGGCTTTTCGGCCTTGCCGGGGTGGCCGGCGCGCTGGGCGCGCGCTGGACCGGCGGTCTCGTCGATCGTGGACGCGGCCAACTGGTCACCGGCCTCAGCCTGCTGCTGATGATGGCGGCCTGGCTGCCGATCGCCTTCATGGGCATCTCTCTGTGGTTGCTCGTCGCCGGCATCGTCATGCTCGATCTGGCGATCCAGGCCGTCCACGTCACCAACCAGAGCCTGATCTTCGCCCGCCGCCCGGATGCGCGCAGCCGCCTGGTTGGCGGCTACATGATCTTCTACTCGATCGGCAGTGCCCTGGGCTCCATCGCCTCGACCATGGCCTATGGTGCAATGGGTTGGAGCGGCGTCTGTGTGCTCGGCGCTGGCATCGGCCTGTTGGCGTTGCTGTTCTGGGCGCTGACGCTGCGCGTCGGCAGATGAAACCTATTCCGCGTCGATCTGGTTCTGGGGTGCGGCTTTCTGGAAGGCCGGCAGCGCCATGCAGGCGGCGTTGATGCGCGCGATCGTCGGGTAGGGCGTCAAGTCGACGCCGAAGCGGGCATTGCTGGCAATCTGCGCGGCGAGGCAGATGTCAGCCAGACCCGGCGCGTCGCCATGGCAGAATGTTCCGGTTTCCGCCGACGAGGCCAGGATCTTTTCAAGCGGCTGGAAACCTTCGTTCACCCAGTGGCGGAACCAGTTGACGACGTCCTCGTCGCCGGCGCCGAATAGAGTGCGCAGCGAGGTCAGCACGCGCAGATTGTTCACCGGGTGGATGTCGCAGGCGATCATCTGCGCCAGCATTCTCACGCGTGCCCGTCCGGCCGGGTCCTTCGGCAGCAGCGGTGGTTCCGGGCTGGTCTCGTCGAGGAATTCGATGATCGCCAGCGATTGCGTCAGCAGCGTGCCGTCGCCGAGGATCAGCGCCGGCACCAGCCCTTGCGGATTGACCGCGAGATAGGCGGGCTCCAGATGCTCGCCATGGCGCAGATGATGCGGGACATAGGCGTAGCTCAGCCCCTTCATCTCCAGCGCGATCCGCACCCGGTAGGAGGTGGAGGAGCGGTAGTAATTGTGCAGGACGAGTTCGCTCATGGCCTCACTTCGGTTGGCCGATGGTCACTTCGATGGTCCCGATGCCGTCGACGCCGCCGGTCATCGTGTCGCCGGGGCCAACCGCGCCGACGCCTGCCGGCGTACCGGTGAAGATCAGGTCGCCCGGCTCGAGCTCCATCGCTTCGCTGCAGATCGACACGATATCCGATATCGGCCAGATCAGCTCGGCGAGATCGGCATCCTGCCTGACCTTGCCGTTGACGGCGAGCCAGATGCGGCCCTTCTGTGGGTGGCCGGAATCCTGGGCTTGCACCAGCGGGCCGCAAGGGGCGGAGCGGTCGAAGGCCTTCGACCAGTCCCAGGGTCGGGCGGCCTTCTTGGCTTCGTCCTGCAGATCGCGGCGGGTGAGGTCGATGCCGACACCATAGCCCCAGACATGGTCCAGCCCCTTGTCGCGGGGAATGCGGAAGCCGGCTTTGCCGATCGCAGCCACCAGTTCGATCTCGTGGTGCAGATTGGCCGTCAGCGGCGGGTAGGGGATAGCGGTGCCGGAATCGACCACCGCGTCGGCCGGCTTGGTGAAGAAGAAGGGCGGATCACGCTCGTCATTGCCGAATTCGCGGGCATGCGCCGCGTAGTTGCGGCCGACGCAGTAGATACGGCGCACCGCGAAACGCTCAAGCGAGCCCGCAATGGCCACCGATGCGGTTGCGGGCAGGGGAAGGACGAATTCTGTCATCAAGGGTCTCTGCTTGGTTGCCGGAACATTCGACCGATTTGGGGGCCTGGACAAGGCGATTTGGTCGAGAAAGTGCCGGCGGCACTTTCCGCCGGAGATGGCGATATACTATTTGGCAATAATCTGACCATGGTGACGAGGTTATTCTAATCGCTCACGAACTGAAATGAACCCCATGACCGCAACCCACGATCGCGCCCGGTTCCTGATCATCGACGACCATCCGCTGTTTCGCGAGGCGCTGCACAGCGCCGTGCAGATGGCCTATCCGGAAGTCGACACGGTGGAGGCGCGCTCGATCACCGAGGCGCTCGATCTTCTGGCCGATGCCAAGCCGTTCGACCTCGCGCTTCTCGACCTCTCGATGCCCGACGTGCACGGTTTTGACGGGCTGCTGCAACTCCGGACCCGCTATCCGCGCCTGCCGGTGGTGATCGTCTCTGGCTACGAGGAGCCGAAGATCATTTCCGAGGCGCTGTCCTATGGCGCTGCCGGCTTCATCCCGAAATCGGCGCGCAAGAGCGACCTAGCCGCCGCCATACGCTCGGTGATGGAAGGCGCGATCTATGTGCCTGAAACCTATGAGGGCCGCACGCCCGACGCCGAAAGCGTCGACCGCGCCGACATGGTGCAGCGCCTGTCGACACTGACGCCCCAGCAACTGCGCGTGCTGCAGATGCTGCGCCAGGGCCTGCTGAACAAGCAGATCGCCTACGAGCTGCAGGTGGGAGAGACGACCGTGAAGGCGCATGTCTCGGAAATCCTGCGCAAGCTCAACGTCTACAGCCGCACCCAGGCGGTGATCGAGGTTTCGAAGCTCGACAATGCGGAGTTGTTTCGCGATCAGGCGGGGTTTTGAGCTTAACCTTCCCTCAGGGGGAGGGTATCAAGCTAAGCCAGCAGATGCGCCAGCAGCGCCCTTAGCTGCGCCGGCTTCAGCGGCTTGCGCATCAGTTCGATGCCGCCGGCGCGGGCGGCCTTGGCGACGGCTTCGGAACTGTCGGCGGTGACGATCAGCGCCGGCACGGCGCGGCCGAGATAGTCGCGGACTTCGGCGATGGTCGTGGTGCCGAGATCGCCGCCGTCGAGATGCTGGTCGGCAATGACGATGTCGGGCACCCAGTCGGTGTCGCCGAGCATGTCGAGCGCATCGTTGGTCGAGGTCGCGGCCCGCACCAGGCATTGCCAGCGTTCGAGCAGGAAGGTCATGGCCTGCAGCACTTCGATATCGTTCTCGACCAGCAGCACCTTGGTGCCGAACAGGCCATAGCCGCGCGGCCGTTCCATGTCGGCAAGGCTGGCGATGGCATCGGCTGGCGCACCGATGCCGACGGGTACATCGATGTGGAAGATCGTGCCGCGTCCGACCTTCGACGAGAATGTCACGGGATGGCCGAGCGCGCTGGCCATGCGGCGCACGATGGCAAGCCCGAGCCCGAGACCGCCACCGTCCAGTTCGGCATTGGCCGGCGAGGTGCCGCGGTGGAACTCCTCGAACACCGCCTCGCGCTGGTCGTCGGGAATGCCGCAGCCCGTATCGGCGACGTCGATGCGGATGGTGTCGCCGCGATGTCTGGTGCCGACAAGCACGCCGCCCGAGCGGGTATAGCCCAGCGCGTTGGAGAGAATGTTCTGCAGGATGCGGCGCAGCAGTGTGCGGTCGGAGCGGACCACCGCATTGACCGGCCGGAATTTCAGCGACAGGCCTTTCATCTCCGCCACCGGCAGGAAATCCGAGCGGAGCGACGAGAACAGCGCCTCCAGGCTGACGTCGCCTATGTCGGGCTGCACCACGCCGGCATCGAGCTTGGAGATGTCGAGCAGGGTTCGCAGCAGGTCCTCCATCGTCTCCAGCGAGCGCTCGACCTGCCGCACCAGTTTCTTGCCCTCGTCGCTGGTCTGAACTTCGGCGAGTGCCGAAATCGAGAGATGGGCCGCGTTCAGCGGCTGCAGCACGTCGTGGCTGGCCGCGGCGAGGAAACGGGTTTTTGACAGGTTCGCCAGTTCGGCGTTTTCCTTGGCAGCGCTGAGGTCGATGTTCGACTGCTCCAGCCGGCGCAAGGTCGAGTGCAGTTCCTCGGTGCGGGTGCGCACCCGGTTTTCCAGCGAAATCGCGGTCTGGAACAGCGAAAAGGCGTTGCCTTGCTGGTCCATAGAGCGCTCGACGCGGCTGACCAGTGCCGCGTTGATCTTCTTCAGCTTTTCAAGATCGTTTATGTCCCTCAGCGGCATCTTTGTTCCGCCGTCCTATTCCGCCGCCTGGCGCTCGCCGAAGGCGATGCCGGTAAAAGTCTGGTTCAGATGCATCGACCGGTACTGTTCGCCATAGGTGCCGAAGCCGATGACATTGTTGACCCGGTAGAGTTCCGAGATGTCGCGAAACACCTGCCGATTGCGCGCGTCCAGCCGGCGCAGCACGCAGTCGAAGCCGAGGATCATGTCGATGCCGCCAAGCCTCTCCTCGACGTCGCGCAGGGCGGCGCGCGTCGATTCGACCATGTCCTTTGGTTGGGCGATCGACAGCACGACGCCATCGTCGATGGCGCAGAAGAACGACAGCGAGCCGTCGGCATGCATCTTCTGGATCGACCGGCAATAATATTGGCCGCCCACCTTCACCACCACGGGATGCGAGGCGAAGCTCAGTGGCGTCAGCATCTGCGCGACGATGCCGACGGACGCGGCATATTCCTGCGCCGCATTGGTGGCGTTGAACTCGCGCACGATGCGGTGATCGGGATCGGAAGCCGTCACCACCAGTTTTTCATCGGTGGGAACGAAATTGTCGGTCTTGAAGACATGGAAGGGAATTTCGGTCGATATCAGCACGATGATGGCGCTGTCGGAGGTGACCTTGCCGTTCGAGATCAGGCGCGTCGTCTCGAATTTCAGATCGTCGCCGGCGGAGCCGCCAAGCAGCGGTATGTCGTCGAGGCCCCAGTGGATGGCTGAACTCACCGCTTCCTCGGCATAGGAGAGCCCGTCGATGAAGCAGAGCGCGAAAGTGCCTTTGGTACGATTGCAACCGAGGCGCGCGCGCAGCGATCGCCGCAGGGCCTCGACCTCGCCGGTGATCCTGTCCATACCCGACGAGGACAGATTTTCGACCATCACGCTAACGGCGGTGAACGCGGTGGACGGAAGCAGCATGGCCAGCACATGACCATCCTCGAGACCTTGCGGCGTGATCTCGCCGGCAGTCGAGCAGCCGGCGTGGTGGAGCGTCGGCGCGTGGGTCATGAGCGCTTGGGAAAGGGCGCTGGCTTCGACCAGGCTCTGGGAAAAGAACAGCAGGGCAAAGCCAGCGTCGATGGCGGCCGCTTCCAGTGCGATCGCCTTGGCGAACGCCTCCATGTCGGGCTCGTCCGTGGTGAGCGCCGACAGGCCGCATGCATAGCGCGTCCGTGAATTTGCCAGCGATGTTCTCCGCATTTCCTCCGACGCTTTTTTGTGCGCGGCTGTTTTACATGCTTTTGGTGCGCTGGCGTCGACCCACATTGTTGCCTTCAATCGGCGGTTTGGCAATGGGGCCACCGGCACCGCACGTTTGGGCGCGGCCATGACCGAAAGTACAATGTGCCGCGTTTGCGACGTGCTGTTTTTTGTCCGATGTGCGGTGTACCAATAACGCATGGCCGATGCGCCAACGTCGCGTTGGCAACGTGATGACCAAGGTTGATACCCAGGGAGGGACCATGTCGGACGTTTCGTTGATGGTGAACGGAAAGCGGGTCAGCGGTGCTGCCGAGGACCGAACACTTCTGGTTCACTTCCTGCGGGAAAATCTCGGCCTTACCGGCACGCATGTCGGTTGCGACACCTCGCAATGCGGGGCCTGCGTCGTCCACGTCGACGGCAAGGCGGTCAAATCCTGTACGATGCTCGCGGTGCAGGCCTCCGGCTCGACCGTGTTGACGATCGAGGGCCTGGCCAATGGCGCCGACCTGCATCCGGTGCAGGCCGCCTTCAAGGAACATCACGGGCTGCAGTGCGGCTTTTGTACGCCCGGCATGATCATGACGGCGACCGACATGATCAGCCGCCACCCCGAAGGGCTCGACGAGGCGACGGTGCGTGCCGAGCTCGACGGCAACATCTGCCGCTGCACCGGCTATCACAACATCGTCAAGGCGATCCTCGCCGCATCGGAAACGATGAAGGGGTCGAAGGGTAAGGCGAAACAGGCTGCGTGAGATGAAGTGAGTAGCGAATAGCGGGCGCGAATTGTCAGTATTCCACTGACCGAACACGTCTCTCGATCTTCACTACTCGCTACTCGCTACTCGCTATTCGCTATTTCAGCATTTCGGGAGGAATTTCTGATGGGCATTGAAGGTGTTGGCGCTCGGGTCGCGCGCAAGGAAGACAAACGGTTCATCACCGGCGCCGGCCGCTATGTCGACGACATGGTGGTTCCCGGCATGAAGCACGCAGCCTTCGTGCGCAGTCCGCACGCGCATGCGCAGATCAAGAAGATCGATGTGAAGAAGGCTCAAGGCATGCCCGGCGTCATCGGCGTGCTGACCGGCAAGGAACTCAAGGCCGACGGCATCGGCAATCTCATCTGCGGCTGGATGATCCACTCCAAGGACGGCTCGCCGATGAAGATGGGGGCATGGTCGCCACTCGCCTTCGACCGGGTCCGTTATGTCGGCGACGCCGTGGTGATCGTCGTCGCCGAGACCAAAGGGCAGGCGCGTGATGCCGCCGAGGCGGTCGAGATCACCTACAAGGAGCTGAAGGCCGTCGTCGACGCCTCCAAGGCGATGGACAAGGGTGCGCCGCAGATCCACCCCGAAGCGGACAACAATCTGATCTTCGACTGGGACATCGGCAATGCCGACGACACCGCGGCGGCCTTCGGGAAGGCAGCCCATGTCGTCAAGATGGACATCATCAACAACCGGCTGGTGCCCAACGCCATGGAGCCGCGCGCCGCACTTGGCCATTACGACAAGGCCGAGGACCACTACACCTGCTGGACGACCTCGCAGAACCCGCATGTGGCGCGGCTGGTGATGAGCGCTTTCTACAATGTCGCGCCGGAAAACAAGCTGCGCGTGATAGCGCCCGATGTCGGCGGCGGTTTCGGCTCGAAGATCTACATCTATCCCGAAGAGATCGTCTGCCTGTGGGCGTCGAAGAAGACCGGCGTGCCGGTCAAATGGGTGGCCGACCGGACCGAGAGTTTTCTGACCGACGCGCATGGCCGCGACCATCACACCCATGCTGAAATGGCCTTCGACAAGGACCACAGGATCCTCGGCCTGAAGGTGGAAACCCAAGCCAACCTTGGCGCCTACATGTCGCTGTTCTCATCGGCGACGCCGACCTATCTCTATGCGACGCTGCTGTCGGGCCAGTACAACATCCCGGCCATCCACGCCAATGTGAAGGCGATCTACACCAACACCGCGCCCGTCGATGCCTATCGCGGGGCAGGGCGGCCGGAAGCGACCTTCGTCATGGAGCGCATGATGGAGACCGCGGCCCGCCAGTTCGGCGTCTCGCCGGCCGAGCTGCGGCGCAAGAACTTCGTCACCTCGTTCCCACACCAGACGCCGGTCATCATGTGCTATGACGCCGGCGACTATGCGGCTTCGCTCGATGCGGCAATGAAGGCGTCGGATTATGCCGGCTTTGCCGGGCGCAAGGCCGCCGCCGCCAACAAGGGGCTGCTGCGCGGCATCGGCATGAGCTGCTACATCGAGGCCTGCGGCATCGCGCCGTCTGCGGCCGTCGGCTCGCTCGGCGCCGGTGTCGGCCTTTGGGAATCGGCGGAAGTGCGCGTCAACGCGGTCGGCACGATCGAGGTGCTGACCGGCTCGCACAGCCACGGCCAGGGCCATGAGACGACCTTCGCGCAACTGGTCAATGAGCGCTTCGGCGTGCCGCTCGATTCGGTCTCGATCGTGCATGGCGATACCGACAAGGTGCAGATGGGTATGGGCACCTATGGCTCGCGCTCGGGTGCGGTCGGCATGTCGGCCATCGTCAAGGCGCTCGACAAGGTCGAGGCCAAGGCCAAGAAGATCGCGGCACATCTGCTCGAGGCCGACGAAGGCGATATCATCATCGAGAATGGCGCGCTGAAGGTCGCCGGTACCGACAAGAACGTGCCGTGGTTCCAGATGGCGCTGGCCGCCTACACCGCCCACAACCTGCCGGGCGGCATGGAGCCCGGGCTGAAGGAGACGGCCTTCTACGATCCGTCGAATTTCACTTTCCCGGCGGGCTGCTATATCTGCGAGGTCGAGGTCGACCCGGAAACCGGCGTCACCGAGATCGTCCAGTTCGTCGCCGCCGACGATTTCGGCAACATCATCAACCCGATGATCGTCGAGGGCCAGGTGCATGGCGGGCTGGCGCAAGGAATCGGCCAGGCGCTGCTCGAAGGCGCCTATTATGACAATAGTGGCCAGCTTTTGACCGCGAGCTACATGGACTACACCATGCCGCGCGCCGGTGATCTGCCGTCGTTCAAGGTTTCGACCTCGAATACGCCATGCCCGGGCAATCCGTTGGGGATCAAGGGCTGCGGCGAGGCCGGCGCCATCGGCTCGCCACCGGCGGTGATCAACGCCATCACCGACGCCATCGGCAGCAACGATCTTGCCATGCCGGCTTCGCCGTCCACCGTGTGGGCAGCAATCCGCGCGACGACGAAACACTGAGGAGGAACGAGCATGTATTCAGTCAACTATCACCGCGCCGCCTCGGTCGCCGATGCCGCCAAGCTGATCAAGACCGGCGACGCCAAGCTGCTTTCGGGCGGTATGACGTTGATCCCGGCGATGAAGACGCGGCTTGCCGCGCCGTCCGATCTAGTCGACCTGTCGCGGATCACGGAGTTGCAGGGCGTCACGGTGTCGGGCAAGACCGTCACCATCGGCGCCGCCACCACGCATCACGCTGTTGCCAATGACGAGAAGCTGAAGAAGGCCTGTCCGGCGCTTTCCCATCTGGCATCGCTGATCGGTGATCCGGCGGTGCGCCACAAGGGGACGATCGGCGGTTCGATCGCCAACAACGACCCGGCGGCCGATTATCCGGCGGCGCTGCTGGCGTTGGGCGCCACCATCGTCACCAACAAGCGCGAGATATCAGCCGACAAGTTCTTCAAAGGCCTGTTCGAAACGTCGTTGAAGGATGGCGAAATCGTCACCGCCGTCACCTTCACCGTGCCGGCCAAGGCGGCCTATGAGAAATTCCGCAATCCGGCATCGCGCTACGCCATCGTCGGTGTGTTCGTGGCCAAGGGCAAGGATGGCGTCAGCGTCGCCGTCACCGGTGCCGGCGACGACGGTGTTTTTCGTTGGAAGGAGATCGAAGCAGCATTGGCCGGGAATTTCGCGGCCTCGGCACTCGACGGCGTGAAAGTGCCGGCCAAGAATCTGATGACCGACATCCACGCCTCGGCCGACTATCGCGCCAATCTGATCGCGGTGATGGCCAAGCGCGCGGTGGCTGCCGCCAACGCCTGACGCGGGGTCGGTGGCGGACAAGGAAGGTGCAGTCTCGGCTCCTTCCTGCGCAGTGATTCCTATCCGAAACGTCCGGTGGTCGGGAAGGCAGGCGAGGCACTCGCAGAACTGTTTTCCCTGTCGCGCGATGTGGAGGGTTCCGCAACTGCGGGTAGTTTCTCGTTGAGGTCACCTTTGCGCGCAGTGAAACTGTATTTTTTGCGCAATCCAAGGGTGGGCTTCTCAATGAAGTGCCATGAGAGCATCGCCACTCCTGTCACCAGCGCCAGGGAGATGCCGAAATGCAGCCATGGCGATGTCAGCTTTGGGAAAAGGGTCACCAAAGCTTGCTGAAATGGGTAGCCGTAGAGGTAGATGCCGTAGGAGTAGTCGCCTCGATCATAGATCGGAATGCGCGGGATCGGCGATAGCCCAATGTAAACTGTCACGTAGGCGACAATGGGAATCAGCAGAAGCTTCACCGACATTTGCGGGAGCGCGCTAAACACGTCAAACGCCGCCAGGAAAAACAACAGGACCGCAGCGCCGAAAATCGCGGGATGGAAGGGTATTTTGTTACGAAACAGATACAACAAAATGCCCGCTAGAAAGTAGACGTACAGGGCTCTGCCATCGCTTCTGAGGAAATGGTTCGCGGCCGTGAAGACACGACCTTCACCACCAAATGGAACCCACTCATAGGCGAGAGATAGGAAGACCAGCACGGCGAAACAGAGTGCAGCGCACAAGAGAATTCGCGGGCGCCTCAGCAGGCTTGTGAGGATGACGAGCGCCATGAGCGCATAACATCCAATTTCGAATGGAACCGTCCATAGCGAGCCGTTTACCGTGTTGGGAAATGGGTTGTTTTCGAAAACACCAGGCAGGGTATAATGGATCAGCCCAACGATATTCGCAAAGTAAGACAAAAAAGCGTAGTTTGAAAAATATTCACTCAGACTATACGTTGTGAAAATTGGCCCTATAATTATAGCAGCAAAGAATATATCCATAGCCAATGCAGGGACGATCCTCATACCTCTATTCAGGATGAAGTTTTTTAGACTGAGCCGCAACGCGCTTCCTGTTATAAGAAATCCACTCAGGGTGAAGAACATGGGAATGATGCTTGCATGCATCAGCGCCAAGGGTGGGGTGCTGTATTGAAATTTCTCACCTTCGGCAATCAGAAAGGAATGGGCGAACAGCACTGACATAGCCAGCGCGATACGTAAGAAATCGAAGCCCGGCCCGATGCCCTTGTTCCGGTCGAGCGCTTCGCCGATGGTCCGCATATGGGCACAGCCTCCTACATCAACACCCCGAAGCGTAGGCGGTTTTGTTGCGCTGCACAATAAACGAATTCTTTATCCGCGACATATTGCGCCGATCCATGAGATTCGGATGCATTCTGAAAGAATAGAGAGGATCGGGCCAACTGACGTCAATCGCGGGAGGCTTCGCCTGCGCGCTCTGCGGCTGCTATCTCATCGACGACCCGCGCGCGAATGGCTTAGCCGCGACTGGTGAATGCCATCTTCCCTGCCAGACGATCATGAGTGCCCGTGAAGCGCCTCTGCCTATTGAGCAGATCATCAATTAATGATTACTAATGTATCTTGCCGCGGCGCGGGATCTGTTGCCGATAGATAGGTCTTATTTAGACATTGGTCTTATGACAGGCATTCCTTATTGCCTCACCGGCTTGCCCGCCTAGTTTGTTCGCAGGACACATCTGAGAAGATGGTTCGAAGATGCATCTGGGAGGATGGAATGGATACGACCGGGGAAAGGGCGGGCGGCTGGCTCGACCGCTCACGCATCGTCGCCCAGCCTGGCTTCAGCAGGTGGATGGTGCCGCCGGCGGCGCTCTGCATCCACCTTTGCATCGGCCAGGCCTATGCGTTCAGCGTTTTCAACTTGCCGATGTCGAAGCTGATCGGCATCACCGACTCAGCGCCCGACGACTGGAAGCTGACCGGTCTCGGCTGGATTTTCTCGATCGCGATCCTGTTCCTGGGCATTGCGGCGGCGTTCGGCGGCGGCTGGCTGGATCGTGTCGGGCCGCGCAAAGCCATGGTCGCTTCTGCCTGCTGTTTCGGTGGCGGCTTCGTTGTCTCGGCGCTCGGCGTCTATCTGCACCAGTTGTGGATCATCTATCTCGGCTATGGCGTGCTGGGCGGCATCGGTCTCGGCCTCGGCTATATCTCGCCGGTCAAGACGCTGATCACCTGGTTTCCGGACCGGCCGGGCATGGCAACCGGCATGGCGATCATGGGCTTCGGCGGCGGTGCCTTCATCGCCTCGCCGCTGTCAGTTTATCTGATGAAGCTGTTTTCGACGCCTGAGCATATCGGCGTCGCTGAAACCTTCCTCGTGCTGGGTATCGTCTATTTCGTCTTCATGCTGATTGGGGCTGTTATAGTCAGGGTCCCGCCGGAGGGCTGGCGGCCTGCCGGATGGACGCCGCCGGTGGCACAGAATGCGATGGTGACGATGTCCAATGTCCATCTCGACGATGCATTGAAGACGCCGCAGTTCTGGCTGCTGTGGGGTGTACTGTGCCTCAACGTGACGGCAGGCATCGGCGTGCTCGGCCAAGCCTCGGCCATGAGCCAGGAGATGTTCCCGGGACGCATCTCGCCGGCCGCTGCCGCCGGTTTCGTCGGCCTGTTGTCGATCTTCAACATGCTCGGCCGCTTCTTCTGGGCCTCGACGAGCGATTATATCGGCCGCAAGACAACCTATGCCATCTTCTTCGCGCTGGGCGTCGTGCTCTATGCGGCGGTGCCTTGGACCGGCCAGACCGGCAGCGTCTTCCTGTTCGTGCTGTTCTACGGGATCATCCTCAGCATGTATGGCGGCGGCTTCGCCACCATTCCCGCCTACCTGCGCGACGTCTTCGGCGTGCGTTACGTCGGCGCCATCCACGGCCGATTGCTGACCGCGTGGTCGGTGGCGGGCGTGCTTGGCCCGGTGCTGGTGAATTATATCAGGCAGTACCAGATCGACAGCGGCGTGGCGAAGGCCGACGCCTACACCGTCACCATGTACATCATGGCCGGCCTGCTGGTTGTCGGCCTCCTGCTCAACCTGATGATGCGGCCGGTCAATGCGCGCTTCCACATGAAGACCGAACCAGCGGTGGCTTAGAGCCAGTTCCATCCTGGTAGAATCGGAATGGGCTCTATCTTACTTACTGTTTGGGCATGATCTTTCCCGGAAACCGGGGGTCCGCTTTTCAGGACCATGCTCTGAGGAGACCGACCATGGCGCAAGGCAACCGCAATTCGATCAAACTGACGCTGGCCTGGCTGCTGGTCGGCATCCCGTTGGTCTGGGGGTTTTGGATGACGCTGGTGAGTGCGACAGCCCTGTTCCAGTAGTCCCCGTCTTCGGGCGCGGATCTGCCTGGTCTGTCAGACGGAGATTCGTCTGATGTAATAGCGGACTGCTTTTTTGCCGCCATGGATGACGGCATCGCCGGCCTCAGTGAAGCCAAGGGCTGCGTGAAAGGCATCCGAGGCGGGGTTTGGCGGGTCGGTGTTGACCTCGCAGGTGACCAGCGTGTGGCCGGCGCGCGCGACATGGTCGAACAGGTCCTTATAAAGCTGGCGGGCATGGCCTCGGCCGCGCGCACGTGCCGCCACGACGACCCGGTCGACATAGACGAAGCGCTCATAGCGCTCGCGGAACCACAGGAAATTCGGGCTGTCGTAGCGGGCGTCCTGGTCGAAGGTCATGATGAAGGCTTCGAGATGGCCGATGCGCCTGGTGTAAAACGCTTCGCCAAGCAGGAAGGACAGCCGCTCAGCCTCCAGCCACGACAGTTCTGCGGCATGCTCGTTGTTGAGCGCCAGGATCGCCGCCTCGTCTGCGGCCGATACACAGGCTATCGGGGCAGGGGTCGAGGTCATGCTTTGGCTGCCGCGATCGTTGCCGCCACCAGCGGTGTGTCGGTGAGCGTGTTGCGGTACTCGCGATCGAGATCGGAGCCACCCATGCCGACATGGGGATTACGGTAGTCCATGGCACTCGGCACATCCTTGAGGGCGGCAAAATGCATTTCGGACAGGCCGGTTTTGCTGCGCACTTCGGCGATGTTGTGCAAATCCAGGCCGCCGCAGCCGAGGATGACGATGCGGTCGCCGGCCTGCCGCACCAGATCCGCCAACAGCGGCAAGCCTTCGATGGCAGTGTCACGCTGGCCGCTGGTCAGCACGCGGCCGACCTTGCTGCGGATCAGCGATCCGAGCGCCTCGGCCGGGTCACGCGTCATGTCGAAGGCGCGATGGCAGGTGACGTTCAAGGGGCCAGCCGCCTGCGTCAGTTCGCTCATGCGCGCCTCGTCCATGGTGCCATCGGCGTTCAGGCAGCCAAACACCACGCCGGGCACGCCGAGTTCGCGCAGTGCCGAGACATCGGCCAGCATCGAGGCGTATTCCGTCTCACTATAGAGAAAATCGCCGCCGCGCGGCCGCACCATGACGTGAAACGGCACGCTTGCTTGCTCAATGGCGGCGCGGACCGTGCCGAGACTCGGCGTGATGCCGCCTTCGATAAGGCTGGCACATAGTTCGACCCGGTCGGCGCCGGCGGCTTGCGCCGCGAGAAGGCCGTCAATGCCTTCGACACAGATTTCGATCAGCGGCAGGCGGAGAGCTTTGGTCAAGGGGCGATCCAGTCCATGGTTTCCCGGCCAGCCCTACCACCGGGCCGGTTGCTGCGAAAGCGCGAACAGCCTTCCACCTTCGGGCGCAGACTTGGCGGTTATTGACGCAATTCCGTATTCTTGGCGCCTTGCTCGACCTGATCGATCACCAGGAGCTTCACCTCGATATCACCGATATTGGTGGCCTGATGCCACTGGCCGATCATTTCGATGATGAAATCTCCAGCCTTGTAGGTGTTGCTGTTGCCGGTCTCGACATTGGTGACCTTTAGCGTGCCGGCCTGGACATAGGCATAGCGCGGGAAAGGGTGCCTATGGACCGGCAAGGTCGCGCCCGGCGCGATGTCGTAGGTCGAGACCAGCACCTGCACGTTCTTCTGCGGCAGCGTGATCGGCTGGCCGGACGCGGTCGTGGTGCGCGACGCAAGAGGGGTCACGACGACAGGCGTGCCGCTGCTGTCCAGCGCGTGGGCCGGGTTCGCGGAAAAGGCCACCGCGAGCAGCAGTCCGGACATCAAAATTTTTCGCATGATTCTCTCCACCCCTAGCGTCAACATCGCGCAGTGACCATCAGCGCGCAAGGCAGCGCCTTGGCAAGCTCGCTGGATCTGCCTGCCGGCCAAAAAAATTTAGACGCCCCTCTTGACGGAAAAAAACACCATTACCAGATCGTTTTCCGTCGAGGCTTCGGCTCGACATACTGGCGTCGCGGCGACGCTGCGACGGCCTCGTAACCCATGTTGCTCACGGAGGATATGGCTATGAGAAGCTCTGATTATACCCCTCTTTACCGCACGACGGTCGGCTTCGACCGTCTCTTCGATATGCTCGAAAAAAGCGTGCGCTCTGACTGGCCTCCCTACAATATCGAGAAGATTGGCGAGAACGACTATCGCATTACGATGGCTATCGCTGGCTTCGCGCTCGATGAGGTCGAACTCATGCAGAACGGCCCCGAATTGTCTGTCATCGGCCAAAGGAAACCCGATCAGGAAAATCGGGAGGTCCTTCATCGCGGCTTGGCGACGGGCAACTTCCAGCAGGTGTTCAAACTTGCCGACCACGTAAAGGTCAAGGCGGCCAACCTCGAGAATGGCTTGCTGTCGGTGGATCTGATCCGCGAAGTGCCCGAGGAACTCAAGCCTCGGCGCATAGAGATAGGGTCCGAAGCCAAAGCGGTTTCGCTCGAGCAACCCGACAAGAAGCAGTCGATCGATTGGCATGCGGAGCCTCAACGCGAGGTCGCCTGATTCCCTGCAACTTAAATCTACGGTCCGCCTCCCGGTTCTGCCGGGAGGCACAGATCGCGGAGAATGGAGATGAGAACCGAAGCTCACAGTTTTCACCAACCCGAACCGAAAAATTCTGCCGCGGAACCCGCTGGGTTGCGGACGCCGGAAGATGTTCTGAACGAGGAGACGATGACGATCGGCGCAAAGCGGGCTTTGCTCGCTTTCTGGGCTTCCGACATTCATGCGGTTCCTGACAATCCCGCGTTGCGGCAATTGGACAACGGCGCCATCGTGGAGGTCAGCGACATACTTCGCGCCCTCCGCCTCCTGGACGAATCCGGGCGGGAAACGCGTGTTTCAAAGGTGTCGGGAACCGTCAGCCTGTCTTTCGACCGTCGCCGCAGGAAGAGCCGTCTCGGTTGGATGCGGCACCCCTGGCGAGATGACGACGATGATCCGCCGCCAATCCCGGCCTTCGCAACGGTGCCGCCCGGACGTGGAGGTGGCGGCATGCTGGCCGAGCCGGAGCATGCAACCGCATGATGACCCGCACCAGCAACAACCCACCGTGCCGAATGGAGGATTACATGAGCGACAAGACGTTCGACCGACCGGTCCTGATCAAGAACGGCGAGTTCATTCAAGAAATAGGGTGCCTCGACGACGCGTTCGACTTCTTCGACGAGTGGCCAACGGAAAGGCGGGGTCCGATTTTCGAAACGGCCTTTCGAGCCTGCCAGCGTGCTTACCACGGCCAAGTTCCGATGACGGTGGCGCGCGATGCGGTGGCCGGCTTCGCAAGATCCGTTAAAATCTTGCAGGATCCGCTTGCTCAATTCCCTTGGATGGACGGCACAAAGTCAGGTCACGGTGGGGTAACCGCTTAGCCTTGATGAGGGGCGCTATCGGAGTGGCCCGGCTGCATGGCTGCCGTTTTCGCATCGCTACAAGGTGAGCTGCCCTACCAGCTCACCTTTGGCGGGGCTCGGTCGTTTGTTCGAGCCCTCTGAGTGTGGGTTTTGGCGGCTGGCAAGGTCAGCCTCGCAACAGTCGACGCTAATATAATGTTCGAGCGTCACCATCGGAGGTTTAATGGTTTCCGTGATTGCAACTCAACATTCGCCTATGCTGGAAAAACAAACGGCAGTGGGGAAGCCGCAAACCGGCGAAGGATTTTCACCGGGCCGCAGCGCGGATGCCGTGGGACATCTGGCCAAAATCATGGTTGCCGCAGGCGGCGATATGGACGCTGGTGCGCAAGGCCGCGCGGCATCCAAGATCGCCAGGATGGACATCACGGTTTTGACCCCGCCACCCGCCGAAACACCAACAGAGTAAGATATTCTCGTTCGGGCGCGTCCGCGCCGCCACCGGCGGCATGCGCCGCTCTCGCGGATTACGCCACGGCTCTCAGCGGAGGCTCCGCCCTCGTCCCCATGCCGTCGCATTCCGTGCAGGCGCTCGTCTCTCCGGGGCAGCCACCCCGATGGGTTCCCTGCGGGCAGCAGTGCCCGTTTGAGGCGTGCCATTTGGAGCAGTCGAAAACCCTGCCGCTGCCGTGACAGCGCAGGCATTCTATATTCGATGAGATCATTACCAATTCTTGCCCAACCCAAACGCACTCGCCCGACGCCGCAAGTAACAGGAATCATTGCGCTTTCAAGCACATTGCCCTGACTTAAATTGGGGAGATCGACGGATGGGCGGCATCGATGGCGAACTATCGCTGTGCCGTAATTACGTTCCTCGTGAAAACCTTGCTCGCCACAACCCGCGTTGGGCATTGGTCGGCACCAACAGGCTGCGCCGGCTTGTCCCGTTCCTTCTCGGCGGTGACAGCGACTGCGTCATCGGACTGCGCGTTGGCGGCCTGTGTGGCCGCGGACGCGAACAGCACCGTCTGAGTGATGAGAGCCGAAAACGCGGCAACCTGAACCAACACGGCGGCGAGGGCGATCTTCTTGAGCATGCGAGAAAACGCTCTTCGATGTTCCCGGTTCCCCACGCATTCAGGTTTTCGGCTTGCTACGGGAACAAGGGACCGGCAGTGCGGTTAACTCGATATGACGTTAATGCATGCCCATAATGCGGGCAGGTGGCGATGCGGCCTTTGCAACATTCAACGCTTCTACATGCCCTTGGAACTGAGAGAGGTTGATCAGAATGACCATTGGGCAGGTGCGAGCGGAGGTTCGCTCCGAAAAATGCGGACACAAGGAGCCTTTCCATCCAATCGGACCTAGGAAAGCCCGCAAGTCGTGTGGCGGTTCCTGGCAATTTCAATTGGTTATGAGCAGAAATTGGCTCCCCGGGCCGGATTCGAACCAGCGACCAACCGGTTAACAGCCGGTTGCTCTACCACTGAGCTACCGGGGAACGGGGGCTCTTATGTGAGTGGCGCAGCCTATAGCTGCCCTTTTCGGCTTTGCAAAGGAGCTTTTCACATTTTTCCGAGGCTTTTTCGCGCAGGCGTTTCTCGCAATCGTCGACGGATGCCCTCATATTAGCCGTCTTGGCAGGGATATGGAACCGAAAGCGCGGCGGCGGCTTTGGTTCCAGTAGGCTAGCGAACGATCAAACGGGTCAATTTTTCGGGACGATGACAGCACAAGACAACCAGATGCCGGCGCGGAAAATCTCCGTTTTCGGGCGCGAGTTCAAAATGCCGCGCTCGCGCGGGCTCAGAATCACGATCGGCATCCTGCTGACCATCGGCGGCATCCTCGGTTTCCTGCCGATCCTCGGCTTTTGGATGGTTCCGCTTGGACTGCTGGTGCTGTCCTATGAATTCGCCATGGTTCGCCGTCACCGGCGTCGCTTTGTCGTCTGGTGGGAACGGCGTCGCCGGCCCGATTGACCGCTGAGAGCGCAAGGTGGGGTGTTCAGCGGGCGGCGTGCTCTTCCAGAGCCTCACGGATCTGGGCGAGAATCGCCGCGGCCGAGGCAAGCCTTGCCCTGTCGTGCGGCGACAGGCTGCCCGCACTAATGGCGCGGTCAGGGCCGGTCCTGCCGGATGCCGTCGGACTGACGCGAGGAAACCGGTCGGAATGCACGGTGGCCGCTTGACGGCATTTTCGCCGCAACCTATTGGAACCGGGTGGAACGCCGGGAGCAATGAGGCCTCGTGGCGGAGTGGTTACGCAGAGGACTGCAAATCCTTGCACCCCGGTTCGATTCCGGGCGAGGCCTCCAATGCCCGGGCCCCCGCGCGGCAGCGCAGGGGCCTGAAGTTCCTGACACAATGGACCGCGGTTCTGGCGCGGCAAGCGGACTGGTTGGGACATGAGCGCTGATTTCTCCGAACTACGCGTCAAAATGGTCGACGGCCAGGTCCGCACCACCGATGTGACCAGCGCCCCGCTGCTCGATGCAATGCTTGTCGTCCCAAGAGAGATGTTTGTCGGCGCCGCCCAGCGCGATCTGGCCTATATAGACGAGGACATCCGCATTGCCGCCGGCGCGGACGGCGCGCGCTACCTGATGGAAGCATCGCCGCTGGCCAAGCTTATCCAGCTGGCCGAGATCAACCCGACCGATTCGGCGCTCGATGTCGGCTGCGGAACTGGCTACGCCTCGGCCATCCTGTCGCGGCTCGCCGGGTCCGTGGTGGCGCTTGAAAGTGATTCGGCGCTGGCGGAAATCGCCAGGTCGACGCTTTCGTCTCTTGGCTGCGGCAATGTGACCGTCGTCCAGGGCGCATTGCCGCAGGGGCATGCCGCCAAGGCGCCTTATGACGTCATCTTTGTCGGTGGCAGCGTCGCGGAAGTGCCGGTGACGCTGCTGGACCAGCTCGCCGAAGGCGGCCGCCTTGTCGCCGTCGAAGGGCAGGGCAATTCCGGCGTGGCTCGTCTTTTTTTCAACGCCGGGGGGGTTGTAACTGGTAGACGTGCATTTAATGCGGCAATTAAGCCACTACCGGGGTTTGAACGCATTCGTGCATTCGACTTCTGAATGATTTGGCCTTGCAGGAGAGGCTTTGTCATGGTCGCTTGCATTTGAACGATCGCTGCTGATGCCAGACTGGGGGCACTTTGGGGTGAGCAGCAGGGAACATCGAACACGCGGCGCCGGCTGATCAATGAGAGAAGCAGGCGCGGCGCGGTTCCCATGGAAAACGAATGAGGGTTTAACCGTGCCGTCTTTACGCAAGTCACTTTTCACCGCCGTCCTCGTTTCGGCGACCATGCTGTCCCCATTGGCCGCTTCGGCCGAAAGCATCTCCGGCGCGCTTGCAAAGGCCTATCAGTACAATTCTTCGCTGAATGCATCCCGCGCCGGCGTTCGCGTCACCGACGAAGGTGTCGCCATCGCCAAGTCGGGCTACCGCCCGATTGTCACCGGCTCGGCGGATATTGATTATTCAAGCAGCCATCTCAACGGCACCAATTCAAGCGTGCGGCTGACCACCGGTAATTTTGGTGTCCAGATAAACCAGATGCTGTTCGATGGCTTTCAGACCAGGAACAACGTCGCTGCCGCCGAAGCGCAGGTCCGCGCTTCCGTCGAAAGCCTGCGCAACACCGAAGAGGGTATCCTTTTCAGCGCGGCCCAAGCCTATATGAACGTGATTCGCGACCGGCAGGTCGCTGTGCTGACCGAGCAGAACCTGCAGTTCCTGACCGAAACGGCACGCGCGGCGCGTTCGCGTTTCGAAGTTGGTGAAGGCACGCGCACCGATGTCGCCCAGGCCGACGCTTCACGCGCCGCCGCCGTGGCGTCGCTGAGTGCTGCCCGGGCGCAGGCGCTGGCAAGTGCGGCGCTATATCGCCAGATCGTTGGTGACGAGCCGGGCAAGCTCAAGGGCGCTTCGCCGGTGGCAAAGCTGTTGCCGTCGAGCCTCGCCGCCGCCGTCGGGGTGGCCTCGAACGAGCATCCGGCTATCCTTGCCACGCAGCATTTGGTCGACGCCGCGGCGTTTTCGGTGAAGTCGGCCGAAGGCGCGCTGCTGCCGCAGCTGTCGGCTTCCGCCGGCGTTTCGAGCGCCTATCGCAACACCTCGCCTTTGCCGGGCGTCGGTTCGCAGGATGGCACGACCAATTCGGCCAGTGTCGGGGCAACGCTGACCATCCCGATCTATTCGGGTGGCCGCACCTCGGCGATCGTGCGCCAGGACAAGGAATCGCTCAGCCAGGCCCGTATCCAGGTCGATGTCAGCCGCGACCAGGTGCGCCAGGCCGTCACCGCCGCCTGGACCGAGTATACCGCCGCGCAGCAGCAGTTGGCGGCGAACAGGCAGGTGATCGAGGCCGCGAAGCTGGCACTGAACGGTGTCATCGAAGAGCGCAATGTCGGCCAGCGCACCACGCTCGACGTCCTCAACGCGCAGGCGACGGTCATCACCGCCCAGATCAACCAGGCCGGTTACGAACATGATGTGGTGGTGGCGAGCTACGCCATCCTGCAGGCGACCGGCCGTCTGTCCGTCGACCGCCTAGGCTTGCAGGTAGCGAAGTACAAGCCTGAAGAGCATTACAACGCGGTCAAGGACAAGTGGTACGGCCTGCGCACGCCGGACGGCCGCTGAGGCGTTCGGCCAGGACTGGCCGTGTTGCTCGTTTGAGCAGGATCTTTCGTACTGCGGCTCTCGGGTTCAGATCGCGCTAATCTGTTGAAATCCCACAAGTCCCCAGATTGGGGATTCTCGTGCGGCGATCCGTCGGTTACGCTGTCGCCATGATTCGATCCGGCTCTGCCGGAGCGGAAAACCCAACAGGGGTCACAAGGGCGGCGGATGTGACGATGGCAACGGCAAGCAGCGCACAGCGCGAACCTTCCATGGAAGAGATACTGGCTTCCATCAGGCGGATCATCGAGGACAGCGACGGCGGCCGCAAGCAGCCGGGCGACGATGAGTTAAGCCAGGATCTGGAGCGCGCGTCGAGCGCCTATGCGACCCCTGATGTGGAAGCATTCCGTGCCGACCTGCATGCTGCCCCCGAGGTCAGGAAGCCGGTCACGCTGGCGGAAGTCCAGGCGCAGTTGCCGGCGGCCGAGCCGGTGATTGCGCGCATGGAAACGCCGGTACGCCCCGATCCCGCCTCGGCAAGGCCATTGATGACACTCGCCGAGGTCAGCGCCCGCGTTGCAGCCGAGCCGGCTGCGGTCGACGCACCAGCATCGCGTCCTGTCCCTGCTGCCGACCTTGCCGACTGGCGGCGCGAGATCGCCGCGGTTGGCGAGCAGGCGAGGGCGGCGGTGCCGGACAGGGGCGAGGCCCGCAAGACGGTTGCCCAGCCGCCGGTGGACAATCTCAGGGACGAGCCGGCCGCGGAACCGGTCGTCGAGCCGCCTCGTCCGGATGCAAGCGTGGTGCGGCCGGTGGCGGCCAGCGACGCGCCGCGTCCGGCGATCGTTTCCGAGCACACCGGCCGGCAGGTCGCCGCCGCCTTTGGTGAGCTTTCCGACGCGTTTGCCAGCCGCAGCAAGAAGACATTCGACGAGATGGCCGAAGAGATGCTGCGGCCGATGCTGCAGGATTGGCTCGACAACAATCTGCCGACACTGGTCGAAAGGCTGGTACGCGAGGAGATCGAGCGCGTGGCGCGCGGGGCGCAGTAGTTCTCCATACCCATCGCCCAGGAGAAACGGCGCCTTCGTGGCGCCGTTTCTTTTGGTGAAGTCGTTTGTTGGCGGGACGACGGATCGCTTTCCGTTGAAATGACCAAGGCCGCGCCTATCTGGTTGTGAGGGTCCGAGACAGCCCTTGCGGTTGACTTGGCCAAAACCTTCCGATTTACACCGGACCAGCAAAACTCCCGACAGCGCGGACCATTTTCCCATGCTTGAAAAGACCTACGACGCCAAAACCGTCGAGCCGAAGATCGCCAAAGTCTGGGAAGAGGCCGACGCGTTTCGCGCCGGTGCCGGGGCCGAGGAGGGGGCGGAAGCCTTCACCATCGTCATCCCGCCGCCGAACGTCACCGGCTCGCTGCATATGGGCCATGCGCTCAACAACGCGCTGCAGGATATATTGGTGCGCTTCGAGCGCATGCGCGGCAAGAACGTGCTCTGGCAGCCGGGCATGGACCATGCCGGTATTGCCACGCAGATGGTGGTCGAGCGGCAGCTGATGGAAAAGCAGATCCATCGCCGCGACCTGACCCGCGAACAGTTCATCGAGAAAGTGTGGGAGTGGAAGGCCGAATCCGGCGGCGCGATCTTCAACCAGTTGAAGCGGCTCGGCGCCTCGGCCGACTGGTCACGCGAACGCTTCACCATGGACGAAGGCCTGTCCAAGGCCGTGCTCGAAGTGTTTGTCACGCTCTACAAGGAAGGGCTGATCTACAAGGACAAGCGCCTTGTGAACTGGGACCCCAAGCTGCTCACCGCGATCTCCGATCTCGAGGTCGAGCAGCAGGAGGTCAATGGCAATCTCTGGCACTTCCGCTACCCCATCGAGGGCGAAACCTTCGATTCGGAAAACCCGAAAACCTTCATCACCGTGGCGACAACTCGTCCCGAGACGATGCTGGGCGATACGGCCGTCGCCGTGCACCCCGACGACGAGCGCTTCCGGCATCTGGTCGGCAAGAACATCGTCCTGCCGATCGTCGGCCGCAGGATTCCCGTGGTGGCGGACGAGTATTCCGATCCGGAAAAAGGTTCCGGCGCGGTCAAGATCACGCCGGCGCACGATTTCAACGACTTCGAGGTCGGCAAGCGCCACAAGCTGCCGGCGATCAATATCCTGACCACGGAGGCGGCAGTAAGCCTCAGGGATAATGAGGATTTCCTTGCCGGCATCGAGGTGACGCCGGAGCGCCAGCTTGTCTGGGACGAGCTCGACGGCCTCGATCGCTTCGTCGCGCGCAAGAAGATCGTCGAGCTGATGGAAGAGGGCGGCTTCCTCGAAAAGGTCGAGCCGCATCGCCATGCCGTGCCGCATGGCGATCGCGGGGGCGTGCCGATCGAGCCGTTCCTGACCGAGCAATGGTATGCCAATGCGGCGGAACTGGCCAAGCCGGCAATCGCTTCAGTGCGCGAAGGACGCACGAACTTCGTGCCGAAGAACTGGGAAAAGACCTATTTCGACTGGATGGAGAACATCCAGCCCTGGTGCATCTCGCGCCAGCTCTGGTGGGGTCATCAGATTCCGGCCTGGTACGGACCGGACGGGCGCGTCTTCGTCGAGAAGACCGAGGAAGAGGCACTGAGCGCTGCGATCGAATTCTATCTGGCGCTGGAAGGACCGTGGAAGGCCTGGGTCGAGGACAAGCTGGAGAACTTCAAGCCGGGCGAGATTCTGACCCGTGACGAGGACGTGCTGGATACCTGGTTCTCGTCGGCGCTGTGGCCGTTCTCGACGCTGGGTTGGCCGGATGAGACGCCCGAGCTGAAGACCTATTACCAGACCGACGTGCTGGTGACCGGCTTCGACATCATCTTCTTCTGGGTCGCCCGCATGATGATGATGGGCCTGCACTTCATGGGCGAGGAGCCGTTCCACACCGTCTACGTCCATGCGCTGGTGCGTGACAAGAACGGGCAGAAGATGTCGAAATCGAAAGGCAACGTCATCGATCCGCTCGATCTCATCGACGAATACGGGGCCGATGCACTGCGCTTCACGCTGACGGTGATGGCGGCGCAGGGCCGCGACGTGAAGCTCGACCCGGCGCGCATCGCCGGCTATCGCAATTTCGGCACCAAGCTGTGGAACGCCACGCGCTTCGCCGAGATGAACGAGGTCGCGCGCAATGATGATTTCTGGCTGAACGACGCCAAGCTGGCGGTCAACCGCTGGATACTCACCGAGCTGACACGGGCGGCGCGCGAGATCACCGACGGCATTACCTCATATCGCTTCAACGAGGCAGCGGGCGCTGCCTACCGCTTCGTCTGGAACCTGTTCTGCGACTGGTACCTGGAACTGCTGAAGCCGGTGTTCATGGGCGCCGACGAAGCGGCCAAGGCCGAAAGCCGAGCCTGCGTCGCCTTCGTGCTCGACGAGATCTACAAGCTGCTGCATCCGATGATGCCGTTCATGACCGAGGAACTGTGGGCGCAGACCGCTGGCGAAGGCAAGCAACGCCCCTCGCTGCTGTGCCATGCCGCGTGGCCGTCGCCGGATTTCGAAGACGCCGAGGCCGCAGCAGACATCAATTGGCTGGTCGACCTCGTCTCCGGCATCCGCTCGGTGCGTTCGGAGATGAACGTGCCGCCGGCAGCCATTGCACCGCTCGTCGTGGTGGGCGCCAACGATGTGACACGCGAGCGCCTCGTTCGCGAGGATTCGGCGATCAAGCGGCTGGCGCGGGTCGGCGACATCTCGCTTGCCGATGTCGCGCCCAAAGGTTCGGCGCAGATCGTGCTCAACGAGGCGACGATCTGCCTGCCGCTTGGCAGCCTGATCGACCTCGCCGCCGAGGCTGCACGGCTGCAGAAGGAACTGGCCAAGGTGACCGAAGAGATCGCGCGCCTGCACAAGAAGCTGTCGAACGAAAGGTTCGTCGCCAGCGCGCCCGCCGAGATCGTCGATGCCGAGCGTGAAAAGCTCGCCGAATACCGCGATGCGCAGGACAAGCTGTCGGTCGCGTTGGTCAGGGTTCGCGACGCCGGCTGAGGGTAGATTCGCGAGACTTAGCCCTCTCTAAAATGCTGGTTTTCCACCTCGAAAATCAGCATGCCGTTGCGTTAATTTTGACGTAAACGGAAGTTTTAGCCCCATTGTTGCCATAATGTAACAATGGGGTTCCCGGACCTCGAAAAACGCTGTTTTCGAACCTTTTTGGATGGGTTTCCTCTGTTTTTTGGAAGCATATCCGCCATCACGGACCGTTTTTCGGCCTTGCCGCATCCGGTTGCATTTTGTCGAAAATGCGTCTGGCGAATGTGTACATGTACGCCCTTGAATTCGTTGTTGCACCGTTAACCTGAATTGGTTCTAGCTTGATGCACTCGAATTCGGGGAGGACATTTCATGACTATTCTGCGACTGAAAGCGCTGCTGGGGGCGGGCTGCTTTTCGCTGACTTTGATCGGGACGGCGATGAACTCGGCACATGCCGGCGGCCTGGAGCGCGGCGGCTACGATATCGACCTGTTGTTCGATCCGGCGCCGTTCGCTACGGAAGCTGAAGCGACCTATGTCATGCCGGATCGCAAGTACAAGAATGCAACTGGGCCAGCCGGCTTTAATTTCCTCAATTCCACGGCCGATGGCGCCGAGGGCTATTGGGTTCCGCGCATCGGAGCCAAGGTCCAGGTTGTGCAGGGCGTCGATTGCATGGTTGACTATTCACAGCCATGGGGCGCGCACACAGCCCCCGGGGCGTCGTGGAACGGCGCGTTTTCCAACGTCGAAACGGATATCAAGAGCAACAACTACGCCGGCACCTGCTCCTACAAGTTCGATGTCGGCAAGGGCCAGCTCCGTTTTATCGGCGGCCTGTTCTACCAGGAAATTTCAGGCTTCAAGGAAAGCTTGGTGGGTTTCAATCCATTTGGGCCGTCACCGATCGGCCGCGTCGACCTGGAGGCCAACGGCTGGGGTTGGCGAGCCGGCGTCGCCTACGAAATCCCCGACATCGCGTTGCGCGCGAGCCTCGTCTACAATTCGAAAGTCAAGCTCGACAATATCTCGGGAACGCTCGATCTCACCAGTGTCGGCGGGCAAATTATACCGATCTTCGGTGCGACGGAGTACATGCCGGACTCGGTGGAGTTGAAACTGCAGTCAGGCATCGCGCCCGGCTGGCTCGCTTTCGGCTCGATCAAGTGGGTCAACTGGAGCTTGCTGCAAAGCGTCCCGATCTGCCCAGTGGGCTTTCCGGCATCGTCATGCGTCACGGGTTCACCGGTTGCTGTGACTTCGCTCGACCTGATGTACCGAGATGGCTGGACCGTTTCAGGTGGTGTCGGCCACAAGTTCAACGATCAGTGGAGTGCCGCTGGCCAGCTTTCCTGGGATCGTGGTACGTCACATGGCTATGGTGCACAGACCGATACCTGGACGCTGGGTGGCGGCGTTGCTTATACGCCCACGCCGAATATCGAGGTTCGTCTGGCAGGGGCGGTCGGTGTGCTGACCAGCGGCCATTCGGGGGAGTTGGCGGGTGAGAACGGCTATGTCGCAGGCGTGGATGGCAGCTACGATTTTGGCAACGATCTGGTCACGGCAATTTCCGGCGGCATCAAGATCAAGTTCTAAGCGACTGACAATTCTGGAAAAAGGCCGGGCAATACCCGGCCTTTTTCATTTTGGGCGGGCCTTGGGCATGCCAAACATAAGCTCGATTGCAGAGAGTCCGTACCGCCTTCGCCTCCTGCTATTGTGACGTTTTGGCAACACTTCCTGAACAACCCCTGCGCTGGAAGCCGGGCTGAGGAAATTGCCCATTTCCCGCCATAAACCCGGCGCACCTCGATCTTGTCTCGGGACACGCGCCAAAAGGCTCGGCGAGGGGGCAGGCCGCTCCGCCCCATTTGCAGGGAAGATGGGGCAAGGAAGAGTATGGACGCCAAAGTCATCTCCAAGGCTAAGCTCCCCAGCCGCTATGTGACCGTCGGTCCGGCGCGTGCGCCGCATCGTTCTTATCTCTATGCCATGGGTTTGTCGGCGGCCGAGATTGCGCAGCCGCTGGTCGGTGTCGCCTCCTGCTGGAACGAGGCGGCGCCCTGCAACATCTCGCTGATGCGCCAGGCGCAGGTGGTCAAGAAGGGCGTCGCTGCCGCCAGCGGCACGCCGCGCGAATTCTGCACCATCACCGTCACCGACGGCATCGCCATGGGTCACCAGGGCATGAAGTCGTCGCTGGTGTCGCGCGAGGTCATCGCCGATTCGGTCGAACTCACCATGCGCGGCCATTGCTACGATGCGCTGGTCGGGCTGGCCGGTTGCGACAAGTCGCTGCCCGGCATGATGATGGCCATGGTGCGGCTCAACGTGCCGTCGATCTTCATCTATGGCGGTTCGATCCTGCCTGGCAGCTATCGCGGTCGCCAGATCACCGTGCAGGATGTGTTCGAGGCGGTTGGCCAGCACTCGGTAGGCACCATCGATGATGCCGAACTTCTCGAAATCGAGCAGGCGGCCTGCCCGTCGGCCGGCTCCTGCGGCGCCCAATTCACCGCCAACACCATGGCCACCGTTGCCGAGGCGATTGGCCTGGCGCTGCCCTATTCCTGCGGCGCGCCTGCACCCTATGAAATGCGCGACCGATTCAATTTCGCCTCGGGCGAAAAGATCATGGAACTGATTGCGAAAAATATCCGGCCGCGCGACATCGTCACGCTGAAGGCGCTGGAGAATGCGGCGACCGTGGTCTCGGCCACCGGCGGTTCGACCAACGCGGCACTGCATCTGCCGGCGATCGCCCATGAGGCCGGCATCAAGTTCGACCTGTTCGACGTGGCCAAGATCTTCGAGAAGACGCCTTACATCGCCGACCTCAAGCCGGGCGGTAAATATGTCGCCAAGGACATGTTCGAGGCCGGCGGCATTCCGCTGCTGATGAAGACGCTGCTCGACCACGGCTATCTGCATGGTGACTGCATGACCGTGACTGGCCGCACTTTGGCCGAAAACATGCAGCACGTTGTCTGGAATGAGCATCAGGATGTGGTCCGCCCGGCCAACACACCCATTACCCAAACCGGCGGTGTCGTGGGCTTGAAGGGAAACCTTGCCCCCGAAGGCGCGATCGTGAAGGTCGCGGGCATGGCGGAGTTGAAGTTCTCCGGCCCGGCACGCTGCTTCGATTCGGAAGAGGAATGTTTCGAGGCGGTGACGCAGCGCAATTACAGGGAAGGCGAGGTACTCGTCATTCGCTACGAAGGACCGCGCGGCGGCCCCGGCATGCGCGAGATGCTGTCGACGACGGCAGCTCTTTACGGCCAGGGCATGGGTGGCAAGGTGGCGCTGATCACCGACGGGCGCTTCTCGGGCGCGACGCGCGGTTTCTGCATCGGCCATGTCGGCCCTGAAGCAGCCGTGGGCGGCCCGATCGGACTGCTCAGGGATGGTGACGTGATCTCGATCGACGCGGTGAACGGCATGATCGACGTGGCGTTGTCCGATAGCGAACTGGCGGCGAGGGCAAAGACATGGAAGGCGCGCGCGACCGATTATCAGTCGGGCGCGATATGGAAATATGCACAGACGGTAGGGCCGGCGCGCGATGGCGCGGTGACCCATCCAGGCGGTGCGAAAGAAACACACTGTTATGCGGACATCTGAGTTGTTGAGGTCGTCTGTCTTTTCGGCACTGGTCGTGGCCGCCACGTTTGGCGCGACCTTTGGCGCCGTGGGCCAGGCCATGGCCTTCGACGACAAGGTGTTCGACGACAAGACCGGGGTGAAGCCGCAATCCAGCCCGTGGGCGGTGTTCCAGTTCGGCTTCTCCGCCTACAAGAACGGCCACAAGGAACAGGCCGCCGAGGCCTACAAATACGCCGCCGAAAACGGCCAGATCGGCGCCACCTGGAAGCTTGCCCGCATGTATGCCGAGGGCGACGGCGTGGCGCGCGACGACTATGAGGCGTTCAAGTTCTTCTCCGAGATCGTCGACCAGGATGTCGAGCCCGGCTCGCCTGAGGAAAGCTATGTCTCCGACGCGCTGGTGGCGCTTGGCGACTATTTGCGCACGGGCATTCCCGGCAGCCCGGTCACCGAGAACGAGGTGGCGGCCCAGGAATATTACATGCGCGCCGCCGCCAACTACCGCAATCCGAACGCGCAGTTCGAAATGGGGCAGATGTTCCTGAAGGGCGAGGGCGGCGTGAAGGCCAGCGTCAAGCAGGCCGGGCGCTGGTTCCAGCTCGCCGCCGAGAAAGGCCATGCCGGTGCACAGGCGACACTGGGCCATCTGTTGTTCCAGAGCGGTAAGATCGTTCGCGGCCTGGCGATGATGACGGCAGCGCTCGAACGCGCGTCGCCGGCTGACCAGCCCTGGATCCGCGGCATGCAGGAAGAGGCATTTGCCACCGCCGGCGAGGCCGACCGACGCACCGCCATCTCGCTGGCCGATGATATCCTCACCAAGGGCAACAACGCGGATCAGTAGTCTCGCGGCCGCGTCAGCTTCAGCAGCAGCACTCGATTTTCGGTCGTGATCAGTTTTCGATCGGCTCCGTCGGCACCATGCTGGGCGCCGGCGTTGAGATCGGCGTGACATGGGGGTGTGGCGCCAGCGTGTTTTCCGGGCAGCTATCCCCGATCTTGGTCCACGAGGTGTTGTTGAGCACCATGTCGCAGCGGGCCAGATGGCTCCGGTCGGCAACCGTCAGGCAGGCGACCTGGCCAAGCTGGTAGGATTTTCCGTTGGCCAGGCATTCCTGGTCGGCAAATGCCGCCGCAGGAGCGGCCACGGCAAATGCCAGGCCGATCGGACAAAGAGAAAATCGAATGGTCATGGGAACCCCTGCCGCCATGCTGATCCCCATCAAGCGCCGGAATGTGGCTATATGAGGTCCAGCGCAGACCTGCCTGGCGAGGGCTCTCTCAGGCCGGCTGAAGCGCGAGATCGATCGCCACCGGGACGTGATCGGACGGCTTTTCCCAGGCACGCACATGCTTTTCGATCGAGGCCGATGAGAACCGGTTGGCGGCTTCCGGCGACAAAAGCAGATGGTCGATGCGGATGCCGTTGTTCTTCTGCCAGGCGCCGGCCTGATAGTCCCAGAATGTGTATGTGTCGGGCGCGTCGGTGACCGCGCGCACCGCCTCGGTGAAACCAAGGTTGAGCAGCCGCCGGAAGGATTGTCGCGTCTGCGGCTGGAACAGCGCGTCGCCCAGCCAGTTCTCCGGAAACCGCGCGTCGATCGGCTCGGGAATGACGTTGTAGTCGCCGGCGAGCACCAGAGCCTCCTCCAGTCGCAGCCGTTCTTCGGCCCAACGCTCCAGCCGCGCCATCCAGGACAGCTTGTAAGGAAACTTCTTCTCGTCATCGATCGGATTGCCGTTCGGCAGATAGAGCGAGGCAACGCGCAGCGCGCCCTTGTCGGTCGAGAAAACCCCTTCGATGAAACGTGCCTGTTCGTCGGCATCGTCGCCGGGCAGGCCTCGGATCACCTCGTCGAAGCGCAGCTTCGACAGCAGGGCGACGCCGTTGAAACCCTTTTGGCCGTGGGTTTCGACATTGTAGCCAAGCGCCTCGATCTCGGCGCGCGGGAATTGCTCGTCGACCGACTTGATCTCCTGCAGGCAGACGATATCGGGCGCGCTCTCGGTCAGCCAATGGGTGAGGTTGCCGATGCGGGCGCGGACACCGTTGATGTTCCAGGTGACGATCTTCATGTCGGTCTCGATGCTGTTAGCTGGGTTCTGGCGGCGGATGGCGTTCGACCAGGCCGATCGTATTGCCCGCGGGGTCCTTTAGGAAGGCCATCCATTCGCTTTCCCCAGCTGGGCCGAACTGGCCCTCCGTGTCGCGATGGACAAGCGTTGGCGGCGCGGTGAAGGGCACGCCGGCGGCAGCAGCCGAGGCATGGAACTGATCAAGGCCCGATATGTCGAGATAGACGGTTCCGGCCGGTACGCCGTCGGTGAACAGCAGCCTGATTTCTCCGGCCATGATGAAGGCGATGCCCGGCGGATCGAAGCGTGCATGGACGGCCATTCCGAGTACATCGCGCCAGAAAGCCAGCGTCACGTCGAGGTCACGGCCAGCCGACAGCGCGATCTGACGGACCGCACCGATAGCAGGCATTCTATATGGAGAAACTCGTGCCGCAGCCGCAGGAGGCGACGGCGTTCGGATTGCGGATCTGGAACGACTGACCCATCAGATCGTCGACGAAATCGATTACTGAGCCGCCCATATAGACCAGCGACAGGTCGTCGATCAGCACGGTGGCACCGTCCTTCTCGATGGCGACGTCGTCGTCGTTGCGCGTATCGACCAGATCGAACTTGTAGGAGAAGCCCGAGCAACCACCGCCTTCGACCGAAACGCGCAGCGCCGTCTTGCCGGCCTCGTTCGAAACAATCCTGGCGATCCGCTTGGCGGCGGCCTCGGTCATATCGACTTTCATGGCAGTCTTGGCATCAGCGCCCATGGGCGTCACCTTGCTTTCGGTTTCACATGATAGGTATGAAGCGCGAGGGGCCAAGTCAACCTGGCTAAGTCAAACGCGGCAGCATCAGCCATGACCAATGAGTTGGGCGACATCGGATTCGGCTATCGGCCACGCGCCGTCTATGCCTGCGATCCGGCAAACTCGCGCGGACGGCTGTTCGACGAGGTGGAAAGCCCGACCCGCACGCCATTCCAGCGTGACCGTGACCGCATCATCCATTCGACGGCCTTCCGCCGGCTGAAGCACAAGACGCAGGTCTTCATCGCGCATGAAGGCGACCACTACCGCACCCGGCTGACCCATTCGATCGAAGTGGCGCAGATTGCGCGCGCCCTGGCACGTGCGCTGCGCGGCGACGAGGATTTGGCCGAGGCGGTGGCGCTGGTGCATGATTTCGGCCACACGCCCTTCGGCCACACCGGCGAGGACGCGCTGAACGAGAAGATGGCCGCCTGGGGCGGCTTCGACCATAACGCGCAATCGCTGCGCATCGTGACAAGGCTGGAGGCGCGCTACGCAGAATTCGACGGGCTCAACCTGACCTGGGAAACGCTGGAAGGCCTGGTCAAGCACAATGGGCCGCTGACGGATGCCAACGGCAAGGGTCTGAAAGGACCGGTGCCCCAGGCGATCCGTGATTATTCCGAACTGCACGATCTCGAACTCGACCGGTTCGCCGGCGTAGAGGCGCAATGCGCGGCGATCGCCGACGATATCGCCTACAACACGCATGACATCGACGACGGTTTGAGGGCAGGGCTGCTGACGCTGGACATGCTGGAGACGGTTTCGCTGCCGGGAACCATCCTGAAAGGCGTTCGTGCACGCTATCCCTCCCTCGATGCCGTGCGCACCGGCCACGAGCTGATGCGGCGGCAGATAACCGCCATGGTCGAGGACGTGATCAAGTCGACGACCGCCAATCTCGATCGCATCAGGCCGCGGAGCGCCGATGCGGTGAGGGCGGCTGGTGAGACGATGGTGGTTTTCTCGGCCGAAATGGCTGCCTTGGAGAAAGAACTGAAGGCCTTTCTGTACAAGCACCTCTACCGGCACGCGGAAGTTATGCGGGTGCGCGCTGATGCCGAGCAGATCGTCAAGGATCTGTTCGACGCCTATTTCGCCGATCCGCGCGCCATGCCGGATGGCTGGCGTGAGGGGCTGGATCGGGCCGATGATCGCATCAAGGCGCGCAGCGTCGCCGACTTCCTGGCGGGTATGACCGACACCTACGCGCTCAAGGAGCACCGGCGTTTGTTTGACCATACGCCTGAATTGGGCTAGGGCGGGCTCGATTTTGCCGGCCAACGAGCCGGATTCGCTGCAAAGCCGCCAGAGCCAGACCCCAGAGTCACACAAATGAACATCTTCGCCGATTTCACCGCGCGAATCACAAGAGCCGTCGAAGCGCTTGATCTGAAAGACAAAGATGGTGTTTCGCCTGACCTGTCGCGCATCGCCGTCGAGCCGCCGCGCGACGCCAGCCATGGCGACCTGGCGACCAATGCGGCGATGGTGCTGGCCAAGCCGACCGGCCAGAACCCGCGCGCGCTGGCCGAAAGGCTGGCGCAGGCGCTGCGCGACGACAAGGATGTCGCGGGAACAGAGGTGGCCGGCCCCGGTTTCGTCAATCTCAGGCTGAAGGACGGCTTCTGGCAGGCACATCTGACCGCACTGCTCGGCGAGGGCCGCAGCTATGGCCGCTCTACGGTCGGCGGCGGCAGGAAGACCAATGTCGAATATGTCTCGGCCAATCCGACCGGGCCGATGCATGTCGGCCATTGCCGGGGTGCTGTCGTCGGCGACGCGCTTGCCAATCTGATGGCCTTCGCCGGTTACGACGTGACCAAGGAATACGTCATCAACGACGCCGGCTCGCAGATCGACGTGCTCGGCCGTTCCGCATTCCTGCGTTACCGCGAAGCGCTGGGCGACGATATCGGTGAAATACCTGGCGGTCTCTATCCCGGCGATTACCTGGTGCCTGTCGGCCAGGCGCTGGTCACGGAATTCGGCCGCTCGCTTCTGCAGATGCCCGATGACGAGGCGCTCGCCATCGTCAAGGATCGCACCATCGATGCGATGATGGCGATGATCCGCGAGGACCTGGCGATGCTCAACGTGCATCACGACGTGTTCTTCTCCGAGCGCACGCTGCACGCCGACAATGCCAGGAAGATCCGCTCGGCGATCAACGATCTGACGCTGAAGGGCCATATCTACAAGGGCAAGCTGCCGCCGCCCAAGGGCGAAAAACCCGACGATTGGGAGGACCGCGAGCAGACGCTGTTCCGCTCGACCGCGGTCGGCGACGACATGGACCGGGCGCTGGTCAAGTCCGATGGTTCGTTCACCTATTTCGCCGCCGACGTCGCCTATCTCAAGGACAAGGTCGATCGCGGCTTCGTCGACCTGATCTATGTGCTCGGCGCCGACCATGGCGGCTATGTCAAACGGCTGGAAGCCTTGGCGCGGGCGATTGCCGGCGACGAGGTGAAGCTCACTGTCCTGCTGTGCAATCTGGTCAAGCTGTTTCGCGAGGGCGAACCGGTGCGCATGTCGAAACGGTCGGGCGATTTCGTGACGTTGCGCGAAGTGGTGGAGGAGGTGGGCCGCGACGCGATCCGCTTCATGATGCTCTATCGCAAGAACGATGCGCCGCTTGATTTCGATTTTGCCAAGGTGACCGAGCAGTCCAAGGACAATCCGGTGTTCTATGTCCAGTACGCCTCGGCGCGCTGCCATTCGGTGTTCCGGCAGGCGAGCGAGCAACTGGGCGAAGCCAATTTCGACCGCAACAGCCTGGCCTCAGCCGCGGCATTGCTGACCGACGAGGGCGAGATCGGCCTGATCCGCAAGCTTGCCGAATACCCGCGCCTGATCGAGTCCGCCGCCCTTGCGCTCGAGCCGCATCGACTGGCATTCTACCTCTATGATCTGGCTTCCAGCTTCCACGGACACTGGAACCGTGGCACGGATAATCCGGACTTACGTTTTGTTAAGGTTAACGACCGACAATTGACGCATGCCAGACTAGGGCTGGTGCAGGCTGTTTCGGACGTTTTGACGTCCGGTCTGACGTTGATCGGGGCCGCCGCGCCCACCGAAATGCGTTAGGTTTGACTAAATAACCTGTCACCTTTTGCCCACATTGCGCTGGTAAGGGCCAACCCTACGCGACGTCCATGGCGTCCGAATGAGTGCGAGTTCGGGAACAATAATGGCAGACAGAACCCAGCTGAGAGTAGCCGACAACAACGACATCGCTGACGATGATCCGTTCGCGGAATTGACCAGGATCATGGGATTCGACCCGCGCCAGCCGGTCAGGCCGCAGTCGCCCGCCCAACCGCAGGCCCCAGCCGCCGGTCACGGGCTCGAAGAGGGCGATTTCGATATCGACCTCGAGAAGGAAATGATGGGCGAGTTCGGCGCTGACGACAGCGACGCCGCTCCGGTTGTTCAGGCTCAGCAGACTCATGAGCCGAGCTTCGTGCATGAGCCGGCATTCGAAGCGGCTGACGCCAGCGCGATGGACGACGAGCTTTCGGTGTCGCTCGACGACGATTTCCAACTGGACATGGCTGAGATCGACGACCACGTCGCCAGCGCCACCCATGTGGTCGCAGCTGAAGCCGCGCCGTCCGTCGAGCCGGCTTTCGCGTCTGATTTTGGCGATGCCGTCGCCGGTTCGCTTGAGGACGTGTCTCCCTTCGAGGACGATCAGTCGATGGCGGACGAGCTTGCCGCCTCGCTCGACCAGGACCTTCGGATCGATGAGGGAGCGGAAGAGGCCCAGTACGCCGTTGCCGACACGCCCGCTTCTGTCGAGCCAGTTGCCTCCGATGACGAATTCGACGATGCGGTGGCAGTGTCGCTTGAAGACGAGCTGATGCTCGACGACCATTCGGCAGCGGAACAGTCATTCATGGCCGCCGATCCCGTCGAGCATGCCATGCCGGAACAGGCGGCGGCGCGTGACGGCCAGGCAATCTCCGACGAGAGCTTTGCCGGCCATTTCGACGATGCCATGGCTGATGTCGACATGGATTTCGACGTTCGTGCGGATGAGCCGACCGCCTTCAACGAGCCGGAAGCGCATGAAGTGCTTGCCGATGCGGCGGACTCAACAGGCGAGATTTCCAACCCTAAAGGCCTGTCGGACGATGCTTTCGACCTGAACTTCGACGATACGTTCGCCGAAACGGTCGAAGAGCCGGTCGCCGAGGTTGCTGCCGCTACGGCCCAGCCGGCGGCGCCAGAAGCCAATGTTGCGCCGGCGGTGCACGCCCCGCTCGCGGACGAGCGGAGCCTGGAAGATGAGTTGAATGCGCTGCTGGGTGCCATGACGGCGCGCACGGCGCCGGTGGCCAGCGAGCCTGTCACGGCTCAGCCGGCTGTCGCTGCTCTGCCGCCTGTTGCCGAGCCCGCCGAGGAACCGGCCGACCTTGTCGGCGACCTCGACTGGGATCTTGACGAATCCACACCTGAGCAGAATCGGCATGTTGGCACGGCGCAAGCGGCCGCTGCGGATATTGACGATCTTATGCTTGATGAACCCCAGGATCCGAACTCGGACACCATTGGCGATGTCGATTTCGACGATGAGGCGTTGGACGCCGCTTTGGCCCAGGGCCTTGATCCGCGTGACGAAGCCGCTCCCCGGGACAATTCGGCGGATTCTCTCGATTGGCTTGCCGAGCGTTCCCAGCCGACAGAGCCGACGCGTTCGTGGAGCCGCGTGACGCCGGTTCCGCAGCAGCCGTCATTCAGCGCGCAGCCTGCGTTTAGCGCTCAGCCTGCGTTTAGCGCTCAGCCTGCGTTTAGCGCTCAGCCGGCCGCTTCGATGGCATCCGTGGCCGCAGCGCCGGCAGTCGCCGCCATGACGTCCTATCGTTCGTCCGAGCCGGTCGAGACCGGGGCTCCCGCTGCCCCAGTATCGGCGCCGCAATCGCGCCAGCCGGAGCGTTACGAAGACATGCCCGATGTCGAGACGGTCGATGTGCCCGAGCGTGTCGTGGCGCTGGCGGACGATCTCGATATTCCCGAGCTGCACTTCGAGGAAGACCAGCCGGCATCGCCTGGCTACGACGATCTCGATGCCGAGTTCTCCAGCCTTCTCTCCGAGATGAACGCGGTGGAGGTCGCTGCCGCCCCCACAGGCAACGTGGCCGGCGCATCTTACGATGATGACTCCTATGCCGCGGGCTTCAAGCCGGGCTATGACAGCCTCAAGCCGGGCTATGACAGTGCTAAGTCGGGCTATGAGCCGGAAGCGCGGACCTATGCGGCGCGGCCGATGGACATGTCTGCCCGCGCGGCGGCGCCCACGGGTTATGCCGACGCCTCTGGCTTCGACCTCGACAGTCTGCCAGGGAGCCAGCCGGTTTCCCAGGCCGACGATTTCACCGTCGACGAACTCGACTACGATCCCGAACTCGACGAGGCTATGGCTGTTCCGGGGCTCGGCGAGCGTGAGGCCGCGAGGCCGTCGCGCGGACGCGGCCTGTTCACCGCCGCCATTGTCGGCGCGGTCGCGGTCGCGGGCGGTCTCGGTGCCTTTGCGCTGTCCTTTGGCGGCAAGGGCGGCAGCGAAGCTCCTGTCATCGTCAAGGCCGACAACGCGCCGATTAAGGTCAAGCCGGAGAATCCGGGCGGCGCCGTGGTGCCCAACCAGGACAACAAGGTCTACGACGCGGTCAGGGGCGCAAAGCAGGCCGAGCCGGTCCAGGAAAAGCTGGTTACCAACACCGAAGAGCCGGTGGACGTGCAGGCGAAGGACCCAGCGCGCGCCATCGGTCTTTCGCCGGGCCAGAATGCAGCCGCCGCTGGAACCGATGTCGGCAATGCCGCGCCGATGGCCGACGCCGCTTCGGCTGACAATACGGCGCCAGCGCCCAAGTCCGAGGACCGCATCGCGCAGGTGCTGCAGGATGCCGACAAGGGCACAAATGCCGATGTCGTCGCCGTTGCGCCGCGCAAGGTGAGGACCATGGTGGTCAAGTCGGACGGTTCGCTGGTGCCGCGTGAAGATCCGGCGGCGCCCGCCGCTCCGCAAGTGGCCGCTACCGAGCCGGTCGATCCGGCGCCGCAGCATGTTGCCCCGGCGGCGCAAGCCGATGCGGACCAGACCGGCACCGTGGCGCCTGCCGCCGCCCAGACGGACGACGAGCCGGCCCTCAAGCCGGTGGCCAAGCCGAAGGCCGAGGCCCAATCGGCCAACACGCCGGCAAAGGTTCCGCTCGCGCCGCAGCGTCCGTCCGACCAGCCGGTCGATGTCGTCGGCGAGGTCAAGCCCGATCAGGTTGCGTCCATCGATCCGGCATCGACCGCGGCCGGCGGTGGCTCGTGGTCGATGCAGATCGCCTCGCAGCCGACCGTCGAAAGCGCCCAGTCCAGCTATCAGGATCTGCAGCGCCGCTATGGCAGCGTGCTTGCCGGACGTACCGCCAACATCGTCAAGGCCGAGATCGCCGGCAAAGGCACGTTCTACCGCGTGCGCGTTCCGGCTCAGTCCCGCAATGACGCCATCAATTTGTGCACCAGCTACAAGGCCGCCGGCGGCAACTGCTTCGTCTCGCGCTAAAGCCTGAGCCAACCAATTAAAGCCGGCGCGGTCCACCGCGCCGGCTTTTTCATGGGGAAAGCAGATCCGGCGTTGCCATGGATGAATCCCTGACGATTCCCTTTGATCGCACAAAGCCCTAAACTGCCGACATGACCGAATCAAAATCCATGATCCTCGGCTGTGCCGGGAAATCGCTCACCCGCGAAGAAATCAATTTCTATCGCAATGAATGCCCGTGGGCCTTCATCCTGTTTGCGCGCAACATTGGCGAGACCGAACAGATCCGCGATCTGGTCGCCGAGATGCGGGACTGCATTGGGCGTCCGGACGCGCTGGTGTTCATCGATCAGGAAGGCGGCCGTGTGCAGCGCTTGCGACCGCCGCTGGCGCCGAACTATCCCGCCGGCGGCGCGCTCGGCGCGCTGTGGCGCGACGATCATGATGCCGGCGCCCGCGCGGCCTGGCTGATGGCGCGGCTGCATGCTTTCGACCTGCTGCGCTATGGCATCACAGCCGATTGCCTGCCGGTGCTCGACGTGCCGATCGAAGGCGCCAGCGATGTCATTGGCGCGCGCGCCTATGGCAAGGACCCGCGACCGGTGATTGAACTCGGCCGTGCCGCCGCGGAAGGGCTGATGGCAGGCGGCGTGCTGCCGGTCATGAAGCATATTCCGGGTCATGGACGTGCCTTTGCCGACACGCATTTCGAACTGCCAGTGGTCAATGCATCGCTCAGTGATCTGCAGCGGCATGATTTCGCCCCGTTCAAGGAGCTTAGCCATCTGCCGATGGCGATGACAGCCCATGTCGTCTACAGCGCGATAGACCCCAACAATCCGGCGACCACCTCCGGCAAGGTCATCGACGAGATCATCCGGCGCGAAATCGGCTTCGACGGACTGCTGATGAGCGACGACACCTCGATGAAGGCACTTTCTGGGGATTTCCCGACAAAGGCGGCCTCGATCCTTGCGGCGGGCTGCGATCTGGTCCTTCACTGCAACGGGGTTTTCGAGGAGATGGCCGGCATTGCATCGCGCACCACGGGGCTTGAGGGCACGTCGCTGGAGCGCGCAAAGCGGGCGCTGACCTATATAAAGAACCGTGACACGGTTGAAGAAACCGAAATACGTGCCGAATTCGCCACCTACTTCGATGCGGTGGCATAGCAAAGGGAAGTGACAGGCAGTGGCGGAGACATTGGAAAGCAAGGCCGCAAAGGCCGCACCGATGGACCGTCTATGGGCCGAGAATGACGATTCACGCGTCACCGGCGACCCGTCTCTGGTCGTCGACGTGGCCGGCTTCGAAGGTCCGCTCGATCTTCTGCTGCATCTTGCCCGCACCCAGAAGGTCGATCTGGCGCGCATTTCGATCCTGGCACTGGTCGAGCAATATCTGACCTTTGTCGAGACGGCGAGGGCGCTCAGGCTGGAGCTTGCCGCCGACTATCTCGTGATGGCGGCGTGGCTGGCCTTCCTCAAGTCGAAGCTCCTGATCCCCAAGCAGCCCGGCGACGAGGGCGAAAGCGGCGAGGAACTGGCGGCGGTGCTGCAGTTCCGTCTGAAGCGGCTGGAAGCCATGCGCGACGCCTCGGCGCGCCTGGTCAACCGCAACCGGCTCGGCCGCGACGTGTTCGCGCGCGGGATGCCGGAAATGGTCATCGTCGAAAAGCGTAACGCCTATTCGGCGTCGCTCTACGATCTCTTGACCGCCTATGCCCAGCAGCGGCAGAAGCAGGCGATCAACAATGTGACGATCGCCAGGCGTGGCGTCTGGTCGCTCAAGGACGCGCGCGACATCCTGACTCGCCTGGTCGGGGCTGCAAGTGACTGGACGGCGCTGGAAAGTTTTCTAATCGCATACATGACCAGTCCCGAGGAGCGGCGCACGGCGATCGCCAGCTCGTTTGCGGCCACGCTGGAGCTGGTGCGCGACGGCACGATGGACGTGCGGCAGGATCAGACGTTCGCGCCGATCTACCTGCGCGGCCGCACGCAGGCAATCAAGGCAGTCGAGGTGGCATCATGAGCGAACGCGCCAACGCTTCGGTTGTCCCGTTCAAGGTCGGCGATGAACCCGAAGAGGAGTCGCTTTCCCAGGATTCGGCCGAGCAGCAGCTACAAAACCCGGCCGAGCGGCTGCATCTGGCCGAGGCCGTGCGCATGGCCGAGGCGATCGTGTTCGCCAGCGCCGAACCCATCAGCGAAAAGCAGCTAGCGGCACGCCTCCCTGACGGCATCAACATCGCCCTGGCCATGGCCGAGCTGCAGCAGATCTATGCGCGGCGCGGCGTCAATCTGGTGCGTGTCGGCGACGCTTGGGCGTTCCGCACCGCCGGCGACCTGGCTTTCCTGATGAGCCGCGATACCGTCCAGCAAAGGAAGCTCTCCCGCGCGGCCCTCGAAGTGCTGGCGATCATTGCCTATCACCAGCCGGTGACCCGCGCCGAGATCGAGGACATCCGCGGCGTCGAAACCTCGAAAGGCACGCTCGACACGCTCCTGGAAACGGAATGGGTGCGCATGCGCGGTCGGCGAAAGACGCCCGGACGCCCAGTCACCTACGGCACAACGGAGACCTTCCTCGACCATTTCGCGCTGGAAGAGATCCGCGATCTTCCCGGCATGGAGGAACTGAAGGGGGCTGGACTGCTTTCGGGCCGCATGCCGTCGAATTTCTCCATTCCGCAGCCGCCGGCCGATCCCGACGCATTGACCGACGACGAGGATGCGCTGACCGATATCGATCTCGAGGAACTCGGCCTGCTGACGCCGCGCGTCACGGAAGATTGACTGGCATTGGCGGCCAACTTGATGAGGATGCGCGGATTCGTAGCGGGCCTTCGCGTCGAAAATGCGTGACATCCGCCACCCTTTCATAAACTCTGTCGCAGTTGTGTTTGAATCCCAACGCGAAAACGCATAGATCATCGCCAGGGAAAACATTCGAGAGAGATTTGCTATGGGTTCATTTTCGATTTGGCACTGGATGATCGTGCTGGTGATCGTGCTTTTGGTGTTCGGCCGCGGTAAGATTCCCGAGCTGATGGGCGACATGGCCAAGGGCATCAAGAGCTTCAAGAAGGGCATGGCCGACGACGACGTTGCCGAAGACAAGCGCACCGTCGAACATCGCGCCGACGAGACCGTTGCGGCCGCGAAGGAAAAAGCCAGCAAGAGCTGAGCCCAAGGTTCTAGTCGGAACAGAGTGCCATGTTTGAAGTCGGCTGGACCGAAATGCTGGTCATCGCGATCGTCATGATCGTGGTCGTCGGGCCCAAGGATTTGCCCAATATGCTGCGCACCTTCGGTCGCACGACGGCGAAGCTGCGCGCCATGGCGTCCGACTTCCAGAAACAGTTCAACGAGGCGCTGAAGGAAGCTGAGCTCGACGACGTCAAGAAGTCAGTCGACGAACTCAGGGGCCTCAGCCCGATGGCCGAGATCAGGAAGCAGCTCAATCCGTTCGAGCAGGCCGCGGCCGACGTTCGCTCCGGCGTCGACGCAGCGATGAAGCCGAAGCCTGCGGATGATCCAGCAACACCTGCCGCTTCGACCCCGCAGGCGGCCGAGCCATTGAAGAACGGTGCAACGACCATGCCTGGCGTCAACGGGCCGGAAGCAGCGCCAGCAGCGCCGATTTTCCCGGCAATGATCGACGAATCGGTAGTGACGTCGTCAGTGTCGGCGGTACCTGTTGCGGCGCCGAAGGCGTCTGCGGAGAAGAAAACAGCCAAGCCTGCGCCGGCAAAGGCGATGCCGGTTGCAAAAGCATCGGCCAAGGCTTCGGCAAATGGCGCAAAGGCTCCTGCGCCCGCGAAAACGGCCGTCGTGAAGGCCACGCCTGCGCCCAAGGCGCAAGCGAAGCCAGTGATGGCGGCAAAGCCTGAAACGCCCAAAGCCGCCAAGCCTGCCGCGGCCAAGGCGATCGCGACCAAGACGGGGGCGAAAGCCGAACCGAAGCTTTCAGCGGCGAAGAAGCCGGCGGCCAAGAAGACGGCGGGAGCCGCCAAGTGAGCGTTTCGGACACCGAAAAGGACGAGATCGAGAAATCGTCGGCGCCGCTGATGGAGCACCTGATAGAGCTACGCAGGCGGCTGATCTGGTCGCTGGGCGGCTTCTTCGTTGCCTTCCTGGTCTGTTTCTTCTTCGCCAAGAAGCTGTTCAACCTTCTGGTCGTCCCGTTCAAATGGGCGACGCAGTGGGCAGGGCTCGATCCGCACAAGGTCGAGCTGATCTACACGGCGCCGCAGGAATTCTTCTTCACCCAGGTCAAGCTCGCCATGTTCGGCGGCATGGTGATCGCCTTTCCGCTGATTGCCACGCAAATCTACAAATTCATCGCGCCCGGCCTCTACAAGAACGAGCGCAACGCCTTCCTGCCGTTCCTGATCGCGTCGCCGATCCTGTTCCTGATGGGTGCGTCGCTGGTGTATTTCTTCTTCACGCCGATGGTGATGTGGTTCTTCCTCGCCATGCAGCAGGCTGGCACCGACGATCAGGTGCAGATTTCGCTGCTGCCGAAAGTGTCGGAATATCTCAGCCTGATCATGACGCTGATCTTCTCCTTCGGCCTCGTGTTCCAGCTGCCAGTGGTGACCAGCCTGATGACGCGTGTCGGCATGCTGTCGTCCAAGGGGCTGGCCGAGAAGCGCAAATGGGCGATCGTCATCGCCTTCGTCGTCGCGGCCGTGCTGACGCCGCCCGATCCGATGAGCCAGATCGGCCTGGCGATCCCGACCATCCTTCTCTACGAGGTCTCCATCTGGGCCGCCCGGCTGATCGAGCGCGATCAGGAAAAGCAGCGCGTGGCACGCGAGAAGCAGGACGCGGCGGAAGAGGTCGCCGAGAAGAAGCCGGCGGACGCGTCCTCGACATAGATTGCGCCAGGAACGCCGATGCTAGCCTCTATGTCCAGCAACGGCGGAAAAATACAGTCGCCGCCCGGTCCATCTTGCATCAATCGAGGATGCGGTTTACGCCCTCTGGCCTAGCTCAGGAGCGTTCAAACCATGCTTGACATCAAATGGATTCGCGACAACCCGAAGGCCCTAGTCGAGGCGCTGGTCAAGCGCTCGTGGTCGGCTGACGAGGCGCAGTCCACGGTCGACGGGCTGATCGCCTCGGACGAGGCGCGGCGCGAACATGTCACCGAGCTGCAGACCAAGCAGGAGAGCCGCAATGCCGCGTCGAAGGAGATCGGCAACGCTATGCGTTCGGGCGATTCCGCCTTGGCCGAGACGCTGAAAGCCGAAGTCGGCGAGATCAAGGTCTTCATCCAGAACGGCGAGGCGCGCGAACGCGAGCTCGACAAGGCGCTGAATGATGCGCTGGCTGTGCTGCCCAACGTGCCTTTCGACGACGTGCCTGTCGGCAAGGACGAGCACGACAATGTCGTCAAGCACATCGTCGGCAAGGTACCGACGCGGCCGAACTGGGTGAAGGAGCACTTTGAGATCGGCGAAGCGCTCGGCATGATGGATTTCGAGCGCGCGGCAAAGCTGTCAGGCTCGCGCTTTACGGTGCTGAAAAGCGGACTGGCTCGGATGGAACGCGCGCTCGGCCAGTTCATGCTGGACCTGCATACCACCGAACATGGCTACGAAGAAGTCATCCCGCCGTTGATGGTCAAGGACGATGTTCTGTTCGGCACCAACCAATTGCCGAAGTTCGAGGAAGATCTGTTCTTCACGCCGCACGGGGAGGGCAGGCTTGGCCTGATTCCCACCGCCGAGGTCCCACTCACCAACCTTGTGCGTGAAGAAATCACCGCGCATGAAAAGCTACCGCTGCGCTACACCGCGCTGACGCCGTGTTTCCGTTCGGAAGCGGGCTCGGCCGGGCGCGACACGCGCGGCATGCTGCGCCAGCATCAGTTCTACAAGGTCGAGCTGGTGTCGATCACCGATCAGGAATCGTCACTTGCCGAGCATGAGCGGATGACGCAATGCGCCGAGGAAGTGCTGAAGCGGCTCGGGCTGCCGTTCCGCACCATGACGCTGTGCACCGGCGACATGGGGTTTGGCGCGCGCAAGACTTACGACATCGAGGTCTGGCTGCCCGGCCAGAACGCCTATCGCGAGATCTCGTCCTGCTCGGTGTGCGGCGACTTCCAGGCGCGCCGCATGGACGCCCGCTACAAGGACAGAGACGGCAAGGGCAACCGCTTCGTGCACACGCTCAACGGTTCGGGCACTGCCGTCGGCCGCGCGCTCATCGCCGTCATCGAAAACTACCAGAATGAGGATGGCAGCGTAACCATTCCTGAAGTGCTGCGGCCTTACATGGGGGGTCTGGAAAAGATCGAAGCGAAATAATGCGTATCCTCCTGACCAATGACGACGGCATTCATGCCGAGGGCCTGGCATCGCTCGAACGCGTCGCACGCACACTGTCTGACGATGTCTGGGTGGTGGCGCCCGAGCAGGACCAGTCCGGCTATGCGCATTCGCTGTCGATCTCGGAGCCGCTGCGGCTGCGCAAGATTGGCGAGAAGCATTTTGCCGTGCGCGGCACGCCGACAGATTGCGTCATCATGGGCGTCAAGAAGATCCTGCCTGGCGCACCCGACCTGATCCTGTCCGGCATCAATTCGGGTGCCAACATCGCCGATGACGTCACCTATTCCGGCACCGTCGCCGGCGCCATGGAAGGCGCGCTGCTCGGCATCCGCTCGATCGCTCTCAGCCAGGGCTACAGCTATGTCGGCGAGGACCGCGTCGTCCCCTACGAGACGACGGAGGCGCTGGCGCCGGCGCTGCTGAAGAAACTTGTCGCGACGCCATTGCCGGACGGCGTGCTGCTCAACGTCAATTTTCCCAACTGCACGCCCGAGGAGGTCGCCGGCACGGTGGTCACCTCGCAAGGCAAGTTGGTGCACAGCCTGTGGGTCGACGAGCGCCGCGACGGGCGCGGCCTGCCTTACTACTGGCTGCGTTTCGGCCGCGAGCCGGTCGAAGGCAAGCAAGGCACCGACCTTTACGCCCTGCGCAACAGGCTGGTGTCGGTGACGCCGCTGCAGCTCGATCTGACCGCGCATGAAATCCGTGACCAATTGAGCAAGGCGCTTGCATGAACCAGGGCCTTCCGATCGATGACCGCGAAGGTTTTGCCGCCTTTCTGCTGCGCCTGCGCGGCCGGGGGACTGTGCCGAAGGCGCTGATCGCGGCCTTCGAGGCGACGCCGCGGCGCGGGTTCCTCGCGGCTCAGTTCCATTCCATCGCCTGGTCGGACCGCATGCTGCCGATCGAATGCGGCGAGGCGATCGAAGGCGCCGACATGCAGGCGGCGGTGATCGCGGCGCTCGCCATCGAGCAGGGCAACCGCGTGCTCGAGGTCGGTACCGGCTCGGGCTACACCTCGGCGGTGATGTCGCGGCTGGCCGCGCGGGTCATCACCACCGATCGCTACAAGACGCTCGCCGAGCAGGCGCGGCAGCGCTTCGAGGCGCTCGGCATCGGCAATGTGATCGTGCGCCATGCCGATGGTTCCGGCGGGCTGCCGAATGAAGGGCCATTTGACCGCATCGTCGCCTGGGCTGCCTTCGACAGCCTGCCGCGCTTCCTGCTCGACCAGTTGTCGAGCGGCGGTATCGTCATCGCTCCGATCGGCCCTGAAGAGGGCGAACAGGTGCTGGCCAAGCTGACCAAGGTCGGCAGCCGTTTCGAGCGTGAAGACATCGGCCTCGTTCGCCTGCAGCCGATCCTGCGCGGTGTCGCCGCTATCATCTAGCGCGTATGGCGATGTTCAGGCCGCGCCGCGTCGCGGGCGACCCCGGCCTGACCTGAAAATCTCCCCTCGGCTCGCTCTCTAATATTTTAAGAAAAATGGCGTCGGATTCCATGGGGTTAACCGTCGAGTAACATTAACGCGCTTTAATCATGCCTAGTTTGTACCGGGTATGTGCGGGTTAGTGCGATGCAACTCAGTGTTTTGAAGACAAGCGGTCGCAATCTGGCGCGAGGCTGCGCCATACTGATGGTCGCGGGTGCTGCTGCGGGGTGCAGTTCCCAGGTTTCGCGGTTCAATGGCGTCGACGACGTCTTTACATCCTCGACCAACAATCAGCGCGCCATCATCAACAAGCAGGATGCCGTGCAGCAGCCCTATCCGGGCGATGTCGCGGCCGCTCCGATCGATGGCAGCCATACACAATCGGTCAGCCGCTCCAGCCTCGAGCCGGTCTCGACGCGGCCGCTGCCGCCGCCCGTTGCCCAGGCGCAGCAGGCTCCCGGACTGGCGCCGGCATCGAAGCCTGTGCGTACCGCACTGGCCCCGGCACCGCATGTCGACAGGACTACGACCGGCACCGTCGCGCCGGCGGCGTCGCCTTTCAAGGTTTCGCAACCTGACGAACCCCGCGTGGCTGCTTCCGGCACTCCGCATGCAACCGAGATCGTCGTCAGGGACGGTGAAACGATCGGCGGCCTGGCGCAGCGCTACAAGGTGCCATCAGACGTGATCATGAAGGTCAACGGGCTGAGCGCGACCAAGGGGCTGAAGACCGGCCAGAAGCTGGTCATCCCGGCCTACGCCTATTCGAGCAAGAGTGAGCCGAAGCTCGCGGATGCCAAGCCGGCGAAAGACACCAAGCACAACCTGCCGGCCACTGCGCCGGACAAGGTCGCCGTCCTGCCGCAGCAGCCGAAGCTCAAGGAGGGCAAGTCCGCCGCTCAGGTCGACACGTCGACCGCCGCGAGCCAGCCCAAGGAGCCCAAGCCCCAGGTGGCCGCGGCCAAGGCGACCAATGCAGCTGGCACCTATACGGTCCAGTCGGGCGACACGCTTTCGTCGATTGCCAGAAAGACCGGTGTCGGCGTCGTTGCCATCAAGCAGGCCAACGGCATGCAGGATGGCTTGCTCAAGATCGGCCAGACCCTGAAGGTGCCGGCCGGTGGAACCGCGACAGTCGCTGCTGCCAAGCCGGCCAAGGTCGATCCGGTGACGACGGCCACGACGCAGCCCGCGGCAAAGACCACGCCGTCGGAAACGCTGGCGTCCTACACGCCGCCGAAGAAAGATTCGAAGGTCATCCAGCAGGCCGAAGACGACGACGCCGTCGCGCCCGACGCCACCGGCATCGGCAAGATGCGCTGGCCGGTGCGTGGCCGTGTGATCTCCGGTTTCGGCTCCGGCAAGGATGGCGTCGACATCGCCGTGCCGTCGGGAACGCCGGTCAAGGCAGCCGAGAACGGTGTCGTCATCTATGCCGGCGACGGCCTCAAGGAATTCGGCAATACGGTTCTGGTGCGCCACGAGAATGGGCTGGTCACCGTCTACGGCCACGCCAGCTCGATCGAGGTGCAGCGCGGCCAGAAGGTCAAGCGCGGCCAGGAAATCGCGCTGTCGGGCATGAGCGGCACGACGGACTCGCCGAAGCTGCACTTCGAAGTGCGCAAGAACTCGGCCCCGGTCGATCCCTCCGGCTATCTCGAATAGTCGGGGTTATCTCGAATAGAAGAAAAAAAGCAATTTGCGGGACATCTGACCTCCAGTCCGCCCGCCGGCTCAGCCCGTTCCGCAAGGAACGGGCTTTTTCAGTTTCTCGTCGAATATCTACTTCTCAAGGGTCAAAGATGATCGCGCAGGGTGTCGGCGATCATCACCTCAAGGCTGCTGGCCTTCATCCCGAGAAGCGCCTCTGCGTCGGAGGAATCGACCAGCAAGGGGCTGTCGAAGAGGTAGCTCATCTCGATCAACTCATGCATGCCCAATGCTTCCATCTCGGCGATGGAATAGGAACGCGTTTCTGAAACGTCCCGGCGAAGCATCGCCGCGGTTTTCTGGATGAGTACCCGGGGTGAGGCATGTTGCGAGGGAACATGAAACCCCCGTCCCCATTCGCCTGTGTAGCGGGAAGCCGCAACCAGCGTCTCGGCGACGTCCTTCGTGAAGGTCCAGGCATGAGTTGCGTCGAGGTTTCCGATGAATGCGGTAGGCTTCCCCTCGATGATGGAGGGCAGGGCGACCAGTGAGAAATAGCTGATAGCACCATGCCCCAGATAGTCGCTGGACCGCACTTCGATCGCCGGTACATTGGCACGGACCGCCCGCTGCCACATGATCGTCCTGGCGGTTCCTTTTTTCGAAGTCGGATCAAGAGACAGATTGGAGCGAAGCGGGCTGTCGGCATTTTGCCCGTAGCCATAAAGGTTGCCGAGCACGACCAGCTTCGCGCCGACCGCTTCCGCGGCGCGCACGGTACCGTCGATGATCGGGAAAAAGTCGGTCGGCCACCTATGGTAGGTGGCCATGGCACACATGAAGATGGCATCGGCGTTTCGTGCGATCCGCGATAGTTCCGAGGCATCAGTGGCGTCGGCCTGCACGGCCCGCACGTTCTGCAGCGCGTTAGAGCCGACACTTCGGCTCGTGAGAACGACATCATGTCCGTCTTCACCAAGAAGGCGAGCGGTCTCGCGTCCAACCGGGCCTGCTCCGACAACAACATAGAAACTCATGGCATAACCTCTCGTCCAAGCTTGATGGAGAGGCGTAGGTACATGTCCACGGCATTGAAAATCGCGCGGAAATTGCCAAATCTTGAACAGGTTTTGCCATGAATGGAGAGGGCATGCGTTCGCAATCCGCTTCGGCCCAATCCCCGTCCGACGTAACAATTGCCGCCTTGCATGTCGAAGCGGGCGTCCATCGTCTACCCCGGGCGCCACACCTTCGCATCATGGTGCATGCAAGCGCGTCGACGCGCTCTTACTGCAATCAGGTTGGACGATATTTCGTGAGGCGCGCCGGCGATATCGACCTGGTGCCCGCCGGTCAGGAGGGTGGTTTCGAGGCCGAAACCGCGTTTGACACGATTGAAATTGCGCTGCGGCCGGCCTTGATGGAAAGGGTGGCGGCGGAACTTGGGGGCAAGGCGCGAGCGTTGCGGCTCGACACACGCCATTTGCTTCGTGACCAGCGCATCGAACATCTCGCTCGAGCACTCGAGAGCGACCTCAATGCAAACGCGCCGAGTGGCTCGCTGTTTGCCGACAGCATTGGCGCCGCGCTCGCGGTGAGGCTGCTTGGCCTCGATGATTCCGAAATGGATCGAACGAACCGGTTGTCGGATACCCAGCTCAAGCGCGTCCTGGAGCATATCGAGGCTGCTTTGCACGAACCCCTGTCGATCCATCGACTAAGCCGGGTTGCCGGTGCAAGCAGCTCGCACTTGCGGACATGGTTCAAGGTGGCAACGGGCTTCACCCTGCACCGCTACGTGTTGCGACGTCGCGTCGAACGCGCACGCGTCCTGCTGCAGGAAGGCGATCTTAGCACAAGCGAGGTGGCGGAATTGACTGGCTTCGCACACCAGTCACATCTGGCGCACTGGATGCGCCGCGAGATCGGCCAAACGCCGCGTGACCTGCGACGGGCACAGCCGCCCAAAGCGATCCAACGCATCACTCCTTGAGCGGCTTGCCGAGCCGGCCGGCCAGGTCTTGGGTGAACTGCCAGGCAACGCGGCCCGAGCGGCTGCCGCGGGTGGTCGCCCATTCCAGTGCTTCGGCGCGCAGTTGCTCGGAATCCATGACTAGGCCATGGTGGCTGATATAGCCGTCGATCATGTCGAGATACTCGTCCTGCGAACATTTATGGAAGCCGAGCCACAGGCCGAACCGGTCGGACAGCGACACTTTTTCCTCGACCGCCTCGGACGGGTTGATGGCGGTCGAGCGCTCGTTGTCGATCATGTCGCGGGGCAAAAGATGGCGGCGGTTCGAGGTGGCGTAGAAGATGACATTGGCGGGGCGACCCTCGACGCCGCCTTCGAGCGCTGCCTTCAGCGACTTGTACGAGGTGTCGTCATGGTCGAAGGACAGGTCGTCGCAAAACAGGATGAAGCGGAAGGGGGCCGCCTTCAGCAATCCCATCAGCTTCGGCAGCGTGTCGATGTCCTCGCGGTGGATTTCGATCAGCTTCAACGGCAGGTCGGACTTGGCCTCGGCGTTGATCTGGGCATGCACGGCCTTGACCAGCGACGATTTGCCCATGCCGCGCGCGCCCCACAACAATACGTTGTTGGCCGGATAGCCGGCAGCGAAGCGTTCGGTGTTGTCGACAAGGATGTCGCGGACGCGGTCGACGCCACGGATCAGGCCGATGTCGACGCGATTGACCTTGCGCACCGGCTCCAGATAGCCCGGATCGGCCTGCCAGACGAAACAATCGGCCTCGCCGAGGTCGGTTTGGGGCACCGGCGGCGGGGCAAGGCGACTTACCGCCTCGATCAGCCGGTCGAGTTTCTGGTTCAGGGCTTCAATGCTGCTGTCGGGCATGGCTGTCTTTTGTTTTCGCGTTTTGACGTGTGGGGGCGTGAAGCTGGCCGATTCCGTCTGATACAAAACCGGTTGCAACCTTTTGTTCGAGCGTGATCTCTGGACAAACGGTTTCCGTTTGTCCGCAAAAACCGGCTCGCGCTTTTCGCGATCCTGCTCTAACACGGCTCAACAGGCCGGAAAAGCAGCCGATTTGGCCGGCCGCGCAGTTGCATTGACAACTTTACCGACTATATTCCGGCCAAATTTCAAGGGGCCGCCAAATTGGCGGCTGTTTTCAAAATTCAGGAGTACCTCGATGTTCGTGACACCGGCATACGCCCAAGGCGTCGGCGCTTCTCCCGACATGTTCATCAGCATTTTGCCGTTTGTCCTGATTTTCGTGATCATGTATTTCCTGATCATCCGGCCGCAGCGCACGCAGCTGAAGAAGCGCGGCGAGATGCTGGCCGCCGTCCGTCGCGGCGACACGGTTGTCACCGGCGGCGGCTTCGTCGGCAAGGTGACCAAGGTGATCGACGACAACGAGCTCGAGGTCGACCTCGGCAATGGTTTGAAGGTGACGGCGCTGCGCTCGACGATCGCCGATGTGCGCGTCAAGGGCGAGCCGGTGGCCAACCAGAACGCCAAGAAATAATCCAATTTCAGGCGGAGCGATCCGCGGACACGCTCTGACGGACGACGCCATATGTTGTATTTCTCGCGCTTCAAGATGATCCTGATCTGGGTGGCCGTGGCCATCACGGTGATCCTCGCCGCGCCCAATCTCATCCCCGCAAGCACCTTGGCCCAACTGCCGAGCTGGGTGCCGAAGCGTCAGATGACGCTCGGCCTCGATCTGCAGGGCGGCTCGCACATCCTGCTGGAGATGAACCAGAACGATCTGATCAAGGATCGGCTGGAGACGACGCGCGACGAGATCCGCACGCTGCTGCGCGACGCCAAGATCGGCTACACCGGCCTCGCCGGCACTGGACGTGTCTTGCAGGTCCGCATCACCGATCCCGCCCAGATCGATGCCGCCAAGACGGCGCTGAAGACGCTGACCGATCCTGTGGCTGCCGGCCTGTTCACCGGCGGCTCCGTCCAGGAAATGACGCTCGACGATTCCGAGCCGGGCCTGCTCAAGTTCACCGTGACCGATGCCGGCATCAAATACCGCACGTCGACCGCGCTGACGCAGTCGATCGAGGTGGTCGAGCGCCGCGTCAACGAACTCGGCACGACCGAACCAATCGTGCAGAGGCAGGGCGACGACCGTATCCTTGTCCAGGTGCCGGGTCTTCAGGATCCGCAAAGGCTGAAGGAAATCCTCGGCCAGACCGCCAAGCTGACCTTCCAGATGGTCGACCAGTCGATGCCGGTGCAGGACGCGCTCAACGGCCGTCCGCCCGCTGGCTCGTCGGTGCTGTATTCGCAGGACGATCCGCCGGTTCCGTATCTGATCGAGAACCGCGTCATCGTTTCGGGTGAAAACCTGGTCGATGCGCAGGCGACATACAATTCGCAGAACAACGAGCCGGTGGTTTCGTTCCGTTTCGATTCGAAGGGTGCCGCACGTTTTGGCCAGGCGACTTCACAGAATGTCGGCAAGCTGTTCGCCATCATCCTCGACAACCAGGTGATTTCAGCGCCGCAAATCCGCGAGCCGATCCTGGGCGGCACCGGTCAGATCTCGGGTAACTTCACCGCCCAGAGTGCCAACGACCTGGCGGTGCTGCTGCGCGCCGGTGCCTTGCCCGCGACACTGACGGTGATCGAAGAGCGTACGGTGGGTCCGGGCCTTGGTCAGGATTCGATCCATGCCGGCAAGGTCGCCGGCATCATCGGTTCTATCCTCGTCGTCGTGTTCATGTTCGTCGCCTACGGTTTACTCGGCTTCCTCGCCAACATCGCGCTGGCGGTGCACGTGGCGATGATCGTCGGGGTACTCTCGCTGCTCGGTGCGACGCTGACCTTGCCGGGTATCGCTGGTATCGTGCTGACCATCGGCATGGCGGTCGATTCCAATGTGCTGATCTACGAGCGTATCCGCGAGGAGCGACGCGCCGGCCGCTCGGTGATCCAGGCGATCGATACCGGTTTCACCAAGGCGCTGGCGACCATTGTCGATTCCAACATCACCTCGCTGATCGCGACCGTGGTGCTGTTCTATCTCGGTACCGGACCGGTGAAGGGCTTTGCCATCACGTATGCGATCGGCATCCTGACGACCGTCTTCACCGCGTTCACCTTCACCCGGCTGTTGGTCTCGATCTGGCTGCGCCGTGCGCGCCCGAAGGAATTGCCGCGCGCGCCGGTGACCTTCGTCCCGCCCGGCACGAAAATTCCGTTCATGGGCATCCGTCGCTGGACGTTCACGCTGTCAAGCGCGCTGTCGATCCTGTCGGTGGTGATGTTCATGACCGTCGGCATCAACTACGGTATCGATTTCAAGGGCGGATCGCTGATCGAAGTGCAGGCCAAGAGCGGCAATGCCGACCTCGCCGACCTCCGCGCGCGGCTGACCGAACTCAACATTGGTGAAGTCCAGGTCCAGCAGTTCGGTACGCCGAACGACGTGCTGATCCGTGTCGGGTCGCAGGATGGCGGCGAGAATGCCGAACAGACCGTCATCGACAAGGTGCGTGGCGAGTTGCAGGACGCCTATGACTTCCGCCGCGTCGAAGTGGTGGGACCGACGGTCTCCGGAGAACTCGCCAAGCAAGGCACGATCGCCATGCTGATCGCGCTGCTCGGCATCCTGATCTATGTCTGGTTCCGCTTCGAATGGCAGTTCGCGGTCGGCGCCATCGTGGCGACGGTGCACGACGTGGTCATGACGCTTGGCTTCTTCGTCATCACCGGGCTGGAGTTCAACCAGTCATCGCTGGCGGCGATCCTGACCATCATCGGCTATTCGCTGAACGACACGATCGTGGTCTATGACCGTGTTCGAGAGGATCTGCGAAAATACAAGCGTATGCCGCTGCCGCAGCTGTTGAACAACGCCATCAACGAGACGCTGTCGAGAACGACGCTGACCTCGGTGACGACGATCCTGGCGCTGCTGGCGCTGGTGCTGTTCGGCGGCGAGGTCATCCGCTCGTTCACCATGGCCATGCTGTTTGGCGTCGTCTTCGGCACCTATTCGTCGATCTTCATCGCCGCACCGCTGCTGATCCTGTTCAAGCTGCGGCCGCAGGCTTCGGCAGACGAAGAGAAGCCGGTCAATGGCGGCAAGGCGGTCGCGACCTGACGCGCCGCCCCGAAGGGGTATAACGGTGACCAGCAAAGGCATCGTCATCCGCGAGGCGCATTTTCCGGGCCGCGCACCGATCGAAGCCTATGGCAATGGCGGGTTCCGTTTTGCCGACATGTCGCATCGTGGCTCGCTGCTCTGTCTGCCATCCGGTATCCATGGCTGGGAACCGGCGGATCCTCTGGCGCTGACAGTGGCCGATTTCGACAAGCTGCTGGCAGAAGCCGACAAGGTCGAGATCCTGCTGGTCGGCATGGGCAGGGATCTCAGGCCATTGCCCGCCGCATTGCGGGCCGCGCTGAAGGCGGCCGGCATTGCGTCCGATCCGATGTCGACGGGGGCCGCCGTGCGGACCTACAATATCCTTCTGGCGGAAGAGCGCGCGGTGGCCGCGGCGCTCATTGCCGTCGATTGACATGTCTCGAAGCGCTGAAATCGTCATGGACGCGGTGCGCGTCGCCGATCATGACCGCTATCTGACCGCGCTCTACGCGCCGGAGGGCAAGCGCGACGCGCTGTTTTCGCTCTACGCCTTCAACGCAGAGATATCAGGTATCCGCGATCGCATCCATGAGGCGCTGCCGGGCGAGGTGCGGCTGCAATGGTGGCGCGATGTCATTGCCGCCGGCGGCGAGGCCGGCGCCGGCCATCCCACTGCCGAAGCCTTGAATGCCACCATAGCGACATTCGGCCTGCCGAAGCCGGCCTTCGAGAACATGCTCGACGCGCGTATCTTCGACCTCTACGACGACCCGATGCCGTCGCGCACCGATCTGGAGGGCTATTGCGGCGAGACGGCCGCAGCACTCATCCAGCTTGCGGCGATGGTGCTCGATCCCGGCGAGGCGCCACGCTTTGCCGAACTGGCGGGCAGGGCAGGCTGCGCGCAAGCGATGACCGGCCTGCTGCTGCTGCTGCCGCTGCATCGCCGGCGCGGACAGTGTTTTGTCCCGGCCGATATTCTGGCGGCGGCGGGATCGTCGCCGGAAGAATTCGTTGCTGGCGACGGTGGACCCGGCGCCAAACGCGCGGTGGCGGCGATGATGGCGCTGGCACGGGAACATCTTTCCGCCTTCGAGCAAGGCGCACCGGCTCTGCCGGTTTCGCTGCGTCCTGCATTCCTGCCGCTCGCCCTGTCACGTACCTATCTCGGCAAAATGGAGAATGGTTCGCCGCTCGAAGGCGTGGCGCGGCTGTCGGCCTTGCGCCGGCATTGGCTGCTGCTGCGTCGCGCGAGCAAGGGCTGGTCCGCACTTTGACGTAAACGTCAACCACGTCCCCGGAAGTGAGCGCGAACCTCTTCCCCGAATGGTTCGCCCTCGTGTTCCTCGATCGATGTCTTCACCCGCCCTGATCCACGCCATGCGCTCGGCGTGCTCTTCCTCTTCACGAAGGCGCGAAGGGCGGCGCGGATGACCTCGCTCGCCGATCCGAAGCAGCCGCCTTTGCCCTTCTCGCTGTTTATTCCGCCGCTTCGGCCGTTTCTGTTTGTGCCGGAAGTCCCAGCCACTCCCTACAATCGGCGCGTGCGCGCGATGTGATGGCGTGCCGCTTGGCGACGGTCTTGTCCTTGCCGCGCATGCGTTTGCCTTCGGTCTTCGGGGCTTCCACCGGCGGGAACAGGCCGAAATTGACATTCATCGGCTGGAAAGAGCGCTTTCCCGGCTCGTCATCCGAAACAATGTGGCCGCCGGTGATGTGGTTGAGCAGCGCCCCGAAGGCGGTGGTCAGCGGCGGCGGTGACAGTGTGTGGCCGAGCCGTTCAGCGGCGGCGAAGCGGCCGGCGAGCAGGCCGATCGCAGCGCTCTCGACGTATCCTTCGCAGCCGGTGATCTGGCCGGCGAAACGCAGGCCAGGGCGCGACTTCAACTGCAGCGAGGCGTCGAGCAAGGTCGGCGAGTTGATGTAGGTGTTGCGGTGCAGGCCGCCGAGGCGGGCGAAGTCGGCGTTTTCGAGACCCGGTATGGTGCGGAACACGCGCACCTGCTCGGCATGCTTCAACTTGGTCTGAAAACCGACCATGTTGTAGAGCGTGCCCAGCGCATTGTCCTGCCGCAGCTGGACGACGGCATAGGCTTTTACGGTCGGATTGTGGGCGTTGGTCAGCCCCATCGGTTTCATCGGCCCGTAGCGCAGCGTCTCGACACCGCGCTCGGCCATGATTTCGATCGGCAGGCAGCCGTCGAAATAGGGCGTGCCTTCCCATTCCTTGAATTCGGTTTTCTGGCCGTCGACCAGCGCTTGCACGAAGGCAAGGTACTGGTCCTTGTCCATCGGACAATTGATGTAGTCCTTGCCGGTGCCGCCTGGCCCGACCTTGTCGTAGCGCGACTGGAACCAGCAGGTATTCATGTCGATCGTGTCGAAATGGATGATCGGCGCAATGGCGTCGAAGAAGGCGAGCGCATCGGCGCCGGTCGCTTCCGCGATCGACTGGGCAAGCCCAGGCGCGGTCAACGGACCCGTGGCAACGATCGCCTGGTCCCAATCCGTCGGCGGCAGACCTGGCACTTCCTCGCGCCGGATGGTGATCAGTGGGTGTGCTTGGAGTTTTTTCGTCACGGCATCGGCGAATCCGTCGCGATCGACGGCAAGCGCACCGCCGGCCGGAACCTGGTTGGCGTCGCCTGCGCTCATGATCAACGAGCCGGCCAGCCGCATTTCGGCGTGCAGCAGGCCGACCGCGTTGTTGTCGGCATCGTCGGAGCGGAAGGAATTGGAACAGACAAGCTCGGCCAGGCTGTCGGTCTTGTGCGCATCGGTGCCGCGAACGGGCCGCATCTCATGCAGGATGACGGGCACGCCGGCCTGCGCTGCCTGCCATGCGGCTTCGGAACCAGCGAGGCCGCCGCCGATGATGTGGATTGGGTTTTTGCTCATGAACGCCGGAATAATCGCTTGGTGCGGCGATTGCAATTGCCGTGCGCGGTGCAAACAGCCGCTGATGGGAGCGCCCCCTGAAAACAACAACACCCGCCGGGGGAGGAGGTCCGGCGGGTGTCGTTTTTGGGGTCGACCCTCGGGAGGAGGTGAAGGCCGACCATATTCGTCATCGCCGGGGAGGAGGTCGGCTTTGACGAAATTCCTTTCGCCTTTTTAAAAGGGGCGAAACCTCAGGAGCAAAATTCGTTTTGCTCCAGGGAAACAGCGCCCGCCGCGGGAGGAGGTGCGGCGGGCGCCGTTTTTGTGGCCAACCCTCGGGAGGAGGTGAAGGTCGGGCCTATTCGTCATCGCCGGGGAGGAGGTCGGCTTTGACGAAAACTCTTTCGCTGTTTGAAAAGGAGCGAAACCTTTGGGGCAAAATTCACTTTGCTTCGGGGAAACAGCGCCCGCCGCGGGAGGAGGTGCGGCGGGCGCCGTTTTTGTGGTCAACCCTTGGGAGGAGGTAAGGGGTGACCGTATTCGTCAAGGTCGGGGAGGAGGTCGACCCTGCCGAAATTCTGTCTAGATCGCCATTCTGGTTAGATGGCTTGCCGGGCGATGATCTTGATTTCGTCGCGGACGATACCGAGATCATGCAGCTGGCGGTTGGAAAGGCGACCCAGCTCGGTAACCGTCTCGCGATAAACGCGCCAGTTACGATAGTTGCGGATCAGGTTCATTGTCGTTCTCTTTTTCAAAACTGGTTCGGACCATTCGCGGTCCGAAGAATTAGACCGCCTTGCGAGCGACGTAAGGAATGTCGCTGCGGCTGATGCCGAGGTCGGTCAGTTCACGGTTGCTCAGGCGGCTCAGCTCGGACACGGTGTCCCTGTAGCGGCGCCAGTTGCGGTAGTTGCGGATCAGGTTCATGGTAGTTCTCGTTTCGTCTTTCTTGCGGATCATTCCGTTTGTGTACGAACTATAAATAGGCGGACCCATATCGATTTAAAAGCGCTATGGCTGCATGGCAGCAATGCAAATTGTGCAATGCAGCATTAACGAGCGTTCACGGACCTGACACAAAGAAACCCGAATCGGAAAATGCCGCTGCGTCAGCGGTTTGACCGGATCGGCTGAAAAAAAGACCGAACTGGGGGAGATGCAGCATGGCGAGCTATTCGTCGCGGGTCAGGGCGGATATCGCGCGTTGGCTGCAGGCCGGGCTGATCGACGCCGCCATTGCCGATTCGCTTTCGCGCGATGTCGAGGCCAACGAGCGCAAGTCGCTCAGCTTCGGCTCTATCCTGGCGATGATGGCTGCCTTGCTGTTCGGCGCTGCCATCCTGATTTTCGTCGCCGCCAATTGGGACGCGATCCCGCGGCTGGCGCGCGTGGCGGCACTCTTTGCGGTCATCCTTGGCGGCTATGTCGGCGGCGCGCTGTTGAAGATGCGCGACCATGCGGCGATCGGGGAAGCGCTCTGGATCGTGGCGGCTGCGGCTTTCGGGGGCTCGATCGCGCTGATCGGCCAGATGTATCATCTCTCGGGCGACGAGGCCTCGGCTCTGGTCACCTGGGGCGCCGGCACGGCGCTGGCGGCGGTTGCGCTGCGTTCTAATCCGCTGACGGTCGCTTCGGTCGGCATCGCCGATGCCTGGCTGTTCCTCAAAGGCTTCGATTACTACAGCCGCAGCGAATTTCCGCATGCCTTCGTGATCATGGCGATCGTGCTGTTTGCCGTCTCGTTCTGGACCCGCAGCCAGGCGGCGCGCCACCTGATCATCCTGTCGGTTCTGTTCTATCTTGTGCTGCTCGTCACCAACCACGACACGCTGCAGGTGGCGATCCCGCTGGTCGTCGTCTCGGCGCTGCTGTTCGCGGCCTCGGTCTTCGCCCCGGATCCGGTCGACCGGGTCGTGCAACTCGGCGGCCGCTTGCCCTTGCACGCACTGCTCGGCTTCCTCACCGGCCTCGCAATGATCCAGTTCGAACTCGCCGATGAGAGCACCTACAACAGCGGTTTCGCAATCGCCTCGGTCGTCGCGCTGGCCGGCATTGTCGCCGCAATCGTGCTGGCGGGACGGGAGAGCCGCGGTTTGCGCTGGCTTGCCTATCTCGGCTTCGCCTTCGAACTCGCCATCATCTATGTGGTGACCCTGCAATGGATGCTCGATACGGCCGGTTTCTTCCTGGCCGCCGCGGTGCTGCTCGGCATCCTTGCGATCGTCATCATCCGCGTGGAAAAACGCATGAAGGGCCCAGTTGCCAAAGGAGCCACGGCATGATCAGCGGGAAAAGGCTTGTCATCTCGGCACTGGTGCTGGCGCTCGTCCAGATCGGCTTCCTGAGCTGGATCATCGCGGGCCGGGCGGCGATCCTGCGCAACGGCAAGGAGGTGCTGCTGAAGATCGAACCTGTCGATCCGCGCGACCTCCTGCGCGGCGACTATATTATCCTCGGCTACGAGATTTCGCGCATCCCGGTGAAGATGATCGCCAACATTCCACCCGACAAATTTTCCAGCGACGACACCTCGATTGTCGTGCGCCTGAAGAAGGGCGCCGACGGCTATTGGCAGCCGACGAACGCCTGGTTCGGCAAGGCGCCAACGCCGGCCGCCGCGGACGAAGCCGATATATCAGGCCACGTCGCCGAGGGCTGGGATCTTCGCGGCGAAGAGGCGACCATCGCGCCGGACTACGGTATCGAGCGCTTCTATCTGCCGGAAGGCGAGGGGATGGCGATCCAGAACGACATGCGGGTGCGGCCATTCGGCATCCGTCTTGCGCTCGCCGGCGACGGGACCGCGCAGATCAAGGCGCTGGTCGACGGCGACAAGACGCTGTTCGAGGAACCACTCTACTAAGTCCCTTATTTCCAGTGGTGTGAAGCATGCCAGTTAGCCTGTCGAAGCGTGAGGACATCAACCTCGACACTGTTTTCCGCGTCGCCTGGAAGAAGGACACGGTGGAGATCAACGAGAAGGCCTTGCAGCGTATCGCCGAATGCCGCGCCTCGTTTCTCAGGCTGATTGAATCCGATCCGCCACCCGTCATCTATGGCGTCACAACCGCGATGGGGGAATTGGCAAGCCGAAAGCTCGAAGCTGACGAGCGTGATCGCCATGCGCGCATCAAGGCGTTTGCCGCCGCCACCTCGTTCGGCGATCCCTTGCCCGATCGCGTGGTCAGGGGGATTGTGCTTGCCCGCCTGGCGAACTTCATCGAGGGGAACGCCGCCACAACGCCGCGCATCGCGCTTGCCGTGGCCGCAATGCTCGACGGTGGGCCGATGCCGACGGTGCCGGCCTCCGGCCAGGGCGGTGCCGGTGAGATCCTGGCGCTCTACCCCTTGTTTGCTGAACTTTCGACGCGCTTCGACCTTGAGGTCAAGGAACGCGGCTCGCTCATCAACGGCTCGCCTTGCGCTGCCGCTCTGGTGGCCGACGCAGCGCTTGCGGCACGCCGCCGCATCCGCATGGCGCACCAGGTGTTCGCGCTGTCGATCGAGGCGTTTCGTGCCCCGCTCGAACACTATGACGCCGCCCTCGACACGCTCTGGGGCGACGAGCATGAGGCCGCGGCCCTGCAGGGTTTGCGGGAATTTCTGGTCGACGCCGGCGATGGGCGACGCAATTATCAGGCGCCGGTCAGCTACCGCATCGTGCCGCGCGTCCTCGGCCAGGCGCATCGTGCGCTGTCGTTGGCCGAGCGGGCGGCCGATGTGTCGCTGGCCTCGATATCGGACAATCCGGTCTATATCCCGCCCGACGATGCACATCCGCTCGGCCGTTGCATCAGCACCGGCGGCTATCACAACGCCATGGCGACGCCGGCGCTGGACGATCTGGCGGCGATATGGGCCGATATCTGCCTGCTCTGCGACCGCCACGCCTCGAAGCTTCTGAACGGCAAGGTGTCGCTGCTGCCGGATCTGCTGATGACCGGACGACACTCAGCCGACAGTGACGGCCATGGCAATGTCGGCTATGTGCCGATGGCGATCACCGGCTATCTCGAACAGGCCAAGCTGGCCGCGCAACGTACCTTCATTCCGGGCACGGAATCGGCCGGCGCGGGGCAGGACGACGTCGCCACGACGGCGTTCTTCGCATGGACCAAGGAAGCGACCGCCGGCCGCTGCGTCGATGCGGCCATGGCGATGCTGGCGATGATCGCCTCGCAGGCGCTGCACGTCACCGCACGCACGCCGCCGCCGGCACTGCGCTCCTTCGTCGATCAAATCAGAGCTATCGTGCCGCCTGTCGGCGCCGATCGCGTGCTGGGGCCGGAGCTTGCCAGGTTGGCGGAATGGTTCACTGAGAAAGTATTCGAGGCGTAGAGATGCCGGAACAAGGCGTGGCCGGTGAAATTGGTGCGCCTGAACGGATGAAGTTCGAACCTGCCGAGCTTCAGGTGGCCCGCCACCCGGAGCTCGAAGAGCGAAGGGTGGTGCGGACGACGGGAATCGAACCCGTACGATCAGAGATCGAGGGATTTTAAGTCCCTTGCGTCTACCAATTCCGCCACGTCCGCAGGCCAGCCCTTTTCAGACGCCAGACACAGGCCGTCAAGTCGTGTTGTTGAGCGTTCGCCGAACGTGCAAACAGACAGGGCGACTTGATGATACTGGCGCGATCACGGAATTATCGGCGCGGCGGGTAGTGGTAGGATGCCTGTGTGATGGATTTGATCCGCCAAGGCCGGCGCCTCTCAGGCCCAACCCATTCCCCCCGCCCACTGGGAGCGTCGGCCGCCCTTCCATGAAAGAGCCCCTCGGGTGGTTGCCTGGGCCGGCAGCGTCGCGATTGTGGCCCTGCTCAGAACTTGTAGCTCAAATTGATCCCGACCGCATTCAGCTTCACGTTCTGATCGCGATCGTTAAAAGGTTCTGCCACCTCGTAGTGCTCGGAGCCGAAATCATAGTAGCGATACTGCGCGCCGACGACGAACTTGTCGGTCAGCGCGTAGTCGACACCGGCACCCACGGTCCAGCCGACATTCGTGCGCGTGCTGGCGAACGCCGGGCCTGCGACTTGCGATGTTTCGATGCCGGCAAAGGCGACACCGCCAATGCCGTAAACCAGCAGGCGATCCATGGCATAGCCAGCTTTGGCGTTGACCGACCCGAACCACTTGATGTCGGTGCCAAATGGGCTTCCCAGGCCCGATTCCGCTGTGCCGTCGATGGAGGAATAGTTGAGGTCCGCCTGGGCGCCGAGCACCGCCTGGTCGAACTGCCACAGGCCGGCGACATGGCCGCCGATGAAACCGCCGTCAATGTCGGGCGTGATGGAAAACGGCGCGCCTTCCGTCACTGAAATATCGGATTGGCCCCAGCCATAGCCGGCCTGCAGACCGGCGTAGTAGCCTGTCCAGTCGAAGCCGGGCGCGGTCATCGGCACGTCGACCGTTGGGTCGGCTGCAAAAGCCGGCGCGGCCAGAGCGGCAAGAAAACCGGCACTTGCGATCATCAGGCGACGCATCGAACTCCCCGAAATGATGATTCAGAAAGATCGCTAGAAGGATAACCGCATTCGCCGCAATCGCAATCCCCCTGTCGCCGCACAGAATCCTCTACTTGGCGTCGATGAAGTCCAGCACAGCCTGGCTATATTCATCCGGCGCTTGCAGCATGGCGAAATGACTGGCGTTGGGCAGAAAGATCAGCTTCGCGCCCGGGATGACGGAGGCGATGTATTCGGTGTGTTCGCGCTTGATCGCCTCATCATGGTCGCCGGCAACGATCGCCGTCGGCGTGGTTATCTCAGCGAGCTGTTCCTTGCTCCACGCCGGCTCGCTCTCCCACATATGGCTCATCTGCGCCACGAAGGCGTCATACTGGTCCGGCGTCTTCGACATCCTCTTGTAGTCGCGGCCGGAACGGTCGATGTAGGCGGCAAAGGTCTTGTTGGTCATCACGCCCGGATCGAGGCCATCGGTGGTTACGTTGGCGGCTTGGGCAAAGAGCCTTGTCAGCCGCTCCGGATGATGCAGCGCGATGTCGATGCCGATAATGCCGCCATCGCTCCAGCCGACAAGCGCGGTCTTGTCGATCTTCAGGTAGTCGAGCAGCGCCAGATAGTCCGACGCCATCAAGTCGTAGCCGTAAGGCTGCTCGGTGCGGGTGGAGCGACCGTGGCCGCGGCTGTCGGCGACTATCACCTTGTGCGTTTTGGAAAGCGTGGCCACCTGGCTGGCCCAGATGTCGGCGTGGCCGAGGCCGCCATGGATGAGCAGCACCGGGTCGCCCGCGCCGAAAACGGCGTAGTACATCTGGATGCCGTTCACCGGCGCATATCCGCTCCGATCAGGTTTGGGCATGGCCGTCGGCTCCGGCAAGGTCTGCCAACGTTCCTCGGCGACAGCAAAAGTGGTCGACGCTGCGAACAAGATGACGATGGCGAACGCTTTCCAAAAACGGGTCATGTTTTCCCTCAAATGGCTCGGTCCGCGGTCAGCATCGCGTTTTAGCCGGATTAGTCAACAAGCCCTGCCTGCCGCCGGATGTCGGACCAACGGCTCTGGCGGCGCCCGCCGACATTTGCGACACTGGCCGCAACCGAGGAATCGCCAATGACGAAAGCCAAGCCCGCAAGGCCCGCGAAACCCAGACCATGGACCGAGATGGCGACACATCTGGTCGATGTCGCGATGGGGCGGAAGCCCGCTGACCTGGTCGTGCGCAACGGTCGCTGGGTGAATGTCCATTCGGGCGAGGTCATCGCCGGCACCGACATCGCCATTGCCGGCGGCCGCTTCGCTTATTGCGGGCCGAATGCCAGCCATGCCATCGGCCAGGGCACGAAGGTGGTCGACGCCGGCGGGCGCTATCTGGTGCCCGGTCTCTGCGACGCGCATATGCATGTCGAAAGCGGCATGGTGACGGTGACCGAGTTCTGCCGTGCCGTCATTCCGCACGGCACCACCTCGATGTTCATCGACCCGCACGAGATCGCCAATGTGCTGGGCCTGCCCGGCGTGCGACTGATGCATGACGAGGCCGTTGCCATGCCCATCAACGTGCATGTGCAGATGCCCTCCTGCGTGCCTTCGGCGCCTGGGCTGGAACATGCCGGCGCCGAGTTGACGGTCGCCGATGTCGCTGAAGCGATGACCTGGGAGAACATTATAGGCTTGGGCGAAGTGATGAATTTCCCCGGTGTCGCCGCCAATGATCCTGTCATGTCGGGCGAGATCGCGGCGACGGTCAATGCAGGCAAGACGGTCGGCGGCCACTATGCCTCGCGCGATCTCGGCCTGCCGTTCCATGGCTATGTCGCCGGCGGCCCCGAGGACGATCATGAGGGCACGCGCGCCGAGGACGCCATCGCCCGCGTGCGCCAGGGCATGAAGGCGATGCTGCGGCTGGGCTCAGCCTGGTACGACGTCGCCTCGCAGATCAAGGCGGTGACGGAGAGCGGCATCGATCCGCGCAACTTCATCCTGTGCACCGACGACAGCCATTCCGGCACGCTGGTCCAGGAAGGCCATATGGACCGCGTGGTGCGCCACGCCATTCAACAGGGGTTGAAGCCGGTGACGGCGATCCAGATGGCGACGCTCAACACCGCCCAGCATTTCAAACTGGAGCGCGAGATCGGCTCGATCGCGCCGGGCCGGTTGGCCGACCTGCTGATCGTCTCGGATCTCGCGGCAATGACCATCGACGAGGTCTATGCACGCGGCGTCAGGCTGGCCAAGGGCGGCAAGCTCGAAATCGACATTCCGGCCTATGACTACCCCGGGACGGCGAAGAACACCGTCAAGCTCGGCAAGAAGCTGAAGGGCGATGACTTCGATATCGCCGCCCCCAAAGGCGCCAACGAGGTGCGGGTGCGTGTCATCGGCGTCATCGAGAACCAGGCGCCGACGCGCGCGCTGGAGGCCGATCTGCCGGTCGAGGACGGGCTGGTCGGCATGGACCGCCGCAACGACATTTGCCAGATCGCCCTGGTCGAGCGCCACCGGGGCACGGGCGGCGTCACCAACGCCTTCGTCTCCGGCTTCGGCTATATGGGCGACTGCGCCCTGGCATCCAGCGTGGCGCATGACGCCCACCACATCATCTGCGTCGGCACCAACAAGCAGGACATGGCGCTGGCGGTAAACCGGCTGGGGGAGGTCGGCGGCGGCGTCGTGCTGTTTTCCAAGGGCAAGGAATTGGCGCTGGTCGAGATGCCGATCGCCGGCTTGATGTCGGATGAGCGAGCCGAAATCGTTGCGGCAAAGGCGGAGAAACTAACCGAGGCGATGCGCAAGATGGGCTGTTCGCTGAACAACGCCTACATGCAGCACTCGCTGCTGGCGCTGGTCGTCATTCCCGAACTCAGGATTTCGGACGTCGGCTTGATCGACGTGACGACCTTCCAGAAAGTCGATCTGTTCGTTTGAGATCAGCCATCGGCGCTCTGCTGCTCACCCGCCGGTGACGATGGTCAGCACCTTGAACGGCGTGGTGATGACGATCTCGGCGACGGAGCCGACGGCCTTGCCGAGGCCTTGACCAAGATTGTTGAGCTGTGTCGGATCGGGTTCGTCCGAGGCGAGGCCCGCCGGCGCCCGCAGCCGGTCGCCGAGCAGTTGCACCATGATGGGGTTGTCGGCGAATTTGGCGTGGTTGAGGCGGTCGCCGCCCTTGGCCTGGGTCAGGTCGACCACGGACACGCCATAGCTGGCAAGGTCGGCGGCGTTGCCGTAGTCGCCGACACGCGGCTTGTCACCGGAGATCAGGGACGAAAGTTTGAGCGCACGGTCGTCGCCGGAAAGCAGGATGGCGAACGGCTTGTCCGGTTTGCCGTAGCGGATCATCTGTTTCTTGAAGACGTCGACATCGATGTCGGGCGAGGCCAGGATGACATAGCCGAGCTTGCCGTCGAGATCGCGGTCGCCGGTGATGGCAAGCTGGCGCAGCGCCTCCATCGTCACCCAGGTTCCCATCGAATGGGCGATGATGTCGATGCTCTTGACCTTGGTTTTGGCCAGCATCCTGAGCGTCGCTTCGAGGTCGTCGCGCGCCGCATTGGCGCTTTCCTTATCGTAGATGTAGCCGGTCGTCTTGCCGCTCGACGCCCATGAGAACAGCACCGGGGTGCCGGGATATTTCGTGTCGTGCGCGATCTGCGTCAGTCGGTAGATGCCGTCATCGAAACCGTTGTTGAAGCCGTGCACGAAAACCAGCGCACGGTCGCCGCGCATGGAAATGTCGGCGCCGACCGCCTTGGCGAATTGCGGCGCGCCCTCGTAGAAGGTGACGTCCTTGGCGGTAAAATCCTTGGCAGGATTGCTGTTTGCGGATCCCTTGGCCCGTTCGATGGCGCCGACCTGATGGCTTTTCGGAACGGTGACATCGACACGGGCAAAGCTGGTGGTCAGCGAGCGATCGCCATCGTACACCTGTCGCGGATCCTTGGTTGCCCTCTGGCGGGTGGTGGCGACGAAGATTTCATGCGTGGCCGCGATGTCGGAAGCGGGCACCGAAACCGTCGTCCTGTTGAGCAGGTCGTGCGTTTTCCCGCCGGCGCAGCCGGTGACAGCGAGCGCCAATGCAACGACGAGGTAGCTCTTCGAACGCACGGTCACACGCAGGCTCCCGCAAAAGGGGACGTCAAACGCGTGACGTCGCTGGCTATTCCGATAAGGCCAGAGACCGGCGCGGTCCAGTTCAAAGTGAACCCATACGTTCGCGATGCCGGGCAGGCAGGGCGAAAACCGCGGGACCGCACCTATTGGCCAAGCAGGCTGATGCGGTCGGTCACGTCACGGTCGCTGGCAAAGCCGTCATCCTCGCGCAGCCGCTGGCCGATCATCTTCACCAGCGTCGGATTGTCGGCGAACTTCGTATGGTTGAAGCTGTCCGATCCCTTGACCTTGGACAGGTCGACGACCGTCACGCCATAGGAGGCAAGATCGGCGGCATCCTTGTAGTCGCCGACGCGCGGCCGTGAACCGGCGATCAGGCCGGAGAGCCGCAGCGCGCGGTCGTCGTCCGACAACAGCAGGATGAACGGCTTGTCGGGTTTGCCATAGCGCCGCATCTGGCTCTTGAACACGTCGACATCGATATCGGGCGAGGCCAGCACCACGTCGCCGAGCTTGCCGCCGAGATCGCGGTCGCCGGTGATGGCCATCTGGCGCAGCGTTTCCATGGTGACCCAGGTTCCGAGCGAATGCGCGACGATGTCGATGCGCCGCGCGCCGGACTGCTCCAGCATCCTGAGCGTCACTTCCAGCTGGTCGCGGGCAGCGCTGGCGCTTTCCTTGTCATAGACATAGTCGGTGGTCCTGGCGCCCGATGCCCAGGAAAACAGCACGGGCGTGCCGGGGTAGCCGGAATCATGGACGATCTGGGTCAGGCGATAGACGGCGGCATCGAAGCCGGTGTTATAGCCATGCACGAAGACCATGACGCGGCCGCCGCGCGCCGCGATGTCGGCGTTGAGCGCGCTGGAGAATTTCGGCTGCGTGTCGTAGCCGACGACCTCGGAAGCCATGAAATATTTGGCTGGGTCGTCCGACTTGCCGCGCGAGCGGCGCTCGATCTGGCCGGTCTTGTGAAGCCCCGGAACGGTGACGTTGACGCGGGCATAGTTCAGCGTCGCCGAGCGTTCGCCGTCGAAAACCTTGTTGGGATCGTCGGATTTCTTGCGCGTCGTGGCGATGAAGATCGAGTGGTTGCCGGCGATCTCCGTCACCGGCGCGGACACCATGGCGCTGCCAAGCAATTCCTGTGTTTGCTGGCCGGCGCAGCCGGCGACGAACAAGGCCAGGACGACGGTAAAAATCTTCTTCAAAGGCACGCCTGAATTTCCAACTCCGGCCGAAAGGCCTGTCTATCCTCACGATACCTCCCGGACAGGCAGAGTGCGGCAGAACTAAGTCCTGTCGAGTCGAAATGTGATCGGCGCCCCGCTGCGGTCATCGCAGTGTTGCGCGAAAGCCAAAACGGCGGGAAACGCCTGCGTGATGCGCGCAATGAGCGGCGTCGCCGCCGGCCTTCCAATTCCCGCAGAGACAAGGATTTCAAGCCGCCGATGCGAGGGGCGTGAGAATGCACCCACAAGTGGCTGGAAATGTTTCGCAAAATTTCCGCTCGGAAGGACGCACATGATGGACGATGGCGCCGCGTAGCCGGATATGTAATAGGCGGGCTCGCGCCGCACCTGGTCCCGGCGCTCAACAACCGAACGTCCGCAACCCGATCAATGATAGAGGTCCGCGGACAGCATGCAACGCAAGGTGGCTTTCCCAAGGGTGGTTTCCGATGAACAGTTTCTCTTCCCGCGTTGCTGCTGCTGCCGCCGCGATCCGCCAGATCTTCCCTGAAACGCCTTTGCAGGAAAACGATTATCTGTCGAAAAAGACCGGTGCGCGGGTGCTGTTGAAGCGCGAGGATCTGTCCCCGGTCCGCTCCTACAAGATCCGCGGCGCCTTCAATTTCTTCCGGAAGACACTGGCGGCCGGCAACGAGGCCGAACTGTTCGTCTGCGCGTCCGCCGGCAACCACGCGCAGGGCTTTGCTTTCGTCTGCCGCCATTTCGGCAGGCGAGGCGTTGTGTTCATGCCGGTGACGACGCCGCAGCAGAAGATCGACAAGACCAGGCTGTTCGGCGGCGATTTCATCGAGATCAGACTGGTCGGCGATTTCTTCGACGACTGCTATCGCGCTGCCTTGGAATTCACCGACAGTTCCGGCGCCCATATGGTGCCACCCTTCGATCACAAGGACATCATCGAGGGCCAGGCAACCGTCGCCTACGAGATCGCGGACCAGATGCCGGGCGCCCGCATGCCCGATATCGTCATGCTGCCGGTCGGCGGTGGCGGACTTGCCGCGGGCGTCACCCATTATTTCGCCGATCAGGGCCGGGAAGCACGCTTCGTCTTCTGCGAACCGGCAGGCGCGCCGAGCCTGCGCGAGAGCCTCGCGGCGGGGAAACGGCTCAAGCTCGCCAGGGTCGACAATTTCGTCGATGGCGCCGCGGTAGCCGAGATCGGCCGCGAGCCATTGCGTCATCTCAAGGATTTTCCGGCCGACACGGTGCGGCTGATCCCGGAAAACCGGCTCTGCGCCACCATGATCGAAATGCTCAACGTCGAAGGCGTGGTGCTGGAGCCGGCCGGCGCGCTGGCGATCGATGCGCTCAAGGATTTCTCCAAGAAGGAGATGAGGGGCAAGACCATCGTCGCCGTGGTTTCGGGCGGCAATTTCGATTTCGAGCGGCTGCCGGACGTCAAGGAACGGGCGTTGCGCTTCGAGGGCCTGAAGAAATACTTCATCATCCGTTTTCCGCAGCGGCCGGGCGCGCTGCGCGACTTCCTCGAACTGCTCGGGCCCGACGACGACATCGCCCGTTTCGAGTATCTGAAGAAATCGGCGCGCAATTTCGGTTCGGTGCTGATCGGCATCGAAACCAGGGACCGCCGCAATTTCGATCTGCTCAAGGCGAAGTTCGAGGCCGAGGGCGTCCAGTATCAGGACATCACCGACAACGAGACGCTGGCCGGGTTCATCATATGAGCGGCAAGGAGGCAGGAAAAATCTTCGTCGCGCTGTTTTCCGGCATCAATGTCGGCGGCAACCGCATCGTCAAGATGGCGGAGCTGCGGTCGTTCTTCGAGGGGCTCGGCTTTTCCGACGTCGCCACCTACGTGCAGAGCGGCAACGCCGTGTTCCGGGCGAAGAAGGGCGACGCGGCGGCACTGGCGAAACAGCTCGAAGCAGCCTTCGAGAAGAAATGGGGGTTCCATTCGCGCATCATGGTGCGCGATCTCTCCTGGTTCGAGCGGCTGGTGAACGAAAACCCTTACCCGGAAGTTGCCGCGGACCACACGAAGCTGCACGCCTATGTGCTTGAGCGCGAGCCGACAGCGGACGAGATGGCGCGGCTGACCGAAAAGTGCACCGGCCCCGAACGCTTCGAGATCAAGGGCGATGTGCTGTACCTCAGCGCACCGGACGGGCTGGGCAAATCGGTGTTTGCCGGCCTGATCCCGCGCACGCTGAAAGTGCCGGGCACTGCGCGCAATTGGCGCTCCGTGCAGGCGCTGCTGGAGATGGCCGCTCAGGCCGCTGAGAAGTAAGTCGCCAACTAGGCTGCTGGAGCGGGCTTCCAGTCGAAGGTCAGTTCTTCGCGGAAAGCAAAGCGCTTGATGTGATCGGCGACAACGCTTTCCAGGCGCTCGATCGATCCTGCTTCGTCAGTCGACACCGTGATATGCAGCGTCGCCGCATCGGCATCCATGACGGTACGGCCCATTGAGAGATCGATGGAGCCATGGGTGGGACCGAACTCGACTGGAAATTTGTGCGCCCAGTGCTTGCACAGCTGCTGCAGGTAGCGGCTGGCATGTTCGGTGGCGACGTCGGCATGGCTGGTCGGCATGAATTCTCCTGGGCAAGCGCCTGTTGCATGGCTGAGCGCCGGCCCAAGCCTGGCGCCCAGCCAGAAAGATAGGCGCCGCCCCTGAAAAACCAAACGGTACCGGCCCGTCAGTCTGGCATTGTCCGCTCAAGACAGCGTGATCGGCTACCAGCTTCCGGTGTTCGCCATCGAAGCCCAGGGCTCTGCCTTGGCCTTGGCCGGGCCCTTCTGCAGAAGCTCGATCGAAATGCCGTCCGGCGATTTGACGAAAGCCATGTTGCCGTCGCGCGGCGGCCGGTTGATGATGACGCCATTGTCCATCAGATGCTGGCAGGTGGCGTAGATGTCGTCGACCTCATAGGCGAGGTGGCCGAAATTGCGCCCGCCCTTGTAGTCTTCCGGATCCCAATTGTAGGTCAGTTCGACCAGCGGTGCCTTGTCGGCGATGCCGCTTTGCTCGTCTTCGGAAGCCGCGAGGAAGATCAGCGTGAAGCGGCCCTGCTCGTTTTCGTAGCGGCGCACTTCCTTGAGGCCGAGCTTGTTGCAGTAGAAGTCGAGCGAGGCATCGACGTCGGCGACGCGGATCATGGTGTGCAGATAGCGCATGTGATTTCCTCGATAAATTGCGTTGCGGCGCAACATAGGGTCGGCCTTGTCAAAGGGCAATCGTGCGGCGGTGCGCAATGCCGGCAAAGAACAAATCCGGTATTGCCCAAATGAACCGTGAAAAAAGGCACGGCAGGTCTTGCACACACCGGAAGCCGCAGTGTTAATCTGTTGGCAAGAATCAGTTGCGGTGTTCTTGAAAAAAGGGGGCATTCTTATGGGGGAAAAGGCCTCTTTGACGGGGCGGGACGGACCCCTCGGCGACGCCTTGCAGCATGACGAAGGCGGCGATGCCGCGGACCTGCTCGAAATAGCCGGCGCCATCAAGTGGTTCGATGTGGCCAAGGGCTACGGTTTCATTCTGCCGGATGACGGCATCTCGGGCGACATCCTCCTCCATGTGACATGTCTTCGAAGGGACGGTTTCCAGACGGCTCTGGAGGGCGCACGCGTGGTCTGCCTCGTCAAGCATGGCGACCGCGGATTGCAGGCCTTCCGGGTGCTCTCCATGGATGTCACCACCGCGGTGCACCCGGCCGAGATGCAGGAGCAGCGCACCCATGTCGCGGTGACGCCGGAGAGCGGTCTCGAACGCGCCTTGGTGAAATGGTTCAACCGCACCAAGGGGTTTGGTTTTCTCACCCGCGGCGAGGGCACAGAGGACATCTTCGTCCATATGGAGACCTTGCGCCGTTACGGTATCACCGAGCTTCGGCCGGGGCAGGTCGTGCTGGTTCGTTTCGGGCGCGGCGACAAAGGCCTTATGGCCGCCGAAATTCACCCCGATATGGGGACCTTGCCGGTCTCGCACTAGGACGATTTCCGGCCGAGGATCTCGAATGGCTTACAGGAACTGGCTGACTGCGGGCGCGATGTGCGCGATTGCTGTCGTCGCTGCCGCCGGTGGTTACTTCTATACCGAAAAGCCGTCCTCGGCGGACAGCCAGGCGATGATCCTTCCGGCCGATCCGGCGCCACTGGTCGTGGTGACGAAAGGCGGTGATCGCTCTTTTTCCATCGAAGTCGCCGACACCGCCGCGGAGCGCGAGGCCGGTTTGATGTATCGCCAGGACATGGCGGACGACCACGGCATGCTGTTCGTCTTCGAGGTCCAGCAGCAGGTTGGCTTCTGGATGCACAACACCCCGATGCCGCTTGATCTGATCTTTGTCGGCCAGGATGGCAAGATCCGGGCGGTCAAGCACGGCGAGCCGCAATCAGACGCCGTCATTTCGCCAGGCGTACCGGTGCGCTTCGTGCTCGAACTCAAGGCAGGCACCGCCGCCAGGAACGGCATCGAGTATGGCGACCTGTTACGCCATCCGGCGGTGGGCACGGTGTCCGGCCCGAGCATGCCGCCCGCCGACAATGGCGATGCGCCCAGTGGCGGTGGCGGTTGAGTGCACAAGCGGGGTCGCTGATGCAGTTTTTCACCCATGACGGCTTCGATCTTGCTTTCCTCGACCGCCAGCCGGAATCGGGCGAGGGCGATCCGGTGCTGATGATCCATGGCTTTGCCTCGAGCCATTATGTGAACTGGGTGTCGCCCGGCTGGTTCAAGACGCTGAACGATGCCGGCTACCGCGCCATCGCCTTCGACAACCGCGGCCACGGCTCGTCGTCGAAGAGCTATGAGGAGGCCGACTACACGCCGGTCAAGATGGCCTCCGATGCCGCTGCCTTGCTCGGCCATCTCGGCATCGAGCGCGCCCATGTCATGGGCTATTCGATGGGCGCCCGCATCGCGGCATTCATGGCGCTGTCCGATCCGAACAAGGTGGCGACGCTGGTCTTCGGCGGTCTCGGCATCGGCATGATCGATGGCGTTGGCGATTGGGATCCTATTGCAGCGGCCCTTCTTGCGGATGATCCGGCCGCGACCAGCCATCCGCGCGGCCGGTCGTTTCGCGCCTTCGCCGACCAGACCCGCAGCGATCGCCGTGCGCTGGCCGCTTGTATCGCCAAATCGCGAGAATTGCTGAGCGAGCAGGATATCGCCCGCATCGCCCAGCCGACGCTGGTCGCAGTCGGCACGACGGACGACATTGGCGGTTCGCCCGATGAACTCGCGGCATTGATGCCGAACGCCAGGGCCTTTCACATCGAAGGCCGGGATCATATGCTGGCCGTCGGGGACAAGACCTTCAAGCAGCGCGTGCTGGAGTTCTATGCCGAAAATCCGCTCTGAGCGGACGGCGAGGGGAGCGGGGTAGGCTCCTGAGTCAATGGCATCCGACCATGGGCGCTTATACCTGATTGCCCCCTAGCCGGTAGTAAGGGTCTTAAGCGACCGCGTGATGTTTTCCCTGGCCTGCGGTTCGAAGCGTTGGCGAAACTCTTCAGTGTGGAAGATATGCGGGCGGGCAAGGAAATCCTTCAGGACCGCGCTGCGTCCAGCCCGCCACATCGGCTCCTCCACCCAGTGATACTCGCGCCGCACGGCGCGCTCATAGGCGTCGAAGGCATCCGGCGCGACTCCCAGGATCGACAGGTCCATATCCAGAAAAAGACTTGCGTCCCGTGTGGCCGTCGCGTCGTCGAACGGCGGCACCTCGTGCGTGGCGGTGGCGACGATCATTGCCGAGATGCGGTTGAGGCGTGAGGGATTTGAACGGCCCGCCAGCTTTTTTTCGGCAAGGGCGGCACTTTGCGCCTCATTATCCTTGGCCCTGCTGTCATAGATGGCATCGTGGAACCAGATCGCCGCTTCGATCGCCCCGGGGTCGCAGAGCAATTCTCGATAGTCGCCTGCCAGCGCCAGCATCGCCTCGATATGGGCAAGGTTGTGGTAGTGGCGGCCCTGTGCCCGGTAGAGCCCTGAGAGCTCGCTTTTCAGCGCGTCGTCGATCAAGGGTTCGTTTTCCATGGCTGCTTGAATTCCCGCGAACCAAATCCATTTGACAAAGCACTAAGGAAAATTGAGTTCAATCGTGCTATGATCTGGCTTATATGTGCGGCCAGGCAACTGGCAAGCACGACAGGCAAGCCAGGCAGGACGCAGGACGAGACGGCGATGAACAGCATCAGCATTTCCCGACACAGCGCATTGAAGCCGGTCGATCCGATCTGGCGTTCGATCCGCGACGAGGCCATGGAGGCTGTCAACCGCGACCCGCTGCTCGCTGCATTCCTCTATTCGACCATCCTCAACCAGGACAGCCTGGAAGAGGCGGTCATTCATCGGCTGGCCGAGCGGCTGGCGCACCAGGACATCGGCTCCGATCTCATCCGCCAGACGTTCAAGTCCATGCTGGCCGACGACAAGGAGTGGCCGACGACGGTGCGTGTCGACATCCAGGCCTATTACGATCGCGATCCGGCCTGCGACCGCTTCATCATGCCTGTGCTCTATTTCAAGGGTTTCCACGCCATCCAGACCCATCGGCTGGCGCATTGGCTGTGGAACCAGGGGCGCAAGGATTTTGCGCTCTATCTGCAGAGCCGCTCGTCCTCGGTCTTCCAGACCGACATCAACCCGGCCGCCCGCATCGGCAAGGGCATCTTCATCGACCACGCAACCGGCCTCGTGGTCGGCGAGACCGCGGTCATCGAGGACGATGTGTCGATCCTGCATGGCGTGACGCTGGGCGGTACGGGCAAGGCCGGCGGCGACCGGCATCCCAAGATCCGCTACGGCGTTCTGATCGGTGCCGGCGCCAAGATCCTCGGCAACATCGAAATCGGCCATTGCTCGAAGATCGCGGCAGGCTCGGTGGTGCTGTCGCCGGTGCCGCACAACAAGACGGTTGCCGGCGTGCCGGCCCGCGTCGTCGGCGAGACCGGCTGCGATCAGCCGTCGCGCCAGATGGACCAGCTTCTGCCGTCGCAGACGATGGATCAGGTCGTCAGCTTCGACATCTGATTTTCGCGAGACCGCCGCCTGCTGCCGGATTCCGGCCGCGGGCATGAGTGGTGGTTGTCTCGTCTTATCAGGCCGCTTGCCTTTACATCGCCATTGTCGACGTGCCAGAAGCGCGTTCGAACGAGCAAGCCCGATGATCGGAGAAGACTGTTGAAGCCGGACGAAATCAGAAAGCTGGACGCCTATTTCAAGCGCGTCTTCCAAAACCCCAAGCTCGAGGTCAAGGCGCGGCCGCGCAAGGACGATTCGGCCGAGGTCTATGTCGGCGACGAATTCCTCGGCATCGTCTTCAAGGACGAGGACGACGGCGACTACAATTTTTCGATGGCGATCCTCGACATCGATCTGGCCTGAGCCAGAAAATCTTGCGGTCGGCCGGCTCCATGCGGCCGGCCAGCCGGTTCCCTTGAAGCGTTCTTAACGTCCCGCCTTCAGAACGCGCCCGGCTTCAGTGGCGATTGCCGCATCGAGCGCCTGCCAATCGCCCAGAAACTCCCTTGGGAAGCGATAGGTGAGGCTGAGTTCGTCGCCGACCTGGATGTCGCGCTCGCAAGGCGCCAGCGATTGGTCGGCACTCTGCCCGCTCAGGCAACGGGCCACGAACGGCTCCTTGCCGGGGCGATTGCCGACAACCAGCACCTCGTTCAAATAGCCTGATTTCTCGTTGAAACCATAGATCATCGTGCCGCCAGGCCCGGCAGTGCCGGGTCGGGTGATCAGCGCGCTGTAGATCGGCGTGAAGCGGCCACTCATGTCACGCGACATCATCTGCTGTTCGAAGGACAGGAAGACGATGTTCTTGACAGTGCCCGTGTGGTTGAAATCGTCACGCGCCGGCTCGCTGTAGCCGTCCATCCGGGGATAGCGCAGATAGAGGTCGAGCCGTGAGGCAATGCCGTCGCGCCGGGCCTGGGCGAAACGGATGGTGTTGGCCGGGACAGCGATGACATTGTTGCCGATCACCACCTGGTAGACCGTTGCATCGTCGGTGTATCCGGCCATGGCGATCGAATGACCGAACCATTTGCCGCCAAGGCTGATCGCCACCGACAACAGGGCGAGCGCCGCGAACCCATAGAGCACCCGCTTCATCAGCCTGGAATCGACCACGGTGAGTTCGTTGGCGAGCGCTGCCTGCTTCATCTCAGTCCTCGGATTCCGGGCCGCCTGTCCGTCTCCAGTGTCCCTGGGCGGCACACATCGCACGGCACGGCTCTTGCAGCCTGCATGGAACGACTGTGCAATTTCATGGTAAATGGAAAGTTAAGATGGGACCGCTGGAACTCACACTCTTTGCTTTTGCCGTCGGACTGACAGCCTGCGGGCTGGCCGGATCGGCCATGGAACTGGTGTCGGGCCGCAAGGTCGCCTTCACCGAACCCTATGTGTCGCCGTCACATGTCCTGCGCTCGCTGCTCGCCACCGCTTGTGCCGGACCCTTCATGCTGGTCAACGACGCCATCGATGCCCGGCGTCAGCACCGCATTTCAACGTTGGCGCTGATGTCCTGCGGCTGCACGGCAATTGCGTGGACCTTGGCGCTGGGCGTCGTCGTGCTTGCCATTGCCTCATGGACGGTCCGTCTCCTAGGGTCCGAATTGCCAGCTTGAGACGATTCGGAGACCAGAAATGCCGCTTTATGCGATCGATGGAACAGAGCCCAGCTTCGCCGATGCGGACTCGAACTGGATCGCACCCGATGCGACGCTGATCGGCGATGTCAGGGTCGGACGCAATGCCGGCTTTTGGTTCGGCGCCGTCATCCGCGGCGACAACGAGCCTATCGTCATCGGTGCCGACACCAATGTGCAGGAACATACGGTCATGCACACCGATCCCGGCTTCCCGCTGACGATCGGGGAGGGTTGCACGATCGGCCACCGCGCCCTGCTGCATGGCTGCACGATCGGCGACAACAGCCTGATCGGCATGGGCGCCATCGTGCTGAACGGCGCGAAAATCGGCAGGAATTCCCTGGTCGGCGCCGGTGCGCTGGTCACCGAAGGCAAGGAATTCCCGGACAATTCGCTGATCGTCGGTTCGCCGGCCAAGGCGATCAGGGTGCTGGACGACGCGGCAATTGCCAGACTGCGGGGCTCGGCCGCGCACTATGTCGCCAACGGCAAGCGCTTCAAGGCGGGGCTGAAGAAGGTCTGACGAACGGCCATCGCCAGAAATGGCGGAGCCGGCCCGGGGACGGGGCCGGCTCCTTTCACCCGGTCGTTGGGGACGGGGAGGGTGGGGACTCGACCGGGTTTCTCCTTAAGCGGTCACATTCATGCGACGCGCTTGACCTCTGATTTAGCGGACGCTGGCGACCGCGTCGGAGCGGCCGTCATTGATCGTCACCCAAACGCCGGAATTCTGGTCCGACTGGCGCTTGAGATAGGTGTAGTCGGTGTCCGTCCAGGACAGGACCTTGGTTTCCAGATTGTCGAGGATGAATTCTCCGAGGCTCGTGCGCACGGTCAGCACCGCGTGGCCGTCGCCATTCGGCTGGCGCGCCACCGTCATCAGCAGATTGCCGGCGGGGACGCCCGCATCCATCAACTCGCGGCGCTTTTCCAGCGCGTAATCCTCGCAATCGCCATAGCCATTGGCCGGATAGGCCCAATATTCTTCGACACCGTAGTTTTCCATGTCGGTGCGCGGCTTGATGCGGGTGTTGACCGAATTGTTGATGTTGACGATCGTCGCCCACAGTTTGCGGGTCAGTTCGACCGGCGCACCCTTCGGGGTCCGTTCACTGCATTCCCCAGGACTGCGCTGGCAGAACTCATAATGACCAACAGGCTGGGTGGTGCGTCCGCCGGTGTGCATATAGGCCGGTCCCGCGGCATATGCTGATCCCCAAGCGGAAAGCTGCATCGCCATTGCCGCCAGCAACAGCTTGCCCCTCGTTTTCTTCATTGTTGTAGTCTCCCCGTTCGAAGGAGACATTGCCACATGTGGATTTATTTGACGCAAAAGCGCGAAGTAGATATTGAGTAAAACGCCAGTAGAATAAACATAAAATTTGAAACATTTGAGTATTAAATTGTTTGGATCTTGACGCCCTTACCTCGATCGGGGAAGTCTCCCAGACCCCGCCAAGAGCGGCCGAAGCATGTCATGCGTCGAAAAAAACCGGCCGCAAGGGCCGGTTCCTGGAGTGTTGCTGTCGGGCCTGCTCAGGCGCGTGGTGTGTTGAATTCGGAATCGAGCGTTTCAGGGCGCTGGATGACGGCGAATTCGATGGCGACGCCGTCCTCGAAATGACGCACGACCTGCCCGCGCATGGTGCCAAGCATGACCTGGATGCCGATTGCCGGTTTGACGTCGATTTCGACCGCGGCGCCGGAGAGCGAAAGGTCGATGATACGGCACTGGTACTGGCGGCCGTCGGTGAGCTGCAGCACGCTTGTCGGATTGCGCGGTGCGACGCGCTCGTGGCGGCGATCTTCCGGCAGGTCGAGTTCATGCTTGTTGGCGAGCCAGGTCAATTGCGCGGCCAGCTTGTCCTTCTTGCGATCCGACGCGATGACGGTCATCGCGAAACCGTCCTGCAAGGTGCGTGTGACGACACCTTCGATGCGGCCGATATGATCGATGTAGGCGATGATTTTTTCGCCAGGCATGCCGATGCGGTCGGTGCGAAACGCGACATTGCCCGGTGACATGTCGACGACCTGGCAGGGGTGTTCGGTGCGGTCTTCCAGCATGAAGCGTCCGTAAATTTTAACCCGGACGCGCTGAAAGTTACGCCTTTCAGCTTGGGACGGCGCATAGTCGACCGCCGCTGACCTCATGACTGCGTACACCCCGTTTGGCATCCCGCGCGCCGATGCGAGGAACTTCATCAGAGAAGTACAACAAAGCGGGTTAACAAAGGGGAAAGCGGGCGCTTCAGGGTTTTCCTTTTTGCAGGCCGTTGTGCCAAAAACGGCCGCGCAGTTTTGGGCGACGTGCATCAGGCCGCAAATTGCGGACTATTCCTCGCGCCCGCCATCGAAGACGACGAGATGGCGGATGCGGCGCGCCCGGCCGAGCGCCGAGATCGTCTCGGGTGTCCCAAGTTCATCGGGAACGAGCGAGGGAACATCGATCGCCGGGCGATTGTTCAGAAGCTCCTTCTCCGGATCCATGACGCGTATCGAATCGATCAACGCATCGGTGATCGGATCGGCACCCAGCCAGAAGGGTTTCTCCACGGCGCTGATGACGCCCAGGCAGCGCGGATTTTCGACGCCGCCGTCCAGCGGCAGGGCAAGCAGTTCGAACTTGTTGGAACGCCCGTTGCGGCTGAAGCCCTCATAGCTGATCAGCACGACCGATTTCTGCTCGAAGACGCCATGGATCAGGCGCGAGACGAGCCGCTGGTCCTTCTCGCGCCACAGCGATGGAAAGGAAAACCCCTTGAGCTCGCGGCCGTAGCAGGCGCAAAGCCTGGTGCCGGCCAGCCGGAATACCGCCTGTCCACGCGTGTCACGTTCCAGGATAAAGGTGTCGGCCAGCAGCGACTTGATGTCGGCCGGTTCGACCTCCGAACGCTTCGGGGCAGGGCGTCCATCACGCAGGCGGTTCCAATATTGGAACAGCGTGATCGATCCATTCTGGTTCATACTATGCTGCTCCGCGCAATCTGTCGTCTGATGTCCCATCGGTGAACAGAAGGGCGCCCTCCGATGACCTACATGCGTTGCGGAGCAGGAAGCGTGCCAGCGTCGTTAACACTTGTTCACGGGTCGGGGCCGTTAAGGTTAACAAGTGGTTTACATTGCATTGAAGCGAGCCCAATGGCACATGAAAACCACTCCAGAAGCGGTCGTTTCGCGACGATCGGCAGCACTTCAGTCAAGAGTTTTAGGGGAGTAGGGGGCTCGACCGGCCGTTCAAGGGAAACCTTGAACGGCTTCTTTTTTGATTCGCGCCCAGCGATTCGCGGTTTGCGGTTCGGTCCGCGGTGATCTAGATGCTCGGATCCCAAATCCCGCAGTGAGTGCATTTTCAAATGAATGAACCGGTAACTCCCTCGGAAGTCGATCCGGTCGAGGACGCGCCCGAGCCCCGGCGGCGCGAGCCGGTGTTCAACCTGCCGCCCGTCGTGCTGGCGGTGATCGGCATCTGCGTCGTGGTCTATCTGTTGCAGCAATATGTGTTGAGCGAATCCCAGCAGATGACATTGCTGTATGACGGGGCCTTCATCCCAGTTCTCTACACCGGCCAATACGGCTTCGACTGGTTCCTGTTTTCGCGGCCCTTCACCTATGCCTTCATGCATGGCGGCTTTGCCCATATCGCCATCAACATGGTGTGGCTCGCCGCGTTTGGTTCACCATTGGCAAACCGTCTGGGAACGCTGTGGTTCGCGCTGTTCTTTGCCGTTACCGGGCTGGCTTCGGTCGCGCTTTTCTGGGCGGTGCATCCGTACGGAGAGGCGCCGCTGGTCGGCGCATCGGGCGCGATCTCCGGCATGATGGGGGCTGCGGCGCGTTTTGGCTTCCGCACCGATCGTTCGGCCGGCAAGGCCGCCTTCGCCGGCCCTGTGCTGCCGATCGCATTCGTATTGCGCTTGCGCGGTGTCGTGATCTTCCTCGCCATGTGGATGATCATCAATCTCGCCACCGGCCTTCTCGGCTTTGCCCCGGGAGCAGACGGCCAGATCGCCTGGGAGGCCCATATTGGCGGCTTCGTCGCCGGCTTCTTCGGCCTGCGCTGGTTCGACCGGCGATGGCAGGCGCCCGAGTGGGAGACGACCGACCACCGCACTTGAAATGCAACCGATCACGGCGCACGATGTTCACTCTCACGTGAAGGCCGGTCAGGGCAGGAACCGGCAGGCAAAGCAGAGGAGGACGCCATGACGGTTAAGGCAATTCTCGAGAGAAAAGGCCATGACGTGTTGACGCTCGGGCCGAACGAAAAGCTGAGCGAAGCCATCCGTATCCTGGCAGAACACAAGATCGGTGCGCTGGTCATCACCAATGGCGATCGCAAGATCGTCGGCATCCTGTCAGAGCGCGACATCGTCCGGGTGGTCGCCCGCGAAGGTGGAGCCGCGCTGGATATCGCCGTGCGCTCGGCGATGACGCCGAAGGTGAAGATCTGCAACGAAAACCACACCGTCAACGAGGTGATGGAGATCATGACCCGAGGCCGCTTCCGTCATCTGCCGGTGGAGAAGGACGGCATGCTCGATGGCATCGTGTCCATCGGTGACGTGGTCAAGCGCCGGATCGAGGATGTCGAGCGCGAGGCCGAGGAGATCAGGGCCTACATCGCCACCGCCTGAGCGTGAAGAAACGCCGGCCGGAGAACCGACCGGCGGAGCCGTGGTTTACCTGTTGTCGAGTTCGGAGCGGACGAGTTCCAGCCCGTGCCGCGTGATGCGGTAGGGTCCGCCACCTGACGAAGAAACAGCCTTCTTCCGCTTCAGCTTTCGAAACATGTCGAGATCGACGCCCGGATAATGCCAGCCATCGCGGGTCAGGCATTTGACGGAAGCGATCCGTTTCTTCTCGTTCTTTTCGATTTCAATGCGTCCGCCCTGCGCGAGCAGGTGCAGGATGCGCTGTCCCACAGCGCCGCGCGTCCTCTTGGACGCGCAAAGGACGCTGTGGCACTTATAATTTGGCGCATGATCCCTTTCCGAAATCGACTCCGATTTCGGGGTCATGCGCTGCGCGAAATATCCATGTGAGAGTTTTCCGGGAAAACAAAAATGCCGCCGCCACGAAGCTTCGCGGCACGGGGTTTCAGGTTTTCTGCCCTGCCTCGCCAGGAGGTCAGGGCCTTACCGGGACTGAGCGTAAGTGGACATCCACTCTCCATTGGAATGGACGTCCTATAGGCGAACGCGGCTGAAAAGGCCAGTCCGTGGCTTTGCGCTTGTTTTTTTGGGCGCTTGTCTCTTTTGGCTGTTTGCACTAGCGAAGTTGCACACCAAAATATGCGTGAACGCATAATCCGTAGTTCCAATACGCAGGCCACAATGTCCCTCATCGACACCCGCACGCCCGACGCCAAGCGCCTTGTTTCCGGCGCCACCGGCGACTGGGAGATCATCATCGGCCTCGAGGTCCATGCGCAGGTCACTTCGGAAGCAAAGTTGTTTTCCGGCGCTTCGACGGCTTTCGGCGCGGCACCCAACGCCAATGTCAGCCTGGTCGACGCGGCGATGCCAGGCATGCTGCCCGTCATCAACGAGGAATGCGTCAAGCAGGCGATCCGCACCGGCCTTGGGCTGAAGGCGCAGATCAACCACAAGTCGGTCTTCGATCGGAAAAACTACTTTTATCCCGATCTGCCGCAGGGCTACCAGATCTCGCAGTTCAAGCAGCCGATCGTCGGTGAGGGCACCGTGATCGTTTCGGTCGGCCCGGATCGTCAGGGCGAATTCGAGGACATCGAAGTCGGCATCGAGCGGCTGCATCTGGAACAGGATGCCGGCAAGTCGATGCACGACCAGCATGTGACCATGTCCTATGTCGATCTTAACCGTTCCGGCGTGGCGCTGATGGAGATCGTCTCCAAGCCAGACATGCGCTCGGCCGACGAAGCCAAGGCCTATGTCACCAAGCTGCGCACCATCGTGCGCTATCTCGGCACCTGCGACGGCAACATGGACGAAGGTTCGATGCGCGCCGACGTCAACGTTTCGGTGCGCAAGCCGGGCGGCGAGTTCGGCACGCGCTGCGAGATCAAGAACGTCAACTCGATCCGCTTCATCGGCCAGGCCATCGACTACGAGGCGCGCCGGCAGATCGCCATTCTCGAGGATGGCGGCAAGATCGACCAGGAGACGCGGCTGTTCGACGCCGTCAAGGGCGAGACGCGCTCGATGCGCTCCAAGGAAGAAGCGCATGATTACCGCTACTTCCCCGATCCGGACCTTTTGCCGCTGGAATTCGACCAGGCCTATATCGATGCCCTGGCCAAGGAATTGCCGGAACTGCCAGACGACAAGAAGGCGCGGCTGATCGCGTCGCTCGGCCTGTCCGTCTATGACGCCTCGATCCTGGTTTCGGAAAAACCGATCGCCGACTATTTCGAGAAGGTGGCCGCCGGCCGCGACGGCAAGCTCGCCGCAAACTGGGTCATCAACGATCTGCTCGGGCAATTGAACAAGGCTGGAAAAGATATTGAAAACGCTCCGGTTTCACCCGAGCAGCTTGGTGCGGTCATCGATCTGATCAAGGATGGCACCATTTCCGGCAAGATCGCCAAGGACCTGTTCGAGATCGTCTGGAACGAGGGTGGCGATCCGCGCCAGCTTGTCGAGAGCCGTGGCATGAAGCAGGTCACCGACACCGGCGCCATTGAGAAGGCTGTCGACGAGGTGATCGCAGCCAACCCCGACAAGGTCGAACAGGCACGCGTCAAGCCGAGCATGGCCGGCTGGTTCGTCGGCCAGGTGATGAAGGCGACCGGCGGCAAGGCCAACCCGCAGGCGGTCAACGACCTCGTCAAGGCCAAACTGGGCATTGAGTAGGGCGGTGTTTGTCCGCACCGCAGGTGAACGCGACCTTGCCGCTGTGCGGACGCTGCTGGTGGAAACCTGGCATGCGACCTATGACGCCATTTATGGCGCTGCGAAAGTCACCGAGATCACCGATGAATGGCACTCGATCGCTTCGCTCCGCTCGCGGCTGACACGGCCGAACTCGGAATTCCTGGTGGCCGATGACGGCAAGCGGATCGGCGGCATGGCTTTCGCCGCCGCCACCGCGGATGCGAAGGTCATATTGTTGAACCAAATCTACGTCCATCCGGACTGCCAAAGGCGTGGGATCGGGCAGGCACTGCTCGACGAGGTCGAGGCCAGTTTCCCGGAAGCGCGAACGCTGCGCGTCGAGGTCGAGGAGGCCAATGGCGGCGCCATCGCCTTCTATCGGTCGAAAGGGTTCTTGCCCGCCGGCACCGCCACGGAATCCCGTGAGACCTCGGGGACGAAAACGATGAGCTTCGAGAAGCCGCTGGGATAGATTGCCATCGGGATGAATAGAGCGATCCGGCCATGCGTCATCGCGGCGTTTGCTGTGCCGGGCCACGACGGATATGCAAGGGCATGACCAAACTGTCCCGCATTACAGCGCTGGCGCTGCTCGCCATCATCATTTTCGCGACCTTGTCGCCGATCCAGATGCGGCCGCACCTTGCTGAAGCGAATGTCGAGCGTGCCTTGGCCTATGTCCTGTTGGGCTTCGCCCTGGCGGTCGGCTTCCCCAACCGACTGTATCAGGTCGTGATCTTCGTGGCTGTGACCGCCGGCATGCTGGAACTGCTTCAGCTCATTGATCCGGGTCGCCATGCACGCCTTATCGATGCATTGGTGAAAGCCCTTGCTGGGGTGGTTGGGATCGTCGCGGGACACCTGATCGTCAGGGCCGGCGGACAAAAGAGCCAGAGCTAGGCGCGGCAGCAATCCGCCGCGGAGGATCGAGCCTTCGCTAGGCAGCGGGAACCCCCACATTGTCGATCAGCCTGGTCTTGCCGAGCCATGCTGCCGCGAGAAGACGCCCTTCGCGGTTTCGACGCCATGGCGCAAGCGTCAGGCTTTCGCGTGCCTGGACATAGTCGACTTTTTGAAAGCCGGCGGCGATGAGGGCGCGGCTGGCCTCTTCGGTTGCGTCGCTCTGGTCGGCGCCGCCCGCCAGGGCCGCAGCCGTTTTGCGCAATATCACGTTGAGCTGGCGGGCGATCTTCAATTCGGCCTCATCGAGATAGGCGTTGCGTGACGACATGGCGAGACCATGGGCGTCGCGTATCGTTGGCGCGCCGATGATCTCGACGGGCAGGTCGAGATCGCCGCAGAGCTGCCTCACCACGCAAAGCTGCTGGTAGTCCTTCTCGCCGAAGACCGCACAGTCGGGCGTTGCCTGCAGGAGGAGTTTTGCCACGACGGTGGCGACACCTTCGAAAAAGGTCGGCCGAAAGTCCGACTCGAGCCCGGCGGAGGGACCGCCGACCGAGATTTTCGTGGCGAAGCCGGCGGGATACATCTCGCCAACCGTCGGTGTGAAGGCAAGATTGGCCTTTGCCGCGCCGAGCCGGTCGAGATCGCGGGCGAGTTGGCGCGGGTACTTGTCGAGGTCTTCGCTCGGCGCGAACTGCGTCGGATTGACGAAGATCGACACGACGCAGCGCTCGGCTTTTTCGAGCGCGATCCTGACCAGCGAGATGTGCCCGTCATGCAAAGCGCCCATGGTCGGCACCATGGCGACACGAAGGCCGTCGCGGCGCCAGCCCCGGACTTGCGCGCGAAGTGCGGCAACGCTGTCGACGACGACGGGTTGGCTCATGCGTCATCCCTGCTGTTTGTCGCCGAAAAGACATGGCCGGGGCCCGGGAATGTCCGGTTTCGCACTTCTGACGCATAGCTCTTTGCGGCATGCGAGATCACGCTGCGCAGATCGGCGTATTGCTTGACGAATTTCGGCACGCGATCGACGGTCAGCCCAACCATGTCGTCGATGACCAGGATCTGGCCGTCGCAGTCGCCGCTGGCACCGATGCCGATGGTTGGAATGGCGAGGCGGCGGCTGATATCGGCGGCGACGGTCTCGACCGTGCCTTCGATGACCACCGAGAATGCGCCGGCGCTTTCGACGGCAAGCGCATCGCGAAGCAATGCCGCAACAGCCTCCTCGGTGCGGCCTTTGATCTTGTAGCCGCCATCCTTCTCCACCGATTGCGGCTGCAGGCCGATATGTCCCATGACCGGAATGCCGGCGGCGACGATGGCCGCAATCTGACTGGTCATGTCGACGCCGCCTTCGAGCTTCACCGCCTGGCAGCCGGTTTCGTCGACGACCCGCCGCGCCGAGGCGACGGCTTGCGCCGCCGTGACCTCATAGCTGCCGGCCGGCAGGTCGACGACGACGCAGGCACTGGCCGAGCCGCGGATCACGGCCTGCCCATGTGCGATCATCATCTCCAGCGAGGCACCCAGCGTCGTCTTGTGGCCATGGAGGACCATGGCGACACTGTCGCCGACCAGAAGCAGGTCGACATGGTGATCGAGCAGACGGGCGATAGGATAGGTGTAGGCGGTCAGGCAGACAATCGGCATGCCGCCCTTGCGGTGGCGAATCGCCTCAGCGCTGATGCGGATGTCGGTGGTCGGCAATTTTGTGGCCAATCGTCGCCTCCTTTGGCCTCAAGCGGGACTGGATACAAGCATGGGCGCGCTGAGCTTTAGAAATACCGCAAAGGCTTGGCAAGCGTGCATGCAGCGGCCGGGAGGATCACAGGCTTGTGTCGGGTTTCTGGCGAGCCATTTGCGCGCACGCCGTGGCAAAAGCCTTGCCTTCGGCAAGGCCTGACGCCATAAGCAGGAAACGGGCGCTGCCGGCGCGAGGGTTTTGAAATGAAGACTTTCCTTACGCAGTTTTTCACCTGGTGGAACAGCCAGACGATAGGAACCCGCCTGCACACGTGGCGGTACGGCAAGAAGGTCGGCCAGGACGAGACCGGCAATTTCTACTACGAAGGCGGCGTCGATTCGGAAGGCCGCACACGCCGCTGGGTCATCTACCGCAATTATTCGGAAGCTTCGGCGATACCGCCTGGCTGGCACGGCTGGATGCACCATCGCGTCGACGTCGCGCCGTCCAGCGAGGACTACAAGCCGCGCGACTGGCAGAAGCCGCATCAGCCCAATCTGACCGGCAGCCCGGCGGCTTATCGCCCGAAGGGCTCGGTGCTGACCAATCAGCACCGCCCGCAGGTCACCGGCGACTATGATGCCTGGACACCCGGGTCGTAGCGACAGGGTGCAAGCCGGTCCTTTATCGCCACAATTGGTGTTTAGCTGCTTGCTGATCAGAAAACGGCGACTAGCTTTGGCGATCGACAGAATCACCCGGGCGCGAACCACCGGTACCCCTATATGAGCTTTTTCAGCCTGACATCGATGGGTGGCCTGATGGCAGCCGCCGGCCTGGCCGTCAGCACCGCGGCGTTTGCCGCTTCGCCGACCCCCGCCGCACCCGCGCCGGCGCCAGCCCCGGGATCGGACCGGGTGACCAATGCCGTTGCCGAGTTTGCCGGTATCGACAAGATCACCGGCCGCATCATCACCTTCGATGTCTATATCGACGAGACGGTGCAGTTCGGTGCTTTGCAGGTGACGCCGCGCGTCTGCTATTCGCGGCCACAGACCGAAGAGCCGAAGACAGATTCCTTCGTCGAGGTCGACGAGATCACGCTCGATCGCAAGATCCGCCGCATCTTCACCGGCTGGATGTTTGCCGAAAGCCCCGGTCTCAATGCCGTCGAGCATGCCGTCTACGACGTCTGGCTGAAGGCCTGCAAGCAGAAGTCGGATGTGCCGGCGCCCGACGCAGCCAAGGCTGACGCAACCAAAGCGGACGTTCCCACGCCCGCCGCAGCCAAACCGAAAGCCGCGACCGCTCCGGATGTCACAGCGCCTGATGTGACGGAGCCGGACGCTTCGGAACCCGATACCACAGACACCAACTGATCCCCCGGAACCGTCCTGGCCACAATGCGTTGGGCCACGGACGAGCGCGCATTTATGCGCAAGGAGGATCTTCCGATGTCAGACAGCAAACGGATCACGGCTGGCAAGGCCGAGTTGCTCGAACTGGAAAAGGGGTTCTGGACGGGCGACGCGGCCTATTACGCGGCCAATGCAGACACCGAATGCCTGGTGGCATTTCCGCAGATGGCACAGGCGATGGACAATGCGGATCTCGCCAAGACCGCAACCAAGCCCAACCGCTGGCGGGACCTTAAGATCGACCTCAAGGGTATCATCGAGCCGGGCAGCGACATCATCATGCTGACCTACGAGGCACATGCGACACGCGAGAACGGCGAACCTTACGCCGCGCTGGTCAGCACCGGCTATGTCCATCGCGTCAACGGCTGGAAGATGATGTTCCATTCGCAGACGCCATTGGAAGCCGCCACCGGGAAGTAGGCTCGATCCTCAGGGATAGAATACGGCCTCCCCCTTCAGCGCGTCGGCGAGCATCTTCTCATACTTGCCGCGCGGTACGTCGACCGCGCCGAAGCGCTTGAGGTGCTCGGTGGTGAACTGCGTGTCAAGCAGAGCAAAGCCCCGCGCCTTCAAGCGCTCGACGAGGTAGAAGAGGCAGGTTTTTGACGCGTCCGTCTCCCTGGCGAACATGCTCTCGCCAAAAAACACCCGGCCCAGCGATACGCCATAGAGGCCGCCGACCAGCCGATCCTCGCGCCACGCTTCAACCGAATGACAATGGCCTATCCGATGCAGTTCGACATAGGCTTCGCGGATCGGCGCGTTGATCCAGGTCGAGCGCCTTTCCACCCGCTTCTCGGCGCAGCCGTCGATCGTGGCTTCGAAATCGAAATCGAAACGGATGTCGAAGGGGTTCTTCTTGATCGTTTTCCTGAGGCTTTTCGGTGCGTGAAAACCATCGAGCGGAATGATGCCGCGCGTCTCCGGCCGCACCCAGAACACCTCCGGGTCGCCGGCACTTTCGGCCATCGGGAAGACGCCCGAGGCGTAGGCCTTGAGCAGCAGGTCAGTGGGGATGCGATAGCCGGGCGCGTAGGGGCGGGTCATCGCGTCTCCGCGCTACTCTTCCTTGGCCAGGTATTTTTCCAGCCAGTGGATGTCGTAGTCGCCATTGGCGATGTCGGCATTGCCGACGAGATCGCGAAACAGCGGCAGCGTCGTCTTGATACCGTCGACGACGAACTCGTCCAGAGCGCGGCGCAGGCGCATCATGCACTCGACGCGGTTACGCCCATGCACGATCAGCTTGCCGATCAGGCTGTCGTAATAGGGCGGGATCTTGTAGCCGGAATAGACGCCGGAATCAACGCGGATGCCGAGACCACCCGGTGTGTGGAAATGGGTGATCGTGCCGGGCGAGGGGGTGAAGGTGCGCGGGTCCTCGGCGTTGATGCGGCATTCGATGGCGTGGCCGTTGAACTTGATGTCCTCCTGCTTCACCGAGAGGCCTCCCCCGGAGGCGACGCGGATCTGCTCGTGCACGAGGTCGATACCGGTGATCGCTTCCGTCACCGGATGTTCGACCTGCAGGCGCGTGTTCATCTCGATGAAGTAGAACTCGCCATTCTCGTAGAGGAACTCGATCGTGCCGGCGCCGGAATAGCCGAGGTCGGCGATTGCCTTGGCGCAGATGCCGCCGATACGGGCGCGCTCTTCGGCATTGAGGGCGGGCGAGGGCGCCTCTTCCCAGACCTTCTGGTGGCGGCGCTGCAAGGAACAATCGCGCTCGCCGAAATGCACGCCGCGGCCAAAACCGTCGCCGAACACCTGCACCTCGATATGGCGCGGCTTTTCCAGGTATTTCTCGATGTAGACGGCATCGTCGCCGAACGCGGCACCGGCTTCCGTGCTCGCCGTCTGCAGGGCGATCTCCAGGTCAGCCTCGGTGAGCGCGACCTTCATGCCGCGCCCGCCACCGCCGGCCGATGCCTTGATGATCACGGGATAGCCGATCTCGGCGGCAATGCGCCTGGCTTCCTTCTGATCGGTGACGGCCCCGTCCGAACCGGGCACAACCGGAATGCCGAGGCGCTTGGCGGTTCGCTTGGCCTCGATCTTGTCGCCCATGATGCGGATATGGTCGCCGGACGGACCGATGAAGGTGATGTTGTGCGCGGCCAGTATGTCGGCGAACTTGGCGTTCTCCGACAGGAAGCCGTAGCCCGGATGCACGGCGTCGGCGCCGGTGATTTCGCAGGCCGCAACGATCTGATGGATGTTGAGATAGCTGTCGCGCGATGGCGGCGGACCGATGCAGACGCTCTCGTCGGCGAGCCGCACATGCATGGCGTCGGCATCGGCGGTCGAATGCACCACCACCGTCTGGATGCCGAGTTCCTTGCAGGCGCGCAGCACCCGGAGGGCGATTTCGCCGCGATTGGCGATGAGGATCTTCTGAAACATCAGGCCCGCTCTACTCGATCACGACGAGCGGCATGCCATATTCGACCGGCTGCGAATCCTCGAAAAGGATCGCGGTCACCGTGCCGGCGCGTGGCGAGGGGATCTGGTTCATCGTCTTCATTGCTTCGATGATCAGCAGCGTCTGGCCTTCCTTGACCTTCTGGCCGACTTCGATGAATGCCTTGGCGTCCGGCGACGGCGCCAGGTAGGCCGTGCCGACCATCGGTGAGGTGACCGCATTCTTGGAAAGGTCCGCCACGACTGGCACGGCAACGGCGGCAGCCTGCGCTGCTGCCGGCGCATAGCCCGGTTGCGGCGCCGCGATTGCATGAACGGCCGGCGCCTGCCGCGAGACGCGCACCTTCAGGTCGCCCAGTTCAACCTCAATCTCGGTGAGGTTGGTGTCGTTCAGTATGCCCGCCAGATCACGGATCAGTTGCTGGTCAACACCGGTCTTCTTTATCGACATTTTCGAGCCTTCTGTTTGTTGGCCGGTCATAGGCGTGCGGCCAGCGCCTGTAGCGCCAGCGTATAGCCGAGCGGCCCAAAGCCACAGATCATGCCGACGGCGACCGGCGCGACCATGGAGACGTGGCGGAATGGTTCCCGCGCATGGATGTTGGAAAGATGAACTTCGGCCACCGGCAACGGTGCGACGGCGCGGATGGCGTCGTGGATGGCAATCGAGGTATGGCTGTAGGCGCCCGGATTGATGACGATGCCGACAGCCTTGTCGCCAGCTTCCTGAATCCAGTCGACAAGGTCGCCCTCATGGTTCGACTGGCGGAAATCGATCTCGAACCCCAGCGCCGTGCCTGCCTGCTTGCAGTCGTCGGCGATCGCGGCAAGCGTCTTGCCGCCATAGATGCCCGGCTCGCGCTTGCCGAGCGCGTTGAGATTGGGACCGTTCAGGACGAAAACCGTTTTCAAAAAAGCCGACCTTTCCCGGCGCCGTCATCACGCCGGCGCGCTGGGCCCTCTATAATGGGCATAGCCGCCCGCGGAAAGAGCGCAAGTGCGTTCTTTCACTGTCCACAACAGGCGGAAATGTGCCCGTGAGAAATAGCTGGCGAGCAAGATCAGAGCGCGGCTTTCGCCGCCTCGATCTTTTCAGCCAGCACTTCCTGCCCGAGCGCCCCGAACACCACCTCGTTGCCGACGACATAGGACGGCGTCCCGGTGATCGCCAGCTTGTTGGCAAGATCGTAGGTCTTGGCGAGGGCCTCGTTGATTGTCGGGTCCTTCATCTTCTCGCGCAGCGCCACTTCGTCGGCGCCGAGCGATAGCGCGACCTTCATGGCCGCCGCCTCGGTGGCGCGTCCCTGGCCGCCGAGCAACGCATTGTGGAACTCGCCGTACTTTTCCGGGTGCATCAGGTGGAAGGCCATCGATACCACGCTCGCCTTCTGCGAATCCGGTCCGAGGATGGGGAATTCCTTGAGCACGAAGCGCAGGTCCGGATCGGTCTTGGTCAGCGCCTGCATGTCGTCGATGGCGCGTTTGCAGAAGCCGCAATTGTAGTCGTAGAACTCGACGATGGTAACCTTGCCGTTCGGATTGCCGACGACGCCGTCGAAGGCGGAGTTGAAGATCTGGTCCTTGGCATCCTTGATCACGCCGAGATGAGCGATGCGCTGCTCTTCCTTCTGCTTGGCCTCAAGCGCATCCTGGACCTCCAGAAGGACTTCCGGGTTTTTCAACAGGTAGTCGCGGATGATGCCTTCGACCTCGGTGCGGTCGATCTTGGTATCGGCTGCCACCGTCTCGACCGGCTGCGCGGTTCCGGCCTTGGCGATCTGCGGGTTTCCGGCAACGAATCCGAAAGCCAGCATGGCCAGAGCGACCGCAACCCCCGTGGTGCCCAGCAGCAGTGCCTTTTTCATCGTTCCTGTTCCTTTTACCTGTTTTCCGGTCTGGCTATGTCGTGGCGCGCGGCCGGAAGGTTCACTTGATCTTGGTTGACGGCCTGTAGTTTATGATATCCTGGGCGCGAAGCCAGCGCGGCTCGCCGCGTTTCATCTGCTGCTGCGCCCGCATGGCGAAAATCTTCGCATCCTTGTAGTTGCCGGAATAGAAATGGCTTTCGGCGGTGGCAAGTTCAGCGCCGGGTATGTCGCCCAACTCGCCATAGGCCTGTGCCAGATAGCGATATCCGGCTGAATTTTCCTTGTCGCGACCGAGGCCATTGTTGATCTGCACGACGGCTTTTTTGAGGGAGTCGGGCGTGCCGACGGCCATCAGCGCCTGACCCACGGACACCGGCAGCAGACCGGACCGGGCGGAATCGAGGCTGACCGCCTTGGCATAGGCGTCCGCAGCTTCCTTGGGTTTGTTTGCTTTCATCAGGATGTCGCCGCGCAGCTCCTGGAAGTAGGCATTCTTCGGCTGCGCTTTGATCAGTGCATTGGTCTTGGCGAGGGCGGCGGCGATGTTGCCGAACAGGTAGGTCGACTGGGCGTCGCCGTACTGCGCGGCGAGGGTTCCTTGCATCTTTCGCATCAGCCGCGACGCGGCCGCCTGGCCTTCCATGTAGACGGCAATCTTCACCCGCATCATGTCATGGCGCTGCTGCAGCGCGGGCGGGTCTGGCCTGTCGACATTGGGGTCCTGTTTCACCAGCACTTCGAGATTGGCGATGCGGTCCTGCGGCATCGGATGGCTGATCCGATACGGATCGACCTGGGCGCCCGAAAGCGAAAGTGCGGTCTGGAAACGGCGGAATGTCTTCAGCATGCCCATGCCGGACTGGCCGGTGGCGTTGAGATAGGTGATCGCCGAGCGGTCGGCCGTCATCTCCTCGGTGCGCTGATAGGCGAGGATGCTGCGCTGTGCCATCTCGCCGCCGCCAGCGGCCACGCCCATGCCAGCGCCGGCGAGACCGCGGCTGCTGGTTGTGGCACCGGCGACAATGGCGCCGGCGCCAAGCAATGTCGCGATGACGGCCATCGTCTTGGCTCGTTCGAGCTGGTCGCGCAGCTTCTGCTGGTGGCCGCCGGCGATATGGCCGGCTTCGTGCGCGATGACGCCGATGATCTCGTTGGGCGTTTCAGCCGTCATCAGCGCGCCGGTGTTGATGAACAGCCGGCGCCCGGTGACGAAGGCGTTGAAACTCTGGTCGTTGACCAGAACGATGTCGATGCCGTCATTCGCCAGACCGGCCGCCCTGAAGATCGGCCGTGCGTAATCGCGGACCAGCGCCTCTATCTCGGCGTCGCGCACCACCGGCACGTTCTGGGCGAAGGCGCTGACCGAGCCCGCCATTGCAACGGCAACGCCAAGCGAAAGCGTCGCGAAGACGCGCACTGCCTGGGCAATCGTCGATCTGGGTCGGCTCAACATGATGGCTCCACTGGTAGACGAGCGGGCGAAAGATGAAAAGTCGGCGCCGGAAACTTCCTCAACTTGTGATCCTCACATCAATCGGGCATTTGTGCGGCACATGCGCCAGTGCCTGGCGCCGTCAGTCATCGGGAATACTGGTTAAATGGTCGTTTCGCTCTCACGCCGTGGCAATGTCGAGCCCTTCCATGCGATGGACATTCTGGCAGAGGCAAACCGGCTGAAGTCCCAGGGCGTGCCGGTTGTTTCGATGGCCGTCGGCCAGCCCTCCGATCCCGCACCGGTTCTGGTTCGCGCCGCAGCCGCCAAGGCGCTGCAGGATGGGCGCATCGGCTACACCGACGCGCTGGGACTGGCAGGTTTGCGCAAGGCGATCGCCGGACACTACGCCGATCACTACGGACTTGATATCCAGCCCGGCCGGATCGCGGTGACCACTGGATCGTCGGCCGCCTTCAACCTCGCCTTCCTGGCGATGTTCGATGGGGGTGACCGGGTCGCCATCGCGGCACCCGGCTATCCTGCCTACCGCAACATCATGGCCGCACTCGGCATTGAGGTGGTCGAGATCGAGATCGGCGACGCCGCCTACCTGCATGCCGGCCATCTGGAGGCCGCGCATCGAGAAAAGCCGCTGAAAGGCGTTCTCTTCGCCAGTCCGGCCAATCCGACCGGCGCAGTCATACCGGCCAATGAACTGGCCGCCCTGGTAAGGACGGCACAAGACCTCGGCATCGCCGTCATCTCCGACGAAATCTATCACCGGCTGGCCTATGCCGCCCCCGACACCACGGCGCTTGCCTATGGCGGCGATGTGGCGGTGATCAATTCCTTCTCCAAATATTACTGCATGACCGGCTGGCGCATCGGCTGGATGGTGCTGCCGCAGAACCTGGTGCGGCCGGTCGAGCGCGTCGCACAGAGCCTCTACATCTCGCCGCCGGAGCTATCGCAGGTCGCCGCGATCGAGGCGTTCAGGGCGACCGAGGAATTGGAAGCGGTCAAGGGCCGCTACGCCCGGAATCGTCAGCTCTTGATGAAACGTTTGCCGGAACTCGGCTTTCCGCTGGCGGCGCCCATGGACGGCGCCTTCTATGCCTTTTGCGATGTCACCCGGCATACCAACGACAGCATGGCCTTTGCGCGAAAGATGCTGGCTGAAGCGCATGTCGCGGCAACGCCCGGCCGCGACTTCGACACCCAGGCGGGGCACCGCATGATGCGGTTTTCCTATGCCGGCAGCCACGACGACATGGTCGAGGCGATGACGCGCATTGAACGCTGGTTGAGGTAGCGCCATGCCGGAACCCGAACAGGCCCCCAAACTTGATCAGGCCCCCAAACTTGATCAGGCCCCCAAACTCGATCAGGCATTGGCCGAAGTCGCCGCCGAAATGGCCGATCGCAGCGATCGTGGCGACGTCGCCACCTACATTCCGCAGCTGGGGAAGGTCGATCCGAAGAAATTCGGCATCGCCGCCGTCACCAATGACGGCCGCGTGCTGATGGCGGGTGACGCCGAGCAGGCCTTTTCGATCCAGAGCATCTCGAAAGTGTTCACCCTGACACTGGCGCTCGGCAATGTCGGTGATGCGCTGTGGCAGCGGGTCGGGCGCGAACCGTCAGGCAATCCGTTCAACTCGATCGTGCAGCTCGAGCATGAGAACGGCATTCCGCGCAATCCGTTCATCAATGCCGGCGCCATCGTCATTTCCGACATCCTGCTTGCCGGCCACCAGCCGCGCGAGGCGATCGGCGAGATCCTGCGCTTCATCCAGTTCCTAGCCGATGATGAGACGATCATCATCGACCGGGAGGTCGCGGCGTCCGAACGGGCCACCGGCTACCGCAACTTCGCGCTTGCCAACTACATGAAATCCTTCGGCAATCTCCACCATGCGCCGGAGCTGGCGCTGGGCGTCTACTTCCACCATTGCGCCATCGCCATGAGTTGCCGGCAACTGGCGCTCGCCGGCCGCTTCCTCGCCAATGGCGGCAAGAACCCGGCGACCGGGCATTCCGTGGTGTCGGCCGAACGGGCACGCCGCATCGGCGCGATGATGCTGACCTGCGGTCACTATGACGGCTCCGGCGATTTCGCTTTCCGCGTCGGCATTCCCGGCAAGAGCGGCGTCGGCGGCGGCATATTGGGCATCGTGCCTGGCGTGGCGTCGCTTGCCGTCTGGTCGCCGGGCCTCAATGCCAACGGCAACTCCAAGCTGGGATCGATCGCGCTGGAAAAGCTGGCCAGGATGATGAACTGGTCGATCTTCGCGCCGTGATGCATGTCGCCCAAAAGTGCGCAGCGGTTTTGGGACAACGACATGCTTGGAATCAAAGAAGCATTTTAGCCTTTCGCGATCCGGCATAACGCGAGATAAGAAAATCCCGTGCCGTCTTCGAGACGGCGCGGGATTTTTTGTCAGAGAACTAGCTCAGGTGGCTGAAAGGCTTAGAAAAAGCCCTTCCGCTGCCACCATCCGCCGCGTTTCGGCTTGTCCTCGGTCTTGTCCTCAGCCTTGGCCGCGGGCTCTTCCGCTACGGTCGAAGACACCACCGGCTCGACCGGCGCATTCACCGCCGCCGGCTTGCGCCGCGATGGGCGGGCCTTCGGTGCCTTCTCGACAGCCACTGCCTCGTCGGACGCAGTGGCCGGCGTCTCGACCGGTGCTTCCGCCTCGGCAGCCGGCTCCTCGGCGACGATTTCGGCCGCGGCCTTCTTCGGCTTGGCGGCACGGCGTGGCTTCTTGGGCTTCTCCGTGCTCGGTGCGTCATCATTGGCCGGAGCAAGCGCCACCGGCTCTTCGGCCGCTGCGGTAACCACCGGCCCTCCGGCGATCACCTCGGTTGCCGAGACTTCGACTTCGGACGCGTCGGCTGCTTCGCCAGCAGTCGCCTCAGCCTCGCCTTCACCGTCTTCGCGGCGGTTGCGCTTGCCGCCGCGCTTGCCGCGCCGGCGCTTTTTGCCCTGGCCTTCGTCCGAAGCTTCAGCTGTCCCAGACGTTTCGGCAACACCAACAGGGACGTTGTCGTCCGCATCCGTGTCGCCATCGCCGGCGGCCGAGTCACCGGCCGGAGCCGAGACGGAAGCACCGTCCGCAGGGGCGCCATGTTCGCGATCGCGATCCTTGCCGCCGCGCCGACGCCGACGCTTGCGCCGCTTGCGGTCGCGGCCTTCGCCTTCCTCGCCACCGGCGGCAGCAGGGCGGGGTTGTTGCTGCGGCTGCTGGCGTGGCTGTTCGGCCTGCACCGGCGCCTCGTCATCTTCCTCGACGACGACAATCTCGTCTTCGGGCTCTTCCGACTCGACATAGGCCGGGAAGCTGCGCGCCTCGACAAAGCCTTCCGGCTTTTCAGCCAGCGCGCCGCGGAAGATCGCATAGTGCTGCGAACCGACCGAATCGTCGGCCTCGACGGTGATCGTCAGCCCGAAGCGGCTTTCGAGTTCGACCAGCGTGCCGCGCTTGTGGTTGAGCACGTAGAGTGCGGTTGCCGCCGGCGTCCGTACCGTGATGTGGCTGCGCGAATCCTTGAGCAGGAATTCCTCGATCGCCCGCACCACCATTAGCGCGACCGACGAATCGGAGCGCACATGGCCGGTGCCGCCGCAATGCGGGCAGGGCTTCATGGTCGATTCCAGCACACTGGCGCGGATGCGCTGGCGTGACATCTCCATCAGGCCGAAATGCGAGATACGGCCGACCTGGATGCGCGCACGATCGTTCTTGAGGTGATCCTTCAGCCGCTTCTCGACGGAGCGGTTGTTGCGGTTTTCCTCCATGTCGATGAAGTCGATGACAATCAGGCCGGCAAGATCGCGCAGCCTGAGCTGACGCGCGACTTCCTCGGCCGCTTCCAGATTGGTGTGGAGCGCGGTGTCCTCGATCGAGTGCTCCTTGGTGGAACGGCCCGAATTCACGTCGATGGCAACCAGCGCTTCGGTCTGGTTGATGATGATGTAGCCGCCGCTCTTCAGCGTCACCTGCGGCTGCAGCATGCGGTCGAGCTGTGCCTCGATGCCGTTGCGCACGAAGATCGGCGTCGTGTCGCGGAACGGCTGAACCACCTTCGCGTGGCTCGGCATCAGCATGCGCATGAAGTCCTTGGCCTCGCGGTAGCCTTCCTCGCCGGAGACGAGAATCTCGTCGATATCCTTGTTGTAGAGGTCGCGCACCGAGCGCTTGATCAGGCTGCCTTCCTCGTAGACCAGGGCAGGGGCCGTGGACTGCAAGGTGAGATTGCGGACATTTTCCCAAAGCCGCATCAGATATTCGTAATCGCGCTTGATCTCCGCCTTGGTGCGGCTCTCACCGGCGGTGCGCAGGATGACGCCCATGCCCTGCGGCACTTCGAGATCGGCAACGACCTCCTTCAGGCGCTTGCGGTCGACAGCGCTGGTGATCTTGCGCGAAATACCGCCGCCACGCGCCGTGTTCGGCATCAGCACCGAATAACGGCCGGCCAGCGACAGATAGGTGGTCAGCGCCGCGCCCTTGTTGCCGCGCTCTTCCTTGACGACCTGCACCAAGAGGATCTGCCGGCGCTTGATCACTTCCTGGATCTTGTACTGGCGGCGCACCGGCTTGCGGCGGTTGCGCACTTCTTCCAGCGCATCCTCGGCACCGACCGATTCGACCTCATGATCATCCGGATGCGAGGACTGCACTTCCTCGAGCATGCCGCGATCATTGTCACCTGACGTCGCTTCGTTGCCCTGTTCGGCCTGCGTGACGGGTTCGGAAATCACATCGGCTTCGACCGAGGCTGCGATCGACGTCGGACCGCCTTCGCGGGTTTCGCCTTCGTCCTGCTCGGCGGAATCCTCGCCATGTTCGGACGCATCGGCATGTTCGGACGAATCAGCCGCATGTTCGATGATCTCGGACGTGTGCGAGATGTCCTCGACACCAGCGTCGGCGCCTTCTTCTGCCTCGTCGGCAGCGTCGCTTGCCTCGCCGGAATCGGCTGCATCGCGCTTGTGCTCGCCCCGGTCGCGGGGCTTGCCGCCGCGCCTGCGGCCGCGCCGTCCGCGATCGCGGTTCTGGCGATCATCGCCGTCGCCGTCCTCGTTCTCTTCGTCCTCAGCCTCCTGCGCTTCCGCGCGCAGCAGTGCCTGACGATCGGCGACCGGAATCTGGTAGTAGTCGGGGTGAATTTCACTGAAGGCGAGAAAACCGTGACGGTTGCCGCCATATTCGACAAAGGCTGCCTGAAGGGAGGGCTCTACGCGCGTTACGCGGGCTAGGTAGATGTTTCCTTTGAGCTGCTTCTTGTCCTGGGATTCAAAGTCGAATTCTTCGATACGGTTACCGCGTACGACGACAACGCGTGTTTCCTCCGGGTGGGAGGCGTCTATCAGCATTTTGTTGGGCATTATTTCGTTTCCCCCCGGCAGCCGTCAGCAGCAGCTTGCGAGGCAAAGCCTGCTGCTGCGTGTCTGGAATGTGGGTGCCGGATATTTGAACGTCCGTCGGCCGCCGCCTGAGCGCCATGGCGGTGCCGCCCGCAGCCATAATGGCGCGGTTTGATGCGGACCTTTCCATGATTGCGCTTGAAGCCATCGTCACCAACAGAACTTTTTGAACCAAAGCCCGGACGAACCGGACCAGCTTGTTTGCTCATACAGAGCCGGCGCGGGAACAAACCCGGCCGTTTTCCTCACGCAGGCGATTCCCCCGCCACGGGCGCACACCTGCGAAATTCGTCGCGATCACCTGAACCCTTTTCGCGTGAAGCGAAAGGAGCCGCCTTTTTCATCTGACCCTGTAGCAGGAAGCTGCGGAGGAGGGCGGTTCCAGGATTGCAGTGATCCACCGTCGCTTTTATGATTTGGCGGGGTGGAAGGCAACCCCGATTTCCGATGCCGGCAAAAAGCCGTTCCGTAGCGTAAGCCAAGGCTTGCGGCCCTTGCATGAAAAGGCTTGGTTAACCTTCTCTGGATACCAATCGTTAATCGAGTTCGCGGCCTAACCGGCATTTGGACGAAACGACCGGCGCCGGGCGCCAAACCGGGAGCGACTGGAAGAGAGATGGGATTGGCGGACTTCACAGACAAGGGATGTCGTGTCGGCGGCCGGATCCTGGCCGCTTTCTGCCTCTTGCTGCTGCTGGCGGTCTCATCCGCCTTGTCCTCAAATGCCAATGCCGCCGACGCTCCGCTCGTGGCAAAAGGCTACAAGATGGCCGGCGATGCCACCAAGATGCGCATCGTCATGGATTTCGATCGCGAACCCGATATCAAATGGTTCCTGTTGCGCGGTCCCAACCGTCTTGTCATCGATCTCGCGAATACGAGATTCGCCGTTGATGCCAAGGATTTGAAGGCGCGGGGCCTGGTCAAGGGCGTACGCCTGGGCGCCCTTGGCGAGGGCGTTTCGCGTCTGATCCTCACCGGCAAGGGACCGTTCGCCGTCGACAAGCTCGACGTGCTCAAGAACGAGGACGGAACCGGCTACCGCATTGCCATCGACATGTCGGCGGCATCCGAGCGCGAGTTCGACGTGGCGCTGGCCAATCAGGCGCTGACCACCGGATCGACCGTTTCGACCGACAAGGGAGGGCGGGTCGGCACCGGACCGGTCTCCAATCCGGGCCATCGCTTCACTGTCGTCATCGACCCCGGCCATGGTGGCATCGACGGCGGTGCCGAGGGCCTGAACGGCACCATCGAAAAAAACGTCACGCTGGCCTTCGCCACGGAGCTGCGCGACAAACTCGCGGCCGTCGGCAATTACGATGTGTTCATGACGCGCGACACAGACGAATTCCTGCGTCTGGACGACCGCGTGCGCATCGCCCGTCAGCATGAGGCCGACCTGCTTATTTCGATCCATGCCGACACGATCAGCGTCAAAGGCATTCGCGGCGCCACCGTCTACACCGTCTCCGACAAGGCTTCGGACCCCGAGGCGCAGGCGCTTGCCGACCGTGAGAACCTCTCCGACCAGTTCGCCGGCATGGAGATCAAGAACGACAACAAGGAAGTCACCGACATCCTGATCGACCTGATCCGCCGCGAAACGCACAATTTCTCGATGAGTTTCGCCCACACGCTGGTTGGCCAACTGTCGACCAGCGTCGGCCTCATCAACAATCCGCAGCGTTCCGCGGGCTTCAAGGTGCTCAAGGCACCCGACGTGCCGTCAGTGCTGGTCGAACTCGGTTATCTCTCGAACGCCAAGGACGAGGCGCAGTTGCTCAACGCCGATTGGCGCGGCAAGGCGGCCCAGAGCATAACCAACGCCGTCGCGCTGTTCGCGTCGGCCAAGGCCGGACCGGGAGCCGGAGGTTGACATGCAAGGCGACGCCTGCAACCAGAGGGCGGCGTTGCGCGACGACAACACCCGGTGCTTTTATTTCCGGCTCGCGGCCGCGAAATCAGGCACTGCCGTATTTTGTCCACATGGCGGCGACAAGGGTTTTCGATTACGGATTGGGACCGGCTCGAAAGCTTGCGCGAAAGGCGGCTTCGTTTAGGAAATTCCCGAACCAAGGACTGGAGCGGGTATGATTCGTCTCATTGGCTATTTTTTCGGCATCGGCACGACGCTGGCCCTTCTGGTCGCGGCGGGCGTTGCGATCTACATCGGCCATTTGTCGAAGGATCTGCCCGACTACGAGGTGCTGGCCAAATACGAGCCGCCGGTGACCACCCGCATCCATGCGTCTGACGGCGCGCTGATGGCAGAATATGCGCGCGAACGGCGCCTGTATTTGCCGATCCAGGCCATACCGGACCGCGTCAAAGCGGCTTTCCTGTCGGCGGAAGACAAGAATTTTTACAACCACCCGGGCATCGATGTGACCGGCCTCGGCCGCGCCATCATCGTCAACCTGCAGAATCTCGGCTCGGGCCGGCGTCAGGTCGGCGCCTCGACGATCACCCAGCAGGTGGCGAAGAACTTCCTGTTGTCCTCGGACCAAACCTACGAACGCAAGATCAAGGAGATGATCCTCGCCTTCCGCATCGAGCAGGCCTATCCCAAGGATCGCATTCTCGAGCTCTACCTCAACGAAATCTTCTTCGGCTTCGGCGCCTATGGCGTCGCCGGTGCGGCGCTGACCTATTTCGACAAGTCGGTCAACGAACTGTCCGTGGCCGAGGCCGCCTACCTGGCCTCCCTGCCCAAGGGGCCGAACAACTACCACCCTTTCAAGCATGCCGATCGCGCGATCGAGCGCCGCAACTGGGTCATCGACCAGATGGTCGAGAACGGCTACGTCACGCGTGAGGAAGGCAACAAGGCCAAGGCCGAGCCGCTGGGTGTGACGCCGCGGCGCAGCGGCACCTATCTGTTCGCCGGCGAGTACTTCACCGAAGAGGTGCGCCGCCAGATCATCGCCCGCTACGGCGAGAACGCGCTCTACGAAGGCGGCCTCTCCGTCCGCACCACGCTCGATCCGAAGATCCAGCTCATTGCCCGCAAATCGATGCAGAACGGGTTGATGAAATACGACACGCTGCGCGGCTATCGCGGGCCGGTGACATCGATCGACGTATCGGGCGACTGGGGCGTGCCGCTGGGCAACGTCAAGGGGCTGGAGGATGTTCCCGAATGGTCGCTCGCCGTGGTGCTCGACAGTTCGGCGACCGGCCTGTCGATCGGCCTGCAGCCCGCACGGCAGGCGTCGGGCGAGATCGTCAAGGAACGCGTCGAAGGCACCATCAGCAGGGAGGACATGGGTTTTGCCATGCGCCATGTGGTCGCCGGCAGGACCGTCAAGGCCAAGTCGCCGGCGGAGGTGCTGAAGCCGGGCGACGTCATCTTCGTGCAGAAAAACGATGGTGCCGACGGCACCTACAGCTTGCGCCAGGTGCCCGAAGTGGAGGGCGGCCTGATCGCCATGGATCCGCACACCGGCCGCGTGCTGGCCATGGTCGGCGGCTTCTCCTATGCGCAGTCCGAATTCAACCGCGCCACGCAGGCCATGCGCCAGCCGGGCTCCTCGTTCAAGCCGATCGTCTATTCGGCAGCGCTCGACAATGGCTATACGCCGGCTTCGGTGATTATGGACGGGCCGATCACGATCCAGAGCGGCAACACGAGCTGGACGCCGAAGAATTACGACGGCACCGTCGCCGGTCCGGCAACCCTGCGCTCCGGCATCGAGAAGTCGCGCAACCTGATGACGGTGCGGCTTGCCAATGACATGGGCATGAAGCTGGTCGTCGAATATGCCGAGCGCTTCGGCGTCTACGACCATCTGGCGCCCTATCTGCCGATGGCGCTGGGCTCCGGCGAAACCACCGTGATGCGCATGGTGTCGGCCTATTCGATCATGGCCAATGGCGGCAAGTCGATCAAACCGTCGCTCATCGACCGCATCCAGGACCGCTACGGCAAGACGGTGTTCAAGCAGGATGAGCGTGGCTGCCAGGGCTGCAATGCGCCCGAATGGCAGAACCAGCCGGAGCCGGAGCTGGTCGACAATTCCGAGCAGGTGCTCGATCCGATGACGGCCTACCAGATCACCTCGATGATGGAAGGTGTCGTGCAGCGCGGCACCGGCGCCACCATCGGCGAACTCGGTCGCCACATCGCCGGCAAGACCGGGACGACCAACGACGAAAAGGACGCCTGGTTCATCGGCTACACGCCCAACCTCGTCGTCGGCCTCTACATGGGCTACGACACGCCGCGCGGCCTCGGCCATGGCGCCACCGGCGGTGGTCTCGCGGCCCCGATCTTCAAGGACTTCATGCGGGTGGCGCTGGACGGCACGCCCAATGTCGACTTCAAGGTGCCCGAAGGCATGAATCTGGTCGCCATCAACCGCAAGACCGGCATGCGTGCCGCATCGGGCGATCCGGGCACCATCATCGAAGCCTTCAAGCCGGGCACCGGTCCCGCCGACAGCTATTGGGTGATCGGCATGGGTGCCGACGGCTCCAATGCCACCGGCGGCGCGCTGTCGCCGCAGGCCAACCAAGCCATCCAGTCCGGAGGCGGCGGCCTCTACTGACGATTTTCAGGAGCGGATGGGCTGGCCTTGGCGCCAGCCCATTTTGCTTTACAGCCGGCGGCGGCCTGCCTATGTATCGCGCCGACCGATTTCAGCAAACAGGACAGAACAGCCAGCCATGCGCGCGGAAACGCAGAACATTGTCGACGAGATCAGGCAGGCGATAACCCTGCTGAGGAGGCATCTTTGACTGGGATCAGGCCATAAAGCGGCTTGAATACCTCAATGTGCGCGCCGAGGACGCCAGCCTCTGGAACGAGCCGCTGGAAGCGCAGAAGCTGATGCGCGAGCGCCAGGGCCTCGAAGAGGGCATCGCCTCGGTGAAGGGTCTGACGCAGGCGCTGGAAGACAATATCGGCCTGATCGAGCTCGGCGAGGAAGAGCGCGACGAGGGCGTGATCGCCGAGGCGGAAGCCGCGATCCGCTCGATGCAAGGCGAGGCGAAGGCCCGCCAGGTCGAGACGCTGCTGTCGGGTGAAGCAGACTCCAACGACACCTATCTCGAAATCCATGCCGGCGCCGGCGGCACCGAAAGCCAGGACTGGGCCTCGATGCTGCTGCGCATGTACACGCGCTGGGCCGAGCGCCGTCGCTTCAAGGTCGAAGTGCTGGAAATGCATGACGGCGAAGAGGCCGGCATCAAGTCCGCCACGTTGATGATCAAAGGCCACAATGCCTATGGCTGGATGAAGACGGAATCGGGCGTTCATCGCCTGGTGCGTATTTCGCCCTATGACAGCAATGCGCGCCGGCATACGTCCTTCGCCAGCGTCTGGGTCTATCCGGTCATCGACGACACAATCGAGATCGACGTCTCCGAATCCGATGTCCGCATCGATACTTATCGCTCGTCCGGCTCGGGCGGCCAGCACGTCAACACCACCGATTCGGCGGTGCGCATCACGCATCTGGCCACGGGGATCGCGGTCGCCTGCCAGGCCGAACGTTCGCAGCACAAGAACAAGGCCAAGGCCTGGGAGATGCTGCGCTCGCGCCTGTACGAGGAAGAGCTGAAGAAGCGCGAGGCGGTTGCAAACGCCACCGAAGCGTCGAAGAGCGATATCGGCTGGGGTCACCAGATCCGCTCCTATGTGCTGCAGCCCTACCAGTTGGTGAAGGATCTCCGCACCGGCGTGGAGAGCACCAGCCCGTCGAGCGTGCTCGATGGCGACCTCGACGATTTCATGGAAGCCTCGTTGTCGCAGCGCATCGAGGGCGGTGCGGGCGAAGCCGTGGCGGACCTGGACTAGGAATCTGCACATAGCCTCAAGCGTCGGGCGAAGGAGAGGCCGATGATCAGCAAGCTCGCCGGAAAGTGCTTTTGCGGCGCGGTTCACTACGAGGTCGCCGACGAATTCATCTACGCCGCGAATTGCCATTGTTCGGACTGCCGGCGCACCACCGGTTCGGCCTTCAAGCCTTTCGCCGGTATCGAGCGTGAAAAGCTTGTCCTCACCGAAGGCGAGGACAAGCTCCTGATCTTCGGCGACGAAAGCGGCCATAACGCGCATTGCGGCCGGTGCGGCTCCTTGCTTTATTCGCTCGTGCGCGACGGCGCCTACGTCCATGTCGCCATGGGAACCCTCGTCGATAACCCGTCGATCCGGCCAACCGCACACATCTTCGTCGGTTCGAAGGCGGGTTGGTTCACCATCACCGATGACCTGCCGCGGTATCAAGAGCACGTGATTGCCGGCTCTGACCAGCAATAGGCTGGAACCACAGCGGGCCAATTCCGTTTATCCGACGCCCGTTTGCCGGGAATTGACCTTGGCCTCATCTCGTCGGCGGTAGCGGATACTTGACGTCTATAAAAACGATGTCGGGAGTGCATTTTCTTGCGCCGACCAAGGAATCAGCCCAGCATCCAAGGGCTGGGAGAGAAAAAGCATTTATGGCCGGACGCGGCATATCTGCGACCTGACGATCCGGCCACTGGGAAGACACGTTCCGGGAACGGGCAAGCGAAACGCTTGATGCTCGTTTGAAAGGAACGTTTCCATGTCTGCTGCCACACTCAGATCGGCCAATGCCGTTCAACCGGCTGGCCGACTTTTGTTTTCCCTGTTCGCGATCGGCGCGATGGCAATGCTGACGGCACCTGCCTTCGCGCATGACGCCACGCCCACGGCGGCGAAGCCACAAGGCTGGAGTTATCCGTTCGCATGCTGCGCCAACTATGATTGTCGCACGACCCATACAGGCGAAGTGCTGGAGAAACCCGAGGGCTATGTCATTGCGGGAACGGGTGAGGTCGTCCCAATGACCGACAAGCGTGTCAAGGACAGCCCGGATGGCGAGTTCCACTGGTGTGCACATCAGGCCGGTCTCGACGCCGGCAAGACAATCTGCCTGTTCGTGCCGCCGCGTTCCTATTGACGACAGGACGGCGCTCGGACGTTCGTGTCGCGTGTGACGGGGGCCGACGCCGGGTTCCGCGGTTCGGTGGATGCTTGCTGACGGACAGTTGTCAGGAGCAGCTCTTTATGCTGCCTTTGCCGCACAGGGTGGCGGGCGACAGGAGGAGTTTTTTGATGACCATCAAGGCAAGCTGTCATTGCAAGGCGACGACATTCGAGGTTTCGCAGGCACCGCAGACGGTGACGCAATGCACCTGTTCTTTCTGCTCGAAACGCGGCTCGCTCTGGGCCTACTACCTGCCTTCGCAATTCAAGCTCACCAGCCCGATGGAGAACGTCTCTTTCTACCGTTGGGGGTCGAAAACCGTAAAGCACGGTTTTTGCGCCACCTGCGGCTGCGGCACCTTTACCGAAACGCCGGACTGGTCGACCGGCGAGCCGGATTTCGACAATCCCAAGATCAGCGTCAACTCGCGGCTGTTCGATGATTTCGATCTCGACAAGGTCGAAGTGGTTGTCATAGACGGCAAGAACCTCTGGTAGCCTGATCCAGACCATTCCGGCACGGCGATGCGGCGCCACCACCCGGTATTGGTCTCTCGGGAAAAGCCGTGAGCGGCGCTTTTGCCGTTCCGCTTTTCGCCGCAATTCGTGGTACAAGTCGCGGGAAGGGCTGATTTGGCGCCACCGCAAGGCGTGACTTGGAGAGGGACCATCCTATGAAAAAGACTGTGCTCGTCGTCGTGGCGACGGCTGTGCTCGTGAGCGCCTGCACCACCACCGATCCGTATACAGGGGACCAGAAGATTTCCAACACGGCGGCCGGCGCCGGCCTTGGCGCCCTGGCGGGTGCCAGCCTTGGCCTGCTTGCCGGCGGCAATGACCGCCGCAACGCACTGATCGGCGCCGGCATCGGCGCGCTGGCCGGCGGCGCCATCGGCGCGACCATGGACCAGAACGAGGCCGAACTGCGCCGGCAGCTCGAGGGCACCGGTGTCAGCGTCACCCGCAGCGGCGACCAGATCATCCTCAACATGCCGTCCGACATCACCTTCAACTCGGATCAGGATGCGGTGAAGCCCGGCTTCTACCAGGTCCTGAACTCTGTCGCGCTGGTGCTGAAGAAGTTCAAGCAGACCACGGTCGACGTGTTCGGCCACACCGATTCGACCGGTGGCGACCAGCACAATTTCGATCTGTCGCAGCGTCGTGCTTTGGCGGTAGCGAACTATCTGTCCGGTCAGGGCGTGGATCAGCGACGCTTCGCAGTCACCGGCTTCGGCAAGACGCGTCCGGTCGCATCCAATGCCACGGCCGAAGGTCGCGCCCAGAACCGCCGTGTCGAGATCCAGTTGTCGCCGCTCACCTGAGCTGTTCGGCAAGTCAATGCGAAACGGCCCCCGCATGGGGGCCGTCTTTGTTTGAGCGGCGCTCTTCAGATGGGTGCGTCGTAAGGTTAGCTATTACTAAAATAATTGCTTTCCCGCGGCCATGGAAAGGAATAGCGTCATCGCTGTTCCTGAGGGGATGAGGCGGTGTCACTGGCCGCGCAATCAGCATTTTTTCCGCCTCGGTCTTGCACGGCCAGATCAGAAATCTGGGAGGAATGCATGACAAGAACAGCCAGCCTTGGGCGCTGCGGCGTCCTCGTTTTGACAGGTTTGGTAGGCGCGTGGCTGAACGTTGCTTCGGCTCGAGCCGAGGACGCCAACAAGGCCGACATCGAAGCCTTGAAAAAATCGCTCGCCAAATATGCGGATTACACCGCCGCCGTCCGTGACCTCTATCTGTCGACGGTCGGCTGCGTCTACTACAGCGGAGAAAAGATACCGGGCGCGATGGATTACCCGAAGGGCGCCATGGGTATCCACTTCGTCAACGTCCCGAGCGTCGGCCAAAAACTCGACCCCATGCACCCCAATGTGCTGATCTACGAACCGACCAAGAAGGGTTTGCGGCTGGTGGGCGTGGAATGGCTGGTGCCTCTGACGCCGGACATCAAGGAGCCCCCGAAGCTGTTTGGCCAAACCTTCATGGGGCCGATGGAGGGGCACTACCCTCTCATCCCGAAGGAGTTCGTCCACTACGACCTTCATGCCTGGCTCGGGGACAATCCGAACGGCATGTTCAGTCCGACGAACCCGAAGGTGAAATGCAACAAGGCCGAGTTTCCGATGCTGGAAAAGCCAACCAAGATGATGCCTGGGCCGATGTAACGGGCGGGCCAGGCCGGGAGCACTACCGAGAAGGCAAGCCGGATGGCCGGCTTGCCTTCGAAGCGGTCGGGATCAGACCTTGGCGACGATCCGCATGAAGGCCGGCATGTCATCGCCGAAGCCGACGGTGGAATCGTTGTCTTCCTGGGGGCGGCGGGCAGGGCGGCTGTTGTCGCGCTGCGGCCTGGTGTCGCCGCGTTCGGGTGCGCGCTGTTCGTTGCGATCGGACGATTTGCGCTCGGTGTTTTCCGAACGGATCGCTTCCTTGCGCGAGCGCCGTTCGCCGACGTCGGCGGCTGCGACCTCGGCCACCGGCTGATCCTCGCGGACCGTTTCCGGTGCCGTGTCTTCGCTGCGCTTGGCGTGGCGTTCGCGCGGTTTGCGCTCGCCGCCCTTTTCCCTGCTGCGATCGTCGTCCTTGCGGCCGGCGCGGCGCGGCGCGCCCTTGCCACGGCGCGGAGCATCGTCCTCGCCGCCTTCGCTGGCAACCACCGTCGACAAGTCGCCGTCATGCCACTCGATCTTGTTGCCGATCAGCCGCTCGATGGCCTCGATGTATTTGGTGTCCGACTTGGTCGCGATGGTGAAGGATTTCCCGGAGCGACCGGCGCGGCCGGTACGGCCGATACGGTGGACATAGTCCTCGGCGTGGATCGGCACGTCATAATTGAAGACGTGACTGACGTCGGGGATGTCCAAGCCGCGCGCGGCGACGTCGGAAGCGACGAGATAGCGCAGCTTGCCGTCGCGGAAATTGGCCAGCATCTGCATGCGCGCGCGCTGGTCCATGTCGCCATGCAGCGCACCGGCGTCGAAATCATATTTCAGCAGCGAGCGGAACAGCTCCGCCACTTCAACCTTGCGGTTGCAGAAGATGATGGCGTTCTTCAGCTCCGCGTCTTCGGCCTTGATCAGATTGCGCAGCGTCTCGCGCTTGTCCCATGGCTTGGAGCCGGACTTGACCAGCCGCTGGATGATGTTGGTGGCGGCGGATGCCGCCTTCGAGACCTCGACGCGCACCGGCGCGTGCAGGAACTTCTCGGTCAGCTTGGTGATTTCAGGCGGCATCGTCGCCGAGAAGAACAGCGTCTGCCTGGTGAACGGGATCATCTCGCAGATGCGCTCGATGTCGGGAATGAAGCCCATGTCGAGCATGCGATCCGCTTCGTCGATGACGAGGATCTCGACGCCGTTGAGCAACAGCTTGCCGCGCTCGCGGTGATCGAGCAGGCGGCCGGGCGTCGCGATCAGCACGTCGACGCCGCGCTCCAGCTTCTTGTTCTGTTCGTCGAATGAGACACCGCCGATCAAGAGCGCGATGTTGAGCTTGTGGTTCTTGCCGTAGCGGATGAAATTCTCTTCGACCTGCGCGGCGAGCTCGCGCGTCGGCTCGAGGATCAGCGTGCGCGGCATACGCGCGCGCGCCCGGCCGTTTTCGAGGCGGGTCAGCATCGGCAGCACGAAGGAAGCCGTCTTGCCAGTGCCGGTCTGGGCGATGCCCAAAATATCCTTGCCGAGCAAGGCGTGCGGGATCGCACCAGCCTGGATCGGCGTCGGTTGGATATATCCGGCGTCGGTGACTGCGGAAAGGACCTTCGGCGACAGGCCGAGGTCTGCGAAGGTCAACGCTTCTTGAGCGGTCGTGGTGTCTGAGGACAAGTGTTGTTGTCTTTGGCTGGTTCGGGGAAGCGCAACGGCGTCTAATGGCGTCTGTCGCGGCAAGCGCCACACGCCTGCAAGATTGGTATTGCAATTAGGAGCAAGCCCTCGATTTGTCAACAGAAACGGGCAGCAATGGCACGATTGTGAAGTTGTAACCTTAATCGGGATGCTTAATCGACCTGTCGGTCGCAGCGCCGGCTCAATAGCGGAACTGTTCGGCGAGAATACGCTCGTTCCAGGAATGATTGGGATCGAACAGCAACGTTGCTGTCGCCGTTGGTGATTCTCGCACCGTTACCGAGGTCACTGCCTTGACCTCGGTATGGTCGGCGGCGGCGTTCACCGGCCGCTTTTCGGGCTCGCGGATGTCGAAGCGCACGGTCGCCTTGTTGGAGAGCAGCGCGCCGCGCCAGCGGCGCGGGCGAAACGGGCTGACTGGGGTCAGCGCCAGCAGCGGCGCGTCGAGCGGCAGGATCGGTCCGTGCGCCGAAAGATTGTAGGCGGTGGACCCGGCCGGGGTTGCGATCATGACGCCATCGCAGTTCAGTTCCTCAAGCCGGACCTGTTCGTCGACGGTGATGCGGATCTTGGCCGTCTGGTACGATTGACGCCACAGCGCCACCTCGTTGATCGCCAGTGCCGAAATCGTTTCGCCTTCCGACGTCACGGCCAACATCTCCAGCGGGCGGATCGTTTCGGCGACGGCGGCTTCGAGACGCTCCGTCAGGCCGCCGGAACGATACTCGTTCATCAGGAAGCCGATGGTGCCACGGTTCATGCCGTAGACCTTCTTGCCGGTCCCCATCGTGTCGCGCAGGGTCTGCAGCAGGAAGCCGTCACCCCCAAGCGCGACGACGATCCCGGCCTCCTCGACGGAAGACTGGCCATAGCGCGCCGACAGGCTTTCCAGCGCCGTCTTGGCGTCAGCCGTGTCGGACGAGACGAAGGCGATGCGGCTGGCGGCTTTGCTCATGGCTCCCCGATGACGACCGGTTGGCAGCGGCAGGGCCGCGCCAACGTCGGGTAGCATGGGCGGGGTACGTCTGCAAAGGGAGCCGCCATGCCGGATGGCACGGCCATGCCGGATGGCAAGGCGACCGCGGGACGGCGGATGCTAACCTGCCGTTCGCGTATCATGTCAAATGCTACGCGAATGTGATGGTTAAGACCGGCCTTAAAGTCTCGTAAAGCCGGATCGGTCATGTTAGCCGGCAGTGGATGGGTGGCGTGGGGGCTAGCCAGTCGAGGCCGACATATTGCCGGTAACACGCCTGATCATCGTCTTTCTGATGCTGGGAAGCTTCGCGCTGCTCTTTGCGGAACTGGTGCGCCAGTCCGAAGAGACGAGCTTCCGGCCGCAGCCCACGGCGTCGCGCTGTGGCGATGCAGCCGGGGCGCCATGCCCGCAAAGGGCGCTGTAGCCTGAAATGTCCTGATCATCTTCGCGATGGCGGGCAGCATCGGCGGCCGCTTCGATGCGCGACATCGCGTGGCGGTTTCTCTCCTTAGAAGCAGAGGCGGTCGGCCGCCGCACATCCCATCGTGAAGGCTTGCTCGTTGCGCTCGCGGCGCCTGGCGGTGTAGATGGTTGCACTGATTGGCGGAAAGGCTTTTGGGTAGCCTCGTATCCGCTGTTGTTGGGAAACAAGCCCTGCGGCTCGTTGACTGGCCGGGTGTCTGGAGCGGGGGTTTTCCATGTCACGCAGTGTATTGGTCTCTGGCGGCTGCGGTTTCCTGGGCTCACATCTGGTCGACCGTCTGTTGCGGCGAAGCGATCTGGAAAAGCTGGTCGTCGTCGACAATCTTTGGACCGGGACGCGAGACAACGTCGCGCATGTCGCCGATCCGCGTTTCGATCTGCAGATTGCCGATGCCGAAAGCTTTTCATCCCTTCAGCGCTTCGATGAGATCATCCATCTCGCGTCGCCGGCGTCGCCGATTTGGTACATGCGCGAGCCGGTACGCACGATCAAGGCCAACATCGGCGGCGCGCTCAATCTTCTGACGCTGCTCAAGCCCGGCGGCCGTTTCTGCTTCGCCTCGACCTCGGAAGTCTATGGCGACCCCCACGTTTCACCGCAACCCGAGAGTTACAGGGGATCGGTGGACTGCACCGGTCCCAGGGCCTCGTATGATGAAAGCAAGCGCTGCACCGAGGCATTGCTGTTCGAACAGCAGCGGGTTGGCGGGCTCGACATTCGCGTCGTCAGGATTTTCAACACATATGGGCCGCGAACCCGCATCGACGACGGACGTGCCGTTTCGAACTTTGCCATCCAGGCTCTGACAACCGGGGTTCTGACGGTTTATGGCGACGGCTCCCAATCGCGCAGTTGGGGCTATGTCGACGACATCGTCGAGGGGTTGGAACGATACTTCTGGCGCGACGGCATCTCGCATCGCGGCCCTCTGAACATCGGCAACGATCACGAGGTTTCGGTCCTGCGCATTGCTGAATTCGTCAGGTCGCTCGTCCCCGGCAGTCGCATCGAGCACCACCCTCCGGCTCCCCACGATCCGACAAATCGGCGTCCGGATCTGACTTCGGCGAGGCACGTCCTTCCTGGCTGGGAAGCCAGGACGACCTATCAGGAAGGCATCGGGCGCACCTTCGATTGGTTCCGCCAGCGAATTGCGGCCGCGGGCATTGCGGCCTCAACGGCCTGACGCGCCCGGCGTCGCGGCCAAGGTTCTTTCCTGGCTGCCCACTGAGTCCACCACATCGGGCGCATCAATCGGCGAGCCATGGCCGTATGCGCCGAAAGATATTGACTGTATGTTTAGTCATAGTTACTCCTGAGGTCGAGAATTGAGTTGGACAGCCGGCGCCAGCCGGAATGGCCACCATGAAGAGGGGAATATCTCGACTGCGATGCGGCTTGCCGTTGCCGGCGCGCCGCATGCCGCAAGTGCGATGTCGACGGCCCTTCTCGTGCCGTCGATCGGTATTGTCGCGGCCGTCTTTTCGTCAGCAGGAAACGGACCTGGGGCCGTAACGCCACCGGTCCCAACAATGGGAGCATGCAGCATGAACTGGAAACTGACCACGACGGCCATCGGCCTGTCGCTGCTGACCGTCACGGGCGTGGCCCGTGCCGACGGCGAGCTCAACATCTACAATTGGGGCAATTACACCAGCCCCGACCTGATCAAGAAGTTCGAGGAGACCTACAAGGTCAAAGTCACCGTCACCGACTATGATTCCAACGATACCGCCTTGGCCAAGGTCCGGCAGGGCGCCTCCGGTTATGACATCGTCGTGCCCTCGGCGAGCGTCATGCCGCTCTGGATCAGCGAAGGTCTGCTCTTGGAGACCGATCCCAACAAGATGGAAAACTTCAAGAACGTCGATCCCAGGTGGGTCGATGTTCCATTCGATCCAGGCCGTAAATATACCGTTCCATGGCAGTGGGGCACGACCGGCATTTCGGTGAACAAGTCGGTTTATGCCGGCGACCCGAACACATCGGCGATCTTCCTCGACCCACCCCCCGAACTCGTCGGCAAGATCAATGTCGTACCCGATCTGGATGGACAATGTCGCTGTCCTCAAGGACGCCAAAAATATCGACAACGCCAAGCTGTTCCAGAATTTCATCATGGATCCGCAGAATGCGGCACTGATCTCAGCCTTTGCGCGCTATTCGAACGGCATCAAGGGCTCGGAAGCCTTCATGCCCGACGACATGAAGACCGCGCCGGAAGTCAACATTCCCGCCGAGTTCGCCGCCAAGGGCCAGTTCATGCAGGCCTGCCCGCCCGACGTGCAGGCGCTCTACACGAAGATCTGGACCGACCTGCAGAAATGACCTGACCAGGCTTTCCCGCGCCGCTGCACGCGGCGCGGTCATCTCCCGTCCATGCCAAATGCGATGCGAAGATCGCAGGAGACTTCCCATGACCGATCTCGACCTTTGCTACATGCCGGCCAGCGAGGCGCTGCGGCTGCTCAAGGCGAAGAAGCTTTCGCCTGTCGAACTGATGCAGGCCACGATCCGCCGCGCCGAGGCAACCAAGGCGACGATCAACTGCTTCACCTTCACGCATTTCGACGAGGCGATGGACCTGGCTGGGAAAGCCGAGGCGAAATACGCCAGGGCGCCCGGACCGGGGCGCTCGAGGGGCTGCCGATCGGCATCAAGGACGAGAGCTACATCAAGGGCAAGCCAACCTCGCACGGCTCGCTGCTGTCCGGGGATGCCATCGGTGGCCATACCTCGACGATGAACGAGCGCATCATCAAGGCCGGGGGCATTGTCCATGCCCGCACGGCGACGCCTGAATTCAGCTGCGCCGGCTACACCTGGTCGAAACGGTGGGGCGTGACGCGCAATCCGTGGAACCCGGATTTCACGCCGGGCGGTTCGTCCGGCGGTGCCGCGGCAACGCTGGCTTCCGGCACGTCCTCGATCGCCACCGGCTCGGACATTGCCGGATCGATCCGCATTCCTGCGTCGGCCTGCGGTCTTGTCGGCTTCAAGCCGCCTTACGGCCGCAATCCGGACGAGCCGCCGTTCAATCTCGATTTCTATTGCCACACCGGGCCGCTGGCGCGAAACGTAGGGGATGCGATCCTGCTGCAGAACGTGATGGCTGGACCGAGCCCGCTCGACATCGCCACGCTACGCCCGAAACTGCGGCTGCCGCTCGACTACAAGCCGATCAAGGGCTGGAAGATTGCTTTCTCGATGGACCTCGGTTCTTTCGAAGTGGACCCCGATGTGCGCAAGAACACGCTTGCCGCCTGCGATGTGTTCCGCTCGCTTGGCGCCACGGTCGAGGAGGTCGATCTGGGCTGGGGCGACGACGTGCTCAGGGCGGGCATGGCCTATCTCGAGCATTTGTTCGGCGCATCGCTGTCGCAGTTGCTCAAGAAGCACGGCAAGGACATGACGAGCTATGCCAGGCAGTTCGCCGAGGACGGGCAAAAGTCGAAGGCCACCGACTTTGTCGGAACACTCGAAGTGGCGGCCAGGATGTACCAGACGCTGGGGCCGCTGCTGGAGACCTATGATGTGCTGATCTGCCCGACCAACGCGCTCCCCTCCGTGCCGGCGGAGTTCGATCATACCACGGGTACGGTCGAGATCAACGGCAAGCAGGTGAACCCGTCGCTTGGCTGGGTGATGACGACGCCGTTCAACATGATGAGCCGTTGTCCGGTTCTGTCCATCCCTTCGGGCCGGGCGGCAAGCGGCGTGCCGACGGGCATCCAGATCGTCGGCCGCACCTATTGCGATGCCGATGTTTTCCGCGCCGCCATGGCCTATGAGACGGCCAAGGGGCAGTGGTACACAAACGCCGAAACGCGTCCGTCACTATAACGGGGCGATGCGGCCCTTGCCGCGATGGTGGTTGATCTGCGGTCTCGGTTGTGGTGAGCCGACGCCGGACACCTCGAATAAATGGATCCGTGGCGGCGCCGGCGATCGCCGCCAGAAGGTCCGAAAGGAACTGGACGAAGATGGCGCAACAAAAGGCTGCGGCGGCAAAGCGCAAAGGCGCAATGGCGAAGAATGGAAGTGCGGCAAACGATGCCGCGCCGCCCAGGGATCGTCGGCGCGAACGCGGCGAAGCCAGCGTGCAGCGGATCATCGACGCCACCATCGAGCTCATCGCGGAGGAGGGGCTGGCAAGCGTCACCATGCAGCGCATCGCCGAACATGTCGGCTCGTCCAATGCCCTGGTCGTCTTCCATTTCCGCAGCAAGGAGAACTTGTTTCGCGCCGTCCTCCAGTATCTCAGCGATCGATATGATGAGCTGTGGGTGACTTTGGTGCGGGCGCCCGGCCTGTCGCCGGTTGAGCGGGCCTTGGGCGCGGTCGATTGCGCGCAACGTTTCGCCCGGCAGCATCCAAAATGGGTTTCGGTCTTTGTCGTGTTCTCCAGCGACCGCAAGAGTATGCAGATCTACAACGAGATCGGCCTGCCGAGCGATCTCGCCTACACCGCCGAGGCGCGCGAGCTGCTGATCGAGATTTCGCGCAGCGGCGGTTATACCGGCGTCGACATCGACACCCTGTCGGAGAGCCTGAACTATCTGGTTCATGGCGCGTGGTATTGGGATCATCTCAATCCATCCAGCCGGGATACCAACGTGCTGCGCAAGACCATGCTGCTCCTGCTGCATCAGGCGTTTCCGCGGCATTTCGAACTGATGCGTTGATCCAGTCTACGGACTCTGCCGCAGATGGCAGCCCGCCTGCCGCTTTTGCGCCAGATACTCGTCGACAAGCTGACGGTAGCGCACCTTGCCGAAGCTTGGGAAATGGCCGCCATGCACGACCGAGACATCGAGGTCGCGCATACGCAGCAGCGTGGCGACATAGTCGTCGACAACCGAGTGGTAGACATCGTCGATCAGCGGACCGTCATAGATGATGTCGCCGGATAACAGGATGCCCGTCCTGTTTTCGTAAAGCGCGATGCCGCCGGGTGAATGGCCGGGCGTGTGGATCACCTCGAAGGCACGGTCGCCGAGATCGACGACGTCGCCATGCGCGAGCAGGCGGCCGGCTGGCGCGGGCAGAATGCCGTAGCGCGCTGTGTCCCAGCCTTGCGGCTGGCGATCGAACATCTCGTCGGTCGCATAGGTGCCGGCGGCGGTCCATTCATTGCGCGGATCGGCGAGGATTTGAGCCTCGGCCGCGTGCACGCAGCGCTCGGGAAATTCGTGGTGGCAGCCGATATGATCGAAATGCGTGTGGCTGGCAACGCAGGTCAGCTTGCGCTCGGTGACCAGCGGCACGTGACGCCGGAGGCTGAAATGGCCAAGCCCGGTATCGAAGAGAAGGTCGCGGTCGCGGCCGCGCACATGCCACATGTTGCAGCGGAAGAACGGTTTTATCCAAGGCTCGTGGATCAAGGTCACGCCATCGCTCATGCGGATGGTCTCGTACCAGTCTGGTGCCTCGATGACCGCAAGTGTTGCCATGCTCAATCCGCCAGCAGGATGATCTGGTCGGTATCGCACGAAACGGCAACCGTGTCGCCCGGCTGGACGGTGGCTGTCGCCGGCAGCCTGGCGATGAAGTGAAGCGAGGGGACTTGGGCGGAAACGGCGAGCACGCGCTTGAAGCTGCCCTGGAAGACGACGTCGCTCACCTCAGCCGTGCCGAGCCTGACACCGCCGCTGGCCGCGCCGAGGACAAGATGCTCCGGCCGTAAGGCCAACTCAACAGTCGAACCCACCGGCAACGCGCCGGGCAGCGAAACCGGCCCAACAGGCGTCGCGACGATGCTTGTCCTGTCCTTCGCTTCCGTGACCGTGCCGGCAAGGATCGTGCTTTCGCCCATGAAGGTGGCGGAAAAGCGGGTCGCCGGCCGTGCGTAGACGCGCTCGGGCGGCCCTTCATCCTCGATGCGTCCATCATTCATCACCACGCAATGGTCGGCGAGCGCCATCGCTTCTTCCTGGTCGTGGGTGACATGGATGAAGGCGGTGCCGACGCGCTTCTGGATCGCTTTCAACTCGTCCTGCATCTGCCGGCGCAATTTGAGGTCGAGCGCGCCGAGCGGCTCGTCGAGCAAAAGCACCGCCGGCTCGATCACCAGCGCACGCGCCAGCGCCACGCGCTGCCGCTGGCCGCCGGAGAGCTGGTGCGGCTTCTTGTCGAAGGCGCCAGCCAAGCCAACCAGAGCCAGCGCCTCGCGCGCCTTTGCCGCCCGTGTCGTGCCGTCGACGCCCTGCATGCGCAGGCCGAAGCCGACATTGCTGCCGACGCTCATATGCGGGAACAGCGCATAGTCCTGGAACACCGTCGTCGTCGGCCGTTTTGCCGGTGGCACCGAGGTGCAGTCTTCGCCACGGATGAACACCTTGCCTTCGCTGGGCGTGACGAAGCCGCCCAGAATGGAGAGCAGCGTCGTCTTGCCGGACCCGGACGGCCCGAGCAGGATCGTGTAGCTGCCGGGCTCGATCCGCAGCGAGACATCCTTCAGCACCGTATGCTGGCCGAAGCGATGCGAGACACTGCTGATGTCGACGAGGGGCGCGCTCATGCCGGCTTTCTCCGCAGCAATGTCAGTTCAAAAAACACCACCAGCACGATGGAAACGGCGAAGACCAGCGAGCCGACGGCGTTGGTCTTCGGGTTGAGGCCGGAGCGCAGCAGGTTCCAGATCTCGACCGGCAGCGTGGTGTCGAAGCGGGTGAGCAGGAAGGAGATCACGAACTCGTCCCAGGAAAAGGTCATCGACAGGAAGAAACCGGCGAAAATGGCGGGCGCCATGACCGGCACGGTGATCAACAGCAGCACCTTCCATTCCGGTGCGCCGAGGTCGCGCGCGGCGCGCTCGATGTTGATCTGGTGGTCGCCCATCTGGCTGTAGATGATGGCAAAGCACAGCGGCAGGTTGATCACGACATGGCCGATGCCGGCGGCCAGCAGCGATTTCGGCACCCCGGCCCAGTTGAACAGCACCAGCAGCCCCATGCCGATGATCAGATAGCTGACCGTCAGCGGCAGCGTGATCAGCCCGCGCAGCAGGCCGGAGCCGGGCAGGACGAAGCGGGCAAAGCCCCAGGCGGATAGGAAGCCGAGCGTGACGGCGGCGAGCGACGAGATGGACGCCACCAGCAGCGAATTGACCAGCGCCGAGGTCAGCCGGGTGTCACTGAGAACCGCATCGTACCAGCGCAGCGATGGCCCGGTGAAGGGCGGGATCGGGAACGACGTCGCCTGCAGCGAAAACAGCACCAGCACGACCACCGGCAGGAAGATGAAGGCGTAGACGGCGAGCGCGTAGAGCCAGGAGGCGATGCGGACGAACCGGCGCATCTCAGGCCCGCTCGATCTTCAGCCAGCGCGCGCAGGCGAGGTAGGCGATGGTGACCACCGCCATCAGGATGATCGACAGCGCCGAGGCCAGCGGAAAGTCGCCGCGCCGGCCGATCTGCATCATCACCAGCTGCGGCATCAGCAGCTCGTTGTTGCCGCCCAGGATCTGCGGCGTGATGTAGTCGCCGATGCACAGGACGAAGGTGAGGAAGGCGCCGACCATGATGCCGGGCAAGGTCAGCGGCAGCACGACATGCAGGAAGGTGCGCACCGGCCCGGCGCCGAGATCGGCGGCGGCCTTGCGATAGCTCGGGCTGAGCTGCTTGAGGTTGGCGAAGATCGTCAGCGTCAAAAGCATGACGGAGAAATGCACGAAGCCGGTGACGGTGGCCAACCTAGTGTTGGCGAGCTGCAGCGGCTCGGCAAACAGGCCCGAGCCGGTCAGCGCCCGGTTGATGACGCCGTTCTGCGCCAGCACCAGCAGCCAGGAGTAGGAGCGCACGACATAGGAGGTCCAGAACGGCAGCACCGCCAGCATCAGCGCCAGCCGCTGCCAGCGCTCCGGCACCTGTTCGGCCAGGATCCAGGCAAAGGGATAAGCGAGCAGCACCGAGATCACGGTGACGATCGCTGTGACCTGCAACGAGTTCACCATCGCCTGCCAGTAGGACGGGTTGGTGAAGAACTGGCTGTAGTTGGACAGCGTAAAGCCGCCGCCCTCATGCGCCGTCAGGCTCGAAAACCCCATGGCGATGAAGGGCAGCACGAAGAACAGCAGCGTCCAGCCGAGCGCCGGCGTGACCAGCGCCCAGGGCAGGGCGCGGCCCGCTCGGGGCAGGGCAGAGCCCGCCCGGGGGAGGTTGTCTGCCGAGCTGCTCATGAGCGATGTCTGCTCATTTTGCCTGCAGCATTTCGGTCCACATGTCCTGCATCTTCTTGTCGAGATCGGCGCTTGGGGCCGGGTAGGCCTGGGCGCGCGCCAGGAAGCCCGGCTGCTCGTCGAAGCGCAAAACCTTCTTCTGGTCGTCGGTCAGCGCTGCCTTGGTGTTGGCCGGCATGCCCCAGTAGCAGGAGGAGGTGGCAAGGCGCGCCTGGCCTTCCGGGCTCAAAATGTACTGGATGAATTTCAGTGCCATGTCCTTGTTTTTGGAATCCTTGAACATGGCCAGCGACTGCGACCACAGAACCGCACCCTCCTTCGGGATGGAGAAGTCCAGCGCCGGGTTTTCCTTGGCCAGGCCCGCCGTCACCCATTCGCCGCCGCCGACCAATATGTCGACCTCGCCGGTCGCCAGCGCCGTCTGGCTGGCGGTCACTTCGCCAACCAGCTTGGCATTGGCCTTCATCTTCAAAAGCTCGTCCTTGATTGCGGGCAGGTCGGCTTCGGTGAGGTCGGCCGTCTTCTTGCCGATCGCAAGTGCTGCCATGCCGATGACCGGCAGGTAGTAGTCGTAGATAGCAACCTTGCCCTTGTATTTGTCGCTGATCAGCGACGCCATCGACTGCATGTCGGCCGGATCGACCTTGGTCTTGTTGTAGCCGATCGTGTTGTAACCGAACTTTTCGGTGATGCCGTAGCGCTTGCCGCCGACCACGGTGGAGCCGTCCATCTTCACCTGCGGGAACAAGTCGGCCAGCGGCAGGCTGTCTTCCGGCAGCGGCTCGAACAGGCCCTTTTCGACGCCACGCGGCACGTCGATGCTATCGATCACCATCACGTCCCAGTCGCCAGGCTGCGACTGTTCGACGATGGCCAGACCGGCGCCGGTGCCCTCGAATTCCTTGACGTTGACCTTGACGTTGTTGGCTTCCTCGAAGGGTTGCAGCAGTGCCGGATCGGCATGATCGCACCAGATCAGTGCGTTGAGGTCGGCGGCCTGGGCGCCGGTCGCAAGCAGCAGCGCCGCGGCTGCGCACGCGGCATGCAGATGGCTCTTCAGGATGGAAAGCGGATTCGTGGATACGGATTTGACGGTCATCGAGTGTTCTCCCTTGCCTTTGTGGCTTCTTGCAAAAAATTGAACCAATTCTAAAATTGAGTCAATTCTGTTTTTATGGCAAGAGTCTGATATGAGCGGATTGCGGGCAAGGCAAAAGGCGGACCGGCACCGGCGCATCATCGAGGCGGCGGCGGAACTGTTTCGCGAGGCGGGCTATGAGGGCGCCAAGATCGAGGCGATCGCCGCGCAGGCCGAGGTCTCTGTCGGCACCATCTACAATTACTATGAGAACAAGGGCGACATCCTCGGCGCCATCGTCTCGCTGGAGGTCAACGAGGTGCTCAATGCCGGGCAGGGCGTCGTCGCCAGGCCGCCGGCCAATGTCGGCGATGCGCTGGACACGCTGATCGGCATCTATATCGAGCACTCGCTGCACTATCTCAGCAAAGAGATGTGGCGGCAGGCGATGGCAATCTCGACCCAACTGCCCGACAGCCCGTTCGGCCAGGCCTACACCGCCCTCGACCGCGCGCTGACCGAACAGATCCGCGCACTGATCGCCCGGCTGCAGGAGATTGGGCTGGTGCGGCAGGACATTGACGGGGCAGCGCTCGGCGAACTGATCTTCAACAACATGAACATGATGTTCATCGAATTCGTGAAGCGCGAGGCGGCGAGGATACCGGAATTGCGCGTGGCGATCCGCAGGCAGAACCGGATATTGGTGGCGGCGATCGGGGTGTGATTGGAGGAGTAGACAGGAGAAATCTTCGCTTCCGCATAAGACCTGGTTTCAGACGAGGGTCACCACTTGAGTTGAGGTTGAAATCTGATACAACTTAAAAGGGTATAAATGGGGGAGGGGTAAATGGGGGTGTTTTCAGTCTGGCATTGGGCGATCGTGCTGCTGTTGATCGGCGTGCCTGTTTTCTTCGCTGTTCGATCAGCCGCGAAGCCGTCACAGAATCCCGAGGCTCTTGTGGGCTTCGGCGGCTGGCTGATGCTGCTGGCGATCGGTCAAACCTTGTCGCCATTGCGCACGCTCGCCGACTTCGCAAATTCGGCCGACGGCTACCAGCAGCTCATGACCCTCCCGAACGGACCCCTGGCGGTGTATGGCGAGGTTGCCTTCAATCTGGCATTTCTGGCGCTTCAGCTGGTTGTGCTCGTTTCGATGCTCCGGCGAAGCCACCGCTTTCCGCGATTGTTTCTGCTCCAGTGGCTGGCGATGCCTGTCGTTTTCGTGCTGGACACCATCTGGGTTGCGTCAGTTCTGGGCGTTCCGGTGAGCCTGGTGCTCGCAGGCGATGCGCTGGTGGCCCCCGTAGTCTCGTTTGTGCTGACAGGGGTCTGGGTGGCCTACGTCTACAAGTCCGTCAGGGTCCGGAACACGTTCACTGGGGTTGGGCCAACCACCCAGGTCGCGAGCGTGTCATAAAACCCAGCAAAACCTGGAATATTTTGGAGCATCAGGGGCTCTGAAGAACTGACTTTCAAGAACATGAACATGATGCACCGAATTCGTGAAGCGCGACGCGGCGAAGTTACCGGAGCTGAGCGGCGATACGGAGGCAAACCGGACATTGGTTGCAGCGATTGGATGTGACCTCGCGCTATGTCGCCATCGAACCTGGAGCGGCCAGATCCCGAGCCGGCCGACCGCGACCGTCGTCCGTGAAGGCTGCGACCTTTTGGAAGGTCTTTATTTCGGCTTCGTTTGCAGGTGCTGCCCGCGCTCTCGCCTGGAGATCAACCAGGCGCGCCACAAGGGCTTGCGTGGTCTCGGCTTCAGGGTTCATCATTTTCTTTTATCCTTCGCCATCCCTGGCGGCGGGCGTGGCCGGTTCGAAGGTTCAGTCGTAGACTTCACAATCTTGCGTGTGGCGGCAGCACGATCGGCTGGGCGCCAGCCACCCGAACACCTCGCCAGGCCAAACGTTCCTCATATGGGCTTCTGTCTGAATCTGCGCAGGACCAAAGTCCGATTGAAAAACGCAATGGTCTTACCCGTTGGGAGTAGGCGGAACGGCTTAGGCCTAAAGGTTGTTGTCTCTCCAAATTCGGAGAGAAACAGTGGAAAAAAGTGTCGGCCAGGCGCGATGGTTGCTCGCACCGATTTTCGCAACAGCCATCACCTTCCTGGTGATGGGAATAGTCCTTGGCTGACATGGCGTGGATCGGCGCAGCTACGTCCCTTCCTGCGCTGATAGGACCCGTGAGCCGCTTCGGCGGCTGGCGGGTCCTGTATTTCACCGTGCGCTGGGCCTGCTTGTTCGGCAGGCGTGGTCGCTTTTTTAGCTCATGCACCTTGGGAGGTTTATTATGGATCGGCGATCTTTCTTGACTGCAATGTTTGGTGTTGCTGGGGCAGCGGCCCTTGCAAGCGCTGTCCGCCCAATTGACGCAATGGCGGGTGTTCCAGGAGCCGGACCCGGCATCCTCGATGAACTTGAGACGCCACAAACAGAGGCCTTTGACGACGATGCACAGGCAGAAGTGCAGCAAGTCTACCATCGGGACTGGCACCACCGTCCCCACCGCCGCCGGCGAGGCTGGAGACGGGTCTGCCGCAGTTACTGGCGGCATGGTCGCCGTCGCGTCCGGTGCTACCGCCGACGTGGTCCTTCGGTCGTCCTTCGATTTTAACTAGTTTTTTCCGCCTTGGCCCGTTCCGGCTTCAAGCGCCGAGAACGGGCCGGTTGGATCCTTTTTGGTGAACGACAACAATGACATTGGTCCAGAGATCGAATGAGAGTGGCAGAGCAAACCAATCGGGAAATGACAACTATGATCATGCGCCCGGGTTTGTGGACGCCGTCTCTTTGCCGGAAGAGGAAAACATCGCCGACCTTGTCAGGCGCACAGAGCGCATGGCCATTTTGGTGGTGCTTGGAATGGGCGGCTGGTTGATGCTGGTCCCGGCGATCTACCTTGTACTGATCCACGGGATATGAACGCGATTGTTTCGGTATCGCGCTAGCCCGCCATTTCAGCAGAAGCTAACGGAACATCCGCGCGCGCACAAAGTTGGATTGCAGGAAGCATCGCATGCGAGCTTCCGCAGCCCGTCTCGTGTCACCGGCAATGTGGGCGGGACGGGCTGTTTTACGATGGTGACTACCTCTGGGTGATCCAATCCAACAAGCCAATTTCGATTTGCTCGCACCCGACATATTCGCGGACCAAGCTCTCAGCCAAATCGCGCCATTGACACTCAGGCACGCTCATATCCCTGACCAGGGCTCGAAATGCAGAGCGGAGAATATCGGCATCGAAGGCGGAGACGGAAGCAGGAGTTGGGTCCGGATCTTCCCACCCTCGGCCCATGTCATCGCGGTGACGTTGGCGAAGGCGCTTGAGCAGTTCGCGTGATGCCTCGATTGCGCGTCGGGAGTGGTCCATATCCCGGCGAAATGAGTCAGTTCCGGCCAGGGAATGGTGCCGCAACCGAAAGCTGGTTTCTATAACCGCCAGTGCGACTTGCATATGCGTTTCAACCATCGCGGCCTCCCTTCCTGCGAAAGGATTTATTTACTCTCTTCTCACGCGTGACCCAAGAAGGATTCAACGTACGGTTTGGTACGCAACGCGCGTGCAGATGGGCCCGGATCGTGGCGGCGTCTCTAACGAGCATTCGGGCGTGAGCAAGCTGTTCAAGCAAGACGTGCATTCGCGCTCGTTCATGGGCAGGGCGGGCACGCAGGGCTCACGCTAGTACAATCTCATCGAAGGCGTCGAGGTGGACCATCGCGGACAAGCTTGCCCGACTTCGCCGGCGCTCAATTCAAATCGCCTTGCCGGGATGTTCCGCTTTCGCCATCAGCGGACGCCCGGCGCCTTTTCGACGTTGAGCCTTTACAGAACGGTGATGCAGGAATATTATCCTAGATGGGGCGACTCTTAAAAGGTGTCGCAATGGCTCGGTCAAAACCGCAAAAGCGATTATCACAGACTGAAATCGAGGGCTTTCTCGTAGCGGCGGAAGCGCTGCACCTAAGCATCATCAAGCCGTTCATATCGCCGCATTGCGACCACTACAGACAGACGCGCGTCCTGCATGAGGTGCTGTTAACGGCGGTGCGGGAAGTCACCGGGAAGGATGCTGCGTTCATCAGGTGGAATTTGACCGGCCCAGCACGACAAGAGCCGGAGCACCCGGCAGAAGAGCCGCATAGCATGGTCCCAAACGGACGAAGGGCCTGAACCGCGAACTATTTGCGATCCAGGCCCCTAGCCGTCGGGTTCTTGGCGACATTGCGCCCGCGGAAGGCCAACCACAAGCTGGACCTTGGTCTTGCCATTCCTGCGGAGGGCGTCAACGTCGGAGACGCGCTGGACAGTTAGAATTTCATCGCGATGCCGACGCGGAAATCGTGCGTCTGAAGCGTGTGTTCCAGCGTGCATCCGCCGCCGCAATATTCAAGCGACTTCTTGCCAAAGAAGGAGAAGTCGTATTCGCCTCGCAAGAACACATTGTGTGTGAGTGCGACGTCGATGCCTGCTCCAACAATACCACCGACCAAGGTTGCATCCCGCTCAGCGTTTCCACCTGGGTAGAATGTCTTCAGCTTTGCGGCGGTTACACCAGCCGTGACAAACGGCATGTAGGCTCCCATATCCATGCCAACGCGACCCTTTACGGATCCGAACAAACCTGTGGAGGCGTCGAGAACACCTGGGCCTGGAATATCGTCGAAGGTGTTCTTCTTAAAGCGGTAGCCAAGCTCGCCTTCGACGCCATAGACAATCTTGCCGGATTGGAAGTTATAGCCTGCAAAGCCGCCGACCGCTGCCGAGCCGACGTTGTGCGTTGCGCTAGCCTGGGCGCCCGGCTCATAAATCTTGTAGTGTTCCAACGTTCCGGCGCCGAACACGCCGGCGTATGGCCCTTGCCACGTCCATTCAGGGGTATCGACAGGAGCGGTCATCATATCGGCAGCGATGGCCGGAGCCGCCGAAAGCGCAACGAATGAAGCGAGCAAAAAAGCTTTCATGAAATCCCCATCAAAATCGCCAAGCGCTTTATATCGATGAGCCTGCAACTTTGTATGTAGCTAGGAAGTCACACCTGTAGCCTAAGTTGCCGCGCCTGAATCCGGCGACTAGGTATCAGAATGGGCGGTACAAGCAGGCATCCCGCGAAGAGCTCAGGACTTCCGCGGCCGAACACCGGCGCCGCCACAATTCTCTGGGATGAACTCAACGCCGGCGAGGAATGGTGTCAAGTTTCGACGCGGGTATTGTCCAGAAATTCAGAGAGCGGAGCGTGGAAGGTGCCGTTCTAATCTCCAATAAATCCCGCTGCCGCACAATAGCGGGCTTTACACATGGTGATGCTCCGGGGCGGATGTTCCCGCCCGTAAGTGCATGATTTCCAAGATGGATCAGGCAGCAGGTCGAACTCGGCGACAATATATTAACTGCTTGGATTTACTGCGATGCTCGCACCTTGCTGGTGCCCCCGGACGGAATCGAACCGCCGACCTTCGGTTTACAAATTTTATGCCACAGTACCCCAAGGGGTAACAGTCCATCACCTGCAAAATGGCATAACCCATAAATTTCAGACAGTTGATTACATGGGAGCACCGGTTTGCATAACGGTGCTGAACGGAGTATCACTTACCCCTGGTTACCCCTGGTGTTACCCCGGAGCCAAAACCGATGCCAAGCCCGATCCCTGGGCAGTTCAAAAAAGCCGCTGCGTTCATCAACAATTTGAAACCAGCGACTGCACGGCAAGAGATACCCGACAGCACCCAATCTGGGCTCTATCTGGTGGTGCAGCCGAGCGGCGCTTTGTCTTGGGCAGTGCGGACAAAGATCGACGGCAAGGCGTCCAAAGTGACCATCGGACGCTATGACGAAGTGGGCAGCGCCGACGACCGCATTGGAATCCTCATTTCGTCGACGCAGGCGTTGAATGTCACCCAAGCCCGCATCATTGCTGAACGCGTTCGCAACGACGCAAAGCGCGGCAACGATCCTCGGCAACAGAAGATTGACAGGACGGGGTTGGCCGCTTGGTTCGATGACTTCGTTAAGACCGCTCGTACCCAAGGCTTCAAGGGCAGGGCGGTCAAAGCCTCGACCGGTGATGAATACGAGCGCATCATCGCGACCAATATCAAGCCCCACTGGAACCACGTCACCGACATCAGGACCCTTGACTACCGTGACATTGAAAAACTCCTGTACAAGCTGACGCCCGGTGCTCGCCGTAACGCCTTCGCGGTTCTTTCTGCATTCTTCCGTTGGAAGCCAGTAGCGCGAGCGATCGGCCGCAACATTATTGAGCTTGCTACAGCACCGGGCAAACCGATCAGCCGCGACCGCGTGCTAACGCACGACGAAATCAAGATTGTTTGGAAGGCGGCAGAGAAATGTGGTTATCCCTTTGGTCCCATGACCCAACTGCTGTTGTTGACCGGCCAACGCCGGGACGAGATTGCCGAACTCAAATGGTCCGAAATTTCTGACGATCTGACCGCGATCACGCTTGAAGCATCGCGAACTAAAAATTCCCGCCCCCACATCGTACCAATAGCACCGCTGGCTAAGACGATCATCAAGGCATTGCCTAGGATCGCAGATGCAGACGGGAAGCCTTCGGAATACGTCTTCACGACGACCGCTACCACACCATTCAGCGGCTTTAGCAATGGCAAGAAGGCACTGGACAAGCATTGCGGCGAACCGGCTTTGCCCGAATGGCATCTCCACGATCTACGCCGCACCTGCGCGACGGAACTCGCGAGGCTTGGAATCAAACAGGAGGTCACCGAGGCAATCCTAAACCACAAAACCGGTAAAGTGAGCGGCGTTGCCGCCATCTATAATCGCTACGAGTATCAAGAGGAAAAGCGCGACGCTTTGGAACAATGGGCGAACCGTGGGCAAGCGATTACCGCGAATAACGTAACAATGTTGAAAAAGTCGGGCTAGACCTGGAAGTGGGCCGCATTCTCAGCTTCGCGCATGCTCAATTTTCGGGCTTCTGTAGGAACGCCAGACGGCGGAGCGATTGGATTGGCGCCCCTACGACGACGCCAGTGGTAGTATGTGCTTTTGCGCTAATCTTCGGCCGGGTCGGTCGTTCGTAAGCTTAATCCTTGGATCCAGTGCGCGCGGTTACTCTGCCTCTCGTGTATCCCTAAAAAAAGGGATCGTCCGCTATTCACCAAAGCAAGCGCGTCACTGGCAAAGCGCGGGGAAACAGGAAGCCACGCTGTCCAGCGTGGTTCGCCGCGCACCTTGTCGATCAGTCCCATGCCTGACGGGGGATCGTAGATAGGGATTTGCTTGCCGCGGTATGAGCGAAACTTCAGCGAGCCACGCCCGTCTCGCGCCTGTACGTCTTTGACCATTGCCGCACTGCGCCGCAGATCCGAATGCGAACCGTATATCGTCAGCTCATAAGCTTCGCCCGCCCGCCGGTCTGGGTATGTCGCCACACCGCCGAATGTCAGTTCGACGGTGGTCCGATAGAGCGGAGAGTCATTATCCAAATCCCAAGCATACTGAGGCTGATATATACCGGGTTCGATGCGAGTTTCGAGGCTCGCCTCGCAGTGGTCCACTTTGATGGCGAGATGCGTATGTTTGTCTTCGGGCGGGTGCTTCCTGCGAGACACCGGATCGTTCACCTTGCCAATGATTACGGTCGCTCGTCCGATCCTAATCCCAATGTGGTCGTTCTGAAGGCAAGATGTTGCGCTGCAGATTTATCCAATCAGTTTCCCGCCATTCTGGTACCGCAGACCGGCCCATTCAGTCTGAGAGCAAGGAATTCGCGGAGGGTTCAGCGGTAAGCCGGTTGTTTACACCGAAGATGTCGGCGGTTCGAGCCCGTCATCGCCCACCATATAACCATTTGATTTTACTGTACAAATCCCGTTTGCCAGACTTTTAGATTGAACGAAAATCTGCGCCTAGCAACAGACTAGCAACTTCCGGGCTGGATTGAACCGCATTTTGCAGGCTGTATGCAGGGTCGCGATCGGCCAGCCGGCTTGTCTCCTTGAAGGGTTATCTCTGAGGATCCGCCCGAAGTGACTGCACCAGCTTTGCACGAGAGCGCGTTAGTCGCCCATCGTGGCTACCGCACGACCCAGCGGCTTTCGAATGCCCGGCTGGTTTGCCACGTCGACAACTGCTCAGAGGAGCTTGCGCAGGTCGCAGCAACCGGGTCTCGGAGCCTACTGAACTCATCGTCTATCAGATAGCCGATCGCGAAACAGTCCTGCGCATATTCGCCTCGCAACGCGTTCTTCGACTTGGCGATGATTTGCACGAACACCGCTTCTGCGCGCCGCCCCTGCCAGTTTGCCGTTCCATAGTCCAGCAAGGTCCCATCATAGTCTTCCACTTCCCAACCGTCCTTGAGGCGATCGTTCTTCCATTGGGCTATGCTCGGAAACAATGATGCGAAATCGCCGTCGGCTGCGTGGCCTCGAATGTAAGCCTCCCCCATGCCCGAGAGGCGATTGAATGCCGCCTTGGCTTCCTCCGAATAGCGTGCGCGCAAGTCCGCTTCAGCTTTCGCACGCACCGCTTCGGCATCCTTCGCTTGTTTTGCGGCCACTGTCTGCTGCGCCTCTTGCTGCTGCTGCTTGGCGGCAATTTCGCGCTGGCCGGCCGCTTCGGCCTCGCCGATCGCCTTTTGCGCCGCAGCGACCTCTTGGTCGTCCATCCAAACGGGCAACACCGCGTATGTGATGTGCGCCTTATCGAGCGCCTGTAAGAGTTGCTTCAAATCGGCGGCCTCCGCATAGACCAAGCCGCAGTCCTGTTTCTGAATCCCCACGAATGCCCGTTCGAGCGACATCACCGAGGGGGACACATCGGATCGGAGGTATCTCGCAAGCGCAGAGCTTTTGGACGCAAAGAGATGTAGATGAAGAGTGAGCGTTTCCTGTTTCCCGGCCACGCATAGTCCGTCGGCGCCATTGTCCAGCTTCACAAACCCGAATCCTGACCGCAGGCCTGCAGTGATTTCCTTCTTGATCTCCTCGGCGGTTTGGGCGTCGCGTTGCGATTCGTTGCCCACGTCCGCCCAGGCAATCAATTCGAGCAGTTTCAAATCCTGTTTTTCGAAAGCTTCGACAAGAGTGGACGCTTGGACAACGTCGCTTTGGAGGAAGCGGCCGCGCTCAAGGACAATGACGTCCTGCCCAAGCATCGGGGTGCCATTGCAGTTTGCAGCCGCACTGACTTTCTCGGCGCCGACACGCCGGAGAGCCTCCACCACGCGAGTTTCGATGTCCGGTGTCACTGGAGCCCCGCCCTGCCAGCAATAATTGGCAACCCCACCATCGAATGCGGTTTTGCCCAGCAGATCCAGAACGAGATGCGGAGCCTTCGGAGTGAAGTTGCCGAGAAGCAAGATATCCTTAGGATCGCCCTCCAGCAGCGAGCGGTTCTCGGCGGTGAGTGCAAGGCCGTTGCGCGCCTTTTGAACGTCGGTCGGCTTTTTCTCTTCACTCGCGGGCACGTAGGCGGCCAGCATCTCGGAAAGGCCCAGCCGCTCCAATGCCGCCTTGGCTTCCTTCTGGCCGTTGAGGATCCGAGAGTCCTGACCCGAGTCTCTCGCGTCAGCCAACGAGGACTGCAGGGCAAGCAACTCTGCCACGTTGTCGCTGAGCAGGTTGCGCGCGACATATTGCTCGATAAACGCTTCCATCCGCCGTATCTCAGCCTCAGCAGTGGCTCTGGCGTTCGTCTTAGCAATGTCCTCAGAAACGCGCTTTCCCTCGAGGAACTTCTGAAAGTCAGCTTCCGCGCCCAACAGTTCTTCCAAATGTGTCAATGCCTGGTCGATCGGGCGGAAGTCGGTCGCATCCTTTTGCTGTTTTAGCGCAACGAATGCCTTGGCGACATCGAGCGGTTTGGTCAATTCCCGCTTAGATTGCATGAAGGCGGTAAGATTCTCGATCAATGCGGCAACGCGAGCGTGTGCGGTTTCCAGCGCGAGCCGACTGCGCTCCGCCTCCGCCGCAACCCGCCTCGCCTCCTCATCCGCCGCAATCTTCTGCCGCTCGGCCTCCGCGTTCTTGGCAGCCTCGGCGGATAGAGAAGCGACCACCTTGTCTGAAGCTGAGTCGGTCTGCTGGCAACTTGCTGCTGCGTCTGACCATGTCGAACGCAGCACATCCAAGCCACACTGATAGCGCTTGATCGCCGCATCGACGGCCGCGACATCCTGCAGAAAGGTCCCGGCGCTCGGCACCGCTGCGGTGCCGGCCACTTCCGTCCCCAGAGTACCTGCGGCCAATTCGGCCCGACGCGCCTGGAGCCGTCGACCGAGCGCTTCGAAGACCGCTGCCACGTCGGTGCCGCGCGCCCCGACTGAGACAGCAAGCAGGCAAGAATCCAATCCAGCAATCAAATCGCCATCGCGCTTCTTGCACGCTGCGGCGGCGCGCTGATTTGCTTCGTAAGCGGCGCGATCCGCAAGTCCAGATCTGACGAATTCCCGATACTCGTCGCGCTCGGCGAACCCGGCCGCTTTCGCAGCGGCGAACTCGGCGGGCTCAACGAAACCGCCGCGGTCCGCCGCGCGGAAATCATCGGCGTGCTTGAACCCGGAACGCTGGAAGGCCGCGAAGGAACTTGACATCTGAAATCCGGCTTGGTGCGCTGCCGCCATTTCGGATGCGTTGGAGAACCCGCCCGCCTCCGCGTCGACCAGTTCCTTCCTCGAGCCGAAGCCGCCCTGAGACGCGCGAGTCATCTCGTCGCGACTGCGAAAACCTGCGGCGGCATAGTATTCAACCTGCCCAACATCGGCGTCGGTAAGCGAGGGTGAGGGTATTCCAAAAGCGGCGGCGAATGCTGCCTCTGCCATTCGTGTGCCGGCTCCTCGATCGCCGTCGATCTTGGACTTGTAGAAGCCAAGGGCGCTCAGCGCCGTCTGCATTCGTTTCGTAAGCGCGATCTCGCGCTCCCTTTCGGCATCAATACGGGCTTGCTCCTCTGATCGCTGCCGCTGTTCCTCTAGCGCCCGTTGCTTTTGTTCATCGCTGCGCTGCCGCTGAAGTTCCTGCCGCTGCATATCATTCTCGATAACGCGGCCCATCAGGTTGAAAATGGGATTCAGGTTCTGAGACAATGCTGGGACAGGTATTGCAGCACAAAGACAAAGAGCCACGACACCAATGCGGGTCGCGGAATAATCCGACCACGGCTTCATGAATTAGGTCCCCACCCAGTTATTTTTGCAGATTACAAATCTTGCCCGAGTCCGCAATACTGGGGACGCGAATATTCAGCCTGCGTGACAAAATGGTTTCCAAAAGCATCTCGCAACCGCAGCGCTACAGCCAAATCCGAAGTCATGGTCTGACTGAGACACTTGCAGTGTCCAATCCAACTCTGACGGCCACCCCGAAGTGATCGCCTAGTTTCCGACCGTTAGCATCGTACTCGTCAATTCCTTGGATCGACAAAGGCTTGAGGTCGGCACTTAGAGCAATATGGTCGATTGCGGGCCGGTCAACTCCCTTGATTTGACCGTCGGTGCAAATCACTAGGTCATTAAGTGCTTCAGAAAGGGCGAAACTCGCCTCTAGCGATCCCCAGATACGGGGCACAAACTGGTTGTAGTCCCCAAGGACTACCGTAGGCAGGCGCGGGCCCGTCGAACCAATGATCTGTCTAAGGCCTGCTAAGAACAATACCTGCTGCGACCAGGCCGGACACCTTGGCGACAAGCCCATAGGCGAAGCGAGATGATACGGAACGCAAACTCCAAGTACTCTGATCTCTCCCAAAGGCGTTCTGGTCGTCGCAGCAATAAAACCACCGCTTTGTAGGTCCTCGTTCCCTATACAGTCGATATCGGTCCACGGCATACCGCTCCACAGCACCACCTTTCGCTCCAGCGGCGTTTCCTTGGACCAGGAGACCCCATTGACTGAGATTTCAAAGCCGCCCAGGTCTGCAGTCGACCCTTCGAACGCCTCTGTTAGGCAAATCACAGCTGGTGAAAGTGCGGCAATGCGCTCCATCATCGTCCGAGCCTGGCGTCCATGGGGGGCTGCCGTTCAATGTTCCAAGTCACTAAAAGTGCGGATTGCATAGCTAGTGGCAGTTCTTTCTGGAAAACCGGTGCCTTGGAGATTATTGCCATGTGCCACATCGAGCATCAATGACCACGTTCGACACAGCGAGGCAGGCGTGCTGGATGTCGAGAAATATGGAAAAGCGCGACGCGCTCCGCCGACGTGAGCGGCAGCGCCGTCCGCTTCATGGGCATGCAACTGGCGACGACGACGCCGCGCGGAACAACGCAGAGATCGGCTGCGTGCCTACCCGTCTGTTTGGCTTATAAGTTCCGGGCCTTGCAGACCGCTTCCGCGACACGCAGGGCACCTGATGATCGTTGACCCCCCTTTGCAGTCCTCCCTGTGAGCCCCCTGTGGGCAACAGGTCCCGTTTGAGGCCAACCATTTACTGCAATCGAAAATCTTGCCGGCGCCGAGACACCGCCGACACCGAAAGTTTCTGAACCCTGCCAAGCGCCACCTGCCAACTCATCGGAAAGGCAAGAACGCAGACAGTCAGAATTAGCTTCACTAATCAATCGTCATCGGCGCCGGAGAATAAGCCCCAGCCACATCTTCACAGAAGTCCCGAAATCACGTGGACCAGGTGGGCAACCCGCGTACCAAGGCTAGTTGTGAATGCGCCGTCGTTGGTAGCAAAGTCCCAACCGAAGAATGCTGCCCAGCAAAAAAGCAGAAGGGAAAAACGCATTCGTGAATGCTAAATTAGGCGTATTGAGAAAACCTCAAGAGGTGGATGCTCTGTGACCGTCACTCCGCAGCCGTACACGGCCGCCATTGTATGAGATGAGTTCGACGCCGGCAGACTTGACAGCGGCGTCCGTGGCCTCGATCGCCTCCGCCGAGCCACCAAACGCCGTCTAGCGCCGCGCAAGACAACTGCGGCGGTAATCTGCTCCGGCTTGCCGACGTCCTCCGGGCTGATGTTTCAACGTCGGACTTGATGTTCGGATTTCCCAAAGCATCGATGGCTCCAGGCAGAACGACGTTGGCGCGTAAGCCACGCCACAGTCAACGAGCCCTCAGTTGGAAGTCATCAAAATAGACTGACGATCAATTCGTTAAACGATATGGGCGGCGGAGGACGATGTCGATTCCCAAGCCTCCACGGGAGTGCGCAGGCGCATTTCGGCTTGAAAATAGGATTAAATGCCTATAATCTAGAGTTGTCCCCACCCCTGGAGCGCAACCCAAATGTCTGGTCGTCAAGCCAAGGTCGTCACCGATCCTATGCTGCGCAAAATGCTCTCGTATATGCGCAAATCTCCGCATCCCATCCGGAATCGGGTGATAATCTTGCTCTCCTGTAAAGCCGGGTTGAGAGCTTGCGAAATCGCCGGTCTGGAGTGGTCCATGCTCCTTGATCCAAAGGGAAGGATTGGGAACCTGGTCGTGATCGAGGACCGTATCGCGAAATGTCAATCCGGGCGCCGAATTCCGCTCCATCCCAGTCTCAAGGGAGCGCTGTCTTTGTTGATAGAAGAACAGGGTTGCGACGGCCCGGTGATCCGCTCGAGCCGCGGTGGCGCAATGAAGCCCAACAGCATCGTCAATTGGTTTGTCGAACTTTATCGCGCGCTGAACTTTGAAGGATGTTCATCGCACTCGGGACGCCGGACCTTCATAACGACGGCAGCAAGATCCGCGCACCGCGCGGGAGGCTGTCTTCGCGACGTGCAGCTCCTCGCCGGTCACCGATCTCTATCAATGACCCAGACCTACATCGACGGCGATACCGATGCACAGCGCCGCATCGTTTCCATGATCTGAGATATCGCTATGTCTGACCGAAACGAAGTGGTTCGCGGGCCGATCCTGCGCGCGCGGGTTTTGAGGATTCCTGTCGCCGAGAACATCCTGGCGCCGTTTAATCAAGGGGATTTGGATAGCCTTTGCGGCGTCTATTGCGTGATGAACGCTGTCCGATTTCTGTTCCCGGAGCTTGGACGCGAGAAATCGATTGGTCTGTTCCAAGTCCTCTCGGAGAGCCTGACAGCGAACAGCGTGACGGCCCATGAGACGGTCGGGTTGGGGATCGAAATCCCTACAGTCTACGCCCTTGTCGAGGCCGCCTGCGGTTATTTTCAAGAGGTCGTCGAGGAACCAATCAGCATGGCCATGTTGACGTCGAAAGTCCGTCGGTTCGATGATCTATGGGCCACGTTGCGCGAAGCCCTGCGCGGCAACCAGGTCGCCATCATCGGTCTATCTGGTCGCCACGATCATTGGACGGTCGCCTATCGAATGACCGCGAGAACGATCCGGTTGTTCGACTCCGACTCGATGAAGGTTTTGCAGCGCGCGCGGTGTTCGCTTCGCGACCCGAGAGTTCCTTACCAGATCGATCCTGACGAGATCATTCTCATTCGAAGGGGAGGGGTAGTTGATAGTAAGATCCAGTAGAAACTCTGGTGGTCATTCTATCGCTACCAGTTTGGTCCGGACGAGATCATTCTCCTCCGGAGGGCAGAGGCGGTTGGTAGTAAAATTTAGTAGAAATCGCGGTGATCGTTCACTCAGTGTGAAATGTCACTTTTACACTGAAAGGGCGGCGCTAGGGACCGATCACGCCGACCAAGAACGGAGCCGATAGGTGACCCTTGAGGAGTATCTCGGTTATCGACAACGGGTCGTCGAACTCGATCCGGACGCGATGAAGAAGGTCGAGACAAAATCCGCTCCGATCGACGCTACCGATTTTGCCCTCAGGGTTTCGTACGTCATCCTCAACAGTGGAATGAGGTGGACGGTCGCCCGGGACATCTGGTCCCGAATGAAACCGGTCCTGATTGAAACCGGAGAGGTGGGGGACACGTTTGGTCACCCTGGAAAGAAAAAGTCCGTCAACCAGGTGATGTCGAAACGAGCCGAATATTTCGAGGAGTTTCGGACGGCCTGGCAAAATGGACCTGACGCGGTGATCGAGTATTGTGAAACCCTTCCACATATCGGAGGGATTACGAAATATCACCTGGGAAAGAACCTGGGTGTCGACGTTGCGAAACCCGACGTTTGGTTGGAGAGGGTCGCTGCAAGGTCGGGCGAGACGGTTCACGAATTGTGCGGACGATTGTCCGATAGGTCCGGAGATAGTGTCTCGAAGGTCGACTATGTGATCTGGAAAGCCTGTCAGCAAGGATGGTGGCGGGAGCAGGGTCATACAGAGACATAGGACCCGGAAGAAAGATAGCTTTAGGGGAGTGGTTCCGAGAGGTACCCTGGGTGACGGTCATACCGGAGGCGGAGACCGATTTTCGCCCTGGCAGGGCAAGACACCGAGCACGTCCTCGACTCTCTAACCCTTCCTGGGCTTTCTCCCGGACGACAACGGCAAAGGCGGCCGAGCCCCCTTGGCGGGCTCGATCAAAAGAGCCGCGGCAGGTACACCAAGGACAGTTGCCAAAGCGTTCAACATGTCAATGGTGACGTTCTCTGAGCCTCGCTCAATTCGACCGACGTAAGATCGATCGACCTCTGCCGCTAATGCTAACCGTTCCTGCGACAAACCCTGTTCTGCCCGGAGTTTGCGGAGATTCCAACCAATGATCTTGCGCACATTCATTGTGGCAAGAAAGCAATACAAACGGCTTGACAATCGACGGACTGACAGTCTCGTATTTAATCGTGAGATTGCTTCCGTCACTGGCGATCGGTTCGCGATCAACCGTAGTGGAATAGAAATGGGGCCGGACCCGTTTTAGCGGGACGGCGCGAATGATGCCGCATGTGGCATTGCAAGGGGGCATCTATGGAAGAAATGATCTTTCACTATCAAGACGCAATTAGAAACTATTTCACGTTCTCCGGACGCCTTAGCAGGAGAGGTTTTTGGTTGTTTTATCTCGCTGCTAATATCATTTTGATACTGTCTGCTTCTATCGACTCCAAATTGGCAGCTGGTGGGCTGATTTTCAACTTAGTAGCGTTATTTCACATCATTCCTTATTTTTCGGCGCTTGCCAGGAGGCTGCATGACGCCGGTTATGCGACGTGGATGTTGATCCCGTGCGTGGTCCCGCTGATTGCAATACTCTATGCGTCGGCGGTTTCGCAGAAAGGCCCCAACAGATTCGGGTCTGAGCCTGTTCCTTACTCGCGTGAGGTGTCCCAAAATTCGACCGCTAAGCCGAGACAGCCGAACGTAAAGCCCAGTAGTGACAAACCTAGTGAACCCCCGATTGAAAAGCTTGAGCGGCTTACAGCTTTGCGAGACAAGGGTGCGATAACGGACGCGCAGTTCGACGAGTTGAAGCGCCAACTGCTGGGCACGACGCCGGTTCAGGGGCGGGCTCTATAGCGGATAAGGCTGCGCATGGGTGAGGGCGCCACTGTGAGATGCTGCTTTCACCCGGAGAAGTCCTCGGCGAGTGATCGAGCCAGTCGGGGAGCTCGACCTCGATGTCATTGATCTGGTCGGAGCCGATCCGGTGCGATGTCCAGGGACGTCGGGGAGTCGGATAAGCCTCCGTTCCAAGGTCGGAGGCTACTCGACCTACATTTGACATTGTTGACTTCGTCGCCTTTCAGAACTTTTCGGCCTTGAAAATAGGAATATAATCCTTTATTCTGGGGGAGGGTACCCAGGAAGTCGGGCGTATTGACCAACACTCGCCTGAACCAGTTCATCCAAAGTGAGCTAGCGACTCCAAAAAGGAACTGAATGGGACCTGACCGACAATGGGCCGGCCAGATAGGACCACTCGTTGTCAAGAAAGGGGACATTTCATGAAGAACCAGAAGCCAGGGATGGTCTGTCGTAGAAGTCAATGACATCAGCTGGATCGCTGGACGAGACCGTCCTCGAGACTATGCAACTGAACGACGACCTGAGGGTCTGGCGCCTCGGAGGACCGTCGTCATTACCGCGAAAGGATTTGACGATGGCTGAGCTGCAAACCTTTTCCGTCCTGATCGCGTGGAACGATGACGACGAGCTGGGAGAATTTGGCGATATCGTCCGCGCCGAATCTCCCGAAAAGGCGGAACGCGTTGTTCGCGCGCGCATGATCAAATCGCATTGGCGGGACCATCGCGACGCGGCAATCGAAACGCATCAGGAGTCGCTCAGTGGGTACGACGACGGCGAGGGCACGTATTTTTGGCCGCGTGCTCGAAAGCGCGCCAGGCGCCATCTGGCGCGCTGCCGAACTTGAAAAGGCGTTGCGCGCCCTGCGAGATGTAGCTGCCTGGGATGAGGGCAGCGACCGGATCGCTTTCGACGCCGCTTTGGCGAAGGCCAACTCGGTGCTGGCCGAATCGACGGCTTGTGAGGCGTGATTCCGGTCAGTCATAGTCTTCACCGGCTTGAGCATAGGTAATGCCTGTATCCTAATGATCCGGAAGAGGAGCGCTCGGCCAGGAGGTCAGGTGAGGTCGTCACTTTGAAAATGGATGTTGTCGGTCAGACGCTCGATTGAATCCCTCCGACCGAGCCGACTAAGCACTCTAACCCAACAGGGAACTCGAAACCACGAACTGACCGGCAATGGGCCGGCCAGATAGGACCACTCGTCTTCAAGAAGGGGAGATATCATGAAGAACCAGAAGCCAGGGATGGTCTTCGGGGAAAGTGAGCAGATCAACCAAGGTCTCGACGGAGCCGCCCTCAAGATCGGGTCACTGAACGATGATCTGAGGGTCAGGCGCCTTGGTGGGGTTGTCGTCATCACAGATGGGATCGCTGCCCTTGGACCCTCAACGACTACGGAGATCATCTCGGCCATAACCATCTTTGATAGGTTCACTCCCGAGAATGATCCCTACGGCGAGCACGACTGTGCGGTGATAACTGTGAGCGGGATCAAGGTGATTTGGAAGATTGACTACTACGACCTAACCCGCCGTTATCACTCCAGAGATCCATCTGACCGAAACGTTACATCAAGAGTGATGACGATCATGAGGGCAGACGAATACTAACTGGCGTCCCCGGCGGCTCACTATGAACGTTCTATGCTTGAGTGTCGGGAAGGAATGGCAGCTTTGCGCCCACTTTTTGGTCAACGCGAGGCCTTTCGCGATTACCCCGAAGCAGACGTTCAAGGCTGCTTACGAGGGCGGGTACCATTCGGCTATGACCTCAGCCAGCCTTCCGCTCGCGATGTGGGGAGCGGCCAACTCGAACGGCAAGAAGCCGAGACCGATGTCAGGATCGCCAAGTGCCTTTTCGAGGAATGACGATTGTCAAGCCGACGCTGAGCAGGCAAATCTCCGCAAGACTAACTGCTACTTTAAGCGATCGATGTCTGATATCTGCCTAATCCACGGTATCGCGGGAAACCTGCTCGAGTTTTTTTGTTTCGGCTCGCGGCATTTAGGTATTTCGGCCTCTACGCGGCAATCAATTTCGTATTCCTGCCCATCATCTTCAGTCTCCCCATCGCTGTCGGCTGGTAGGGCCTTCTTTTGCGTTTTGTCGCTTTGCATGCGGGACGGCTGGGCTAAGAAGCGCAGCTAACTTCTCGGCAGTTTCGCTGCGTAACTGGCCGGGTTTACCGAGCTCCAGATAGCGACAGCGCTCCAAAAGCAGCGCCCATTCCCCCAAGGCGCAGGCGGCGCTCTGCCGAGTTGGGGCGGGCCATCGCCATAAAAGTGGGATCACTTGGGTCAGAAACAATTTTCATACGGGAGTACGACAAAGCCGGTCGGAAAAACCTGTCATCGTCATGCTGAGAGGATAGCGGGCGCCATCTCGAGACAATGGCGGGCCAATCGGCCGCGCCATTCACTCGGTGATGGAGGCAGACTTAATGCTGGCCGCCCAGGGTATTCACGTTCGCGCAAAAGGCGGTGAATGGCTGCATTACCTCACCTGCGCATTCACCCTTCATCTTTGCCTGCTTTTCGACTGGCATTGAGAGGAAGACGCGCTCAAACTCCTCCCGGGGCTTCATAGCTTTCATGCTAGAATCGGTAAAGAACGCTGTCATAGTTTCTGGCTCATCCAATATGCCGGCCAGAGCTTGACCGCAAATCGAAAGAGTAAATGTTGCACAGATACAGATAGATTTGATGTTCATAGGGAAAATCCTCTCTAGTTGGACAATACTCCAACGATGATCACGTTGGAATGCCCAAATTAGCATCTTCCTGGCTGCTGTATTTTAGATAGGCACGGGCTTTGCCGATCTGCACGATTGTGCGGCTTCTGAATCTGTTTACTCCGCTTGTCTCTCACCTCGTGGATCAATTTTGATACTTAGGCACATCGGAGCAAAATGAATCCCGCCTACGACTTGCTGGACGTAGGTGGCAAGAACTTGGTTCAGCGTCGATTCGAATAAGGCGCCTCACTGTCGGCGGCGCACATCGGCCTCGTTATCCATCAGGGCGGCTGCTTGGTCGCCAACCTGCTCCGACACTGTTCGTGATGGCAATCGGTAGGCGTATAGGGCCGCGTCCCCGGCAGAGCCCATAAGCGTGCCCAAAACCCAGGAGCGTGGGGTGTCGGTCCGAGTGCCAGCGAAGCGGAGCACATTGGGAAAGAGTGCGCCGATGATCCCGGAAGAGGGTGTAGGTCTTAAGACCGGTGATCCTGTACGGATATCGTTGCGATTGTATCTAGGTAGTGGAGGTTTGAATATACGATTTAGCCTGGCGAACGCCGGTAGAGTTGAGCGTTTTGCTTGGCCAAATAATCTGGGCCCGTACTCGCCGAGGTAATCCCGGATGGGTTCGGAGCAAGCGCGATAGCCAGTGGTCTATTGGTTCCGCCGCCGCCTCAAGCCAAGCTTCGACCGCCGCCTGGGACCCTCAGGAAACACAGGTTTCATGAAAGGCCCAGGCAAATGGCTACTCAACCGCTTGCAAATTTTCCGGGACCGATGGCTCCTGTTGGTCTTCTGGTACCGAACGCGGTGCGGGAGGTTAACCGGCTCCAACCCACGACGGCAGCGGTGACGGCCAGGCCGAGCATGTTGCCGCAGGCGGCGGGCTCGACTTCCAGTAACGACGTTCCGTACGTGGATGTGGTGTTGTCAATCTCGGCGAGGCGCTCGGGCTGTGCCACCGATGGCGCAGGTTTCACCAGATCGGTGGCATCAGACGGTATGCCGTTCGATCCGGTTATTGAACGGCTACTTTCTCAACTTGAGGAGGCTGTCAGGCGCGAAGATGACGGCGTCCACGGAGACGCCATTCTCCACGCCATCCTAGCTCGCTGGCTCTGGCTGCGACCGCTGTCCGCGGCCCAGCAGGAGGCCAACAACGGCGCATTGCCCAAATGGAGGCTGAAGCGGGTGACGGCCTATGTTGATGAGCATATCGGTGAAGCCATTTCGCTGGCGGATCTCGCTCGGGCAGCAGGCCTTAGCCGCATGTATTTCGCCGCGCAATTCAGGATAGCGACCAGTCTACGTCCTCACGAATATATCCTGCGTCGCCGCATAGAGCGGGCCAAGGACATGCTGATCAAGACCAATGACACGCTCGTCGAAATCGCGTTCGACGTGGGCTTCCAGACCCAGGCACATTTCACTACGGTCTTCAAGCGCTTTGCCGGCACCACGCCCGGCCGCTGGCGCCTGTCCAACCGCCTGGATGCTTGAGGCTTCCGGCCGATCGCCCGTCAAATGCTCCTACCCACAGCGGGACACCTGCACGGGACAAGCGCGAGGTGGAAGACCGTGGACTCATTGCTCGCCTAAAGTAATGACCTCGGCGGCGCCGTTCGGCCGATCTGCTTTCTGAAGTTGAGACTGCGAAAGCCCTCCAAGCGTTCGCTTACAAACGGCTATTCACCGATCAAGGAGGTGTCGCCATCAAGGCTTCCATTCCGTCCCGAAGTTTTTGCGAGCGCTTAGAGGAGGGCAGTACAACTTTTTCATCGCATCGCATTTGTGCTCAGAAGCCGACGGAGTGCCAACGCAATTCCCCTAAGCGGAGAGGTCCGGCGCGGCAATACTGGCAGGCCATTTGCCAAAACGTGCACGCTTCCCCGCGGGACCGATGGTGGCCAGCCAAAGCCTTCTGGAATGTTCCCATCGGCGACGAAGGGGTAAGGCGCGTACAGCAGCGCGACAAGTAACCGTTTTACCGAAAAATCGTCGCCGCGCGTCGGCAGAGCCATGATCGCGCACCGCCAGATTTCTCCATCGAGTGCCCAGGTCGCCCTGCTGATTGCTGGCATCCTTGTTGCCGCGGCGCGAACGCAGACGCGACGGAGGTGGCTGCGGCTGGGCTGGGGGAGAGCCGACAATCGGTCTGCGAGACGCGCGCCACCGCAAACTATGTCCAACGCCGCACCCCACTTCGAAAAGACGAAATCGGCACCGTGCTCGATCAAGATCGCTTCCGCCAGATACGGTTCGAGCACACCGAAATCATTAGGAGAAAAATTGCTCTCCGTTCGTCCGGTGGTGAGCTCGAACCTGGCGGCCCAAGCCTCGACAATGGAACGCACGGCAACCTTAAGATCGCAGTCTTCAAGCCAGATGAAGGGGCTTTCGTGCTCATTTGCACGATACTGATCCAGGTGGGCCATTTGTCGCTCCGACTTGAGAGTAGACTTCCCGTCCTAAGTAGACCCTGAGAGCCAGAATGTATTGCATTTGAAACCGCTGTTTTCCAGAATGAACGGTTTGCCTAACACACCCGAGGCCGCGCATTTCGCTCTCGAAGGGCTCGCGCAGGATTCCTCTTGGCTTCCAGCCTAGCGGCCGCCGGCGACGTCAACCGGATAACCTTTCGCCCGGCAATATGGAAATCGCTACCGCGTTCTCAAAAGACGCCGCGGCTCCTTCCAGAGAAATATCGCATCAGCCCAGGACATTCACGCGGTCCACGTCGAAGCCAGGCCTTGTCGCTGCCCCTCCCCGGCAAGAGCCTATGATGGAGATCTCGTAGTTCCCCCCTGCGAGATACCGTATCGACGAGCGAGATTTCGAGCGATGTCCTGGGCACCTTTTTGGGAATAGCCGGAGGTTCTAAGCGGATCGATGTAGGGAGCCTTGCCGATATCGCTGACGTTGGTCTCGAGAGACCATTTGCTGAAGAGGAGCCCACGGCAATCGTCGGCCTCGCACTTGCAATCCTAGTGATCCGCCTAAGGGGCTCATGCCCAAGGTTTTGAGGACGACGGCTACGACAGACGCCCACAACAAGACCTATCGAGACCCGCATTGTGAGCATTGATGTCCGTCACCAATGCCGAGACCGCTTAATCCGGCAAAACAGTCGTGGGTGCGTGCAATGGCCTATCAGTCGACAGACACGCGCCGCCAGCTTCGTTGTTGCCTAGGCCACAAACCATCCTTGGACACATCTGAAAATGCTATATCGGAGACATGCTCGGCATGGCCACGTCGCCGAGCAGGCATGCTTTATGTGGGCGTTGGATTTCCCCTTGCAGCTTATTGAACGACGGAAAACAGGGGCGTTCGCACACGCCAGTCCTTACGGCTGTCCAGCCTCTCTCGCGACGAAGACAAGTGAGAAGACGATTGCAGCAGGGATAATCACACCGCCCAACCCAATCGCTTTAAACACGATGGCGCCTGCGGCCACTCCGACCAGAAACCCGCCGATGATTATGGTGGTAGGGAGGAGAGTCGTTGGAAGGCAACGGTTCAAAATGCTGTCTGCGAGATCGATAGACAATTGGATCGTATTGGTTGTCATGACGTTGGTCGAACCGTAGCCGATCAGCAACAAACGTGTCGTGGCGCCCTGCACGCCCATTGCCGCGAGCCCGAGCAGCGCAATCTCCGCATTGAGTTCATCCGGTACTCGGAACAGCCAAGTCGCTGCAAGTACAGTTAGCAGCATTGCCTCGACACTTAGCATGATCGTCAGGCCCAACTGATCAAAGCGGGCGACCAGGCGTACGACGAAAGTTGCGACCATGCCGGACACCAGGAACACCGGTATCGCGAGTACCTTTAGCCCGTACTTGTCATTGGAATTCACGAGTTCAGAGCCCGCAACAACAAAGCTCCCCGTCGCCTGGGCAACGAAAAATCCTTCGAACGCTAGGAAACCGCAGGCGTCCACAAAACCTGCTACGAACGCGAGGGTAGCCGGTAGACGGGGTCTCGGGCCTAAGGTTGGCTTGGGCGGTTCACCAACTGTGGAGCTATTCATGTTAGAGACCCTTCGGCGGTTCTACGATCGCGGTGAAGGGCAGCCTACACATGCAGCGATCCGAAAGAATCCTCCCGACGTATGTCGTTTGAACCAATGAGTATTACCGGCGGTACACGCATGTGTGAGGCTGCTGAACGGATGGTCTAGACGGCTATCGAAGCGACAATTTCAGGTGCACGAGAGAGCAGCAACCAACAACGGATACACTTGCGAAGTCTCACCAATCGATACTGACAGCGGCGAGTAGTTGGCAACGCACAGAACTGCGTTCGACGGCGTTGCGGTCGGGGTTGCACGGGCGCGGCCGCCAGCAAGCATGAGGGGCGATGGGCGGCAGTAGCGGTCGCTCAGGGGATGGATTTGGCCCCCGCGCAGTCGACGTGACCACGACCTTCAGCGATGGCGGGTTTTGCCCCGAAATACCCAATAGGCATGAGCCTGGTAGGCGAGGACGATAGGGATGACGATGATCAGCCCGGTACCGGCGAAAACCAAGGTCTGAGGATCGGATACGCCGTTCCAGATGGTGATTTGACGCGGCACCACATAGGGCCACAGGCTAACGACCAGGCCGACCAAGCCTAGCAGAAAGATGATGATGGCCAGCAAGAAGACCTCCGCCTCGCGCCCGATCCAGATGCGTCGCCAGATGGTCAACAGCAGGGCGGTGGTAAGCACCGGCACGGGCACGAGGAAGGCGATATTCGGCCAAGCGAACCAGCGTGCGGCGACCTCAGGAACGCTCCAGGAACTCCATGCGCTGACCACGAGCATCATGCCGGCGGCAAGGATCAGGGCCGAATGGGCCACCTCGCGGGCAAACACTTGCGTCGGCCCATCGGTTTTCCATATCAGCCAGCCGGCGCCGAGCAACGCGTAACCGCCGACCAATCCGGCACCGCAGGCGAGGCCGAGCAGGCTGACGACATCAAAGATCCCGCCGGCGAACATGCCGTTCTCTATCTTCACGCCGTTGATCAGGCCGCCGAGGATTAGACCCTGGCTTAGCGTTGCGACCAGAGACCCGCCCGCGAAGGCGATGTCCCAGACCCACCGAAATGCAACGGTCTGCAGGCGAAACTCGAAAGCTATCCCTCGGAAGATCAGGCCGAAGAGCATGAGCATAACGGGCAGGTAGAAAGCAGGCAGCAGGACATAGTAACCTGCGGGAAAGGCGGCGAGCAGCAGCGTGCCGCCCATGACGAGCCAGGTCTCGTTGGCGTCCCAAACCGGCTCGATACTCGCCATCATTAGATCGCGATCCTCGTTACGCGGCGCCAGCAGGAACAGTGTGCCGACACCGAGATCAAAACCGTCGGCCAGCACATACATGGTCACACAAAATGCGGCGAGCGCCGCAAACACCACGGGGAGATTCGCTGCCAAGGTCATGGACATGGCTTACTCTCCCGACGCGAGATGGGGGGCCGACCTGGAGGCAACAGCGGAGGTCGTTCCGACGATCGTCGAACCTCCGAGGTCGAGCCCGGGACGGACTAGGCGGGGGTCGGACACACTGATGTCGTGGGGGCCCCGAAAGGCGATACGTCCAGCGAACCAGAGGAACACCAGCAGCAGTACCATGTAGACGAGAAAAAAGATTGCCAGCGTCGTGGCTACGGCGTTGGCGGCTACCGGAGCTGCCGCATCGGCGGTGCGTAACTGGCCGTAGATAACCCAAGGCTGGCGCCCCGCCTCGGTGGTCGTCCAGCCGGCGAGTACTGCGATGAAGCCGAGCGGTGTTGCGGTGATGGCAATCAGCTGGAACCAGCGAGTGTCATAGAGTCTGTGGCGCCAGCGGAGCACCGCGCCGGTGACGGCGGTTGCCAACAGAATAAGGCCGATGCCGACCATGATACGGAAAGCGAAGAATACGATTGGGACATAAGGTTGGTCCACGCGCGACACCGCCTTGAGGCCCTGCACCTCGCCATTCCAGGAATGGGTGAGATAGAGGCTGGCGAGGTGCGGGATCTCGATCGCGTAGAGATTGCGCTGCTTTTCCATGCTCGGCCAGGCAATCACGGTCATTGCCGGGCCGTTTGTGGTTTCCCATAGCCCCTCCATGGCGGCGAGTTTCACCGGCTGATGGGCGAGCGTGTTGCGTCCGTGCACGTCGCCCAGCAGGATCTGCGTCGGAGTGAGCACCAGCGCCATCCACATGGCGAGCGAGAAGGCGACACGGCCGGCCTCGATATGCTGCCTTCGCCAGAGATGGAAGGCCGAGACGCCGGCCACCAAGAAGGAGTCAGTGATGAAACTGGCGCAGACCATGTGGGCGAGCCGGTAGGGAAAGGACGGATTGAATATCACCTGCCACCAATCGACGACATGGAAGATTCCTTGAGCATCGGCCACGGCGCCCTGCGGCGTCTGCATCCAGCTGTTGGCGGCCAGGACCCAGGTGGCCGACATTAGCGTACCGCCAGCTACCATGCAGCAGGCGAAGAAATGCAGCCCCTTGCTGACCCTGTTTTGGCCGAACAGCACGATGCCGATGAAGCCAGCCTCAAGGAAGAAGGCAGTCAGCGCCTCATACATGAATAACGGACCGAGCACATTAGAGACCGAGCGCGAGAAGCCGGCCCAGTTTGTGCCGATCTCGTAGCTGAGCACGAGGCCGGTGATGACGCCCATGCCGAAGGCCAATGCGAAAATGGCGAGCCAGAAGCGCATCAGGTCGCGATACACCTCGCGGCCGGTGCGCCACCACAGGCCGCTCAGCAACGCGACGAAACACGCAAGCCCGATAGTGACCGTCGGCCATAAGATGTGGAAGCCGATTGTGAAGGCGAACTGGAGTCGGGCGAGCATGACGGCGTCCATGATCAGACAGCCTCGACTTGAACGAAGGCCCGCATGATACGAATTGGGATGCCTTTGTAGGAGGGCGTGAAGCTCATCGGGTCGTGCGCTTGAAGCGGCACCAGGGGATTGGTTTCGGGATAATAGGCCGCGCAACAGCCGGCCGGGAATCCATGTGCAACCAGCTTGAAATTGCGCACCACCCGTTCAATGCCATCGTCCGAGACAGTCACCAGGTCGACGCGTTCGTCAGGCTTGAAGCCGCGCTTCTCGATTTCCTCGGCGCTGATGAATAGGACATCGCGTTGGCCGAACACGCCGCGATAGCGGTCTGAGAGCGAATAGAGTGTGGTGTTGTACTGGTCATGACTGCGCACGCTAGTGAGCCATAACACGTCATCATCGAGGTCCGAATCGTCACCGAACCCCTCAAACGGCAAAAAGTTGGCCTTGCCAGAAGCAGTCATCCAGTTGCGCTCGCGCGCCGTGGAGGTGAGATGAAAGCCGCCGGCTAGGCGGATGCGGGCGTTGTAGCTATCAAAAATCGGAAAGACGTCTTCGATGGCGTCACGGATCAGGTTGTAGTCTGCGATGAAGATCTCCCAGTCCACCACTGAGCGTATCCCGAGTGTGGCGTGTGCCATTCCGGCGACGATCGCAGGCTCGCTCTTGAGGTGCTCGGAAGCAGGTTTGTTCATGCCAGTCGACGCGTGCACCATCGACATCGAGTCCTCCACCGTGATGCATTGCGGACCTGCTGCCTGAAGGTCAATCTCGGTGCGGCCGAGGCAAGGCAGGATGAGTGCCTCGCTGCCATGGACAATGTGACTGCGGTTCAGCTTGGTCGAGACATGGACGCTGAGGGCCAGCCGGCGGAAAGCGTCGTGCGTGACCTGCCAGTCGGGGATCGCTGCAACGATGTTGCCGCCCATGCTGATGAAGACGCGCGCCCGGCCCTGGATCATCGCTTCCAGCGCGGTCACGACGTTGTGCCCATGGGCGGTGGGAGGCTTGAAGCCGAAGCGCTTCTCCAGTCGGCTGAGGAATTCCGCGGCCGGGATTTCGGTGACGCCGACGGTGCGGTCGCCTTGGACGTTAGAATGGCCGCGCACCGGGCATAAGCCAGCGCCGTCCTTTCCGATGTTTCCCTTAAGCAGGCACAGATTGGCAAGCTGCTGGACACTTTTCGCACCGTGACGGTGCTGTGTAATGCCCATGCCATAGACGACGATCGCCTTCTCTGCCTTCATGTAGATATGAGCGGCTTCCTCGATCGCAGCGCGCGACAGACCGGATCGGCGCTCGATGTCCTCCCACCTGGTCGCCTTGAGGTCTGCGACGAGCGCCTCGACGCCGTCCGTGTGGCCATGAATGAAATCCCAGTCGAGAGCCTCGATCTGGCGCTCGCTCCGCAGCCGTTCGTCCTCCTCGACCAACACCTTCATCAATCCCTTCAACACGGCCAGGTCTCCGCCGACCTTCACCTGATGCAAACGTGAACTGATTGGGGTGGATGTCAGGGTCGCCATCTCGATCGGGTTCCGTGGCGCCTGGAAACGTTCCAGCGACCGCTCGCGGAACGGGTTGAACGAGATGATCGCGGCACCGCGCCGCGACGCGTCGCGCAGGCTGGTCATCATTCGCGGGCTATTGGTGCCCGGGTTCTGGCCAAAGATGAAGATGCAGTCGGTCCTGTCAAAATCTTCGAGCAGGACCGTGCCCTTGCCCACGCCGAGGGATAGCGGCAGTCCCACGCTTGTGGCTTCGTGGCACATGTTAGAGCAGTCAGGGAAGTTGTTTGTGCCGTATTCGCGCACGAAAAGCTGGTAGAGAAAGGCGGCCTCGTTAGAGGTGCGACCTGAAGTATAGAACTCTGCCATGTTTGGATCGGGAAGAGCGCTCAGGTGCCGGCCGATGGTGGCGAAGGCTTCGTCCCAACTCACCGGCAGGTACCTATCGGTAGCTTGGTCGTAGGCCATCGGATGTGTAAGCCGCCCGGTCATTTCGAGTTGATAGTCGCTCCATGTCCCGAGCTCGGTGACGGTATGAGCAGCGAAGAATTCCGGCGTGCAGCGTTTCGCCGTAGCCTCCCATGCGACCGCCTTGCCGCCGTTCTCACAGAACTCGAAGGACGAGGTGTGTTTCGGATCCGGCCAGGCGCAGCCGGGGCAATCAAAGCCGAGCGGCTGGTTCATGCGCAGCAGCGTCGTGGCGCCCTTGATCGCAACGTCCTGCTCGATCAGATGCTCGCCAAGCGCCCTCAGCGCACCCCACCCGCCAGCAGGCTCGTCATAACGCTCGATAGACTTCTTGCCACTCATGTATTTGCCTGTTGTTTGAACTCATCTGCCGGCCGACGCCGTCAGGAAGCCGCACGCTGTCGAGTTGCTTGCGACATCTCCCGACGGAGCGATCGGCCCGCTAAAAGGATGTCAGAGGTGGTGGTCGCGTATCACTAGGCTTGCTCCACTGATCACGGACGATCACTCGCCGGATCAGAAGCCGAAGCTACTAAGACCAGGATGGTCGTCGGGCCGGCGACCCAGAGGCCAGTGGAATTTGCGGTCGGATCCCGCGATCGGATGTTCGTTGATGCTGGCGATCCGGCGGCGCATCAGCCCTTCCGCATCGAACTCCCAATTCTCGTTGCCGTAGGCCCTGAAGCATTGGCCGCTGTCGTCATGGTATTCATAGGCGAACCGCACGGCGATGCGGTTCCCACCAAACGTCCAAAGTTCCTTTGTCAGCCGGTAATCGAGTTCCCTGTTCCATTTTCGGGTGAGGAAGGCTTCAATGGCTTCCCGGCCCACTATAAACTCGGCACGATTGCGCCACGTGCTGTCGACCGAATAGGCGAGAGCGATTCGGCCCGGATCTCGGGTGTTCCAGCTGTCTTCGGCCGACCGCACTTTTTTAGTGGCAGTCTGTTCGGTGAAGGGTGGGAGCGGTGAAGGGTACATGGCGTGTTCCTGTGAGAGAGCAACGGGAGTGGGCAGGCGGCGTCCGTTTGCCATCGGCGCGGCACCGTGTTTCCGCGCCGACGGTTCAAAGCCCGGGTTAGTCCGCCGTCCGCCCCGCTTCGAAGAGGAACCAGGTGCGGCGCTCGGCCTCGTCGATCCAAACCTCAATCAGGCTGGTCGTAGCGACGTCGTCGTGCTCCTCACAGACCGCGTGGACCGAGCGCAGGAGACTTATGAAGGTGCTGTTATCCTGGGCAAGCTCGGCCAGCATGTCGTGTGGCGTCACATAGGTCGCGTCATTGTCGGAGATCCGCTGCTCCCTGGCGATCTGGCCAATAGAGCGAAGCGTGGTGCCACCGATCTTACGACAGCGCTCGGCGATGTCGTCGGTGATGGCGAAGATCTGCTCGCCTTGGTCGTCGAGCAATAGATGATAATCACGGAAGTGCGGCCCCGACATGTGCCAGTGGAAGTTCTTAGTCTTCAGGTATAGCACGAAGGTATCGGCCAGTAGCCTGGTGAGCGCGGCGGAGATATCCGACACTGCATTCTCGCCCAGATCGGAGGGGGTGTGGAGTGGTGCGCTGCGAAGACGGAGGGCATTGGTGGTCGTCATCGAGATGATCCTTTGGTTAGCGAGCTCAATGCGAGCTCCATCCCGCTACCTTGGCCTCGGAACGCCGGCCGGTCTTATATAAATGCCGGGTTTTCTTCCTCAATGCCCGGAAACGAAGGGCAATTCATTGGCCAGCGGGAGCGTCGCGGCAGTCAGCGTGCGGAACGCCGCCAGCCGGTCAGCATACTGAGCATGATGCAGCTGACCTGATACTGCTCGACTAAAGGTCGTCGCCCGCCCGGCGCTACAGTGCGCCTGTGAAAACTCGATCGACCATGAAAGAGCCACTCCCGTGGGCGGTCAAAAGGGACGCCGGAGTGCTCCTCCGCGTTTCCTTGCGAGACGGATTGTCTGATCTCGGTATGTTCCGAGATTTGCCCCCAACGACACGCCGGGCCGCCTCATGAAGGAAACTGGGCTGCTCATCCACTGAGGGCTACGGCAGGCGCCACAATGCGACTGGCTTTCTGGGGCTCTTCGGCTCGTTCAGGCGCTTACCACCGGCATCGGTCGCCGGCTTGTCTCGAGAGGGGTGACGCCAGTCCATGAAGGGCAATCGCGCCGCCCAGGACGTTGGAGACCCGAGCGCGCGCAGATGGGGCGCCAACCGTCATCGCGGACCGACGAACTGAAGCGTCGCGGTTATGATCTGAAAGATGAGTTGGGCGTGTCCCGGGAGAAGATCCCCGAAGGTTGTCTGCTCCAGGAATGCAAAAGAAACACGGAGCCGTCAGTTGGCCCTAAGGATTGCCGAACGGCAACGCGATCCGGCTATTCGATTGAGCGAAGATCTATGACCGCCTGATCTAGTGCCTGCTCGTCACCACTCCAACCCAACCGGGTTCCATGCTCCTCGAGCGTTTGGCGTGTTGCCGTCAGTGCGATTTGCAGTGTGGCGAGATCAGCCAGAACTGAAGAGGACAACGGTCTGCCATCTGCTGCGATCGTTTCAACCGCCTTGGTCCTCGCCGCCTCGAGTGCGACGGAAAGTGCTCGAACTGTATACACGCTGGGCATGGCTTTCTCCTTGTCAACAACCCGGCACCAAACCTTAGTGTATCGGTGGTTTATCTGCCTTGTGTGCTGCAACTGTGACACAAAATTCGGGCAGGTTCTTTTTTAAAGGCATGCTGCGTTTCGTCTTTGACTGTTGCAGAGACCGGATATTGACAGTCGCGGAAAGGCCATCGCAACAGCTTCCGCTCCCCGGAAGGGACATACTTCCCAATTTGACGGGAGCGCTCGACCACGATGGTCATCCACGCATTCGGCGACGTGCCACGCAATGCCCAACCAAGCTGGATCAGCCAAGCCTCAGAACCAGCCGGACAGTACCTTCGCACGACAAGATCGGCCGATCCGACAGCTGATAGCCCGGGCCTCCCACGAGTTAAATGCGTTGGAAAGGAGTATAGCAATGAATTCCGAAATGACTGACATCGAACAGGTCCGACTAGCCAAGGCGCGGTACTGCCGTTTTGTCGATACCCGGGACCTAGAGCAATTCGCCTCACTTTTAGAACCGACAGTCGAGGTCCGGGTTTTCAGCGCTGAAGGCGAACTCATCGCAAGCTTCGATGATCGTGACAGCTATATGGAAGCCATCCGCAGCTACATTGCGGGCTCGCACTCGATCCACCAGCTCCACAACGACGAAATCAATCAGATCTCGCAAACTGAGATTACCGCCATTTGGTCGATGGAGGACGTGCTTGTCTTTCCTGGAGCGGCAGCCGGTCTTCCTGCTCAGATCAAGGGCTACGGTCATTATCATGAGCTATGGAGGCTTGGCCCTTACGGTTGGCGCCTCGCCAGCATGACGCTTCGCCGGACGATCTTCCAAGTCACCAACGCGTAGGGACGATCATGACTGAAAATCCGATTTCTGTCGGAATTATCGGAGTGCATCCCTACAAGGGCTGGGCGACGATCACACACGTGCCGGCGCTCCAACGCCTGCTCGAACATCCCGTCACCACCATCTGCAACAAGCGGGTGAAGAGCATGGCGCCAAGTTGCCCACGCTCCCCAGCGGACTTGAGGAACAGCGCTCTCGCACCGGCCTTCGACGATGCCGCTGAAGTCCGGAGCCTGATCGATGCGATGGGAGGGGCGGCGGATGTGTGAGACGATGCTGGCGCTTGTCATGACGCGTGCGGGCGGCCCCGAGGTCCTTGAAACTCGTGAGATCGCGCGGCCACGCATTGCGAACGATACCGACATCCTGGTCCGCGTGATGGCGGCAGGGATCAACCCGGCCGACGTGCAGAACCGCCGCAACGGCGCGATATATGGAAGTAGGCGAAAAGATTCGTTCACAATCCTCGGCATCGACGGTGCCGGGATTGTCGAGGAGATCGGTTCGGCAATAACCCATCTACGTCCCGGAGACGCGATCTGGTATAATGACGGTGGCTATACCGGCAATTTTGGCAGCTACGCCGAATACAAGGTGCTCAATGGGCATTATGCCGCCCGAAAGCCCGTCAGCCTAGGCTTTGTCGAGGCGGCGGCGTTGCCCACGGTGGCGCTCACGGCGTGGGAAGCGGTATTCGACAAGGGTGGGGTCACGCCGGGTAGCTTCGCTCTGGTGCATGGCGGCGCAGGAGGTCTTGGTCATATCGCTATACAGTACCTGCGCAGGCTCGGCGCCCGTATAGCGGCAACGGTTTCAAACGACGCAAAAGCCAGCTTTGTGCTGTCACTTGGTGCTGAACTAGCGATCCAGTATCGCGAGGAGGACGTTGCCGCCGCCTTGCGCCGCTGGACCGGAAAGGCCGGCGCGGACACGGTCTTCGACTTCGTGGGACACGAGAATTTTGCGCGAAGTTTCGACCACGCCGCGCCGTTCGGCACGCTGGTGAACACCGTTGTCTCGCCATGGCCCCGGGGAAGCAACGACGCGGCGGAATGGAACAATCTCGACGTCCGCTTCGTCAACATAGGGCAGCCGCAGATCGCAGGCGACCATGTTCGCCGGCTGAGACAGACCGACATTTTGCGACGGGTTGCCGGAATGGTCGATCGCGGCGAGTTATACCCTCATGTGGACCGGGTGGTTTCGTTCGGCGGCGTCGGCGCGGCACACGACGCTCTGGAGAATGGCCGTACGATAGGTCGCGTTGTCCTTTCCGTCGCCCCGGATCTGGCTGCCTAGCTGGCGACCAACAGTGCCCAGTTCAGCAGAGCCCACACCTGATTCAACATGGCCGAGGCGAACATTGGGGCGGCGGGGGGACCATACGAACGCGTTCAGCGCTAAGTATGGCGAGGAATCGCCAAGTCGGAAAGGTAAAGCATGCCCAAATATCGCTGTGGCGATCGCGTCACCTGGAACTCAGAAGTGGGACCTGTGAGCGGTAATATAATACGAATTCACCTGAAGGATTTCGTCTTCAAGGGATACACTCACCACGCCTCGGACAAAGAGCCGCAATATGAGATAAGGAGTGACAAGACGGATCATGTCGCAGCCCACAAAGAGGGGGCGCTCTCCAGGAAGGTCTAACCGTGGAGTTTTATTCAATTGGGCATTCGACGCGCTCTTTTCCCAAGTTTGCGGCGATTCTGGAATACGCCTCCATCGACCTGATTGCCGATGTAAGAGCGTTTCCCCGGTCACGTAGCAATCCGGCGTACAACGTCGATATTCTCCCGATCGCTCTGGAGAAACACGGTATTTCTTACGAATACTTCCCTGATTTGGGCGGCCGCCGACAGCGGCAAATCGAGATGCCAGACGAACGCAATGCCCTCTGGCAAAATCGAAGTTTTCACAACTATGCGGACTATGCTCTATCAGCCGCTTTTCAAGCATCTCTTGACACGCTCATCTCACGAGGCCTCACAAACAGATTGGCAGTCATGTGTTCGGAGGCGGTTTGGTGGCGTTGTCATAGACGCATAATAGCCGACTATCTCATTTCACGCGGTCATGAAGTTCGTCACATTATGGGCCTGGGGCAAATGAGCCGGGCGGCGCTCACCGCTGGTGCGGTCGTCACCGAGCATGGATGTGTCGTTTACCCGCCCAGTAAGCCCGACTAGCGAAGCCGGCTCTACTCCGTATCGCAAGTTCGACCTGATGGGTGCGTTGCCGATGTGAATATGTCGAAGACAACGCCGCCCCGACGAAATGTCAGCGAAACGTCTGTCCGAGACCGCCCCCCGCGCGCTTGTTCAATGACATGCCGGTTTCGTGACATAGCAGGGTATTCCGCCAGGGCTTGCGAAGACCTGGCGTTCAACCCGATTGTGACGGTCCCCTCTCGATTGCGCGGGAAACCTCCAAAGCAGAGAGCGCGGCAAGACCCTGTTCCTTGAGCACAATGCACCGTCGCGATGCCGCATCGAAACAGTTGGCTGATGCAGTCCAATCTTCGAACGGCAATTCATTCGTGACGAGCAAGTTGGGCCCGCTCGCTAGGACGCCATTCGGTGATAACGGTCTAAGCAAACCGTGAGGTCGCAGGCTCCGGCCACCGACGGCGCCGATCCGCATTCCCTTCCGTCAGAGCTCTTTGATCGTCGACCCGCAGTAACCTTTTTCAGACCGTTGCCCCGCGGGCGACAGGTGCAGTCTCCCTGGACTGGAGAGGCTTTGACGGCACGCGAGAGTCTATTCCAACTGGCCAGCCAGCCCTTCTGATTGTGCTCATATACAGCCCAGCGACCCACTAGTACGATTCTGGCTCCGCCGTTTCCTGACTAGTTTCCAACCGTGAGCTTAACCCCTGGAGGCGATGGACATGGACGTACAAGCACTTACTCCGGCATTCAGATTCAACCGCCGCGAGATGGTGGCCGGTATGGCGATCCTTGCGGCCACGCCCTTGCTTCCCGTTCCAGCGTCCGCGGAGGACGCCAACCTCGCGAAAGGACAGCATCTAATGAGCAGCGGATTTATCAGGACCAGGGACGGCACGGAGATATTCTACAAGGACTGGGGTCCCAAAAGCGCCCAACCTATTCATTTCCATCACGGCTGGCCGCTCTCTTCCGACGACTGGGACAACCAGATGCTATTCTTTCTGGCGAATGGATATCGAGTCGTCGCCCATGACCGTCGCGGCCATGGCCGTTCGACCCAGGTGTCCACCGGCAACGATATGGACCAATATGCGGCAGACGCCGCCGCCGTGGTAGAGCATCTTGACCTGCGGGATGTCATCCATATCGGCCACTCGACGGGTGGCGGCGAGGTTGCCCGCTATGTAGCTAGATTTGGCGAGCCGCAGCGCCGCGTCGCCAAGGCCGTTCTGATCAGTTCGGTTCCGCCTCTGATGCTGAAGACCGCCTCCAATCCTGGGGGTACGCCGATCACGGTGTTCGATGGCTACCGCAAGGCGCTGGCAGCCAACCGGTCGCAGTTCTATCTCGATGTCGCCTCCGGCCCGTTCTACGGCTACAATCGGCCCAACGCCAAGGTCTCGCAGGGTGTAATCGAGAATTGGTGGCGCCAGGGTATGATGGGTGGCGCAATCGCACAGTACGAAGGCATAAAGGCCTTCTCCGAAACCGACCAAACGGACGACCTGAAGGCGATTACCGTGCCGACCCTGATCATGCAGGGAGAGGACGACCAAGTGGTTCCTTACAAGGATGCTTCGGTGCTTCAGCATCAGCTGATCAAGAACAGCACGCTGAAGCTTTACCCCGGCTATCCGCACGGCGCCTTCACCATCCATGCAGACGTGTTCAACCCGGAAATTTTGTCCTTCCTGAAAGGGTAATGGGGCGAGCACCCAACCTGGAGAAGACGTGCCGTGTGCGCCTTCTCCAGGCCGCTGCCTTTGTCGGTGAGGGCAGGGGGGATAGCCGAGACCGGGGAAACTGCGCCGAGCGAGCGCGACATGCTGGAAATATCAGCCGGGCGCGAACTGTTGAACCCTAGGTCAACTTGCCTGGCCCGGCCGGCAGAACTCATTTGGAGATCGTTATGTCCCACCATCTTGATTCCCCGATTGCACGCCAGGACATCCGCCTCGACATTACTGACCTGTATGCCTTTCGTGGGACGACAGGCACGGTATTCGCGATTAATGTCTGCCACTCGATTTTTGGTAAACTTCCGGTGCCTGGGTTTCATCCGGAGGGAATGTACGAGTTCAAGATCGATCTCAACGGCGATGCGGTCGAGGAGATCACCTTTCGCGTAACGTTCGATGCTGCGGACGCGGATGGCAGTCAACGCTTTTTGTTGCACCGGATAGACGGGAAGGATGCAGGCGATCCGAACGCGCCTGGAGTGGCGATCATCGATGGGGTCACCAACCGAGGCGCGACATCGGCGAATGGCCTTCGCCTCTGGGCAGGACAGGCCGGGGACCCGTTTTGGATCGATCCTGACCTCCTTCACGCGATGGGCCATGCATTCCAGGACGGCACAGCCACCAACCTTGCCGAGTGGGATCCGGCAAGGGCCCGAAATCTGTTTGCCGGCCACACTGTCTACTCGATCGTGCTCGAAGTTCCCGACGCCGAACTGCTCATCGGGGCCGCTAGCAAGCGCCTCGGAGTGTGGGCTGTCGCGACCTTAGCGACCGACGCGGGCGGTTGGCGCCCGATCAACCGCATAGGACTGCCGATGATCCACCCGCTGTTCACGCAATTCGACGAGGATCTGGGCAATGTGCTGAACACCGGACGGCCGACCGACGATTTCGCAACTTACGGTCTACGGACCGCCCAGGCCATCGCGGCGGTCGTGGCCGCCAACGGAACCTCGGAAGACCCTTCGGGCTACGGTTTGGCGGTCGCCCATCGTTTCTTCCCAAACATCCTACCCTATGAGGTGGGCACGCAGGCGACATTCGGGTTTGGAGAATGGAACGGCCGCTCTCTTACGGATAACGTTGCCGACGTGATGTTCAGCATCGCGGCCAACGCGCCAGTCCGCCTTGGCATCGGCAAGGAGTCTGTAACTTCGAAACCGTCGACCATCTTTCCCTATTTACCTCCGCTCAACGCCTGAGCGCTCCCAGACGCATTTAATTGCTGATGCCAATAGAATTTCAGACTGAGCCAAGAAAGGAAAGACGGATATGTTGAAGCTACTTTCTGTCGTGACCGTGATCCTGATGTTTAACGTCGTCCCCGCGTTTGCGCACCTCAACCCCGGGGAGCACGGCTCCTTTCTCGCAGGCTTGTCTCATCCTTTCTTTGGCCTCGATCACATCCTGGCAATGGTGGCCGTGGGTTTGTGGGCTGCTCTGCTGGGCGGGAGCGCCAAATGGCTCGTCCCGTCAGCGTTTGTCGCAACCATGATAGTCGGCTTCGTTGTATCCCTGCTCGGGGTCGGCCTTCCGTTCGAAGAAGCCGTCGTTACCGTGTCAGTCGTCATTCTCGGTCTGCTCGGTTTCGTGGCACTTCAAGCTCCAACATCGGTGGGAATGCTATTGGTGAGCTTCTTCGCATTTTTCCATGGATACGCACATGGTGGCGAACTTGGTGAAGCGGGGGTGTTTCCGTTCCTGATAGGATTTGTCATCGCGACTGCTCTTCTCCATGCCGTCGGCCTGAGGATAGGTGTTGGGTTATCGCGACCTGCGATTGACGGAACGCAACGTCGGATCGCCCAAATGGCTGGCGGCCTTACCGCCTTGGCCGGTTTCTGGATGATCGCTGGCGGTTAGTAGCCTCATGTAGTTCGACCGATCACTGGCCACTCGCCGGCTTCGGCCGCTCCCCGTCAGCCCCTTTGAGGCCGGCAGGCCACGCAGCGGTCGCTCCAGCGACGGCGCCGATCAATATGTCGAAACATGAATTGCGTGGCCGTTTCCTCGCGATGACTCTCACCACGGCTGATCATGCGGCTGCATGTGCGGCCGTCGCAAGCCACCCCGGTCGCACCCATGCCGCACCGACCGTCCAAATGTCGAATGTCTCGCGAGAGACAATGCCACGATCATCGCGATAGTGCGTAACGGGCACCAACTTGACGATTGCGCTCGCGATGTGCCGCAGAGATACTGTCTCGCCATGTCAAAAGGCAACGACCTGCCGTCGGTCAGCATCTCAGCTGATTACGGGCAGCAATATCGAACTGACCTGCCGAGGTGATTCGATCACCATTTTCCGCAGCGAGACACTCCGATAAAGATCCTACAATCATTGTTATCCATTACATCGCATGCTCTCGTTGTCTGCTAGACTGTCGAACGAGCGGGGTTCTTACCGCTAGTTGAGGGCAGGGAGCGGAGAACTCCGGGTGGAAGGTTCCGATCACGTCATCTTTCTCGTAGACGACGATGCTCGGGTCCAGGAGTCGATCAGTGACTTCCTGGCATCGGCGGGCATTCGGTGCATCGCAGTGGGGTCGGTAAGCGAGTACCTCGCATACCCACGGCCCGACTTGCCCAGCTGTATTGTGCTTGATATCGAGCTTCCGGGCGTAAACGGGCTTGAATTCTATGACCAGATCGCCAGCGGCGATCATCCACCGGTTGTTTTTATTACGGGCCATGGGGACATCCCCTCGACGGTCAGGGCGATGAAGCGAGGTGCCGTTGATTTCCTCACTAAACCCTTCCACGAGTCGGATCTGCTGACCGCTATCAAGGTTGGGATTGAGCGAGATCGGGAGCGTCGTACGAAACAGGACGAGTTGGGTGTACTCCGACGCCGCTTTGCCGAGCTTACACCTCGCGAGCGAGAGGTGTTCCCGCTCGTGATTAGCGGGCTTATGAACAAGCAGGCGGCAGCAGAGCTCGGGATACGCGAGGTCACGTTCCAAATTCATCGAGCCAAGGTCATGCAGAAGATGCGGGCAGCCTCACTTGCCGATCTGGTGCGGATTGCCGCCACGCTTGATATCCCGATAACTCATTCCCGGCATGCAGGAGCTTTGTGAAGTGAATTCCCGTCAGTGGGTCGTCGCGATCGTGGACGATGATCCGTATCTACTTGAGTCTCTGGGAGATCTCCTGGAGTCAGCCGGGCATAAGGTCCGTTCCTATGACACTGCGTTGTCTCTTCTCCAGGATGATCGCTTGTCGGAGGTGGACTGCCTGATCACCGACATCGGCATGCCGGTGGTGGATGGGATTGAATTGCAACGGAGGGCGAACGCTCGACTTCCCAGTCTTCCTGTCATCTTTATCACAGGCAGGGAGGAACTGGCGACGCAAAGAAGAGTAATCGAAGCTCCTGTTTCCAGAGTTTTTCAGAAGCCGTTTGATACCAGAGCATTGCTTGATGCAGTATCCGACGCTCTCTTATTTCGCGATTGACGAGGACAACATTCCTAGACCCTTCTCGAAGATGAGGACTTGCATAAAGAGTTTTCCGTTGACCGGACCAAGGCCGTTAGTCGGTCCCATCGTCCTTCTGGTCGTGACGAGGATGAAAATGCGACTGAGAAAGCCATTGCGACAGCGCAATTGTTCAAAGACAGTCGCCGCCCTTTTGGCCGGTGATCATTGGCAGCCGCAACGTTACGCAACGAGCTCGGATAGAGCCCTATGACGTACCGGCGTAGGCTCGCAGATCTTACGAATGCTGATCTAAGAGTTCTCGCCGAAGATGACGAGCGTATGCTCCTGAGGGCGCGGCGCCGAGATGGGAACATCGAGAAAACGGCGCTCGTTGTTCGGCCTAAATTGAGCCAGCCGCGGCCGGGCCTCACAGCCCGCCTCGTTAATGAACACAGCTTGAAACCCTACATCGAGCGTACCTGGGCAGCGCGCCCGACGGCGCTTTTGCAGCAAGGAGGCGTTACCGAGCTTCTGCTGGAGGACCCCGGAGGCGAGCCGCTTACGCGGCAGACCGGGTCACCGATCCCGATCCGGCGCTTCTTGATATTGTCCATGGCAATGTCCGAAGCGACGGGGCAGATGCATGAAGCTGGGCTGATCCACAAGGATATAAAGCCCAACAATTTTCTTATTAGCGGCTCTGGCGATCGTGCGTGGTTGACTGGCTTTGGCATTGCTTCGCGGCTTCCCCGCGAGCGACAGACTCCCGTGCCTCCCGAGGTGATCGCTGGTACATTCGCCTATATGGCTCCGGAGCAGACCGGACGCATGAACCGTTCGATCGACGCTCGCAGCGATCTCTACTCCCTTGGCGTCACGCTCTACGAGCTGATCACCGGCGCCCTGCCATTCGTTGCTACCGACCCAATGGAGTGGATCCATTGTCATGTGGCACGTCAACCGATACCTCCTTCAAAGAGGTTGAACGGAATTCCGGAGCCTGTTTCAGACATTGTCATGAAGCTGCTGGCGAAGGCCGCGGAAGACCGCTACAAGACGGCTGCTGGCCTGAGCGCGGATTTGCAGCGCTGTCTTGAGGAATGGGAGACGCACGAAGCCGTTCGGCCGTTTGAACTTGGCACGCGCGACGCGCCAACCAAGCTAATCTTCCGTGAAAAGCTGTACGGGCGGGAGGACGAGATCAAATCGTTGATCTCTGCGTTCGATCTGGTCGTGGCGAATGGGTTTCCCCAACTCGTTCTTGTTTCCGGCTATTCTGGGATCGGCAAATCGTCGGTCGTCAACGAATTGCACAGGTCGCTTGTATCCCGGCACGGACTCTTCGCGTCTGGCAAGTTCGACCAATACAAGCGTGGAATTCCATACGCGACGCTGGCGCAGGCTTTTCAAGGCTTGGTTGCACAACTGCTGAGCAAACACGAGGCCGAAGTGGCGCTATGGCGAGATGAGCTCGCCACCGCCCTCGGGCCGAATGGCCAATTGATGGTCAATCTCATTCCAGAATTGGAGATGATCATCGGCGAACAGCCCAAGGTGCCGGATCTTTCCGGACCTGAGGCGCAGAGCCGGCTACGTCTTGTGGTTCGACAGTTCATCGGCGTGTTCGCACGCCCCCAGCACCCCCTCGTCTTGTTCCTTGATGATCTGCAATGGCTGGATTCCGCGACCGTAGACATCGTCGAGAGTTTGGTGACTCAGACGGAAACGGCAAGCCTTCTCCTAGTGGGTGCATACAGGGACAATGAAGTTGCTCCAGATCACCCTTTGACAGGACGCCTACACTCCATCCGAACGTCAGGAGCGCCGGTACAGGAAATCCAGTTGGGCGGAATCCGGCCCGAGGACATTGTCCACATGATCGCCGATGCGCTCGACGATCATCCTCAGAGAGTGGCTCCGCTAGCCGATATCGTATTTGCGAAGGCTGGCGGCAACCCCTTCTTTACCACGCAATTCGTAGCGAGCCTCGTCGACGAGAACCTGCTCGTTTACGATCCGGACTTTTCGGGCTGGAGCTGGGATATCGATCAGGTCGGTGCGAGGCATGTGAGTGACAACATTGTGGATCTCATGATTGAGCGCCTGCGCCGCCTTCCGGAGCCCTCGCAAGAGGCGTTAAGGCAAATGGCTTGCATGGGCGCCGCTGTGAAGGCACTGACGTTCCAGCGGATTGTCGAAGCATCTGCCGAGAAGGCACACATGCTTCTCCACGACGCGCTTGTGGCCGGTCTACTCTTCCAAGTGGACGATGGCTACGCATTTGCGCACGATCGCATCCATGAAGCAGCCTATGCCTCCCTTCCCGAACCGCAGAAGGCCGTCACCCACCAGCTGATTGGATCGCGGCTGCTGGCGACGCTCAATGAAACCGAGATCGACGCCGATGTCTTCCACATCGTGAGTCAGTTCGACCGCATCGAAATCGGAAGCATTGCACCTGCGGAGCGCGTGAGGGTCGCAACCCTATACTTGCGCGCTGGACGAAAAGCCAAGGCGTCCGCTGCCTATTCGGCGGCGTGCGGCTACCTGGCACGGGGACGATCACAACTCGCCGAGTTCGGCTGGACGACACATGGCGAACTTGCATTCGCCTTGGCGATGGAGCACGCCGAATGCACCTTCCTTACCGGCGACCTCGAGCAGGCCGAGCAGATGATCTCTGCCTTGCTGACGCATGAGACTGCCGATGTGGAGAAAGCGGCGGTTTATCAGCTGAAGGTCGAGCTTTGTGTTGTCAAGTCGGACAACAGCGGTGCAGTCGAAAATGGATTGGAAGGGCTGAGGATACTTGGCTTCGACTTGCCGATACGCCCTACTTGGGAAGACGTCCAGCGCGAATACGATGAGATTTGGAGCAATCTCCAGGGGGACCAGATAGAGAGCTTCGCCGATCTGCTACCCATGACAGATCAACACGCGCTCGCGGCCATGCGTTTGCTGGCGGAGATGCAGCCGCCGGCATATTTTTCCAGCTTCAACATGACCATCCTGATTATCTGCAGAATGGTAAATCTTTCCCTGACCCGAGGGGCTGCAAGCACGTCGGCGCAAGGCCTCGTCCTGATGGGCTACGTCATGGGCCCCGCCTTTGGCCGCTACGAGGACGGATATCGCATCGCCCGACTTGCCAGCGATCTTGCCTCAGCGCGAAACGGATCAGTCGATATAGCGCGCGTGAACCATTTGACAGGACTTGCCGCCGCATGGACTGAACCGCTGCCCGTCGTACTTGATTGGCTACGCGCAGCATTTAGAGGCGGAGTTCAAGCCGGCGATCTCTATTACGCTTGCTTCGAGGCCGCCGTGATCGTCCTGCACGTCTTTCTCAGCGGCCAGAAGCTTGAGGATGTCGACCAGGAGTGTAAGCGTGCGCTCGATTTTGCCCGAGAAACCGGCTTTCAGGCTGGAATGGGTCTAGTGATAGCCACAGAACGCGCGGTAGCAAGCCTGCGGGGCCGGACACGCGGACTTTCGGAGTACAGCGACGAGACCTTCGACGCGGATGCCTTCGAAGCCGAACTCGCCCGCTCGCAGAACTCTGTAGTCATGTGGTGGTACTGGACCCGCAAGACCATGGTTCATTTCCTTGCGGGGGAGTACGAGTCTGCCTTGGCCGCTGCGGACGAGGTACAATCGCAGTCTTCGATCCGGAACATGCAGATCGAGCAGATGGACTGCTTCTACTACGCCGGGCTTTCGATGGCTGCACTCATCGATGAAACACCCGCTGCCCAGCGGGGCGCAATGCGCGCGAAATTGGCTTCGCAGCACGCCCAGTTGCGTGCCTGGGCCGATGAAACAGGTTCTCCGACATTTGCCGACAAGCATCTCCTCGTCGCAGCGGAGATAGCGCGGGTAGACGGACAGGATCTGCAAGCCCAGCGCCTCTATGACGAGAGCATCCGCTTTGCGAAGGAAAACGGCTTCCTGCACAATGAAGCCGTTTCCAATGAAATGGCTGGCCGGTTCTATGCCCGGCGGCACTTCGAAAGAATCTCCCAGATGTATTTGCGGGAAGCCCGCCTATGCTATCTGCGCTGGGGAGCCCACGCCAAAGTCAAGCAGATGGAGGCATCGTACCCGCAACTACAAGAAGAGCAGCCATTAGCACTGTCGACCAGCACGACGTTCGCGCCGGTCGAACAACTCGAACTGGCGACGGTGATCAAGGTCGCTCAGACCGTCTCGGGGGAGATCGTCCTCGAAAAGCTCGTCGACGCGCTGATGCGCATGGCGATCGAACATGCTGGGGCAGGGAGAGCGGTTCTTATGCTGAGCCAAGGTGCGGAGACCTATATCGAGGCCGAAGCCGAGATGACGGGTCATGGCGTGGTAGTGCGGTTGCGGGACAACCTGGACCTCACAAATGCCGCGCTGCCTGATTCAGTCGTCCAGCACGTCCTCAGTACCAAAGAAACCGTTATCTTGGAGAATGCACTGTCAACCAGCCCGTTTTCCACCGATGCATATGTCCTGGACCGCCATGTGCGCTCTCTTCTGGCGCTGCCGCTGATCAATCAGGGGAAGCTGATCGGGCTGCTATATCTGGAGAACAACCTTGCCGCGAACGTATTCACGCCCAGTCAGATAGCTGTTCTGAAGCTGATTGCGTCCCATGCCGCCGTTGCCCTGGAGAATACACGCCTTTATCGCGACCTCGCCGAACGCGAGGCGAGAATCCGCCGTCTGGTGGATGCCAACATTATCGGCGTCTTCATGTGGAAGTTCGATGGCCTGATATTCGAGGCTAATGACTTGTTCCTTAACATGCTCGGCTTTGACCGCGAGGATCTTGCCGCGGGGCGAGTTTATTGGACTGATTTGTCTCCACCTGAGGAATGGGAGAACGACGCCAGAATTGTCGCCGAAGTAAAAGCAACGGGGATAGCGCGCCCCTGGGAGAAGGAGTTCTTTCATAAGGATGGAAGACGGGTTCCCGTACTGCTTGGCGCCGCCACATTTGGCGACGTGGGATTGGACGGCGGGGTCACCTTCATTCTGGATCTGACTGCGCGAAAGCAGGCGGAGGAGGCCGCTCGTGCAAGCGATCGCCGTTACCATGACCTTCAATCCGAATTGGCCCACGCGAGTCGGGTCGCTACTGTCGGGCAACTCTCCGCCGCAATCTCTCATGAGCTGCGCCAGCCCTTAGTGGGTGTGGTGACCAGCGCTTCGGCAGGGCTGAACTGGTTGTCAGCAGACCCCCCAAATATTCCCGCAGTTCGGCGCGCGCTCGAGCGGGCGATGAGCGAGGGACATCGGGCAGCCGAAGTGCTCGATCGCACACGTGCCCTTGTCACCAAGATGCCGCCTAAGAACGACCTCGTGGACGTCAACGCAATCATCTCCGACACAGTCGCGCTGGTTCGAGAGCAACTTGTGCTGAATGACGTGTCGCTTGAGGTTAGCCTACACAGGGCCCTCCCTCGCGTCTTGGCGGATCGCGTCCAGTTGCAGCAGGTCATCCTAAACTTGATGCTCAATGCCTTAGACGCCATGGCCAGTGTCAACGATCGGCCGCGGGAACTAAAATTAGTCTCCAAACGCCAATCCAAGCATGTGATCTATGTCGCGGTGCATGATAGTGGTCCTGGCGTGCCATTCGGCTTGGAAGAAAAGCTTTTCGACGCCTTCTATTCGACGAAACCGGATGGAATGGGAATGGGACTGGCAATCAGCAAGACAATTATCGAATCCCACGGCGGCTCGCTCCGAACGGCACGCAATGAACCACAAGGGGCGATTTTCGGCTTTTCCCTGCCAATTGACAGTCCTGACCCGCCCTCCTTAAGTGCTCGCAGAGAACGCCGATAACGCCAAGTGAAAGACGTCAGCCCTTAACCGAACTATTGTTCTCATATGCCCATTGTTCAGCTTCGACCATCTCAGCCGCGCAGACATGTCCTGGCCTTGGCATAACTTTAGGGACATCTCGATGTTCCGGAATGTCTCAGAACCCGTTCTGGCGATCTTCCCCCTGCTTATGGCCATCGTTTTGATGCTGGTCACTGGTGAGCCGTGGCTCCTGATCATGGGCGTCGTGTCGGTCTGTTCCTTTGGTACTCGGCTTATCGGCTTCATTGCGACGGTCTTCGTGACGCTGCTTTTCGCGCTTGCCCACTTTCCGCCTGCACATCTGACGACAAAGGGTGACTTCTTTCCTTCACTGCAAACCGCACTCTTTGGAGGTGCAGCCTTGGTCATTTTCACCATGATCAGGTATGCGATGCTCTTACCAACCAAGACGGATGATCGCATGCGATTTGCGGCGGCCATCGTGGACAACATGCCGACCATGGGGTGGTCTCTGAACAGCAAGGGTGAGTACACGTACACAAATCAGGCGGTACAGGACTATGTCACGGGCAACAAGCGACGGACAGACTTGGACGACTGGAAAAATGCCATTCCGCTTGTGCACCCCGAAGACGTGGAACAGACATTTGGCCGGCTGGTGGAGTGCCTTGCCAGCGGCGAGGACTTTGTGACCGATTGCCGCATTCAAAGGCATGACGGCAGCTATCGTTGGTTTCATGCAGTTGCTCGCGCTGCCCGGGGTGCCAAAGGGGACATTACCGGCTGGTACGGCACGTCTGTGGATATACATGAACAGAAGCTCGTCGAGCAGGCACTCAGGGAGAGTGAGCGAGAGCTTCGACAACTCGTTGACGCCATTCCTGCCCTAATCTGGTGCGCAACGCCCGAGGGTGAACCGTCCTACGCAAATAAGCAGGTCACCGCGTTTGCCGGCATCGTGATTGGAGACCTGGAGGTTCCAAACAAGACCCGCCTGCGTGAGGCCCTCGAACTGACCGTGCACCCCGACGATCGTGTTCGGGTCAGTGACGCGATGATGCGGTCATTCTCGACGGGCACCTCCTTTGCGGAGATATACCGCTTGCGCCGCCACGACGGCGTGTTTCGCTGGGTCGACAGTCGTCTTGCGGCTCTGCGCGACGACACGGGCAAGATCACACGCTGGTACGGCGCCCTCATCGATATCGACGAGAGCAAGCAGGCCGAGGAAGCTCTGCGGGCGAGTGAGAGGCAGCTGCAGCTTCTGGTCGACACGGTGCCTGTCATGGTCTGGTGCGCGTCGCCTTCGGGCGTTCCAACTTACACCAACAGGCGGCTCAGCGATTACACCGGAATCCGCGTCGGGGATTTTAACCAGGCGGGGTTAGAGCTCAGCCAGGCGATAGACTTGTTGGTGCATCCAGACGACAGGGAACGGTTCCGCCGCGCCCTGGCTGAGTCCTTTGCTTCAGGCAAGCCGTTTACGTTGCGCTATCGCCTCAAGCGACACGATGGGCCCTACCGCTGGACCGACAGTCGGTCGGAGCCCCTTAGCGACGGGGATGGCCGGCTGCTGCAGTGGTATACGGTCATCACCGATATCGAAGATGAAACGAGGATGCAGGAGGAACTGAGGTCGGCGCATGAGCAACTTGCGAGCGCCTCGAAGGCAGCCAGCCTTTCCGAGCTGACCGCATCCATCGCGCATGAAGTCAATCAGCCGCTGGCCAGCATCGTGGCAAGCTCACAGGCTTGCGAGCACTGGCTGAAGGCCGATCCGCCTAACACGAAACGCGCGATGGCCAACGTGGGCAGGATCGTGAGGGATGCAAATCTGGCCGCAGACACTATCCGTCGGATCCGGGCCCTGTTCCAAGCGAACTCGGAAGCTAGGACGTCGGTCAGCATCAAGGAACTTGTCCTGGAGGTCTGCCGGCTCATGGAGGACGAGCTTGTGGCGAACGCAATCCAGCTCAGAACCGGCTTGGATAGCGGCTTGCCGTCGGTAATGGGGCATCGCGTCCAGCTTCAGCAGGTTCTCGTCAACCTGATCCGGAACGGCATCGATGCCATGGAACAGGTGCCTCCGGAAAAACGAGTCCTTGAAATCGGCTCGCGATATGATGCCGGCAACCGGATTTCCGTGGAAGTGCGCGATCAAGGCTCCGGAATGGAAGACCCATACATGATCTTCGAGGCGTTCTACTCGACCAAGAGGAACGGCAAGGGTATCGGACTGGCGATCTGCCGTTCCATCATTGAGGCGCATGACGGGGAGATCCGGGCTGAGAAAGGGGAAAACGGAGGCGCGGTCTTCACCTTTACTTTGCCTATTAATAACCCGGTGCAAGGCGGAAATGGTGACACGTCCACCGCCGGGCTCCAATAGCAACTTGAACCACGCAAGGGAAGACTAAACTACAATCGCTGCGGTAGCCGAGGTTCCATGCTCTGAGCCATCATGTCGGCTATGCGCACAAGGTCAGGAACCGTGCGCACATCCAGTTTGCGCATGACGCTGCCCCGATGCAACTTTGCAGTAGACTCGCTTATACCGAGTTCTGCCGCAATTTGCTTGTTCATAAGTCCCGCAGCGACAAGCCAAGTCACATCCAATTCGCGTTCGGTCAGACAAGAGAAACGCCGGCGCAAGTCATTAATCGCTTGCTGCTGGCGCCGCCTCGCGCGATCCCGTTCGAGAGCAGCGGAAACGGCGTCCAGGAGATCTTGATCCCGGAACGGCTTGGTGAGAAAATCCACCGCGCCTGATTTCATCGCGCGAACGGTCATCTGTATGTCCGCATGAGCAGTAAGGAAGACGATCGGAGTCTTAACTCCCGACCGCGCGAGTTGTTCTTGAAACTCAAGTCCGCCGAGCCCCGGAAGCCGAACGTCCAGGACGATGCAACTCGGGGCGTCAGGTGACTTGTTTTTCTGAAGAAAATCACCGACCGAGCCGAAGGCTTGTGAGGGGAGATCGATGGATTTCAGGAGAGCTTGAAGAGCTTGGCGAACCATACCGTCGGCGTCGATTATGGAGACGCTGGATTCCCTGGCGGCATGCTCGCTCCGAGACACAGGACGGCGAGAGGGGCCGCGGTCGACGGACGAAGCCATAATTGTGTCTGACGTCACGATGTTAATAAGTTCTTTTACCGTGTTTTCCATTGATCTGACCCTCAATTGCAGATATTGCGTGTTATACTCCGAGATTTTGTGAAATTAGAAGTATAACGCTTCGGGGGGGCGGGGGCATTTTAGTGGCAGCGGTGCGCCTGTTTGGCTTCTGGTAAAATGTATTGAAAGCCGTGCTTCAGGACTATTAGAGATTTCTATTAGATCTGCGTTGACCGGTAGGAAGCCCTCAGCCACGCAATCCTCCTATGAGATTGCAGCGCCCCTCTCTGCCGAGGAGCTCCCGCGGCTCGAACTGTGCTGCTGAGCTATTATTTCGATCTGCGCCAAGCATGGAAGTTGCGGCGCAGGGTCATGTTTGGGGTGCCGGTAGGATCGGGCCGGGCTCTCCACATGCGCTGGCCCTGATTTGCCAAAGGCAGTTCGACCGAGAACGTCGATCCTACATTCGGGATTGACCTCACTGTGACTCGATGGCGCAGCAGGTCCGCAGTCTGTTGGACGATCATAAGGCCAAGACCCATGCCGTCCTGCTCCGCGGCGTCACCTCGCTCGAATGCACCAAAGATTCGTGCGAGGCGTGTGGCGGGAATCCCGGCGCCGTCGTCCTGCACGTCAATGCAAGCTCTGTGGCGCCTGGTCCGGCACATCAGTCGGACATGGCCACCCGGTCCGCTATATTTGATCGCATTGCCGACCAAATTTCGCAGGATTGTGTGGAGCAATTCGGAATCGGTCTCAACGATGATGTCGCAGGAGGTTATCTGAAGCTCGACGCCGCAAGCTTCAGCGTAGAATCGCCAATCCCATTCGAGCCGCTCCAGCACTGGAGCAAGGAGCAAATTCTGGCGGCGCGGTTGCAACGTCTCGTCTTTCTGCGACAAGCGAGCGAGATCATCGAGTTCGCTACCCAGGCGCTTCATTGCGTCAAGAGCGACGCGGAGACGATCGGCAGTGGCGGACGACACACCAGCTTCAGCCGCGCGGGCGAGGGACAAGATCGCGACATGCAGCGGTTGCTTCAAATCATGGCCCGCAACCGCCATCATCCTCGCCATGGCAGCCCGCGATGCTAGCGCTCGTTCCACTGTTTCTTCAATTGCTTCTTTTGGCATATTCGTCCCGATCTTCTCCGTTAACGCGACGCCACGCTACGGCGAAGGTAGATCGTGAATAATCCCACCTAGCGGCAGTCGAGTCCGCCCACAAGGGCGGGCGACCGTACCAATGTATGGAAGGGCTATCCTTTGCGCCGATAGGTGAAACGGCAACCCACACTTAGCATCACACGGTCAGCACCGAGTACGGCAAGCCTGACTCTCGTTGAAGCAAAGGAATCACAGATGACATTGCCTTCGTTCCGATACCAACTCGAGAAGTCCATCCCACGTGTAGGGAACGGCGGCATCACACGAGGTGCCTCGATGCACCAGTTTCCCGCCAGCATCGGGATCGCCGGCGTGTCGATGCGCCTCGGCCCCGGCGCAATGCGCGAACTGCATTGGCACGCCAATGCCGCCGAATGGGCGTTTGTGATTTCTGGCAACTGCCGCACAACGATCCTCAACCCTAGAGGGGAAGCGGCGACTGATACGTTCGGGCCGGGCGATGTCTGGTATTTCCCGCGCGGATGGGGTCACTCTATACAAGGGGTCGGACCCGGCGAATGCCATTTTATTCTCATCTTCGACAATGGCGATTTCTCGGAAGACCATACCTTCAGCATCACCGACTGGCTGTCGTGTACGCCAGCGGACGTCGTGCGTCAGAATTTGGGCCTTTCCGTTGAGTCCCTGTCCAAGCTACCGCACAAAGAGGTCTATTTCGCAAGCGGCCCGGCGCCCGATGACCGGTCCCCGGATGCTGAGCCACGCCCAGTTCCGGAACTGACGACACCCCATCGCTACCCGCTCTCTGCTCAGCAACCGCGTCGGGTGCCGGGCGGCGGAACGCAAAGAACTGTGTCGGTTAACGAGTTTCCGATCTCTACCACGATGGCCGGTTCGTTGTTGGAGATCGAGCCTGGGGCAATGCGCGAACTACACTGGCATCCCAATGCCGACGAGTGGCAATACTACATCGAAGGGGCCGCAGAGATGGCGGTGTTCCTCGCAGAGGGACAGGTTGTTATTGAGCAGTTCGAGACAGGGGATATTGGCTATGCGCCAATGGGTTCCGGCCACTATATCCGCAACACGGGATCAGGAATTCTGCGCGTTCTGGTCGGGTTCAATGACGGTCACTACGAGGCGAACGACCTTTCTGCCTGGCTAGCCGCCAATCCGGTCGACGTGTTGGCGGCGAACCTCAGCTTGCCAAGGCTGACCGTGGCCGATTTGAGGGCAGCGCCGCGCTTTCTGACGCCGGCCCTCGACGACAAAACGTAAGTGAAAGCGGCTGCGTCACGCAATCTTCCTGACCAACTCCACCCCAGGAGAACGGAGCAGGGCTATTTGGTGCAGACGGAGCAGAAATGAACGCATCGATCTCGTTCATCACTGGCTTCCGACGTTGATCCAAATTCCGCGCTGCCACCTGGATTGGGCTGTTGCGCGGCAGGAGGATGGCATCGCCTTATCGATTTGCTCGGAAACGATGCAGCGATCGGCTACCTCGCCCTAGTTGCGAATGCCCGGCGAGAATGTTCGAACCGCTTCGGAACAATGTGTTTGGCGTGCGGCCACTGCCGTTCGGGCTGCCTCGCCTAGCACGCGCCCGCGCCGGCGCGGCGGCGATGCCGTTGGTCGAAGAGCGTCCCGCGCCTACTGCGGCGTGTCGAACTTTGCCCTCGAAGCCCTCACAGAAGCGCATCGCAAGAATTCGCGCGCTTGGCATAGGAGTGATGCTGGGCCAGTCTTGACGCCATGCCGACGGGCATAGTCTCCGAAGCTCCAGAATCGGCGGTTACGCAGGCCACTATGGGCGATGGCCGGCCCTTGAACCGAGCGACGTCGATGGGATCGCACAGATATTTGTCGGTCCGGTGCCGTCGAAACGTGCGCGGCCAGCCCGACAGTTGGGCAGGTCAAAACTGGTACGCAACACGCAGACCGCGAGCGGTTACGAACGCTTCGTCCCCAGGCGGTGATCTGCCAGACGCAGGCAGATCACGATCAGATCAAGGCTGATCTATTGACCTTTTTGGTCGCCGATTAGTGGGTGATCGATCGGCCGCTGGGGCGATGCTTTTGTCGTGAACGCAGGGATAACCCAAGGCCAATGAACCCCCCACCCTGGAACAGAAGATCGACTGTGAGTATTGCCCCGAGCAGCCAGAGACCGACTGCGGGCCAAGTGGCGACAATGAACATGCCAACGATGATGGTAAAGACGCCGCTGCCGGCGATCCACCTCCATCCACCCTGGTTGCGGAGCTGCAGGCCGGTAACAATGCGAACGATGCCAGCGGCGATGAGCAGGATCCCGAGCACCAAGGAAATGTCGACCGCGGTCAGGAGCGGATCGTAGAACGCGATCGCTCCGGCGGCCGCGTAGAGCAGCCCGGCCAGGACGTAGAGAGAGCGGCGGCCCCAACCGCTCGTCGTGAAGGCGTGTATAATCTGCATCACGCCGCCGGCGAGCATCATCGCGGCAATGTAGAGAACAGACACTAACGTTGCGGAGAAAAGGTTTAGGCTTGAAATTGCACCGGCTACCAGACATCCAACTCCAAGCGCCGCGAACCAACCCCATTCTCCGTATTCCTCCGGTGGCGCTCCGAGCGAACAATCTATTTTTGTGTCGAACATTTGAGATCTCCTTCTTATCCATCTGATAGGCTTGATGTATTAGGCTGACGGCGGAAGATCGCCGCGCAAAGCCGCAATCTCGAGGAAGGGGAGGTTCTTGCCGGTGAGCGGCTCAGAACGCTGCATGTACCGTGGTCGACTACCTGAGCGCGTCCTCGACAGTCGTCGCGATCCATTGTTCGACGGTGAGACCGACGTCCCCAGCACGAGTTGCCGCGGCAGCCGCCGCCGTGGGAGGTAGGGGTACATTGTAGATGATGTCCCGGATGGTGTCGGCCGCAAACACCTGACGCGTAACAGTGCCGGCAAATTGTCTCATTCTTTCGAGCTTCTCCGCATGGCTGCCGGTACTGGCCGACACGAGGGGGCAGAAGAGCGCGATGAGGTAATTTATCGTGTCGTCGCTGGACATTCCGTGCTCGCGGAGAAGCTGGATCGCCGCCTGCAACTGGGCAGGCTGGTCCAGCGTCAGCCCTCTAGGCAGGAAGGCCGTGACCTCGTCTTCAACCTCAGAAACGTGGAGGCCGGCTGCGGACGGGCACTCCAATTCCTGGGCATGAAGACTCGCTGGCTGTGTGATGAGAGCTACGTAGGCGGTCACCATGGTAACGACGAAGCTGCAGGACTTCATGGCAATCTCCTCGAGAGGGGTAAAGGAATGGAAATCATTGGGCGGCGACGATTTGGAAGTATATATTCGCGTCCTGGCTGACCTAGCCCCATGCCAGGGCGTCGGGCTTCTAATTCGGCGGCCGAGACAGGGGCTGTCGTCATGCAATTCCGTTGAGAATCAGTGTGGATCGAACATGCGAGGCTCCATACGTCTGTTCCGAAAAGCTGGACCGAATGCCATTGTTGGGGAGGTCCTTCGTTACTTTCCCAGCCGCATGCTCAAGGGACGAAATGACGGTCTAGTACTTCGCAAACCTGAGCGTCATCTCCGCTCGGCTCAATTGGACAGTCGTCTTGCAATATGTACCGTCGCCTAGGGTTCATCAGCATTGGATCTAGATAACCTGCCAATAAACTGAGACCCTGGCGGCTCTACGCGAGGGAACAAGCCTCAAAGTCAAGGTGGCCGCGGACAGCGGCAAGGAGACAGATTTCGCTCTGTCGCTGAAGGGCCTTCCGGGCGCGTTCGACAAGACAGCGGCGCTGCTGAAGTAAGATGTGGAATCCTTGCAAGGACCCGGAACCGCCAGTGTCCGAAGCCAATCCCGTTAAGACGATGCTTGGCTGCGTGTGCTGCCACTCCCGGAGCGTGGAAATCGAGCATTCAGAACTTCGAATTTGCTCAATGTCCTCTGTCGTGATTCGGAGGCCAGAAGCTGCCTGTCCGCTTGCGGCCCGCACCCAGTCGTTCGCTGCGAATCAGATCATAGTTCCGTTGGACCAACCGAATCGTTTGCCGCTCCTGTATAGCATTTCTGGGCGGAGGGACCTTCAGTGTGAAAGACTAATTTCACACTGAGACCGTTATCGGGAACGCAGCGAGTTTGCCGCGTAACGTGGAAAGAGAAAGTCGATCAACAGCGTGATGTCAAACCGATCGGAATATTTCAAGGGTTTTCGGTCGGTGTGGCAAAACGGATCGGATGGGTGATCGAGTTTTGCCAGGCTCTTCCATATCGATGGCATCACAAATTCCACTTAGCAATGTATCCAGGTGTGAGCGTGGCAAAACCTAATGTTTGGCTCGAACGGGTTGCAGCACGGTAGTGAAACAGTTCAAGATCAGTGCAAGCGGTTGTCGAACAGTCCGGTGAAATGTCTCCAGGGTCGATTATGTGATCTCCAATGCATGTCAACAATGATGGTGGGAGAGGGAAATTCAAATCCGAGCTTGTTCATTCCCAGTTACTTTTTTTCAGACCACCTATGCCAAGGCTTTTGTTAAAGCCTCGCCAATTTTGGAAAGAAGAAACGCACGTAGACAACCGCAGGAGTGCGCCCGAGAGAGGTGGGCTGCCGGCTCTTAACCCGTGTGGCGCTGCGGCGAACGAGGCCGTCGATCCCGATGGCTTCACCGTTTCACCGATGCGCGCGCTCGGCGCGGAAAGTCATGGTGCGTTTTGTCGACAAGAAGTTCGGCACGGACTATCCCTGGCTCACGAACATGCCCAACTCGACAGCAGCATCGTTACAAGCCAGGAAGAGACTGTCGAGACGTTTGAGGATCTGCTGGCTGAAATGGACCGCCGCTACGCGGAGATATCATTGGGCAAGGCAGGATACGAAGAGGGCAGGCGCCCGGAGGATGCCTTCAGTTGGCTAGGCGAAGCGCAGTGGGTAAGCAGGTCGGCGGGTTCCTGTACGTCCATCGGGACGCGCTGCCGCACGTGTCCGAAGAAATGAGGCAGGCGGTCGCCCGCGCCGAGGCTGCCGCTTCTGGCTTCCCGTGGAACGTCGCCAAGGTCTCGCCCGAGCGGCAGTCGCTTCTCCTCTACGAGGACTTCTCAAAGTCCGCGTTCCCTGCCTTGCTCCGGTCGCTTTCTCTCGACGCGGACGGAGTCCCTTCCGTCATCGACTACTCCCGGCGCGACAACCCGCCAATCCTTCACCGCAAAGAGACGCTACTCGCTCCCGGTGACCCGCGCATACCAGCCTTTGCGGCGATTACGCGCAAGGCCGAGGACCTCGGACTGTTCAACGACACCAAGCGCATCGGCACGCGGGCCAATTGGACGGCCATGCTTGCCGAAGCCGGCCTCCGGGTGGACGGCCCGCGGTTGGTGGCGGCGGGCGAATCCGCATTGGACGTCGCCAGGGAGAAGACCGCCATATCGAGGAACGGGCTCTCCCAGCCTGCCTCGCTCATGATCCGGTACGGGATGTTGCAGCCCGGGCACGAACTTTTCGATTACGGCTGCGGACGCGGGGACGACGTGGCCACCCTGCAGGCCAACGGCTACTCCGCCTTCGGATGGGACCCGAATTTCCTGACCGACGGCGAGAGGCGGCGTGCCGACATCGTCAATCTGGGCTTCGTCATCAACGTCATCGAGGACCCACACGAGAGGGAAGAGACCTTGCGCGCCGCCTGGGGCTTCGCGGCCAGAGGCATGACGGTGTCCGTGATGACCGCCGGGAAGTACAGCGTCGAGCACCACACCCCGGTCGCGGACGGCTACCTTTCCCGCAGGCAGACTTTCCAGAAGTACTTTTCACAGGAAGAGCTGACGGAGATGGTCCAGCGCGCCACGGGTGAGCGTCCGATCGCGCTGGCCCCGGGCATCGTGGCCGCGTTCAGAGACAAGGACCTCGAGCAGCAGGTGAGCTTCCGGAAGAGGTCGAGGGCGACGATATACGCCAACCTCGTCATTCCCTCCCGCGATCCCTCGCGCTTCCTTCTCCGCTCGAAATCTAGGCCTGTCGCCGAAAGGGCGAGGGAGGAACTCGAGGCGATCTGGAGGACAGCCCTGGATTTAGGAAGGCTCCCGCAGGATGCCGAAGTCGAACCGACCGTGCGTGCCGCGCTGGAAGGAAAGGGCATACCCATCGGCCGCGCGTTGGCAGCCTGTGCACGGGAAATAGGCGATCCAGCGCAGCTTAAGGTTGCCGGCGATGCCCGGCGCGAGGACCTTGTCGTGCACTTCGCTCTGACGCTGTTCCCCGGCGCCTTGAAATACGGTTCACTGCCCATCTCGATTCAGCGCGACATCCGTACCTTCTTCGGCTCCCTCGCCGGCGTCGTCGATGCAGCTAAGGCAGAGCTGCTGGCTCTCCGTGACAGGCAAGTGCTCGAAACGGCATACGCCGACGCGGCAGGGACGGGCTTTGCGACCTACGAGGACGGTATCGTTCGCTTCATGTCCGAAAACCTGGAGCAGCTTCCGGTCAAGGTCAGGATCGTGGCAGGGTGCGCTGAGATCGTGCACCAAGGGTTCTCTCTGCTGGACGTGGTCGAGATCGGCCCGGAACTGGGGCTCGTGCGTGGGCATGAGTGTGACGTGCACGATAGCGCTCTTCCGGCGGTCAGGTCGTCGGTCGAGGTGGACCTTGCACGGTCGCGGTCCCGCAGGAAGACGTTCGAGGGGAGGGTGCTCTACCTGAAGTCCCGGTACCTGCAGCGAGGCCATCCCGGTCTGGAAAAGCAGGCGGCTGCCGACAGGAAACTTCTGGAACTTGGAATAGTGGACGCCAAAGGCAACGGCCCTCCGGCCAACAGGATTGCCGCCATTCTGGCTCACCGAGGGGCGAGAGCCATCAACTACTAGGTCATCAACAGCGCCGACCCGGATGCTATGAAAAAGGCTGTGGGTGGCGTACCTTGCCGGTGACCAGGTATTTCGGGGAGGGATCCCTCGATTGTATCACTAATTCAGACAACTGACCGTCAAGATTTTGCAAAGAAATGCTAAAAATTCTTCTCAGCCACAGGAGCTTTGGCATTGGGAAGTTCCCAGGTGTAACGAGTGGGGCTAGGGACGAATTAAGCGTGTTCTACGATAAGGCAACTAAACCGCGGCTAAGCCCAAAACGGTCGAATCAAAGTCGCGCGCCGAGAGGCTCCTCATCGCCGATGAAAAGCATGAGACTGCGATTTCAACATCGGATTCTGTAGAGAATCGGCCCAATGAAAAGCGCAGACATTCTGCGGCATCGGCGGAACTCAGGCCGATGGCGAGCGCAACATGCGATGGGCCAAGCATCCCTGAAGTGCATGCTGAGCCAGTTGAGGCCGCGACTAGCGGCTGAAGACGCATAAGCAAGTCACTCGCGCTTACTTTTGGAACCCTGATATGTAGGCAACCCGGGTGTCGCGGAGTTTGTTCGCATGACACTCTCAGTTCGGCAAACACGTCCTTTAAGCGTCGAGCCAGCGTGTCACGGAGGTCACCTACACGCCGGCGCTCGACCTCCCCTTCAACTGAGATCAATCGACACGCCTCGCCTAACCCGACACAGAGCGGAACAGGTAGTGTTCCCGGCCTCAAGCCCTGCTCCTGCCCTCCTCCAAACATCAATGGCTGTGGTCGCCATGGGGCATCCATAGCGACGATTAGGGCGCCGATACCTCCCGGTCCATAGATTTTGTGTGCTGATAGACTCAGCGCGTCGGCGCCCCACTCCGCCATATCGACATGAGTTGCAGCAAGGGCTTGAGTGGCGTCGACATGGAAAAATGCGCCAACATGTCGTGTCAATCGTCCGATCAATGCGCTTGGCTGGATTGTCCCGATCTCGTTGTTTACTGCCATGACGGACACAATCGCAACTTCGTCGTCAAGCATAGCCTCTAGCGCCTGCATATCCGTCAGGCCATTATAGGTGACGGGCACCACTTCGACTAGAAACCCGAAACGCTCCGCCGCATAGGCGGCGGCAGACACCGACTTATGTTCGATAGCGGACAACAAGATCCGGCGGCGGCGCGGGGGCGCAGCCATCGCTGCCCCCAAGATCGCTATGTTATTCGCCTCAGTGGCGCCGGAAGTGAAAGTCACCTCTTCAGAGACGGCATTGAGGCTCTCAGCGACAAAACCACGAGCGGCTTGTACTCTGCTTAAAGCCGCCCACCCAAAAGCGTGCTCTTCAGAACTCGCGTTTCCGGGCGCATCATAGGCTGCGTCCATAGCGATTCGCACTCGTGGGTCGAGTGGTGTCGAGGCCTGATAGTCGAGATAGACTGCTTTTTGAGCCATATCGGATCCAATCCACTGGTGAGCTTCGCCAGGAGGTTGACATAGCCCCTTAAAGCAGTTCATTTCAACTGGTATCAACGTCCAGTGAGTTGCCATGTCCCGAAGCCTTCTCGATAGCTCCGACAGCCGGTTGCAGTTTGCAGGTCACGAGACATTTCCGCTTCGCTATGGTTGGCTAAAGAAAGCGTATGATGCGGTCAGAATATCGTTAAGTAACGATAGCCAAATCTGCAGTGTATTCACGGACGATTCGGCAATTGCTCTTTTTGGTGTCGGTCGCAATATGGTCCTCTCAATTCGACATTGGGCGATCGCAACCAATGTGCTTTCTGCGGAAGACCGTCAGGGCGAGCGCGCCGCTCGAATAACCACGGGAACGTTAGGCGATCTACTTTTTGGCGATTCGCTCGACCCGTATCTTGAGCACCCCGGGTCGCTCTGGCTCCTACATTGGATGTTAGCCGGAAAGCCAGGCCGAGCGACCACTTGGCACTGGGCGTTCAATGAGTTTCACGAACCGACGTTTGATCGCGAACTCATGCGCCGCCGCTTGAGCCGGCGTTGTGAGGAACTCGGTGATGCAGGCCGGCTCGGCAAAGGCCGAAACATCAGTGGCATCACCATACGCCGCGATGTCGATTGCCTCTTGCGGACCTATTTCGCCCTGACCGGAGGGGCGCGCCGCGCACCCGAGGACAGCATTGAGTCTCCGCTCGCTGAACTTGGGCTTGTTCAAAAGGCCGGCGTTGGCGAGCTGTTTCGTTTTCGTCGCGGACCCAAGTCGTCCCTTCCGGACGAGGTGTTTTTGTTCGCCTTGGTCGATTTTTGGCGGACGTACTATCCGTCGCGGCGCTCGTTTTCTGTGGATTTTCTGACATTTGAGCGAGGCTCCCCAGGGCAAGTCTTCTTGTTGGACGAAGAGGCAGTAGCTGAGCGGTTAATCCGGCTCGATGCATTAACAGATGGCGCTCTCAGGTGGGACGAGTCTTCCGGAATGCGACAACTGTACGCGCACAACCTCGATGACATCGACGAGTGGGTTGTTCTTCGAGCCATGTACCGGCGGGATTTCAGATCGGCAGCAGCATGACTAAAATGCTCAGCGAAACGGTGCGCGTGGCCCGGCGCTTCACTCGATCAATTAGGGTGGACACCGACCTTGGTGATCCGGGCGCACTGGAAGGGTATGTTTGTTCTCAATCCGCCGTCGACGCCCTGTTGATCATGGGCCGCCATCGGGAGGCGACCGCACACAGTGCCTTCACGTGGACCGGCCCATATGGGAGCGGAAAATCTAGCTTGGCCGTGGCCCTGGGCTCTTTGTTGGCAGGGCCCGCCGAGCGCGTCGGCAAGTTATTTGCTGACGCCAATCCAGACGATGCGTCTGAAATGATCAGGCTGTTTCGGCCGACTTCTAAGCCTTGGTCAATTGTGCCGGTGGTCGGACAGCGGGCCGATGCCGCGACCGTGCTGAGGTCAGCGATTGAGACTTCGCTGCGAGAAAAGCTGCCCCAACAAAAGGCCAAAGAAAGTTTCGCAGCATGGGTTGGTCGGGCGGCCACGGAGGTTTCGTCGGGGGGCATAGTGCTTCTCATCGATGAAATGGGAAAGTTCCTTGAACACTCCGCCATAGACGGCGGTGATATACACGTCTTTCAGGACCTCGCCGAAGTGGCGGCCCGGTCTCGTGGCCGCCTCATCGTAATCGGCATCTTGCACCAGGCCTTTGACGAATATGCACATCGGATGTCGCGAGAGGCGCGCGATGAATGGTTGAAGGTTCACGGGCGCTTCCTTGATATCTCCATTAGCCTCGCTGGCGAAGAGCAGATCGAATTGATATCACGAGCGATTGAATCTGCGGATAAGCCGCGCGGTGGAGATCCGGCGGCATTGGTTGTGGCCAAAGCAATGCGTGGTGCGCGGAGCGGCCCCACTGAATCTTTGGAACAGCGGCTTGCCGCTTGTTGGCCACTGCATCCAGTTGTTGCGGCCCTTCTAGGGCCAATCTCTAGGCGGCGATTTGGTCAAAGCCAGCGTAGCATCTTTGGCTTTCTTACCTCGGCTGAACCTTTCGGCTTCCAAGAATTTCTCACGGCAACGCCTATGAACGGGTCGTGTTTTTCTCCGGAACAGCTCTGGGACTATCTGCGCTCAAATTTGGAGCCCGCGATTCTAGCGTCGCCCGATGGACACCGGTGGTCGACGGCGGTCGATGCCGTTGATCGATGTGAAACTCGAGGTGCAACAGCGTATCATCTACGAATCTTGAAGGCGATTGCGCTCCTTGACCTCTTTAAGGATCGCTCAGGCCTCCAACCCACGCCTGAGGTTATCGCCTCCTGCGCCACCAATAACCACGCCAACTTCGAGGCCCTGCTTGAGGACCTCGCGACCTGGTCGGTCGTCGTGTTTCGCAAACACGCCGGCACCTTCGCGATCTACGCCGGAAGCGACTTTGACATTGAGCAGGCCGTCGACAGTGCAAGGAAGGCCGGGGTCTCAATCGATTATCGACAACTGGCTAGGCAAGCCGCGCTGCAACCGATCTTGGCGAAGCGTCACTATGAGACTACGGGCGCGTTAAGGTGGTTCGAAATTGATCTCGCCCCGCTCCATGAGGCGGAAGAGCGGGTCCGAGCGTACCGCCCGGCCGCTGGAGCCGCCGGGTTATTCCTACTACTCGTAGGCGCTAATGGCGAGCCTCAGTCAGAGGCCCGCAAAATCATCAAGACTGCGGCGGGCTGGGCTGGGGATCGCCTAATTGTAGTCGGATGGACCCGTGATAGCTTTCGACTTCGGGAGATGGCGAGCGAGCTTACAGCCCTAGAGTATGTTCGAGCTACTCGGTCTGAGCTGGAAGGGGACGCGATTGCGAGACGTGAGATCGATGCTCGAATCTCGCGCTTGTCAGCCGATCTCGAAGATCGGCTTGGTGAAGCGATTGATGTGGTCGATTGGCGTCTTCCTGCCGGAGCCGATGTCAGCACACACTCGCACCTCACTGGCCCGGCAGCGCTCAGTATATTGGCGTCACGCCTAGCGGACTGGCGCTATCCAAAAACACCTCACCTTAGAAACGAACTCGTCAATCGTACCCGACCATCGTCAAACGCTGCCGCGGCTACGCGGGCGTTATTGAAGGCCATGGTTGAGCAGAACGGCAAATCTCGTCTCTCCATGGAAGGGTATCCGCCGGAGGCAGGTTTGTACTCTAGTCTGCTTGAAGCGACCGGACTGTACACGGCCGATGACGAGGGCGCTGTTCGCTTTCGGGCTCCGGCCGAGGGCGATTGGCACCGATTGAGCGCTCTCTGGACTGCGGGTGAAAACTTGCTCAAGAAGTCGGAAGTAGGCTCTTCGCTCTCCGAGCTGTTTACGCTGTGGCGAGCCCCACCATTTGGTGTGCGAGACGGCCTCCTCAGCATCCTTGGCGTAGCGTTTTTGCTCACAAAGGTTGAGCGAGCGGCGATCTATCTCGAAGGCGTTTTCCGCCCCCAGCTCGACAGCTTTCTCGTCGATCGAATTCTCCAAGATCCAAGCGCAGTGAGGGTCCGTCTTGTTGAACTCTCCGATCTCGATGCGAATTTCATTTCAGAGTTGGCTCGGCGGCTGACCACGGAGGAAGTCAGTGTTGCTCCTTCGGCGCTCGATGTGGCCAAGGCACTAGTAAAGAACATTCGGGTGCTGCCCGCTTGGACCACACGGACGGCGACCTTGTCGAAATCGGCCACGGCGTTGCGAAACCTAGGTCACAAGTCGCACGATCCGAACCAACTCCTGTTCGAGGATCTCCCAGGGGCGATGGGTGAAGGCTGCAATGATCAAGGAGCGCTGTTGGCTAGCGCCGTGGAAGCGGGGCTCAGAGAACTGGAGGGCGCCTACCCCAAGATGCTCACTGATCTGGCCATGACGTTGATGACCGAACTCCGTTTCAAGGGCACAGCGGCGTCAGATTACGGACTGCTACACACGCGCGCCGAAAACGTCAGGGGGCTGTCGGGTAATTTCCGGCTTGACGCACTTGCGACGCGGCTTTCGACTTACCAAGGCGACGTAGATGACATAGAGGGTCTCGCCAGCCTCGCGGCCAACAAGCCACCGCGGGATTGGGTTGACCGAGATATTGATGCAGCGAAAATCGAACTGGCGGCACTTGCCCAACAATTCCTTCGAGCAGAAGGCTTTGGGCATCTGAAGGGACGCACAGACGGTCGGGTGACTATGGTCGTCTATATGAGCGACCCGTCCTTCCCAGAACCCGTGACATCAGAGATCGAGTTAGATCCTGCAGAGCGCCAGAAAGCCGACGAACTATGTCTAAAGTTGGTGGCTCTCCTCGGCAAGGAGGGTGCGGCCGACAAAGTGGCGCTTGGCGCCATCGCAAAGCTTGGTATGACGTTGAATGCGGAGCAAACATCCCGAAACAAGCATCGAGAGCGAGCCTAGAATGACTGAAAAGCACGTCCTTGGCATATCCGGTGGCCGCGATAGCGCAGCGCTTGCAGTTTACATGCGGCAGCACCATCCAGATTTGGAAATTGACTACTTCTTCACTGATACGGGAAAGGAGTTGCCGGAGGTGTATGAGTTTCTTGGTCGGCTGGAAGGGTTTCTTGGAAAGCCAATACTTCGTCTGAATCCGGATCGCGATTTCGACTTCTGGCTGCGCGAATACAAAAACTTCCTACCCTCTCCTCAGACTCGGTGGTGTACTCGACAACTCAAAATTAAACCCTTCGAGAATTGGGTTCGACCGTTTGTGAAAGCTGGCTATGTTGTCAACAGCTATGTCGCCATTCGTTCCGATGAGGAGTATCGCGAAGGCTACGTCTCAGGACAGGACAATCTCCGTATCCACTTACCCTTTCGCACAGGCGGGATCGACAAGGCCGCAGTTTTGGAAATCCTGGAGGCCGCTGGAGTTGGATTGCCCGAATACTATCGTTGGCGATCCAGAAGCGGCTGTACTTTTTGCTTCTATCAGCAAAAAATTGAGTGGGCGCGGCTGCTTGATGAGCATCCCGACGCGTTTGAAGAAGCAAAACGGTACGAAAAAAACGCGCTTGAACATGGATCACCCTTCTCTTGGAGCCAGGGTGAGTCATTGGAAGACTTAGCGAAACCCCAACGGCTCGAGCAGATCCGTCGAGAGCACGAGAAACGAGTCGCTCGTCTGAAAGCCCGACGCCCCGTGAACGCGCTTATTAATGATGAGCCAGTGGAACTGGACGAGGTCTATGGCCAAAGTAAAATGTGCGTAACCTGCCACAAGTGATCGAGTGCTAATCTGGGCACTAGCCAACCTTCCCCTGCTGGCTTAGCGTTAGGGCACGAAATGCGGCCTGCGCATGCCGCTTCATAGAAGGATAGCTTAGCCTTAATGACCTCTCGCTGCCGAATCCTCCTTTCGGCCCCCTTCAGTGATAATGTGAGCCGGGCTCGGTGAGATTCGATCAGTTTTTAACGCGCGCCGACGATGAGATTTTGCAGGCTCTCCTTGGCATTAAGGTTTTGCGACTTCTTAGAGCGCTCGACAGCACGGGGTTTAACCAAGGTCGGCAACGCTCGCTTCTGGTAGAGCAGACTAAACCGCAGACGCTTCTAACCAGTCCGAAAACACGGGCATTGCTCTTAGACCTTCTTCGGCCGGCGGAAGCGGAACAGCTGTGTCGCGTATTGGGGCTGCACACCGAGCGGCCATACGAGGCTCTGAAGTCCGTTAAAGTATCCGGTGATCGGCTGGCAGCGCTGTTGGCGTTTTTCGAGCTGTCGCCGCTTCAGGAAGAGCCTCGCGAAGAGTTGCCTGCGGCAAGATTAGTTGAGTCTGTCTACGGACTATTTTCGCACCAGGAACGCGCCGCGCGAAAGACGATCGCCGCCCTTCTATCAGGTCGCAAGCGTGTTCTGTTGCACATGCCGACAGGTGCCGGAAAAACCCGCACAGCAATGCACATCATTGCTGAAAATCTACGATTGTTCCCGGACAAGTCGGTGATCTGGCTCGCGCACAGCGAGGAACTCTGTGATCAAGCCGCTGTGGAGTTTGAGAAGGCATGGAAAAGCCTTGGCAGTCACCCGGTCGTTATAAGGCGGTTTTGGGGCGGGCGCTCGCTAGAAATCGACGACGTGCGAGGCGACTTCATTGTCGCGGGATTGCCTAAGATGAACGCCACCGTGCGGCGCAGTCTCGCGACTATTGGGCGGCTTGGTGCCGGAGCGTCCTTAGTGGTCATGGATGAAGCCCACCAGGCCGTGGCGCCGACCTATCAACTCATCCTTGATGCTCTTGTTTTGCCCTTCCCCTCAAGTTCTTTGCTTGGTCTGAGCGCCACGCCAGGTAGAACCTGGAACGACCTTGATGCGGATCAGATGCTAGCTAACTTCTTCGGGCGTCAGAAAGTTTCGCTTCAGATCGAAGGGTATTCCAACCCCGTCGAATACCTTATTCAAGAGGGATATCTGGCTAGGACGACTTTTAGGCCGCTGTTGCTTACCGGCGGTGTGACGATGTCTGAGGAGGATCGAGCCAGACTAAATGATGAGCTCGAAATTCCTACTGAAATTTTACAGCGATTGGCGGAAGCTGAGGTTCGTAACCTAGCAATTCTGTCTGAGATCGAACAACTTGCAAAGCGCCACCGTCGAATCATCGTATTCGGCACGACGGTTGAGCACTCCGATCTTCTGGCCTACACCCTTCGCGCGCGAGGGCTGTGGGCCAAGTCCGTTACGGGTTTGACGCCAGGTTCGGAACGTCAAGCGACTCTTCAAGAGTACAAAGCACCATCTGACGACGTTCGAATAATCTGCAATTTCGGCGTCCTAACGACTGGGTTTGACGCGCCAGAAACAAGCGCCGCCGTAATCGCACGGCCTACGATTTCCTTAGTTCTCTATAGCCAGATGGTGGGTCGCGCGATCAGAGGGACCCGGGCGGGCGGCAATGCCGAAGCCGAGATCGTCACGGTGGTCGATAGCGGTCTGCCTGGCTTTGGTGATATTGGGGACGCGTTTCTCAATTGGGAAGATGTTTGGGGAGAGCCATGAACTTTTCGATCGTACCGGCGCATTTGGCCGTCAAGGCCATGCGCGACAACGGATACAAGAACGCCGCCTATGCAATTGCGGAGTTGATGGACAACGCCATTCAGGCCGGCGCTAAGAACGTCGAGCTATTGTGCGCTGAACAGACCACACCGTTAGCGCAGCGCACCAGGCGCCGTGTTCACCAGATTGCGGTTCTCGATGATGCGTCCGGAATGGATAAAGACACTCTCCGCATCGCGCTTCAGTTTGGGAATGGCACGCGCCTCGAAGAGGCAAACCAAACGGGAATTGGGCGCTTCGGAATGGGGCTTCCGGCGTCCTCAATTTCCCAGTGTCAAAAGGTTGAGGTGTGGTCCTGGCAAGGAGGTTTGGCGAACGCGATTTACACCTACCTCGACCTAGGTGAGATCGCATCCCAAAAGCTGACTGAAGTGCCTGAGCCAATAGCCAAGGCAATTCCAAAGCTTTGGAAAAAGGTCGGCAACGAATGGGGGGAATCCGGCACGCTGGTCGTCTGGTCTATCCTCGATCGGTTGATGTGGAAGACCGCGGCCACAATCATTGACAACTCTGAATTTGTGATTGGGCGCATGTACCGACGGTTTCTGAAGAAGGACCAAGTTCGGATCCGCATGGCGGCCTTCGATATAGACCGTCCCGAAAACGTCACTGTCGATGAGTGGGCAAAGCCAAACGACCCTGGATACCTTTCCACCGGCACTTCAACCCCAGCACCGTGGGATGAAAGGCCTATGTTTGAAAAATGGGGTGGTGAGGATGGCTATGAGGTCACCCATAAGATTGAGTTCCGCAGCCAACAACATCCTGTAAAAATCCGATACTCAGTTGCCAAAGAAGAAGCGCGGCAAGGCACCAACCCCGGCTCGCGTGATTACGGCAAGCACGCGGCGAAGAATGAGGGACTGTCGGTAGTGCGCGCCGGTCGCGAACTCGAATTGGACGATGGATGGGCCGATCCATCTGAGGCCCGTGATCGCTGGTGGGGGATCGAAGTTGAATTCCCGCCAGCGTTGGACGAGATCTTCGGTGTTACGAACAACAAACAACATGCGCATGGTCTGTCAGAGCTCGCGAAGTTGGACCTCGATAACTTGTTGAAGGATGGGAGGAGCCTCGGTGAACTGCGCGAGCAACTCGACGACGATGAAGATCCTCGTGCACCTCTAATCGAAATAGCTCACCAAATCCAGAAAACGCGGAATGTGTTGCGTCGCTTGCTTCGGGCACAAACGGCATCCGAGGACCGTCGTGACCGAACAAGGCATCCCGATCCGAATTCGCCAGAGAGCCGTGCGACCGAAATCACTCGTCATCGGCAGGAGGAAGGGCACGAAGGTCAGAGCGACGCGGGTGAACAACTGCCCGCCGATCAGCGTCAAAGCCAAATCGAAGGGGAACTCACGAGCCTTGGGATGCCAGCAGCGGCGGCTAAGGAACTGGCCGCTACAACCGTTTCAGACGGCTTGAAGTACGTGTTTGCCGAGGCCGATCTTGAAAGTATGGCGTTCTTCTCGGTGAAACAGAGGGGCGGGTCGATTATCATCACCTTGAACACGAGCCATCCGGCCTTTGGCTCTCTTGTGGAAGTGCTGGAGAAGGATGCTACCGGCGAAGACGACGCTAGCCTTCGCGAGCGTCTCACTACGGCGGCGGGTGGACTCAAGCTAGTTCTGATGGCTTGGGCTCGCTATGAAGATGAGCAGCCCGATGGCCCGCGGCGCAATCAAGCACAGGAAACCCGTGCGGACTGGGGGCGGTTGGCTCGTCAATTTCTTAACAAGGATAGTTAAGTATTGTCGTCTCCCGTCGGAGAAACTCTGCTTACAGTTTGCCGCGAGGCGAGGAGCGAACTGTTGCTTGTCGCTCCATATATAAAACTCGCTGCACTGGTAAAGGTGTTAGATGCGACTTCCCCAGGGGTGTCGGTGCAGGTGGTTACACGCTGGCGGTTAGATGAGTTGGCATGCGGCGTTTCCGATCTGGCGATTTGGCCGGCTCTTTGCGCTAGGGGCCGTGCTGAACTATGGCTACAGCCTTCCCTCCACGCCAAATATTATCGAGCTGACAATCGCTCTATCCTCGGTTCCGCGAACCTCACCGGCGCGGGACTGGGGTGGTCAGCGTCGTCGAACTTGGAGCTCCTTGTCGAGAGTTCGCATCTTGCCGTGGATCTTTCACTTTTCGAGTCAGAGGCATTTCGAGGTGCGAAGAAGGTCGATGATGCAATATACCTAGCCTTCAAAGTCGCGCTTGACACCTTTCCTCCGCTACCAACGCCTCGGCTTGAAGGTGCGCAAATCGACAATGTGAAGTTCGCTACGTGGCGACCATCGCTGAGGTTTCCTCAGGATATGTGGCGGTATTACTCCGGCGACCGAGACAGTCTCACGACGGCCTCATGTGAGGCTGCGAGATTGGATCTGACCGCGCTCGACCCACCGGCCGCGCTCAGTCAGGGCGTCTTTCACTCCTGGGTTGCCCTGCAACTTCGGCAACACCCTGAGGTTCAAGCAATTGAGGCATTTGGTGCGCAGTCACGAAGATTCGGTGAGATGACATCGCTCCTGAGTTCCTTGGGTGCGCAGGATGGCGCCCATGCCTGGCAAACCTGGATGCGGTGGCTAGGTTATTTCGATCCTACGAGGTTCAAGTTTCACGTGGCCAACTACTCGGAGATATTCGAGGTCGTTGCGCCGACCCAAGAGAGCTTTTAAGGCTCAATGTTCGGTGAGACACCAGCTTCGCAAAACGGACCAAAGATCGCTGTCGTCTCGTTGAAAGAGTTGCATTTCGTCGACGGCCGGCGCCCGCATCAGCAGTTGGATCACTAAAATCTAAAATCCATTGGGAGTTCCACTTCGTACGGCATAACGAAGTCGAAATTCTCCGGTATTAAGTCGAAATCGTCGCCGACCAGATCCTCTTCCGCCGACTGAAAGGATTTAATACCGTTTAGCATCAACTTTGCCTCGTGCGCTTTAAGTGCGAGCGGTATGTAGATACGGAGTGCACCGGTTCCGAAATTTATTGACAAGAAGATAGCGTCACAGCCAGTATCATCGACGAGGCGAGAGACAACACGCGGAGCGAAAGAGCCTGCGCGAAGTCGGACATCCACCACAAGATACTTACCCATCTTCTTCACAACAAGATCCGACCAGCGCCCGTCCTGGGCGGCGCAGTCGGCCGCCCAACCTTGGATCCCGTTCTGAAATTCTTCGGGGAGCTTCTCAAGCTGCTCTGCCGCTATGATGAGTTTCGCGCCACGGCGCTGTTGGCGATAGTGAGCGCTCATTTCGACCACCATCACCTTGAATTTCTCAAGTTGACGCATGTCACGATCGGTCAGCGGGCGGAAATGGGCCGCTTTGTGACGTAATTGGTTAAATATCTTGAATTCCGCAAGGAAGATATCTTGCGGTGGCCACCGATCTTTGAACAATGGCCAAACCGCTTCGGACGTGATGATATCCTTCAGCTCGGAGAGCATCAGATAGCTTAGTAGGTTACGCGAATCCACATCGATAATGCGGAGCTGGCTTTCCTCATGCCGGCGGTCGCTAGCTTCTTTACAAAGCGACCCAAGTACACTTTTCCATCCCTTTCCCGAGTTTCCGACTAGCTCCCATCGTAACATTAACCTGAAATATAACTCAAGATTATACACCAAACGGTGACCGATCTCAGCATTGCCGGAGCAGAAAGAAGCGAGCCCCTCCGAGCTAAACAAGTCACGCCTCCCTCAGAATGCTGCGGAGATGCTCATAACGCACCTTCAAGTAGCGCTCGGGCTTGTCCGACTCGCCATCGAGACCTCTAGCTACGGCGAGTTTCACCATGCCCTTATAAGCGGGACGTCTTGCATCCATAAGGTAGCTCAGCGTCTTAGCTGGGACGCCCGCAGCCCAAGCCTCTATACCGTCGAAAGTCGGTGCGGCAGTACCATGCACATGGATGATGAATGCGATTTCAAGCCATGCGCGAATGCGTTCGGCGCCGGCATTCGTAAACTCGATCGTGGAATCTGCAGAAAGGCCAGAACCTGCCCAAAAGGCCTCTTTTTTCAAAGCTGCATCGACCAGATCGAGCTTGGCCCTATTCAGTCTATTCATACATGCAATGAACAATCCAGCGGCGTCGCCACGGCCTTCTAGTTTCGGCGAATACGACTTGGGATTTCGGATCACATTGACGAACGCGCGAAATAACGCGCGTTGGAATACCACTTTGAAAGCCCAATTATTTGCCTTCTGCTCTTCGATTTCAGCCAGCGGGGCCTCGTAACGCTTCGCAAGCGTCCAGCCGTCGGTCTGCTGCATCGCGGCCTCGACAAGTCGCTTCTTCCGTTCCTGCCCCGACTTCGCAGGCATTGCCTCCTGCGCGACATATAGGTTTACAAACTGCGGACCGAGTAACTTGTGTTTTTCGGCGTAGTCCCAGATGTCAGAGTAGGGTTTGTAGTTGCGCAACAGGCCGCGCAACTGCGGACGCCATGTCGCTTCGAAGGATTGTTGGAGAATTTTGATCTGCTCCGGCATCCAGCTCAGGCGCGTTTGCAGCCTCGCGCAAGTTCGCACCTGAGATAGGATCTCTTCCCGCGCTGCAGCGTCAGTGATTGGAAGAATAGCGTCTAGCCAAACTTCGACGTTTTTCACGCTATTGTCGTCTTCGTCCAACTGAAGGTCTGGTACAGCCAATAGTTGCCGAACCGCCTCGTGCAAAAGAGTGACGGTAGTCAGGAAGGGGCCGTCGTCAATTTTGTTTCGGTCGGTCATCCAATCGACGAGTGAGAGGGGTACGCGATCCTCATCCGCGGTGTCGCCGAGCGAACGCCCAATCAAGGTACGAGTGGAGACACTGACGATGCTAAGGTCATCGAGGAGGATTGTGCGACTAGGGGAGACTGGGCGCGCGTTCTTGTTTAAGTCTATGAAAACGTTTCGCAGTGCGGAAACAGTTCGCGAGGGGTCATTTTCGGCAAGCGGGGTGCGAAAGCCAATTCGTTCATCCGCGATCAGAAAAATGATGGGAACTGCGGCACCTTCCCAACGCTCACGTTTGGCCTCTTTGACGAAGCGCTTGATTGCCGCCAAACGATGCTGGCCATCGACTGCGACCGCGTCGACACGATCAGTCGCCCATCGCAGTTTGCCCGCACCAGACGGCACGTCCACATCAGAGCCATAGAACTGAATTTGTACGCCTCCAAGTCCGATGGACTTGCCGAGCCCAGCGTCTACCAGCGGCGGAATGTCTATTGGTGGGCCGAAATCTCCACCAAGGCTTTGGGTGTGACTCGGCATTAGAGCAACCGTGAGCGAATTGAAAAACTGCGGCCGCGTTGGACTATTCAAATAAGCAAGTATCTCATTGTCGACTCGTTCCCAAGAGATATCGCGTTGGAACAGCTCTTCCAAAGTCCATTCGCCAGTGTCCGCCTGGGGGAGTTCCTCAAATAGTTTAAAATACTTTTCAGCAAAGTTTAGAGGAACATTGGTGGTGAAGAATGGAATGGAATAGTTCCATAGAGAAACGCTGCCCTTGATAAAAAGGAGTTCTGGGGTGAGTGCCTCAGGCACGGCACTGTTTATGACGAACGACAAACCCATATCCCCCCGAGTCAGTTTCGCGCAATTTACAGAATCGCGGGGCAGATGAAAGGCCCGCGACCATATAGGTAACAGCTTCCCCTATATGCCTGAGACAGGTATGAAAGGCGCGATCATTGATGAATGATCGGGACAACAAGTTGGATGGGGCGCGCGGCCGGCGCTAAGTTTTCAGCGGAAACGATGGAGAATGCGATTGAGGACTTTGTCTGAAAGATTCGAAGAGGCAATGTTCTCAATCTACCGCCGGGCAAAGGAGGAGGCCAATTACACCGCAACGATCTTTCTTGGGATGCTCACTGATCGGGGTGGTTTGGCTACGGCGAAGGCCCTTATTAATGCCAGCAAGCCTTCCGACGGATATACAGCGCTATATGAGCGGCAGAGGCTAGATTTGACCGTCGAAGCTTTGGTGGTTTCGGAGCCGGAATGGCAGACGTTATTTCTACCCCAGGAGGTGGATCGTGCCAGAAGGCGCTTACGTCAGTACGGGTGGCCAGCATGAACTTACGCGATGCGGATTACTGCAGTTTCCTATATAAGCTGGAGCTGGGGTGTTGGCTCGGCATTCCGGGCTTCAACCGCAAGGCGGATTAATCAGAAAACAGCAGCGGCAGGGCGCAAATTCGCGGCCAATGAGGTTGATCCGATCAAGCTCGATAAGAAGCGCTTCAGCAATTGCGGCAACACTTCGAACGTTTGCGCGCGCTCGCTGATGACGTCACGAGCCTTCCAGACGTCAAGAAGGACTCATGGCGCCAAACTGGCTCGGCAGCAGCTGACAACGAAGGCCATATCGGCAAGGATCGCCGTGTAGTCGCATTTCGCCATCGTTATAAGCAACCGAATGCAGGTAAAAGGAGACGCAAACCCGTGCAGCTCCAATGTGCAACGTTTCCTATGGACTCAAATAATCGCCGACAAATGAGGGGCACTCAGCGTAAAATACCCACCTCACGCTGAACCGTTGTCATGAACGAACGGAGCATCTGCGAAACGACCGGGTGCACCTGATCTCTGCTCAAATAGATGAGTGACGTTAGTGTGAAACACCATTTTCACACTAAGGTACGCTGTTTCACCTGTGTTAGCCAGTCGACGAGTTCGCCGCCAATAACTCTGATCTCGTCGAAGCCTTTCGCTCGGCACATCATCTTTATACAAATATTTCTTTTTGCTCGTGATAAAAAATTCGAAGCGCTACGGCAGTCTTCAACGCTTCTCCAATCAACTCATCACTCATGCCTACAAAGTCAGAGGGAGGCCTTGAAAGAGGGACCGTAATCACCCTGGTAGCCCCAAGAGTCTGCAATACCGGTTTTCCCGAAGTGATTCCGGTTGTGAGGGCGGCTAAGTCAATCGTGTCTGGTGGCTTTTTTAAAGCTCCTGGCCAAAAAGAAAGATCTACCGTCGCCTTTTTTATTTTCCAATCGATCGTGACCTTCGGCGGAAGACTGCCCTTGAAAATCACCCAGCTTGAATTGCTACCTTTGTCATTCGGCCGCTTCATCTCGAGCGTTGGATACTCGCTACTCGCGATCTCGTAGATGCGCTGCCAAAGCGAAGTGACGGCGGGAGCCTCAACAAGCACGTAGGAGTGGCGTGCTTGATCGACAGCGCGGCGCAGGAGAGTTGCACGATGGCGAGAGCGGGGTTCCTCCAGAGCCTCTATCGCAGCGGCAAGATCCTCATATGAGACAATCGCATCAAAGTGCGCAAAGTCAGCGTGCTCCTCGCGAATGTAATTTTTCGGCGCAATCAATGCGCAGAAGGCGACCTCGCAGGATTCACCGGAAGTCACCAGGTTTGCTGTCCTTTCACGATACCGCTCAGGCTGCCGAGGCTGGAACGATGCATCGATTTTATTCTCGACAAGAAGGAAGCCCCGGCGGGATCCAACGGAGATGGTCGCCAGGACGTCAGTTTCGCCTGACGCGTCAACCACAGAAAGCCGGCAGGCCAGAACCTGAAAAGTTTCGTCGAGCTCCAGTGCGGTCGAAAAGAGCCGCCTAACGCCCTCATTGAAGATGAGTTCCTCCTGCAATAGGACGTCAATGTCCCGCTCGTAAAGGCGGGGAAGCACGTTGGAAGCTTCGAACTCATCCATTCCATCATCCGAGTCGGTTGAGCATTGCGCACTACACCTGCCTAAAACTTCAGCCTGCCTAACCTCTTGGCCACCGTGACCATCTGGCCGTCGTCGCTCATTACAAGATAGGTGTTGAGCCGATCAGCAAGCTGCGCGTATTGTCTTCCAAGATCATCCTGGGCGCGAGCCCGAGACCGACTGTCCATAAAATAAACATCTGCGCCATGCCGACGACAGCGCCGGCCGTAAGCCAGGATCGCGTCCACTACCTCAGGTCTTATACCTCTCTGTTGGCATCGAGCTTCGGCATGACGGGTGTACATTTGGTCCTCCTAATTCAGCGATATCTGAAGTATAAGAGGGGGAGGCGACAGAACCTGTCATGCAGCAACCTCACCAGGCGCGAGCAAAGTGTTGAGCGTGCCTCGGGCCGACAGTCCAAAAGCATCCAGTGCGCAGAGTGTGTTAACTAAGCGCATGTCGCTCACACTTGTGCACGGCACTTCCAGCAGCTTGGGGCTGGCGAAGACCAGCGCAAGAATTTGGGCTCGCGAGACAGCGACGTTGATCCGATTCAGGCTGAACAGAAAGTCAACTCCGCGCGGAATGTCGTCGGCAGAAGACGTTGTCATCGACACGATACACACCGGCGCTTCCTGGCCCTGAAACTTGTCTACCGTCCCAATTCGCGCTCCGTCAGGAAGCGCAGTCTTGAGCGCATTCACCTGGGCGTTGTAAGGCGCCACGATCAGGATGTCCTGAAGGGTCAGGGATCGTTCATTGCCGTCCCGATCGGCGAACTTCTCACCCAGCAGGCGCGTCATCTCGTTGTGAATGGCAATGATTTCTTCGCGCGAGGATTGGCGGTTTCCCCCGTGAGTAACTTTGACCAGATGCACACCTGACGCACGTGCCGAGTCAGCTAGAAGGAGTCGCTGCCGAGCTGCGCCGTCATCTGACGTTAGGCGGCTTTCATAGACGTTGTCCGAGATGAACCGGCAAACCTCGGGATGCATTCTGCGCGACACCTGAAGAAAGATGCCCCTGTCAGGTGGAACGGTGTTGTAGCCTGCGAGAAGATATTCGAGCGCCGACAGACCACTTTCACCCGGATGTGCGCCTTGTATCGGCTGCGGCAACTGCATGGGATCGCCGACGAGGACTATGTTCTTCGCGCAGGTTCCCATCGCCACAACGTTCGCAACTGAAACCTGGCCCGCTTCGTCAACGAAGAGATACTCGAAACTCTGCTCAAAGTCGGGGCGGGCAAACAGCCAAGCGGTACCGCCGACGACCGACGCCGAAAATAGCTCGGCGTCATCGTTCTTGGACGTGTGGTGAATTGCAGATTGATACTCTGCACTGAAGCCCTCCCCGCCCTTCTTGGCCACGCTAACTGACCTGCCGGCTTCCTTGGCTCGGTCCAGGACAGCGCAAAGAAGATTGTCAACCGCTTTATGGCTATTGGAGGCAACAGCAACACGCTTCCCGCGGATCACAAGATCGAGGATTGCGCATGAGCTGACATAGCTCTTGCCGGTACCCGGCGGGCCTTGAATGGCCAAGCTGGTACGGTCCAAGTCACTGATCGCGGCCACGGCTTCGGATACCACCTCAAGGGTGGGATCAATTATGCTAGCCTGCCTGCCGTTACCCAGGAAACGGGGCATCGACCGGTTGAGAAAATCTGAAATCGCGGGATAGCGCCTGTCATTGGAAATAACGGAGTCGACGGCGCGGCGGATAGCCCCCTCTATCACGCGCGTGTCCAGTGGACCGGGCGGCAACAGCGAAGTTGTCGCAGGAGCAACGTCAAACTTGGTCTTGGAGAATCTTACCTGCGCCATGCTGGCATTCCGATCCAGGTCAACCAGCGAAACGGATGCCGGATATCCCTCCACTTCGACGTGACAGCCCCCCAGGTCCAGCTTCGTCTCCTGTTCAGGGAACGAATAGGTGCGCCGCCAATGGTTTCCATCGTCGAATGTGGCCGAAATTGCTGTAAGTGCCCCGATGCATTCGAGGTCCTCAATAAGTTCCTCGGGCTCCTTGCCCATCTTGTCGAAGATCGACCACCAGGCCGGCTTTTTCTCTCGTGGGTGGAAATAGCTCAGTTCGAAGAGCAGGTCGGCGAGCTTGTCACCGAAACGGTCGCGCACCGCATCCAACCTTCGGTGGAGTTCATCAGCTTCGGTTTGTTCTGCAGCGACACCTTCGAGATTGAAACCGGAGCTTGCAACTGCGATCCCGAGAGGCCGCCAGGACATGTCTGATGGTCGCACCGTCGAGACCAGCCAGTCGCGCAGCATCTGCGTGGAGATGCAGTCGATCCGGTTGTAGTCTCTGATTTCTTCAAGGATCGTCGGGTCGTTGCTCTCCCGCCATTTTTCGTAGGCAACCACGCTGCCGCCGGCGGTCTTCACCTCGCCGGTGCGTGCTTGCATGTAGAAAACTTCCAGGTTCTTCAGCGAGTAGCGCGGTTCCGACGCAATCAATCCGCCAGACACCACGCTGTAGAGATCAACGAACCTGCTCTCCCTCAGCATCTGATCCAGCAGCGCTTCCCCTAAACCATGACTGCTCGTGAGCTGACGCAGGGCAGAAACCTCATACGTAGCGTAGTGATAGATGTGGGCGTTTGGAAAATGCTTTAGACGGTGCTCGAAGAACGCCATCAACTGCCGCAGGGCCTCTTTCTCTTCGGTTCTGTCGTGAGCCCAGAAATCTCTGAACTCCGCGATGCCTTCGTGGTCGAGCCAGATGCCGTGGAGATATTCCAGTCCGCCCTCGTAGAAGGGGTCGCCTTCGATGTCATAGAACAGGTCGCCGGGATCCGGCTTTGGAAGCAGGGCTAGACCCCGACTCGGGTCCAACTGCTTGAGCTCAAAGGAGGGTGGACCTCCAGCCCGCCGCGCCGTCTGCAGTCTCGCCTGGGTTGTCAGCCTGCTTAGTGTGGTTTCCGCCAGCTTCGGCACCCGTTCTTCAAGCTGCCCAAGCGCAGTCATGGTCAGAACACCCGCATCAATCAGCTTGCTCCGCTGACTCCTGGAAATACCGGCTACAAGAGCAAGGCTGTCAGACTCCTCCCAGTACGATTGGCAAACCTCGCGCCAGCGGCACAGGCCGCACATCTTCACTGGATCAGGAGAGGTTTCGTGCGGGTCGGCGACAAATCGCTCCAGCCGGCCCCGCGCATGGCGGGCATAGGCGGCGTAATCCTTGAGCCTGAAGGAGAAGCGATCACCATTACCCAACTGGATATGCGCAAATTCAGGCTCGATGCCTTGGGCTGCTGACAGAAGGTCCGAATACAGAACCAGCTGGAGGACGTGCTTCGGGTCGGGCTTCCGCTTCAGCTTGGTGTCCACGACTTCATACGAGAACGGACCGAGCAGCGACGGCTTGTCGGTTTTAATAAGGAAGTCAGACCAACCACCCCACGGGGGAGAGAAGAAGGCGCCTTGGAACAGGACGTCAGCGCCCTCGTAGAGGGCCGCCCGCGTCGCCTTCGCCGCAACTGACAAATCCATGTCGCGACTGAATTCGATAATGCGTATGCCTTCGCCACGAAGCTTCGAAAGATAATCCGCTTCGTGTGCGTCACCGTAGTGCTGGAGAATCTTTGCGTCTTCGGTGTCCTCGGTGGGGATAAGAGGTCCACCCCTCGCGTATCGAAGATCCATCGCCGTCGCATGGTTGCATCCCATGAACCGCATCAGGTCCGATGCGGAAAGCAAAATCTCCGAGCCTTCCAGTTTCATTTTCTACTCCCCCGCCCAATCCTAATAGAACCGTAAGCACTGATCGTGACAATAGCTGTCACCTGAATCGGTGAAGATCGATGTCATTTGAAAAGGCACAGCAGTTGATTGAGCTCGCAACGTTTGTTGCGGCTCGCAGAATGGGCGTGACACTTGACGATGTCGGCGAGCGGTTCCGCGTCTCCAAACGGACCGCGCAGCGGATGCTTCACACTCTGGAATTTCAGTTTCCTGATACGCGACCCAGCCTAGATGAGGGTGGCCGTAAACGGTGGCGATTGCAGACAGGGGCGTTGCGTGACCTGCTTACGCTAACTCCTGATGAACTAGCGGCGATGGACCTATCGATCGAGACCCTGGAACGGAATGCTCAAGGGCTGGAGGCAGACCACCTTCGTTCTCTGCGAGAGAAGATATTGGCACTGGTGCCGGATAATCGGATTGCCCGCTTGGAAACTGACTACGAAGCGTTGCTTGAGGCGCAAGGTCTCGCAGCGCGCCCGGGACCTACCACAAGGCTGGCGCCGGGAGTAGGATCCACCATAGCTACGGCGCTAAAAGGATCGCAGCGGCTGAAGATCGTCTACCAATCCCGAGGGTCGGCCGCATCAAGCGAGCGAGTGGTTGAACCTTACGGAGTCCTGATCGGAATTCGGCGCTACCTGGTGGCGAAGCCAACGACCGATCGCGCGGGAACGCTCCGGCACTATGTGGCTGAGAAGATCGAAAGTGCGGAACTGACAGGCGAGGTCTTTGAACGCGACGCCGGCTTCGACATCCATGCGCACGCGAAGAAGGCGTTCGGGGCTTTCCAGAACGACAGTGAATTTGGAGAAGTTATCTGGAGGTTCAAACCTGACGCTGCAACGCACGCGCGAAGTTTCTTGTTCCATCCGGGTCAGAGCCTAGAGGACGAACCTGATGGGTCTCTGATCGTGCGCTTTTGGGCGTCGGGCCACATGGAGATGTGCTGGCATCTCTATATGTGGGGAGACAAGGTTGAGGTCGTGGCGCCGGAGGTGCTTCGCCAAATGGTCGAGAGCCACCAACGCGCGGACTTTCCTTCGCTTCCGTAGCCAGTTCTTCCTAACTCCCGAATCATGCGACGGTTGATGAGCGAGGTGATGACAGCTTCTGTCACCGCCCTATCGCATAAGTGGCTACAAACGGGAGTCGATGGATGCACAGTCAGCAGGAAAATGACGGTCATGGTCTTTTCGCCACGGTAGCCCGGGGAGCGAATTCAGGTGTGAAGCTCTTCCCCCATAAGCACGCCGACGGTTCCTTTGTCGTGAGCATGACTCGTTTCCAAAAAGACTACATCCGGGTTCCGCAGCTGGGTGATTTACCTGGCTGGCTGCACAAAGGCTTTGCACTACGAATGTCAAATCCTTCTGCGGGAGTTATCGCGCCCAGCCTTATTAGCGCTGCTTCTGTGCGGGGCTGGGGTAACCAAGAGCATACCCGCGATTGATTGGGGTTTGTGGATGACAGCTTCTGACACCGGCATGTGGATATCTATCCATGCGGCAGCCGCAGGGCAGGCCACTATTTGTCTGGGAACAAAGACCTTCTGTCTGAAGGCGAAGGGTGAGGGGCATGGCTTTTCGATTCGTTCATACGGCTGACATTCACCTAGATTCACCTCTCCGATCCCTGGCGCTGCGAAGCCCGGAACTAGGCGAACTAATTGGTAACGCCACTCGGCGGGCCTTCGTCAATGTCGTCGATCTCTGTCTGTCCGAGCAGGTTGATGCGCTGCTTCTCGCAGGCGATCTCTACGATGGCGACCAGACATCAATGAAAACTGCTCGGTTTCTCGCCGAGCAAATCCGTCGACTAGACCAAGCCGGAATTCGGGTATTCATCATTCGGGGCAACCACGATGCGTTGTCGAAGATCACGAGAGAACTGACATACCCTGAAACTGTGAAGGTCTACGGGGCGCGCGCCGAGGCTATCTCAATTGATTTGGGAGATCGGGCGACTCCGGTGGTTATTCACGGACTGAGCTTTGCGCAGGCACAGTGTCCCGAAAGTCTGGTCGGAAAGTTCAAGGCGCGGGTCGAGGGCGCTGTAAATATAGCGCTGCTGCACACCAGTCTCGCGGGGACGCCTGGGCACGATTGTTATGCGCCCTGCAACGTGTCGGACTTGGAGGCGGCAGAATTCGACTACTGGGCGCTTGGGCACATTCACAAGCGTTTCCTCAGTACAGGACGCTGCACCATTGTCATGCCCGGCATGCCCCAGGGCCGCGACATCAACGAATCCGGTCCGAAATCCGTGAGTCTGGTTACGATAGCTGACGATCGTACAGTTCATGTGGAGGAGAAGTTCACCGGCATCGCTCAGTTCGAGCGTGTCGTAGTTGACCTCAGTGGCATCGAGAATTGGCGGGACATGGCGACCGCAGCAACGCTGAAATTGGAGGCTGCGCGGGAAGCTGCGAGTTCCGAACATCTTGTCGTCCGGCTTTCCTTCACCGGCCCAACGCCACTTGCTTGGCAACTCCGGAACGACGCTGATCTCGTCAAGACCGAGGCCGAAGACAGGGCATACGTTATTGGTCGCACCTGGATAGAAAAGGTCGAGATGCACTGCACCAGCCTCGTTTCCGGGGATAGCGTCGCTGGCGATCCCCTGGTCGAACTTCGAGCGCTCGTCGGCAGCGAGATCATAGATTCTGAATCTTATGACGCCGCGCTCATTGAAATTGGCGAGGAGCTTCGTGGTCACCTGCCACCTGAAAGTAGAAGTATTTTAGGGGCTGACCAGGAGGAGTTTCGGGCCACGTTGCGCCTGCTCGCACGCGAGGGGGTGGAAGACGTGCTTGCGCGGCTCCATCGTCGAAAACAGGATGAGGTAGCGTGATGCGCATCAACCGGCTCGATCTTACCCGCTATGGAAAATTCACTGACAAGCTAATTGACTTCGGCCCAACGGAGCCGGGCCGACCAGATTTGCATATCATTTACGGTCCGAACGAAGCGGGAAAATCGACAGCCTTATGTGCGTTCCTCGACCTGCTCTTTGGCATCGAATCTCGCAGCCGTTATGATTTCCTCCACCCATATTCAACGATGCGCATCGGGGCGGCATTGGACATCGGCGGCGTTGCCAGGGAGCTTGTCCGGATCAAAAAGCCGCAGAACAGTCTGCTCGGACCGGGTGATCAGCCGATCGGTGAACATTTGATACATAGTGAACTCGGTGGAGTTGGGCGGGACGTCTATTGCGCAATGTTTTCGCTCGACGATGATACCCTTGAGGAAGGTGGCGAGAGCATCCTGGCCAGCAAAGGTGATCTGGGTCAGCTGCTGTTTTCGGCGAGCACAGGATTGGCCGCACTAAGTCGGACACTTGTTGATTTGCGTTCGCAGGCTGACGGCCTTTTCAAACTGCGTTCCCGCGGCAGTGAGATCAGTGAACTGAAAAGCCGTCTTTCCGACTTGAAGGAGCGGAAAGAGCAGATTGACACGCTCGCTACCCAATACGGCCAGCTGGTAGATACGAGGGATCGCTCCCTTGAGCTTTACGACCGGGCCATGGCTGAACGAACAGCTACTCAAGTGCGGCTGGATGAGATCAAGAACCAGCTGGCCGCTCTGCCACGATTGGCGGAATTGCGCGAGGTTCGGTCCAATCTCGCTGGCTTGCAGGATCTTCCCGAAGCGCCGCCCTCGTGGGCTGACGAACTCCCATTACTTCATCAAGAGCATATCCAGCTTGCCGTGAAGAGCGAGACTTCGAAGAGGGCGACAGCGGAGCTTGAGAACCAGCTGGAGGTAATAGCTGTAGATGAATACGCTCTGGCGCTGGGGCAGAGAATGGACGCGCTCGGCGAGTTGCACGCCCGCTATGTGACGGCCGCGAGGGATTTGCCAGACCGTCGTTTGCAATTGAAAGAGGTTGGCCGGGAGATCGCAACTATTCTGCGGCTTCTCGAACGCCCTGAAGACGACGACCTGAGCAGCCTATTGCTTGGAAGCCGAGTTTCCGGGGCCATCAGAGATCTTATGGAACGCCGATCCGGCATTGATGCAACGCTTACAAGCGCGAAGCGGGAATCCGAAGAGGCGACACGTCGCCTCATCGAGTTGCAAGGCAAATTATCGACCGAGACCGCCGCCTCGAAAAACAGTGCAGCCATTGCGGCGCTGGCGAGAGAGCTATCGATTCTTCGAGAGAACGACCATGCAGCCCGCCGCCGTCTCGCGGAGCGCTCCCGCACCCATTACGAAGAAACACTGGCACGGCAGATGTCGGAACTCCGCCCCTGGGCTGAAAGCGTTGACCAGCTAGTGCAAATGCGAGTGCCGGCTCCTTCGGAACTTCAAGTGTGGAAATCAGCGCTGTCTAGGGCGGAGGCCGAGATCGACCGTCACAGCAATGAAAGCGAGCGCCTAATAGGCGAGCAGCGGCGGTTACGAGCCGAACTAGGTGCACAGAAGGACATCTCCGGTGTTACCGGAGATCACGGCGCGGCGTCGTCCCGCTCGGCGCGTGAAGCGGCTTGGGCCGTACATCGCGACGCACTCGATGAATCGACCGCTGCGGCGTTCGAGATCGAACTACGAAAGGATGACTTGATCACCGGCGCAAGGCTGGGGCACATGAGCGACCTTGCGAAGCTGAATCACGCATATCAGACGCTCGCCGTCGTGGAAGCGGATTTGGAACGCGCAGCAGAGCTGGAGAGCGCTGCGAGAACAAAGCGGGCAGCCATCAACGCCGAGATTTTGGGTTTTGTACGCAAGATGGCCTTGACTGTTTCTGACGACCTCACGCTAGCCGGGCTTGAGACATGGCTGCAGGGCCGCGAAACAATCGTTGCGACGGTAGAGTTGCTCAGAAAGGCGGAGGGAGATTTACGCCAGGCCGAATCGGACGCCTCGGCTGCGCGCAACCGTCTCTCCGCGGCGTTGTCGGCGGCACTCGTACCCCAAGATTGTTCTGACTCTTTTGAAGGCCTTGTGGCAGCCGCCCAATTCGCCATTGATCTAGAAGTCGAACACAGGAACCTGAGGGAGCAACTTGAACGCTGCGAAAGTGAGGAGCGTTCCCGAAGGGCAGCCCTTGAAACGGCATGTGGCGACGAAGATCGATGGAACGTATCATGGGCTGAAATCTGCAAGAGCTGTTGGCTTGGCGTAGGGGGAACTATCCCCAGCCTCACCACCGTCAAGGAGGTCATGGGCAGACTTGCCGAACTTGGCCCGGCCGGGCAGCGGCGAGCTGGCCTGGCAGATCGGATCGCAAAGATGGAGGAAGATCAAACTGCCTTCTCGCGCGAGCTTGAGGTCATGGCTACAGAACTCGGAGTGAAGCAATCAGCGGAGAGTGCGTTGGACCTGTGGGCGCTGATGTCCGCCAGAGTGGAAGAGGCCAGGTCCAACAAGGCAGAAAGGCAATCTAAGAACCAGGCTCTTGAGGATCAAATCCTGAAGAACCGAGACCTGACGGCCGAAATCGCCGTTTGTGAGCGACGCAAATCTGAAATGACACAGCTATTCAATGTCTCTTCCTTGCAGGAGGTCGGCCAACAGCTAGAGTTGTTGAAGCAGAGAAATGATCTGCGACGCCGGTCAGATACCATCGAACGCGAAGTCAAAGAGGCGCTGACCGTTCGAGAAATTGCTGACGCTGAACTCACCCTCGACGCCATGGATCGACCAGCTCTTGAGGCAGAGCACATTGAACTCAGGGCCCGATTTGATGATCAGGATCGGCGCGTGCGAGAGTTGCATACCGGATACAGCAAGGCGTCCGACCAGGTCGAAGCTGTCGACGGTGATAGCGCGGTAGCTGATCTCGAAGAGCAACGACGCACGGTTCTGCTGGAAATAGAAGACAAGGCGTTTAACTATTTCCGTTTGAGGGCGGGCATCGTCGCCGCCGAACAAGCCCTGCGTCTCTATCGCGACAAGCATCGCAGCTCGATGATGGTTCGCGCGTCGAAAGCTTTTCAGATAATCAGCCGAGGGGCTTATCGTGGCCTCGCGACCCAGCCCGACAAGGATGCCGAAGTTCTTATCGGCGTTGGAGCTGATGGAAGTTCAAAGGTTGCGCTGGAAATGTCAAAGGGAACGCGCTTCCAACTCTATCTTGCACTTAGGGTGGCCGGTTACCACGAGTTCGCTCAATCTCACACGCCTGTTCCATTTATAGCCGACGACATCATGGAGACGTTCGACGACTTTCGTGCCGAGGAAGCGTTCCGGCTATTTGCCGACATGGCAAAGGTAGGTCAGGTAATCTACCTGACGCACCATAAGCACCTTTGCGAAATCGCCCGGCGAGTTTGTCCGAATGCTCGGATACACGAGTTGGCGGCGCCGATCGCGCTCGAAAGCGTTGCAGCGTAAGTCTTTTTGAAGCGTGGGGGAATTCGGCTGTAAGCTATTGCGATTGCGGGCATGCTGAGTGTGCATCGTGCTCTCCCATCAGGGGGTCCGAAGCCGCCGGCGCTTTATTCAGGCTTGGGCGAAATCAGGGTGAACGACGTATTCGCTTCCCGACCTGGAATACCAACCGCCAACTGGCACGCTCCCTTTGCCGTGAACCGCAGCCGTCACGTGACCCAATACTGTACCAAGCGCGTCTGGCGAGGGTGCGATCGCTAACAGATCCTGTTGCGATGCCCGCCCCTGGAGGCAAAGATGATCGATAGTTGCTAGCATCATCTGCTCTGAGAAGGTCCGTTTTCGCCGATACGTGTGCGAGCATCCGCTGCTGCTGAATCCCAGTCCATTGCAGTCCTCCTTTAGGTGATTGCGTCTGAACCAAGCTGTCCTATCATGGAAGCCCGGCACTAAATGGTTAGCTGGAAATCCAATGAAAGGGCTATTTTCCAGGCTTCCCACATGCGGCTTTGATCTCGTCGCCCAAGGCGCTCACGGCCTTCTGGGACCATCCTTGAGAGAAATGTTTGACGGGAATAACATGTGCAGGGGGCAAGGCTCAGCATTTCACGGATAGAATAGCCGTCATTCTTTTCACAGATCGGAGCGACGAGCTAAAGAACCAAATGAGCTCCCAATGACGCCTTACGACCGTATTATGGCTGTCTCTTGGGCGGCGCGTGCGGCGATGTCTATATGCGACACAACAGGCATGTGCTCGATCAACGACTGGACAGTCGTCAGTTTATGACAGGTTTTGTCACCACGATATGTAACACCAATCGTTAGGGAGCGAGCGGCGGCAAGTGATAGTTAAACCCGGCGTCTTTAGTTAAGTTGTGTACAGGGCACTTGGGAAAAGGGGTTAGAGGGTGATGAACTTGGATCAACGGGTCCGCCGCGATGAAGCGGCGGCGAGGACGGCTTCGGTTGCTGCAGAACAGGCGCTTGACGAGCGCAGAGGCTCGTTGGGGCCATTCGATACCAGGGACAAACCGACCGATGCGCAACTTAGACGTCAAGCTTGGGACAAAGACCATCGAGGAAGCGTAGAGACGATTGCGGTTCACGCGTTTCATGCGATGGTTGAAGTGGTGACGGAAGTTCGCGGAAGGAATGGTGAGTTTGAAGAAAAATCACAGCTCTGGTACGCAAGCGAAAACAGCGCAACTAATGAAGTATTTGGCGCAGGGGAGTCCCGCATAAGCGTTCTTTCGTGGAGTCATCCGGGGGTACAGTTGGCCCTCAGCGGCGAGCTTAACGAGTATTATGACATCAAAGCCAATGGCTACCGTCTATCGGGCCTAGAGACCACCGCACGGGCTCGATTTGATGCCGTCTTACCCGAAATATCGGGTTTATACGAGCCGGGAGGGCCGGTGCGGGCCGCAACGAAGACGGTCCCCAAGGTTGGCCTAAAGGCTGTCAAGTTGGCTATGACGGCGGACCAGGTGGCTGCATTCGTCAGCAGGATGACAGGGTTGATGGTGGTCACGGGCGCTCCGGGGAGCGGCAAGACCACTGTCGCCTTCCAGCGGATTCGTTTTCTCTTCGATCAGCAATCCGAACGGTTGAATTCAGCGCGAACTGTTCCATTCACTGTCGATCGCACCCGTATCTTTTTGGCAAACCCGAACCTAGTCGCCTACTCGCGCAAGATGCTGGTCGAACAGCTCGAAATACCTGCGCAAGTAGTCGAACTGGTTGATCCGTTTATTGGCGATCTCCTCGATGGCTACTGGGCTTTCACCCATGGAGCGCGGCCGCGTCAGCGTCATCTTACAGCACTTGAGGAGCGTGCAAGGCGGGCCTATTTCGGGCTGTGTCGCGCGGACATGTTGGGTAAGCTTTGGCTCACATATGAACGTCAGATCGGCGAGCGATTGGCACAGGTCTCAGAAGCCCTTTGGGCTGATGTCAAGATGGATGCTGCCTCGCGCCCCTTAAGCGCAACCCTGGCTCGCTCGCTTGCCGCCTGTGCACGTCGCGCAGGCGACAACAGTACTCCGCTTTCTTCCGCCGTCCGACTTGACGGGATCTTCAGCCAAGTAGCCCGTCCGTATGAGACTTTCCGACAGGAACTCGCGCCAGCAGCCCGTGACGTGTTCGATGAGGCGTTCCAGCGTGCACTTTTCCATATCTATGACCCTCTCGATGCTCTTGCGGCGGCTTTCGCTCCCGGGCGGATGGAAGGCGGCGGGCGCATCGCTCGCGGAACTGGACACCAGGCTCGCGAGTCAGAGGTGCTAGATGCCCTGGCCGCCGATTGGGTTGAACGCCGATACGGGCCGGAAGAGGAACCCTGGCTGGCATGGCTGCTGCGATTTGCACTATCGGAGGTCGAAGATCCGCAAGGGCAAGGTCGTTTCCGGCTCATGCCTGGCGCTTTGGATGCGGTTGGTGGTCAGCAGGAACGCTGGACGCATGTCGCGCTTGACGAAGCTCAGGATTTGAGTGTGGCTGAGGCATCGCTGCTGACCTCTTTCGTTCATCCAGAAGGAGCAGTTACGGTCTCAGCTGATTTTCGGCAGGCAGTTACACCTACAAAGGGAATGGAGGACGCTGGAGCGCTGAGCGTTGGTTCGCCGTTGCGCGACAAGCAAGCCAAGACAACGTTCCGCTTTGGCCGCAACATGCGCCAAAGCAAACAGATCGGCAGGTTCCTCCAAGAGTTCCACGAAGCCGCATTCGGCGAATTACCTTCATTCGATGTGAATCCCAACCTGAATGATGCCAAGCCACGCTTGATTCTTGCTCCTCCGGCCGAGCAGCCTCGCCGCATCGCGCAGCTACTAAATGTGCTGCGCCGCTCGGCGGACATGAAATCCATCGCCATCCTCCAGATCAACGAACAGGAGGAGGTGCTAACGCGCCTACGCGTAGCGCTAGAGGAGTTGGGAATCGCGCTTGCGCCACCATTCGAAGCGGTCGGGCAAAAGGGTATTATCACCACCAGTGTCGAACGTATCAAAGGGCTGGAGTTCGATGCCTGCATCGTGCTTGGCTTGGAGGAAGCCGAACGTGCCACTTTAAACTTTACGCTGAATCGTGCCTATGTCGCTCTGTCGCGACCCGCGCGAAGACTCGCCATGGTTTGCGAACACACACCCTCGCTCTTGCAGAGAATGGACGGCGGGCTGTACGACGTAGCGGCGCTATAGCGCGCCCAAGATGCGAGCAGTCCAATGACCGACGAAACCGTGCCGGCGACGGCTCCAATGTTTCCCGCCTTCGAGGCCTACGCGGAACACAACCTCCGCGGTAAGGTGTCTGGGGCGTTGTCTGCAAAGCTGCCGCGCATTCTGGGGCAGGGGCGCACGCGAGCCGAAGGCCTCGATCTTCCGCCGGCACCGATCGAACGGCGGCAAACCTTGGCTGGACTAGATCTTCCATCTGTCTATCGCTTGCCGCCCGAGGTGGAGGCCGAAATCCGCGCGGCCAAACGCGAGGTGGATCGCGAACTAGAGGAGATGAAGAGGCCTGACGCGAGCAAACGGCTCGCAGTCAGCGTAATCAGGCAACTGCAAGTGGCACTTGGCACCGATGCAGCAGGGCAGAAGGACGGGCAATATTTCGCCGGGCGCTTCGTACTAGTATCTGACAAGGCAGGCGCTAACTGGTCATGGAGCCTAACCAAGCACTATCCAATTATCTCTAGGATACCGCCCGATGCTGACTATCTGGTTCGAGCCCATGCGGCAGCCGAGGCAGCTGTACAGGCGTTAGTGCTGGCGCCGGACGTCTTTGAGCAACGGCTGGCGCTGAGTCATGCAATGGCGAGAGTGTTCAGCGCCGGCGAGGACGTGCTTATCCAGGACGTGGCACGCATGTACAAGATCGCCGGCCAAAGCGAAAAATTCCTGAACAACCCTGCAAAGAAACACTTCGAGGATGTGCCTGACGGCGCGCTGGTCGCCAACATTAGCGCTTGGCGCCGCAGCCGACCTGATAGTGGCTTCAACTTCGTGGCTGCAACTCTGAACCAATCCATGGGAGCGAACGCCAAGGCGTTCTACTTACCGATGAATCCAGAGGGCACCATGACCAGACCCGTTATCTACCTACGTCGGGAGACAACCCGCGCGCCAAGAGCCTGAAGCCATTCACCAAAAGGATCGCCCGCCAATGAGCACCGAGTTTTCTGCGCCTGAAGCTATCGTGATCTTGGAGAAACTTAGCAATGCGCCGACAGCGCCGGGCGGATACGCCCATTTTATTAATGTCGGAACCGATCCACTGCTCGACATCCTTGAACAGCGTTATTTTCGTGATCAGCTGAACAGAGGGCTAGGCACCTTCAAATATCTGCAGGCCGGCTATGGCGGCGGCAAGACGCAGTTCATTCTGAGTTTGGCGGAGCGGGCTCAACGTAACCAGGTTGTCACCTGTCGGGTGGACGTCGGCACGGATTGTCCGTTTAATTCCAAGTTGGCGATTTTCAAATCGGTGCTAGGCTCATTCCTACCTCTGGGGGATGCACTCGTCATTGACGATGATGACCGCGGAATTGTGGTTCTGATCGAGAAGTGGATCGAACGGAGGCTCAAAGAGTACGGGGTGGACAGTGGTGACGAAGTACCAGACGCGGTTCGCGCGGAACTGAGCCGCACCTTCACTCCTTTGATGAACGGTGCGGCAGACCACCAGATGGGTGCGGCTCTTCGAAAGCTTGGACAACGATTGTTAGAACACGCCTGCGGTGCCACACCAACGACCGAGGATGACAATCTGATCAGTTGGGTTCGGGGTGACAAGGTGTCCTCGACAAACTTGAAGAGCCTCGGACTATCTGAGTCGGCCAAGGACGAGAACGCCTTCAACCGCCTGAACACTGCTCTCAAGTTCTTGCGAACGCGCTTGGGATATCGTGGATTCTTGATTGCTTTTGATGAAGGCTCAAGAGCAATGTCGTTCCGGCGCGGCTCGATCAAACAGAAACAACTTGTAGAAAACCTGCTCGATTTTATAAACAAGACCGGCGACCAGCAGTTTGGGGGCGTAATGTTTCTCTATGCCGCCAATGATGAGTTCCGTGCTGACCTAATCTCCAAATACGAGGCGCTAGAGAATCGAATTGGCAGTGTGTCGATGTCGGCAGGCAGTCCGATGGTGCCATTTATCGACCTGGATGCGGCAAACACCCCCGAGGTACTCCAGCAGCTTGGCGAGCGGCTGATGGATATTTTTGATACGGCCAAAGGCATTTCGTTGGACCGAGACGTTCAGCGCCAGAATTTCGATATGCTGAAGGCCGCCTATACCCTGGACCTCCGATTGTCGCCGCGTACCTTTGTCGCTCTGATCGTCCGGTTTCTACCCCGGCAGGCTGCCGATCAGCGGCTGATAGGTGTGGCCGAGGCCGAGGCGTTCGTCAACGACAACGATCCGGATCGCGATATCACGTTGGATGGGACCGTCTGACAATGCTGGCGCCGGGGGTCCAGGTCGAACACGCCGATTTTGGGAGGGGAGCGGTCGTTTCCGTGCTCGGCGCGGAGGCCGAAGTCGACTTTTTCGGGGAAGTCATGGCGGTCAAGACGGCCGAATTGACGCCGATCGCTACATCCAAGCCCAAGGCCGTTGTCAAGGCTGAGGCAATGAGCGAGAGCGCACTAGCGTTTCGCAAAGCGTTCGAAGCTGTCAACCTCGGCGTGACTCCGTCAGCGCCTGAGCAGTTGATAGGGCTGACCATCGATGGAGCCAAGGAAGAGCGAAGAATCGTTCGCTGGCTGGAGCGCGCGCCTAGTGAAGGTCTTTGCAAGGTGTTTTTTGGCGGCTACGGCACGGGAAAAAGCCATCACCTTCAGCTGGTGAAGGCGACGGCCCTTCGCGACGGGTGGGTCACCGCCTTCGTGGAGTTCGATCCCAAAGCAGCGGACCCCGCCAAGCCTCAACTTGTCTATCGCGAATTGATGCTCGGTCTGGAGTTTCCTACACGCGAGGACGGTTCTCAGGTTCGTGATTTCTTCGGCCTGGTTAAGGAGGTACGCGATCACTGGGCTGAAGTCCGTTCGGGAAAGCTCCTCAAGAGCTCGCCGTGGTTCTCGGAAACTTTCCGCATCCTGCAGAACTTCGCTCATAGCGAGGATGATGAATATCGCCAGGCCATGGGTTGGTTGCCTGCATTCAGCAAGGACGCTTCGGCACTCAAACGGTTTGCGAGAAGCTCCGGCATCAGTCCAAAAGTCTTGCCGAAAATGCCAGTCTCCAAGGAGACGGCCGAGATTTATGTCTTTCACCTGGTCGTCTTGAATGAGGTATGTCGATCCTTGGGCTACAAAGGTCTGGCGCTAATCCTGGATGAGGCGGAGCATGTGCGCGGCTACAACGTTCGGCGGAAGGAGCGGGCTAATAATCTTTTCGATCTGCTTGCTCGAGCTGCCCACGCTCCGGTTCCGCGCGACGCCCCACCGGCACGTAACGATCATGAGCTCAGAATACCTGAGTTCTGGAAAACGGGGCCGCATTTCGCTCTATTTGTCGGTTTGACGGAAGGCGACACATTCGTTGACCCAGACCTGCCGTTGCGGGACGCCTGTGTGTTTCTCCACGACGACAATGATCGGATCATGTTGAAGCCACCACAGCCAGCCGCCTATCGAGGTTGGTGCGACGAGTTTTTCAAGCAGTGCGCGCGTCATTTGGGACCGTTGCCGGTACTGGGAGAACCCGATGAGCGCGCGCGGATCGTCGCAGTGTTGGGCGACGCATTTTCTGAGCTGACGCCGGCTGAAAGAGTATTACGAATCTGGATCAAATTGGCCACGCTTGCACCTGCTATTTTGTTATGCGGCCGGGTAGTCACCGTCGATTCGTTAGCGGCTGAACTGAAGGCAGCTTGCGACGCTGCGACCGGACTTCACTTTCCATGGGATAGTTGAGGACGGGATGGTCCAGACCGAGCAGGAGCTTCCTACAACCGAGGCACTCCGGGGCATGATGCCGGACTCTTATCCGTTGTTCTTCGCTGGGCGTATGCCTTGGCCAGCGCAGTGTCTGGTGATGCCGCCAGTGGTGAAAGGCCGATCGACACTGTTGGCGGCGCCGACGGCGTCAGGAAAGACCGAGGCCGCCATCGCCCCACTCTATCAGCGGCATATATCATTTCGGCGTACTCATCTTTCGACCTTGTACATCGCGCCCACCAAGGCTTTGGCTAATGACATTTTCGAACGGCTGGACAACTACCTTGGCGTCCGCTCGCCGGGATGCGTCACGCGCTACACCGGCGATCGTCACGAATTCCAAAACGCCGAGGGGCTGTTCTGCCTCATCGTCACGCCGGAGGCGCTCGATTCCCTGCAGCTGACGCGGCCGGCGGAATTGGCCAGTGTGCGGGCAGTCGTGATCGATGAGATTCACCTGCTGCACGGTGCACCCCGGGGACAGCAACTGCGTTTTGTCCTTGATCGCGTTCGCGCTGCGGCTATTCGGCCCCGCCACCCTGACGACACTTTTCATGTCGTTGGGATGACAGCCACCATCGACCGCCTGGAGGAAGTACGCGACATATGGTTAGGGTCGGAGGGGACATTGGTTCGGCATGGCGCCGCGCGCGAAATAGACCTTGAGCTACTGAATATAGACCTTGTTGCCGAGCCTGGCGACGATATTGCGGCGAAAAGCGCCCGTGCGCTCGCGAGATGGCTCAAGCGCAGCGGAACGCCCAAAGTTCTTGTTTTCGACAATACCCGCAATGGTGCCCATGCGCTCGCGGCAGCTTTGGATGGTGAACTCCGTGCGGCGTTCGGCGTGGCTGAGCCGCCGCCGCTTCATCTACACATGGGCGTTCTTTCAGCTACCGAGCGCGAGCGCGTCGAGACCGCAATGAAGACAGAGCGCAATGGGGTCTGTGTGGCGACGTCGACGCTGGAGATTGGCATAGACATCGGTGACGTGGATGCGATCGTGCTGGCGACACCACCTCGCGATGTGGGGAGCTATTTGCAGCGAATCGGGCGCGGCAATCGGCGGAGCGGGACTTGTCACGTGTTGGCGCTTCACGCAGGTGCGGAAGGCGCTGCCATGCAAAATGCATTGCTCGATTGCGCGCGACGTGGGGATCTCGACGACGTCCACGAGTATGACCGTCCCTCTGTGCGCTTCCAGCAAGTGCTGAGCCACGCATGGCACGCCACCCGAAACGAAGACGGGTTGGAACCGAAAGAGCTTGTTCGCCGCACCGGTGGGCATGATCATGCCGATATCGTTGCAGACATGGTTTCAACGGGCGCGTTGAATCGCCGACGTGGAATCGTCTTCCCGAACGACGCATTGATAGAGGAAGGAGACGAGCGTCGCATCCATAGCGTGATCATGGGTGGCACTGGTTTGCCCGTTCTGGATGCGCGCACCGGAGAAGCGATGACACAGGTATCCGATCGTGGACAGGCCGGAGGACGAATGTTCGTCGGCGGTGGTTTTCGCAAATTGAACGACGCCCGAGAAGGGCCGATGCACCTGGAGAGCCGCTCCACAGACAGAAATGCGCGTCTAGCGCTTCTGCCCAAAACGCGTGGTGCACGGGGCCTCAGTCGACCGGTGGTCTGGGCGCTAGCCCGGCAGCGCGGCTTGGATCCCCAGTCTTGGACATGGCGCGGCGGGCGCTGGAGCACCTACGGCGGCGGCGCCTTTAATTCGTTGTTAGCTGCTGTATTGGCGCACCGATTCGCTCCTGACATCTGGCGGGCTGACGATTTCGGCGTCGACGGCCCAGATCCGGGTGCTTTGCGCCCGCCCCCGCTCACCTTGGCCGAGATGCTGGAGGCGACTTACGCTGCCGCGGCAGATAAGAACGCCTTTTCAACGGTGGCGAACAAGTTTGTACAACCCTCACGCTATCGCAGCCGGCTTTCGCCTACCTTGCAGTCTGTCGAGGCAAGAGCGTCGATACCGGTACCGGCTTTTGTCCGCTGGCTGGCTGCATGCCGATTTTAGATCGACCTATTTCCCAGTCACATGTCTGGCAGGTGGAGATGAGAATTACGGATAGTTGTCGACCAATGAGATCCACGCAATCAATTCGCTGCTTAGTTTTCGAACGTTCCACGGCAAAGGCCGTGGTTTAGTCGTATTTCGGCATCGTCACCGGCACTCAACCGAGGCGAAAGGTGCGGTGCAAACACGTCGGCTACAAGGTGTGAACGTCTGCGACGGACTCCAAGAATTCGCGGATAGGTGAGGGTCAGTGTGAAATTCCAGTTTCACCCTGAGGTGTCTTTGGTTAAATGCAAAATTCGCTTGTCGGACACCGGCCTGACCTGATCTACGCCCCATGTTGTGGGCATCGGGGGGCGGCATGACGCGCAAGAAGAACTACTGGGAGACAATTGCGGAGCACATCGCCGAGGTTGCCACAGCCCGGCAGATCGAGGATGTCCTGCATTTTTCGCGACTCGAAAATCTCCCCGGTATCCTTGAACACGGACTTCTAAGTCGATCAGAACTCCGGAACGCCGATTATGGCGTTTATGTCAGCGATGCCGATCGCCTCGACAAGGAAGATGACGCGATCTCGGTGTCGATCTCGTGTTACTATCCGAAGATGTTCGAAGCGAAGCGGCACCGCTCAGGAGACGAGCCGTGGGTTATCCTTGTGCTGCACCCGAGCCTTCTGTGGAATTACCCCTGCCGCTTCCACCGAAATGGTGCTGCGACAAATGCCACGAAGTACGGGAGCAGCACGACCTATGGCGGGTTCGCCCTCAAGAAGCTTTTCGACGATTTCTCTATGTCGACGGATTCGACAAAGACAAGTTTCCGCGCTGAGTACGGACTTCCGGTAAGTTGGCCGACCTTCTCAGATTCCGAAGTCCAGGTAATGAGCCCCATCCACCCAGACTACGTCATGGGAGCCTGGATCGAGACGCCTGAACACGACGAGTTCGTCCAGGCAGCGTTTGCCACCAAAGGACGCAAAGAGTGTAAAGTGGTGGTTCAGCCCTTCAGCCCCCGAATCTGCCGTAAACCCTACTGTTGGGGATGAAACGTCTGGGAGGACGCCTGTCCGGTCCGCGAAGTTCGGTTAGTGACCGAGACAGAAGCGCGCGGTCGCTTTATTGCAGCCGCTTTAATTGATCACCAGGCAGTGAACGATGAAATCCGAATGGAACTGGAGCAGCTTGGTCGCCCCTTGTCCACGCACTCGTCGAGCGTCACATTGTTCCAACGGGTAAAGATGTGGGGGAAAGCATGGTCGGCTGGGTACGGTATTCCATGTGGGACCGCTGGCGCGATCTAACGCGGTTCCGGCTGGCGTGTGAGATGGCGCTTGATTCTTACAAGGCCTATGTCAACGACTTTCCGGTATCGTCTCCGTCGCCAATGATCGTCCATGATCCCTCCGGCGATTCTGGATTCAAATGCGTTCTTGACGATTTCAAGCAGGTGTTGAACGACGGGGAGGTGCTATACCGGACACTCTATCCCACGTACGTCGCACTCACAGAGGACCTGGCGCGCGAACTCGTCGAACGGCTCGTGGCCGACAAGGGGGTCGCTCGTACGAGCTTCGCGGGCATGAAGGCTGGCAACATCAGCGAGGCGGCCGAGCGCTATGTGACTGACGTAGCAATGGAGATCTGGGGCGATGCCATCTTGAAGGCGAGCGGCCGCGACTGGTCGGGAATCAAAGGCAGCAAGCGCGCCGTCGTTGAAGCAGTGACGGTCCGCAATCTGTGTGCCCACGGCATTCCTGTCTTCAACCGCAAGGCGATCAACCGGATAGCAGCGGCGGCAGGGCGCAATATCGCGGTCAAGGAGGGCGATCCGATCAAGCTCGATAAGAAGCGCTTCACCAATTACACAGCAACGCTTCGGGCGTTTGCGCGCGCGCTCGCAGATGGCGTGACGAGCCTTCCAGACGTCAAGAAGGGCTCGTAGCGGCGGACTGGCCCGACAGGGCGATGAAAGCCAAGTTGGCGGGGGCGGTGGTGTAGTCGTATTTCGGTATCGTCACGAGCACCCAATGGAGGCGAAAGGTGCGTTCAAAAACGTGCGGCTACAATGTGCGAACGTCGGCGGCGGACTCCAATTACCTGCCGATAGGTGAGGGGTCAGTGTGAAATACCCATTTCACACCATCGGGTTCAAGAGATCGCCGCCCCTAGTGGGATGGGCCGCTCACTGCTCTTCCGCTTTCGAGAGGAAGTTTGGCAAAAGCAGTCTTTGCCGAAGAAGACTGACCCATGACGAGATGCTGGTAGCTGCATGCGACCTCAAAGTGGGCTATGTACAGACCCGCCGGCATTCTACAGGGGGAATTCAGTCGGACCGGAAAGCGCTCGCGCCTTCGTCACTGGCGACCATTTACTAAGCGCGGCAGAGCCTTCGCAACGTTCGAGGACCTCGGACGCCCGTGCCGAAACTGTTATTCGTGACCCATTGCGGGCTCAAGCTCGCCCTCTCGAACCTTCGGAGCAAACTGATGCCGCCCGAGCCCCTTCTTGATTCTGACCAGGCGGAAGAGTTCGTTCTGAAGACTGACCAGGCGCCCGAGTTCTGGCAGTTCCTGAATGGGTTACGCGGCGATGACCTCCTCGTAGAACTGATCGTCAATGAACTCGACGCGCGCTCATCGCGAACCGAAATCCGGTTCCAACCCGACCAACTGGTCTGTCTCGGAAACGGCGATCCAATCGACGCGGCAGGATGGGAGCGGTTGAGCTACATCAAGGGCGCAGGCCACGAAGTTGCGGCCAAAGTTGGCATGTTCGGGGTGAAGAACCACGGGCTCAAGGCGTGCTTCACACTCGGCAATAGGATTACGCTGCGGTCCGCTGGCCAGCAGATCCTACAAACACTGTTCAAGGACGGAGACAACAAACCTTCTTATCCCGGTGTACGCGTCCCACCGCGCGATGATCCGGGCGCGCCAGCTAGCGGCACCCAAATCGAAGTTCCCTATCGCCGCCGTCGCTTCTTGGTGCCGCACGGCGAGGCCATCGAATTCGCGGCTGTGACTGACCCGCAGATCGCGCAGGTTTTCAATCAGGCCGTGGCTAGGCTGCCCAAACGGCTCCTGGGCGTCATGCGGCCAGGGATGCTCGAGCGATACGAGGTGGTCCTCTCGCACTACAAATTGGGTTCGCATACTTTCGTGTTCAGGGCCGGCCGTCTGCGCCGGGAGTCAGGGCTCGTCACCTACTTTCGGGAGTGCAGCGAGATTCGCGCCGATGGCGAGCGGCTGCTCGAACGCGAGCAGGCTTGCCTCACGCTATCGACCGGACGGTCACCCGGCAAAGCTCGATTTTTCCAGGCGACGGAATACCGGTGGGCAGGCAAGCGGCTATTTCCCCGCAGCGGTCTCGTGATCGAAGTGGCCTGGGACGTGGACGCGGCCGGCAAGCTCAGACTGGACACGGGACGATTGCGTTATCCCGTCGCGTATCCGGGAGATGAAACCGCCTCAGCGAGCGGAACCGCCGTGCACTACTCAGGGGCGTTTGTCTCTGACACCGAACGGCACGAACTCGCGTCGCAATCGGGCGCGTGGAATGATGCGATCATTGCTGCATGCGATGTGCTCTTCGCCGATGTCCTCGTCAAACTTCTCATCCCTCGCTTCCGGACGAAAGCACTCGACCTGCTCGGCAACCTTGCCGGTGAACGGCTGTTGACATATGCCAACCGCCTGTTGGCTAATCGCGCCTTTCCGGCAATCGACGTGGAGGGCAAGTCTGTCCGCCAAAAGCGAGCATCGCTGCTTGTCGTGCCGGTCTATGAGGATAGGGAGCGTGAATGGTCCGCAGCGCTTGCTAAAGTCGCGCCTGCCTCATTGCCTGTCCTCGACCCGAAGACCCCCGCAGCGCTGATGGAGTTGCTAGCAACCGGAAAATGTATCGGATGGGGCGGCAACCACCTGAGATACGACGGACAAGATGTGCTGAATCGCTTGGAGGCCTCTGATGCCGCGCATTTTCCGTGGCGCAGCGAGGCGGAATGGGTTCGATCGCTAGGCGATCCCGCCATCGCGCGAGCGCATCTCGATGCGCTGCACCCCTTCTTGAACGGCTTCGCCGCCGCCGCCCGCCCCAGCGGCTCCACCGTGTATCTGCCGGATGTCGAGGGTACGATTCATCCGATGTCAAAGCTGAAGCGTGGCGCGTCGATTCCATCCGAGCTCCAGCTAGATGTCCCTCCAACGATCCATCCTGAATTGCGCGGACATCCTGTCTTCAGGCTCGAAGGGTGGCATCTAGAAGGGTATGCGCTGCGCAACCTACTGCGAGATGGGGACCTCGCCAACAAATCGATCGCGGTTCGAAAGCGCTTCTTCGCTTGGCTCGCAGCCAATCCGGACGAACTGGCCCGCGACGACTGGCCGACGGTCAGAAGTCTGCCGATATGGCCAGCGGTTCACGGCACGCTCCACACCTTCGACGTGCTGTGCGGGCCAGAAGTCAGAGTTGCGAGATTACTCGGCGATCATATTGCCAGACCGGCGCGCGAGGTTAGTGTGCTCTGCAAAAAGCTCAAGGGTAACCGTGCTCGGTTAGCCTTGCGCGAGGAACCAACTATAGCCGAGGTCATGGCATTCTATTCGGATCGGCTAGCGGCGTTTCCGATCGACCGCCCCCTGGAGGCAAACGAGCGCTCCGCCTTTCACGAATTCGAATCAGCGCTCGCCGTCCTGGCCACTTCGAAGCGAGGAGCATCCATGCTGCGCTCGCTACGTGCGAGTGCGGTCGGACTCAGTCTCGCAGGTGAAGTAAAGCCGGCCAATGTGCTTGTGCGAAGCACCGCGGAGGCGGCCCGGCTGGTCCTTCAGCCGAAGGATCTGATCGATCGCCCCACGTCGGACCTCGATGCTGTCCTGCCTCCGGCGCGCAGCCCTACTGCGCAGATGGTCCTCGACGCATTGCGCGACGACCCTGGCAACGGGTTCGCCCTGCTACCCCGGCTGGCGATCATTACCGAGGCCAATGACCCCGAGATTGCCTCGGAATTGCGCCAGATCCCGTGCCTGCCCTTCGGAGACGGCCTCGTAGCTCCTGACCGCCTTGCGTTTAAGGGCAACCTCGGCGAACTCTGGGGAGGCTGGAAGCTGCAGATCAGCGGTGAAGGCTTAGCCGACAATGTCCAGGAGCTTTATCGGAAGGCTGGCGTCATCCGAGGGCTTCCGACACCGGAGACATCACGTGCATATTTCAAATGGCTCAACGGACAGCCGCAGGCGACGCAAACCGCCCAGATCGGCTGCATTATGCGACACATCCATCACACGAAGGGCGTTGACTCTTGGCTGATGCAGCCTCCCGAGCTCGGCTGCATCCCGGTCGAAGATGATAGTGGGATCGAACTGCTCGCCGCAACGATGGCACGCCGTGTCGTGGTCGTCGATGACATGCCAGAGCTCGCCGAGGCTATCCGGAGAGACTCTCGCAATCCTAAATTGCGGCTCGCGATCCACAGCGTCCATAACGTGCGATACCCGATCGCCGATGAATTGCTGCAGTGGCAGATACCGACCCTCTCGTCGCTCGCAACAGAGCCCGTCAACCCTGCTGGCCGTGACCAGGAGCTCGCTTCGGAGAGTTATCTCGATATCGTGCGTGCTATGGCAGGCGCGAACGCCGGCAAGGTGTTCCGGAAGCAACTGCAGGAATTCGATGTGTCTCTAAACCTGATCGAGCCGCAGTTCCAGCGCCGGCTGCTAGCAATCAAGCGGGTGGTGATCGCGACTGGTCTGACCGTTCAGTACAAGGTGCGCGGTCGCCAATACAGAGCGTCTCGGGCATGGGGCGTACTGCCGAACGAAATCTGGCTCGACCGCGGCGGCGATCTCGATGACCTGCTGATGAAGGCTATCGCCGACGTTGTATTTCTGAAGCCACGGCCTCGATGGCTGAGTTCGGTCCTGAAGGACGCGCTCCGCCACCGCACGCGCGACTTTCGGGCGATGGAGGAACCGGATAGCTATGAACAGGACGGTTATGATGAGAAATCGGCCGAGGAAAAAGCTGGCGAGTCTTCCCGAACGCATCCAGGATCGGAGCCAGATCCGACACGCAACAATCCGAACCCTGGCGAGCTGTATTCCGGCGGCGGTATCAGTAACACTAAGCGCAGCAATGGAGGCAGTCGCCAGAAAGTGATTGCCGAGGACATCCAGCGTGTGCAGCTAAAAACCGATCATTATGCATCGCATTGCCAGATCGAGCTTGCCCGCCGATCGCCCGAGGAATTGGCACCAGTCGGATCTTATGCGGAACATGCAGAGAACCGTATCCGCATGCTCGAAGGCCATCATCCCGACAAAACGTCGGCCAGTGGCGCACGCCATGCCGGCAACCTGCTCATCCTCTCGAAAGTCAACCATGATGGTATCGGTGCGCGACTGAGCCGCGCCGACCTTACCAAGGCTCTCCGCGACCGGTGGACTCCACACCGTATCGCACAAGCAGATGGATCGACTTGGCTTGAAGGCGGGATCGCGCGGGCCATCGATCGGGTATCTGGCGAGCCTATCCTCATCTTCTTCACCAATTGGCATCGGGACTATTGGTTGAAGATGGCTCCGACTTGAGGAGCGCTGTTGCGAATGCCGGTCGAAGCTGCCACCCTTCCATAGGCGTACCGTTCTGCCCACCTTCTAAGTCTCTGGTTTTGGCAATCGATCAAAACCAATCGAACGACCAAGGTGCAAAGCCGACAAAATGTCGTGGCCCCGCGCAAAATAGGGGGCCGGCCAATCTGCGGCAGCACCTTCCGACAGAGCAGCCACTTCTGTCGGAAGGCGGATGAGGAGCGTCGCACCCTTCAGAAGATTGCGAGGCCCATGTGCAGGGTTACGTTCTCAGTCGGTGCCGAGTAATATCCAGTAGACTCGCCCTTCTGCACAGATTGCTGATGGCGTCTTGACCGTCAGCTTAGGCTTTTTGCCGCCTTCAGTCTTGGCCAGGCCGAGCCTGCGCAACTCCTGCATCATGGCCTTGTGGTCCACGAACTCCAACTGAAACCGATCTGACGGGATGAGCACCGCCATTTTTCCGTCCCGGCGGAGTAAGTACCCTGGCGAGCCACTGAATTTCTTGAAGCTCACGGGACCTGACATGGTCTTGACCCGTACGATGGCGGCGCCATGCTCCCGAGCGTATTTCTTCACGCGCTCCAGGGCGGAGGAAGCGGTGTCTCCGGTTGTCACCGATCGCCCCTCCATCCGGTCAAACACATTGAGCAGGCTTTTCGTCAGGCCTCCCCATTCCTCAGGCAACAGCCCCCATCTCCGGGCGAGCGTGCCAGCCGCAAAGATCATCGTGAAGACCGTTTTGACGCGCTCGGATGTACCGTCAGTTCCACGACGATGTCTGAGCTGCTCGAGGAATGCAGCCATCCCTTTCGCGATTTGCCTTCGAAGCTTATCCTCGTCCTCCGCGGCAGCTTCGACCAGCCGGGCGGCAAAGATCCTCCCAGGATGGGCGTAGTTTCGAGCGCAATCTTTGCGAAGTTCCGCTGCAGCCTCGCTCGCATCTTCGTAGTGGTCGGGAACTGTATCCAGAAACCCGCTCGCTTTGCTGACGTTGATCGTCACCATCCGAGAGCTCACGGCCCCTACGACCGTCTTCGATGCCTTGACCAACTGACTGAGAGCCTCGTTGCTGGTGCTCAGCAGGGCCATGCGGACGTCGGAAGACATAACGGGGCCAGCCAGCCGGCCCCTGGTCCCAGTGGAAGCGAACCGAAAGGTGGCCGATCGGATTAGGTCGGCTTGTTCGCGGGCGTTGCCGCCGGCCATGTTGACCTCATCCAGCATCAAGAGCATGTCGGAATGCGAGACCTTCAATGGATCCAGACTACCTAAGGTGCGGTTCCAGGTCTCACCACCACCTGTGTCGCTGTCCGGATCCCCAGCCCAAACCGATGCCGCCAGAACTGCGAGCGTTGACTTTCCAGTCTCGGGCTCCCCAACCAACTCAATCTGCGGATTGAAAATCCCAGCTGGAATGAAGCGAAGAAGGGCAGGCACGAACGCGTAGGCAAGCATGACCAATGGTAGCGGCTGGTTTGCAACCACCCGTCCGACTCCTGTCAACCAAGCTTCCAGGGTGCCTGCCAGAGCGAATTTCGGATTCATCTCGAAGGCGACAATAATCTTCTCATCGTGGTTCTTCGGAGAAGCTATCGTCCCGTCACCGAAGACGAATGACTTACCGCACCAGCCCGGATGCTCTGCGACATTAGCCGGCCTGTAATCCGACGCATCCTCGATGAGTTTCTTGAAACGGTTCTTGGATTTGGTCATCAACAGCGTGCTGCCCGGGCCACTCAGCTTGGCAAGAACTGCCTTCTCGTTGACAAGAAGCTCCTCCAGCGAGAACCAAGTCGAGCGCGAGGCGGTGCCGTAGTTCACCCAATGGGTTCCGTTCTGGTCCTCGACTAGGTCGAGAATGCAAGGCGCGTCCATCGCGCTGCTGTGTTTGGCGGTGCCAGCTCTTTCGCTTGTGGGACCCGATCCGTTCGATTCTAAAGTCATGATTTCCCCTTCATTTTTCGCATAATTCCCACCTTCCCACCTCGACGGGGTGATAAGCATAAAATTCGGAAGGGGGTTTGTTGATTGACGTTTAGGTTGACGCAGTGTTGTCGTAAAAATGTTCAGAAGATGGAATTGGATGCACCTCCTATGGATATCTAAGTATGATTCAAGCGTGTTCTCCGCAAATCGAGAAATACAAACGCTATCGTAGCGAGATGAATCGACCTGATCGGTAAGAGCACTTGTTTGTTATCATAACGTCTGCCAGATTTTGTTTGTGAATCCAGGCGAGAACCTGATTATGATAGGGGAGATCGATCCTGGCTATCTCCCGGCTTCTTTTTTTCTTGCCGTTGATCTCGATGACGGTTCTCTGCGGCCAGAAGGCTTTGAAGAGGTAGGAAAGTTGGTCGCGTCGATCGTTCACCGGTTGGGTTACGATGGGAGCCGCTCCTGTGAAGGTCCGCTCGTAGCCCCAACGACCTTTAAGTCCTGGTCGGATAGCCTGGGCCTTGTTGCGCATCGTTACGAGGTGATAGTGCAGTTGGTACCTCCGGCTGGTGGGCTCGAACTCACCGTGTAGAAAGCCAACAAGAAGTCCCTTCCGTGCCAGAATTCCCGCCCTCCCGAGGTGGGTCCGGAACTCGCCTTTGATCATTGCTGCGCTAGTCCTATCGAGGGCTGCTGGACTGAAGCTCCAATGTCGGTTGATGACGGTGACAACGTTAATGTCATCATTAGGGATGTCCTCAACTGCCTCAATCAAAGCCCGATAATTTCGGCGCGGAGCTCCCTCATCTGCAGGGACGAAGCCAACGTTGGTGGTGGTATGCTATCAATCAAGCCGAGACGCAGAAGCCGTTGAAGTTCCTGAGTCCGCGGTCCGTATTTCGGGCAGGTTTGGAGTAGATCGAGACGTATTTGGTCTTCGTTCCGGGAAAATGATTGCGTTTCGAAAGATCGCGCGTCGTCCTCCCACTGGTTGAGGGATTGCATATGTTCACCTTGATGTTGATTGAAGTTGGGAGCCGCCCGGGACAAGCGACAGCGAGCTTGGCCGTTCAATTTGACGAAAAGCTGAGCCGATAGGTGGAGTGGCTACCGTTTCAACGAGTACTCTTCACTGACCGAGAATGTTTGGCCCCACAGTTTGGTGTCCCAATTGGCAACGTCGCTTTCGAGCCAGTAACGATGGCCCTGCATGTACGTCGGCTCGGGAAAGGCAAGCGCTGCCAGCGCCATAGGGTCTTTTCGCTGATCTCGAAGCGGACGCAGACCATCTCGGCCGTAAGGGTTTCGAGCGGTCTGCATGAAGTCGCGGTATTTCTTGCAGTTTGAACATGTTGTCCTCTCTTAGGGATTGATTGGGTGCCTCCGGGAGCTCCTGATCGTTCATCCGTCGATCAAATCGTTCACCCTCAGTACCTTTACGGTGGGGTGCTTTCCCTCCCGGCCACGCTTCTTGGTGACGCAATGAGGTTGAACGTCCCATTCGGAGAGGGCAGTCTCTTTCCAGTAGCGGCGACTTTGGATGTACATCGGGGACGGGAAAGCGAGGTCTTTGTCTCGGGCCCATCGCCATAGGGTCATTGGGCTCACGCCATATCTCGCGCAAACCGCTCTTGCGTTCAAATATCTGATCTCTTGTGATGTCATGTTGCACCTCGTTGTCGATTGCGACGAGGTGTACCGCCGCTTCCTTCGGCAGGGACGGGGGAAACCGGGAAAACCGGGAAAACTTACAAACTAGCGGCCCATTCGCTTCCGGTGTTCTTCGCGAAAGACGCGTATGAACTTTGCAATGTCATCTATGTCCGGCGTTTTCCCAATTTTGTCGAAGAAGGACATCAGTTCCTTTGTTGATGGCGCGCAGCCATCAACATCCTGCACCACGCCGACAAAAGCGGCGGCGGCAACCCAATCATATATGATTGGGCGCCCACCTCGGCTCTTTGCCCCCTGAACCTTGGACTCACTAGCCTCGGTGGTCGCAACCGGACGCGCGGTTGGAAACTCCCTGAACAAATCGACGGTAGACAGGCGCACATCGTGTGCCTTGTAGGATGTTGGCAAGTCGTCAAGTTCATCCTTGCCGTCATCGCCCCCAGACTCATTGATCGACGCTTTGATCTCCTCATTCTGCCTGGGTGAATTCTCCCTTGTTGTTACGGGCGAACTCCAGGTGAGGTTGCCGGCCACCAGAAGGTAGTATCCGGCAGGATCCGGACCGACATCGAAATCAACAGCATCTTTCCCGAAGTTGAGGCGAGCGTAGCTCCAAATTGGCGCGTCAAGGAGCAGGTCGATTTGATCTGCGTCTACCCCCTCCTGCCAATAGACCCGAAAGAACTCAGCCTTGGCTGCGATTTTCGATTTTGAGAGAGCTGCAAGCAATCGGCGCTCAGCGATGCGCCTATCTCTGAGGGCCCGTGATACCAGGCGATACGCCTTGCTGATCTTAATCCATGATTCATCGGCCATGTTATCACTCCGCGTAACGTTCCATCGCAGAGGCGGATCGGACGATCAACTTGGCAGCCGACAAATGATGTGAATAGAATCCTTACCCCTAGCGTTACCCCAAGGGCAGTATGGCTATTTCGACAAGGAGTTGGGTTCCGCTAAGATGTTGATTTTATTGGTGCCCCCGGACGGAATCGAACCGCCGACCTTCGGTTTACAAAACCGCTGCTCTACCAGCTGAGCTACAAGGGCACGGCGCTTCGGTTAGCATATTTGTTGCGCCAGTAAAGACAAAACTCCGTTTTTTCCGGCATGCCGCATGGGCCGCCGGGGAGGGGCATCCTGAAAAGCGCCGGATTGCTTCCTACATGTTGGGGAGGTGCAATCGCTTCGAGCAGGGGTGCCGCATGATCAGATTTGTCATCATTCTCCCGATCCTCTTCGTGGCCTGGATGCTGCTGGTGAAGATCATCAGCGATGTGAAGAAGGCCAATGTCGACTGGACCGGCGTCACCACCGTCATCGGCTTCATCGCGCTGGCGTTCTGGCTGCGCCATGTGACGGGGATGGGGTGAATTGGTGAGAGAGTGAGTAGTCAGTAGGGGAGTGGCAACCCGGGGTCTGTGTTTCCCTACTCCCTACTCACTCGTCCTCCGGCCGCTCCACAAAAAATCTGCAAAAACCTTTCGAACCTTTTGCCGCGCCGCGCCGACTGATGGTCAGGGGCGAATGGGTCGCCTCGATCAAGGATCCAGGAGATCATCATGTTCAAGCGCACTCTCACCTCAGGCCTCGTCGCCATCTTCGTCGCCACCGGCGCGCTCGTCGGCACTGGCGGCATGTCGTCGGCCCACGGCATGCACGGCCATCATCATCACCACCACAACCATCACAAGAAGCACTTCAAGAAGTTCTGGTGGAAGCACCACAATCATCACCACAGGCACGGCAGGGTGATCATTTTCCTTTGATGGAGGACCCAATTCCCCAAGAGGGCGGCTTCGGCCGCCCTTTTTGCGTTCGGCGTTGCGAAATAGGTACCGTCTGCGACGCTGGTGATCTCCCCCGCAGGTGGGGAGATCGGCTATCATCAATGTTCTCCCCAACCTCTCCAGTCGCCGTCAGCATGACCTCGGTCGATCCGATTTCCCCGGTCCCAGAAAAATCGAAAAAAGATTCGAACCTTTTTCCTGGCCGCGACGACAGATGATCAAGAGGCGGATGGATCGCCTCGGTCAACGAAGCAAGGAGATCGTCATGTTCAAGAACACACTCGTTTCCGGCCTTATCGCCACCGCCGTCGCCGCCGCCACGCTGGCCGGCACTGTGCAGCCCTCGGCCGCCCACAGCCATCACCACAATCACGACCTCGGCATCGGCATTGCCGCCGGCGTTGGCGGCTCGTCCTCGGCAGCCTGCTGGCCCAGCCCCGCACCGTCTATGTCGACGAAGGCGGCGGCTCGTGGCATGTCCGCCGCTGCTACGATCGTTACGCCAGCTACGATTTGGACTCCGATACCTATCTTGGCCGCGACGGATACCGCCACTATTGCCGTCTCTGAGGGGAGGACCGTTTCAGCAACAGAGGGGCTCATGCGAGCCCCTCTTCTGTTGTCTTGAGCGGTGCAATGCTCCATCGGCCGATTCACGGCAACTGAAAGGATGGCCCGGGCGGTAGACCGGACGGTGTACAGAGATTTTCCGAGCGTCTATTCTCACCGCGAAACGCGGGGAGAGACCCTTGGACGAGCAGGACCCCAGGGAAGACCTGGTCGAAACGGTTTCCGCAACGGCACCGTCACCGCCGTCGGCATCCTGCTGGCGTTTTCGCTGGGCTTCATCACCCATTGGGCCGCCAACCCGATCCCGTGGCAGACCTACCATCTTGTCGCCGTCCTGCCGATCCTGGCCGGCATCGCCTTGCAGATGCGGGCGCTCTCGCTGCTGCTCAACACGAAATGCCTGCGGCGGCGCATCTATGAACGCGCCAACCGCATCTTCATGGCCGGCCTGATATTCACTGCCTGCGGCGTCGGCATGGCCATCCTTCTCGATTTCTTTGATATCGCGACCAGGAGCGCGCTGCCCGGGGCGGGCTGATCAGCCGGCCCGCACGCCACCGATCATCCTGGTCACCTCGGCCGCGGCATCGCGCACTAGCGGGCCGATCTCGGCCAGCCGCTCCGGCGTCACCCGCACCGTTGGTCCCGACACCGAAACGCCGCCGATCGGCTCGCCGAATTCGTTGAAGATGGCGGCTGCCACGCAGCGCATGCCGGGGTGCCGCTCCTCGTCGTCGACCGACCAGCCGCGCAGCTTTATTGTCGCCAGATCCTGGGCAAGGGCGGAAATGTCGGAAAGCGTCTTGTCGGTGAAGCGCTGCAGGCCGGCCTTGCGCAGGATGGTTCCGACGCGCTCCGGCTCGAGATGCGCCAGCACCGCCTTGCCGATGCCGGACGCATGGAAAGAGCTGCGCGTACCCGGCCGGAAGAAGGCGCGGATCGCCTGATGCGTCTCGACCTGGCTGACGAAGACCACGCAATCATCCTCGGCGACGCCGAGATTGGCGGTCTCGCCGGTTCTTTCCATCAACTCCTGCATGACGACACGGGCGCGGTCGACCAGCTTGCGGCGGCGCAGGAACGCCGCGCCCATGCGGTAGGTCTCGACGCCGATCGACCACAGTTGGTCTGATGTGTCGAACTCGACCATGCCATGGTTTTGCAGCGTCGTCAGCATGCGGTAGGCGGTGGAGGCGGCAAGGCCGCTCTGCGCCGATATCTCACTCAGCGACAGGCCGCTGCCTTCCGCGACAATGGCCAGGATGCGCAGTGCCCGGTCGAGCGACTGCACCGAGCTGGCCTCCGATGGCCCGTTGAAAGCGCGTGGCCGGCCACGCTGGCGTTTTTCGGCGGTTTCCATGCCGTCATTCTCGACCGATTTTGCAAAACGCACAATGAAAAAGTTTTTCACTGCGATCGCTAGCCGAATTCTGGAAAACGGAATAGCCAATAAAAACAAGAAAATGACGCCGTTTTTTAGAAATGAAAAAATATTCTGAAAAAATTGAAAAATACCCGGCGTGCTGACATCCTTTGCCGATCCAACAATGACAAACCCGTGGAGGGCTGGAAAATGGCCAGGATGCGCGCTGTCGATGCCGCGGTTCTCGTTCTCGAAAAGGAAGGCATTTCCTGCGCTTTCGGCGTGCCGGGCGCGGCGATCAATCCGTTCTATTCGGCGCTGAAGGCCAGGGGAACGATCCGCCACGTGCTAGCCCGTCACGTCGAGGGCGCCTCGCATATGGCGGAAGGTTTTACCCGCGCCAAGGCAGGCAATATCGGCCTGTGCATAGGCACGTCGGGTCCGGCCGGCACCGACATGATCACCGGGCTCTATTCGGCCGCAGCGGATTCCATTCCGATCCTGTGCATCACCGGCCAGGCGCCGCGAGCGCGGCTGAACAAGGAGGACTTCCAGGCCGTCGACATATCAGCCATTGCTGCGCCGGTCGCCAAATGGGCGGTCACCGTCATGGAACCCTATCTCGTCCCCATGGCGCTGCAGAAGGCGTTTCACCTGATGCGCTCGTCACGGCCGGGTCCGGTGCTGATCGACCTGCCGGTCGACGTGCAACTGGCCGAGATCGAGTTCGACATCGATGCCTATGAGCCGTTGACGCCGTTCAAGCCGGCCATGACGCGCGCGCAGGCCGAAAAGGCGTTGACGATGCTCAACGCGGCCGAAAAGCCTCTGATCGTCGCCGGCGGCGGCATCATCAATGCCGATGCGTCGGACCTGCTCATCGAATTCGCCGAGATTTCAGGCGTGCCGGTCATGCCGACCTTGATGGGCTGGGGCGCGATCCCCGACGACCACCGGCTGATGGCCGGCATGTGCGGGCTGCAGACCTCGCACCGCTACGGCAATGCGACGATGCTGGAAGCCGACTTCGTCTTCGGCATCGGCAACCGCTGGGCCAACCGTCACACCGGCTCCGTCGATGTCTACACCAAGGGCAAAAAATTCATCCATGTCGACATCGAGCCGACGCAGATCGGCCGTGTCTTCGCGCCGGATCTCGGCGTCGTCTCGGATGCGGGCGCAGCATTGAAGATGCTGCTCGACGTCGCCACCGAATGGAAGACGGCAGGCAAGCTGCGCGACTGGTCCGGCTGGGCGAAGGAGTGCCAGGCCCGCAAGAAGACGATGAAGCGCAAGACGCATTTCGACCAGGTGCCGCTGAAGCCGCAGCGCGTCTACGAGGAGATGAACAAGGCGTTCGGCCGCGACGTCACCTATGTCACCACGATCGGCCTGTCGCAGATCGCCGGCGCGCAGTTCCTGCATGTCTACAAGCCGCGCAACTGGATCAATTGCGGCCAGGCCGGCCCGCTCGGCTGGACCTTGCCGGCTGCCCTTGGCGTTCGCGCCGCCGATCCCGACCGGACCATCGTGGCGCTGTCGGGCGACTATGATTTCCAGTTCATGATCGAGGAACTGGCGGTCGGCGCACAGCACAAACTGCCCTATCTGCATGTCGTCGTGAACAACGCCTATCTCGGCCTGATCCGCCAGGCGCAGCGGGGTTTCTCGATGGACTTCGAGGTCGACCTTGCCTTCGAGAACATCAACCGGGCAGGCGATCCCGAGGCCGGCTATGGCGTCGATCATGTTGCCGTCGCCGAGGCCATGGGCTGCAAGGCGGTCAGGGTGCGCAAGCCGGAGGAGTTTGCTGGTGCCTTCAAGGAGGCCCAGCGGCTGATGAAGGAGCACCGGGTTCCGGTCGTGCTCGAATTCATTCTCGAACGCGTCACCAACATCTCCATGGGTACCGAGATCGACAAGATCACCGAATTCGAGGAGCTTGCCGAACATCAGGAAGATGCTCCGACAGCGATCGTGATGTTGGATTAAGTCCTAGCGGACAGGGGAGAAAAAAAATATGCCGCGTTTTTCAGCCAATCTGTCGATGCTCTTTGGCGAGCATGAGTTCCTCGACCGTTTCGACGCCGCCGCTCACGCCGGCTTCAAGGGCGTCGAATATATCGGCCCCTATGACCATGCGCCCGATGTCGTCGCGGCCCGGTTGAAGAAGAACGGCCTGACCCAGGTGCTGTTCAATCTTCCGGCCGGCGACTGGGGCAAGGGCGAACGCGGCATTGCCGTGCTGCCGGACCGCGTGCCGGAATTCCGCCAGGGCATCGCCAAGGCGATCACCTACGCGCAGGCGCTCGGCTGCCGGCAGGTCAATTGTCTGGCCGGCATCGCACCCGCCGGCACTGAGCGCAAGGTGCTGGAGGATGTCTTTGCCGAAAACCTCGCCTTCGCGGCGGAAAAGCTGGAGCAGGCCGGCATCAGGCTGCTGATCGAGCCGATCAATACGCGCGATATTCCGGGCTTTTTCCTCAACACTTCTGACCAGGCGCTGGCGCTGATCGACCGCGTCGGCTCAAAAAACCTGTTCCTGCAATACGACATCTATCACATGCAGATCATGGAGGGGGATCTCGCCCGTACCATCGAGGCAAACCTTGGCCGCATCGCGCATATCCAGCTTGCGGACAATCCCGGCCGTCACGAGCCGGGGACGGGCGAGATCAATTTTCCCTTCCTGTACGAGCATATCGACCGCATTGGTTATGCCGGATGGGTCGGGGCGGAATACAAGCCGAAGGCGGGTACGGAAGCGGGGCTGGGGTGGTTCCGGGAATTGAGCGGGCAGGGGAGCGCTGCGGCGTAGCAGTTAAGGCCCCCTCATCCGGCCGCTGCGCGGCCACCGAAGGCCGGATGAGGGGGCGTTTCACACAGTCATTTGGAGAACCATAATGGAAACCATCGGTTTCATCGGCCTCGGCATCATGGGCGCGCCGATGGCGGGGCATCTGCTGGACGCCGGCTACAGGGTCATCGCCAGTGACCATCGCTCCAAGCCGCCGGCCGATCTCGTTGCCAAGGACCTGAAGTCAGTCACCGGCCATGCCGCCGTGGCCAAGGCTGCAGACATCATCATCACCATGGTGCCAGACACGCCGCAGGTGGCCGATGTGCTGTTCGGCGACAACGGCGTCGCGTCCGGCCTGACCAGGGGCAAGCTGGTCATCGACATGAGCTCGATCTCACCGATCGAGACCAAGACCTTTGCCAGGAAGATCAACGATCTAGGCTGCGACTATCTCGACGCGCCGGTCTCGGGCGGCGAGGTTGGCGCCAAGGCGGCGTCGCTGACCATCATGGTCGGAGGCGAGGAAAAACCCTTCGAGCGCGCCAAACCCGTCTTCGAGAAGATGGGAAAGAACATCACCCTGGTCGGGCCGAACGGCGTTGGCCAGACCACCAAGGTGGCCAACCAGATCGTCGTTGCGTTGACCATTGAAGCCGTCGCCGAAGCGCTTGTTTTTGCGTCGAAAGCCGGCGCCGATCCGGCCAAGGTCAGGCAGGCGCTGATGGGCGGCCTGGCGGCCTCGCGCATCCTGGAAGTCCATGGTGAGCGTATGGTCAAGCGCACCTTCGCGCCGGGTTTTCGGATCGAACTGCACCAGAAGGATCTGAACCTCGCGCTGGAGGGCGCGAAGGCGCTCGGCGTTTCCTTGCCCAACACCTCAATGACTCAGCAGCTGTTCAATTCCTGCGCGGCCAATGGCGGCGCCAAGGAGGATCATTCGGCGCTGGTCAGGGCGCTGGAGCGGATGGCCAATTTCGAGGTCGGCAGCGAGGCAGCCGACACCCGGGGCAAAGCGGCATAGGTCAGGAGAGGGCGGCGCAACGTTCCCAAGCCGCCAACTCTTGGCCCATCGAAGAACGGGTTCCGGCGTCTGCCGGGACCCGTTTCTCGTTTCGGGATGTTTTTGGCTTAGCCGCGCTTCAAAAATGCCCGCGCCACGTAAAGGCTGATCGCCGCGGCATTCGATACGTTGAGCGAATGGATAGCGCCGGGCATGTCGAGCCGTGCCAGCGTCGTCACCGTCTCGCGGGTCTTCTGGCGCAGGCCCTTGCCTTCGGCGCCCAGCACCAGGGCGATCTTTTCTCCGGCAAAGCTCTTTTCGAGTTCGGCCGGCGCGTCTGAATCAAGCCCGATGGTGCGGAATCCGGCCTCGTGCAGCTGGCCGAGCGCGTCGGCGAGGTTCTTCACCTCGATCTGGTCGATGTACTCCAGCGCGCCGGAGGCGGATTTCGCCAGCACGCCCGATTCCTGCGGGCTGTGGCGGGCCGTGGTGATCAGCGCGCCGGCGCCGAAGGCGACCGCCGAGCGCAGGATGGCGCCGACATTGTGCGGGTCTGTGATCTGGTCGAGCACCAGCACCAGTCTTGCATCGCCAAGCGCATCGAGCCGCTTTGCTTTAAGCGGCTCGGCCTCGATCAGCACACCCTGATGCACGGCATCCGACCCAGTGATCTTGTCGATATCCCTGGGCTGGACCAGTTCCGTCTTGAAGGGCAGGGCGGCGAGATCGGCGATTTCGAGGCGCTCGGCCGCATTGCGCGTCACCAGCATCTTCCTGATCTTGCGGCGCGGATTGTCGAGTGCGGCACGCACCGTGTGCAGGCCGTAGAGCCGCACCAGCCCGTCCGCGGCATTTTCGCCTGGCGGAACCGGCTGTCGGGGCCGGAACGCCGGCGCGCCGCCGCTCTTCTCGTCGCGGTAGGCGCGGCGCAGCTTGGCGTAATGGGTGTCTTTGGAGGTATTGGTTTTGTCGCTCATGGCTGGCTTCTATAGCGGTGTACTCCGGCCAAGGATATGGCCCGCCGTCACAGCCGGCGAACAGAAACGAAAAACCATGGTTGCGCGGTTGACACCCAATGGGCTTGCCGCCATAAGGCGCTGCGCTGGTTTCGGAGAACATATAACTCGGGTCCGGATCGGCGTGAATGCCTCGTTGCATGGCTCCGGCGGCAGACTGGAGAGGTGCCCGAGTGGTTAAAGGGGACGGACTGTAAATCCGTTAGCTTAGCTTACGTTGGTTCGAATCCAACCCTCTCCACCACTGCCGGCCCGGAAGCCCTGAAACGCGACAAGAATCGGACCGAAAAGTGCATGGCGCTTTTTGGATGAATCCGGTACTTCAGGAACGGCGCGGGTATAGCTCAGTGGTAGAGCAGCAGCCTTCCAAGCTGAATATGCGGGTTCGATTCCCGCTACCCGCTCCAGCCAGCCATCCGTTTTTCGAAACGTCCCTTAACCTTTTTGCCGGGCCATCGGTCTCACAGCCGTGTCGCTTCGCTTGTCGTCATTAAGTGACAGCGAAGCGGAAGAGCTTCCGGGTCTGGCAGCGCCTCGCGACGAGTTGACAGAAAAAGTTCATTTGCATAGATTCGCGTTAGTGCAGACTAACGTGAACAGCTGGACAGCGCTCGGCGATCCGACCAGGCGCACGATCTTTGAATTGCTGGTCGAACACCCCTGTTCGGTCGGGGAACTGGCGCGTGTCCTTCCTGTCACCCGGCCGGCGGTCTCGCAGCACCTGAAGGTACTTAGGGATGCCGGCCTTGTGGCCAATACGCGCTTGGGCAAGCAACGCATCTACCGGGTCGATCCGGAAGGCCTGGCAAGTCTGCGCGCCGAACTCGACCGGTTCTGGGGCAAGACCCTGGCGGCCTACAAGGTGGCCGTCGAACAATCGTCGAAGGAAGAGGAATGAGCACGCATCAAGCACCCCCGCCTGTGAGGCACGCCATCGTCGTCGAGGCGCCGATCGCCAAGGCCTTCAAGATCTTCACCGAGGACTTCGGCAGTTTCAAACCTCGAGAGCACAACATACTCGCAGTGCCGATTGCCGACACGGTTTTCGAGCCTCGAGTGGGCGGTCACATCTATGACCGAGGCGTCGACGGCAGCGAGTGCCACTGGGCCCGGGTGTTGGCCTACGAGCCGCCCAACCGGGTGCTTCTGAGTTGGGACATCAACCCTCAATGGCAGGTTGAAACCGACCCGGACAAGACCAGCGAGTGGGAAGTCAGCTTCACGGCGGAGACGGACAGCCGGACGCGGGTGGAGATCGTGCACCGGAACTTCGAGCGGCATGGCGAAGGCTGGGAAGGTGTGCGCAATGGCGTTGGTAGCGATCAAGGCTGGCCACTTTACCTGCGCCGGTTCCACGACCTTTGCTCTCGCCAGGCGACGTGACGGCCGTGTGACAGCCACAAAGATCGAATCGGTTCCCAATCCAGTCATCCGAAGAAACGGAGGGAAGAATGGAAGCCTACTGGCTCAGTATCGTTGGAGTGCTCGCGCTTTGCCTTTTGTCGGTCGTGCTTGCGATCTACTCGGGCTCGTCCAAGGGCCGTGTCGGGGTGCTTTCAGGCCCAGTACTCCCTGCAGATGACGACAATTTGCTCTACAGGATCGACCGCGTGCACATGAATTCGGTCGAGGCGCTGGCGCCTTTCGTCGTCCCGGCTTTGCTGGCGATGATGGTTGGCGTCGCCCCCATCATACTGGCAGTGATCGTTTGGCTGCATCTGGTGATCCGGCTGGTTCACCTGGGAGTTTACGTTCGCGGCGGCAACGCTGCCAAGGGAGGCAGTATCAGGACGATCCTCTACGTTTCAGGAGCCATCGTCACGCTTGTCCTCGTCATCGTCACGGGCTGGGCGGCCATCCAGTGACCGGCCGCACACGAGCTTGCAATCGAGTGCGGCCGCATTGTCGTGCGTCCGGACATGAGGCGCAAACAAACAGACCAAACGCTGCGCGGCAAGCCGCGCAGCGTTCCAAAGGGGCGGGTGCGGGTCCCGCTAGCTGTTGAACGCGGATGCGACCTGGTGCTGCTGCGGCACCTGGCCGTTCGGCGTCAGCTTGTCGACGATGCCGGGCAAGGCGGTGGACAGTTGCTTGAGCAGTTCCTGCTCGTCCAGTCCGGTCCGTTGCGCGATCTCGCGAATGATCTGCGGTCCGATCGCGGCGCCAAGATCGTTGGCGTTGATCGACTGGTTCTGGCCGGTGCCGACCCAGGAGTCCGCGGTGTTGCCGTGGCCGGCATCCCGGAGCTTGTCGAGCAGTCCGCCCAGGCCGCCGAGCAGGCCACCGTCGGCGGTTGTGGTTTCCGTCGGCACGGGGGCGGCCGGAGCGGGCGCGGGAGACTGTTCTGGCTCTTCGGCACTTCTGCCGCTCAGCATCTTGCCGACCAGCAATGCGCCGAGCGCGATCATCAGGGGTTTGGTGATGTTGCCGCCGGGAATGGCATTGTCAAAAAGTCCCATAGTGGATCCTCCATAGCGACCAAGGCCCGACCCCTCCTCAACAATGAAGCATTCGGGCGGAATTTCAAGCTGGCTTGAGGTTTTGACAATCCTATGAAAATGTTCGGCTGGCGAGGGGATGGAGAGGAAAAAATGGGTATCATCAGCTGGATCATTCTCGGCGTGGTCGCCGGTTTCATAGGCAGCAAGATCGTCAACAAGACCGGCCAGGGTCTCTTAATGGATATCGTGCTGGGCATCGTCGGCGCCATTGTCGGCGGTCTGATCTTCAGTGCCTTCGGCGCGTCAGGCGTCACCGGCCTCAACATCTACAGCCTGATCGTTGCCGTCATCGGAGCGGTGGTCGTCCTGTGGGCCTACCATCAGTTCAGCGCAAGGCGGACGCTTTAGGCGCCTGCGGATCGTCTGAGGTTTCGAGTTTCCGAGGCAATACCGGCTTCAGGCCTGTACGTGCAGCGGCTCGTCTATGGCATCAACACTGCATCGGCGGTGACGCCGATTAGACGATCTTTCGGCGCGGCAACTGGTCATGCGCGCCTGCTCGGATGCGGAGGCTCCAGGTCTGTTTTATGCATGTCGTTCTCCCAAAACCGGGGCCACTTTTGGGCGACATGCATTAGGCGACGACGGCGAGCCGGCGCTGACGCTGATCCAGCGATACGATGGTCAGCCCGCTGCCGACGACCAGCAGGATGCCACAGATCGCCAGTGTGTTGGGGAATTGCCCGAACACCAGCAGGCCCGAAATGACCGCCCAGACGGTGAAGCAATAGTAGAACGGCGCCACGGCGCTGGTCGGTCCGATGCGATAGGCCATGAAGATGAAGAAATGGCCGAAGATCAGGAAAAATCCAGCACCTGCCATCAGCAACAGGTGATGCGTCCCGGGCATGATCCAGCGCTCTGAAACCAGATGCGCGGCGCCGGCGCCGATCAGCACCACCACGACGGCGGAAATCGCCACGATCATCCCCGGCACCTCGGCCGCGACCCGCCGGCCGGCAAGGTCGCGCGCCGCCGCAAATGTGGCATTGCCGAGCGCCAGCAAGGCGTAGACCGAAATGCCTTGCATGCTCGGCTGCGCCACCATCAGCGCGCCGATGAAGCCGAGCCCGATCAGCGCCATGCGCCGGCCGCCGATCCGCTCGCCAAACAGGATCGAGGAGCCGACCAGCATCAAGAGCGGCGTGATCTGGCCGAGCGCGGTGGAATCGGCGATCTGCATGTTGGCGAGCGCGACCACATAGCAAAGGATCGCCGCCAGCTCGAGCACGTTCCGGCTCAGTACGCGCTTGTCGAAGATCAGCGGGATCTGCTTGCCGTAGCCCAGCGCGAACAACAGCGGGAAGCCCCAGAGAGCTGCCGCGGCACCCCGCAGAAACAGCACTTCATAGGACGGCAGGCCAGCCGTCGCGAGCTTCATCATCGTGTCGTTGACGAGATACGACCCCGTCGAGACGATCATGAACAGCGGGCCGCGGATGGAGGCAGGAATGAAATGCATCCGGCCACAAGATCAGAGGCGGGTGGCGGCGGCAATGGTCCATGGCCTGGCCATGATTCAGACAGGGGCGGGCAAGCAAGCCAGCGCTTTCGCGGCCTCGATCGGTCGGCCCGCTACCCCTTCATTTTGCCCAGGGCCTTCCTATATCATCGTCATATCCCCGCAATCGGATCGATAGTTCGGACTGAGTGAGACGGCACCCGGCCAAAAGACGCTTGTGTTTTTTGGCCTTTGTCGCTAATCGCCCCGCATTCGACTGAACTGAAGGTCTTCGACCGAACTGAAGATCCGGGCCGTCCAAGGAAAGAGACAATGGCAAAAGGTAAATTCGAGCGTAACAAGCCTCACGTGAACATCGGCACGATTGGCCACGTCGACCATGGCAAGACGTCGCTGACGGCGGCGATCACCAAGTATTTTGGCGAATACAAGCGCTACGACCAGATCGACGCTGCCCCTGAGGAGAAGGCGCGCGGCATCACGATCTCGACGGCGCACGTCGAATACGAGACGGCCAACCGCCACTACGCTCACGTCGACTGCCCCGGCCACGCCGACTATGTGAAGAACATGATCACCGGTGCCGCGCAGATGGACGGCGCGATCCTGGTCGTGTCGGCTGCCGACGGCCCGATGCCGCAGACCCGCGAGCACATCCTGCTTGCCCGTCAGGTCGGCGTGCCGTCGATCGTGGTGTTCCTGAACAAGGTCGACCAGGTCGACGACGCCGAGCTGCTCGAACTGGTCGAGCTCGAGGTTCGCGAGCTTCTGACCAAGAACGAGTTCCCCGGCGACGACATTCCGATCGTCAAGGGTTCGGCTCTGGCTGCTTTGGAAGATAGCGACAAGAAGATCGGTGAGGACGCGATCCGCGAGCTGATGGCTGCGGTCGATGCCTACATCCCGACGCCGGTTCGTCCGCTCGACAAGCCGTTCCTGATGCCGATCGAAGACGTGTTCTCGATCTCGGGCCGCGGCACGGTCGTGACCGGCCGCGTCGAGCGCGGCGTGGTCAAGGTCGGCGAAGAGCTGGAAATCATCGGCATCCGTCCGACGACCAAGACGACCTGCACGGGCGTCGAGATGTTCCGCAAGCTGCTCGATCAGGGCCAGGCTGGCGACAACATCGGCGCGCTGCTGCGCGGCGTTGATCGTGAAGGTGTCGAGCGCGGCCAGGTTCTGGCCAAGCCGGGCACGGTGAAGCCGCACAAGAAGTTCGTGGCCGAAGCCTACATCCTGACCAAGGACGAAGGTGGCCGTCACACGCCGTTCTTCACCAACTACCGTCCGCAGTTCTACTTCCGCACGACCGACGTGACCGGCATCGTGTCGCTGCCGGAAGGCACCGAGATGGTGATGCCGGGCGACAACATCACGGTCGATGTCGAGCTGATCGTGCCGATCGCCATGGAAGAGAAGCTGCGCTTCGCTATCCGTGAAGGCGGCCGCACCGTCGGTGCCGGCATCGTCGTCACCATCAAGGAATAGCTGCACCGGGCTGTGCCGGTCAGGTTCGAAACAGAAAGGGCGGTCCTCGGGACCGCCCTTTTCTTTTGCCCCAGAGACCGGTGCCATCTTGTCGCTCGGACCCTGTTGCAAGCCTTTGGACCTCGTCTAGTATAGGTTGCATCAAGGGGCTTTTTGCAGAATGGTTTCAGGGCGCCGTTGTCGGGCATTGTGGTCGCTGGCATTAATCTGCCTGCTGGCATTGCTTGCCGCGGGCCCGGTAGCCTTTGCGGCGGATGCGGCGCCGGATCTTGGGCCGACGATGCGGTTCGGCATTGTCCGCAGCAACGCACCGGGGTGCGAGCCGATCTGCCCGGAATGGATATCGGCCGAGGGCTCGATAGAAGCCGGCACGCCGGCACTCTTCAAACGCATGCTGAAGACGATTGGCGGGCGGAAACTGCCTGTTGTCGTGGATTCTCCCGGCGGCAATGTCGAGGCGGCGCTGACGCTTGGCCGGCTGATCCGCAAGAACAAGCTCGATATCGCTATCGGCAAGACGGTGTTTTCCAGCTGCCAGCCCGGTGCGAAGGGGTGCCAGGACCGTGACGCCCGCTACTTCGGCGATGTCATCGACTATGGCGCCATGTGCAATTCCGCCTGTCCTCTGATGTTTGCCGGCGGTATCAGGCGGGTGGCCGGCGAATGGGCCTACCTCGGCGTCCATCAGATCACCACGACCTACATCCGCACGAAATTGCAATACCGGACCACCTATCGCGTCGTGGGCGGCAAGAAGAAGATCCTCAACACAAAGATCGTCAGCCGCAAGAACGCCGGCAGCTACAAGACCTACGAGATGAGCAAGTCGGTGGAAAAAAAGCTGGCGGCCTACTTGGACCAGATGGGCATCGAACAAAGCATGCTCGAAACGATGAAGGGCACCCCGGCCAGCGAAATCCACCAGATCGCCCTCGACGACATGCTGGCGATGAAGCTGGTCACCAGTACGGACGCTGTAGGCCTGTTGACCGCGGCGAGCCTGTGCGAGCCCGGCCGCCTGGCCACGAATTGCCGGGAAATGCCGGGGGACAAGCCTGATGGCCCGACGGCGACCGCGGCCAAGCCCACTCCGCTGGCTATCGAACCCGAGCCGGCGCGGCGCGATGAAGACATGCGCTTCGTTGTCGTTCGCGGCACCAATCCGCTCTGCAATCCAGACTGCCCGGAATGGATCTCGGCGGAAGGCGCGATTACCCCTCAGACCCCGCAGAAGCTGCGCCAATTGCTCGCCACGCTCGGCAAACGGCAATTGCCTGTCGTGATCAGCTCGAGGGGAGGCGACCTGTTCAGCGCCCTGGCGGCGGGACGGCTGATCCATGAAAAGAAGCTCGACGTCGCGGTTGGCCGCACCGATTTCGTCGGCTGTGACCCAGGAGCGTGGAATTGCCTGGCCAAAGAGGGCGCCTATGCCGGGCTGAGCATCGATGCGGGCGTGGAGTGCGATTCGGCCTGCGCGCTGATGCTTGCCGGCGGCATCAAGCGGCTTGTCGGTCCCCAGGCGCGACTTAGCCTCTACCTGATGGGGCAAAAGCAGATGATCAAGGCCTATCTCGAGGAGATGGCGATCGGTCCCGCCCTGTTCGCGGCGATCGAGCGGCGCTCGGTCGAGCGCCGGCTGGAACCCGGCATGATGCTGAAGGTCGGACTGACGACGAGCCTGCAATCGGTCGACGCGCTGACCGGTGCCACCATTTGCGAGGCGGTGCCACGACCCGAGAATTGCCGGATCCGGCCTTCCGCCAATGCCGAGGCTGACGCGCCGGCCAAATTGTAGACCGCGGCGAAGTCACGAACTGGCCATCGAGGCAGGTTGAGACACTTCCGATTCTTCCGCTATCGTCGCTGCTGGCGGCGCCAGGCGGGCGGAGGATCGAGAATGAGCCAGGATATCCCGACACTCTACGAATGGGCCGGCGGCAGCGAGGCCTTGAACCGGCTGACCCAGACTTTCTACGACAAGGTGGCGCAGGACCCGATCGTCGGGCCGGTGTTCAAGACCATGTCGCCGGATCACCCCGCCCATGTCGCGGCCTTCATCGGCGAGGTTTTCGGCGGACCGAAGACCTACAGCGAGCAGTTCGGCGGCCACCGCGAGATGGTCATGCACCATCTGGGCAAGCATCTGAGCGAGGAGCAGCGCCGCCGCTGGATCAGCCTCCTGGCCGATGCAGCCGACGCGGTCGGCCTGCCTGACGATCCGGAATTCCGTTCGGCCTTCATGGGCTATGTCGAATGGGGATCGCGTCTGGCCAAGATGAACTCCAATCTCGGCGAGACATGCGATCCCGAGACGGAACCGATGCCGGCCTGGGGCTGGGGTGTGCCGGGCGGCCCTTATCGAGTACCGGGTACGAAACCATGATCGGCACGAAGCGTATCAGGCGCAGGCATCCGGAATAGCGCCACAATAGGGCGGAATGCTGCACCGGCCTGCAACCGTGAACGGTCCCGAGATGCTGATCGCCCATCTTCCCAGTGGCTATATTCTCGGCACGTTCATGCGCAGGCACTGGCCTGGCAGCCCGGGCATTCTGGGCGCCGCCATGGTCGGCAGCGCCATCCCCGACATCGACATGCTGTATTTCCATTTCATCGACGGCGGCCGCACACACCATCACGCCTACATGACGCATTGGCTGCTGTTCTGGGCGGCCACAGGGTTGTTGTCGCTGATTCTCGTCAACTGGCGGGCTCGATCGTATGTGGCCGCCACGGCCGCCTTCTTTGCCGCCGCCATGCTGCACATGATCCTCGATACGCTGGCGTCGCCGATTTTGTGGCTGATGCCGTTCGACCGACAGGCATTCGAACTCGTCACCGTGCCTGCGAGCTACAGCAACTGGGTCTTGAGTTTTGTGTTGCACTGGACGTTCGCATGCGAACTTCTGGTATGCGGCTGGGCGCTTTGGCTTGCACTCGCCCGGCCGCGGCCTGCCGCGAGTGCCGCTTGAGGACGCTCCGCGTCGAGGAGGGCGGGCGACATCTCGCGCAATCGCGCGTTGGCGACTTCAGGCGGGAGCTCGAGATCGACCCGGAGGGCCTTGTCGGGGTTAAGGCGCGTTTGCTAGCAAACCGCTCTTTACAGAGCGTGCGGAAGCTTTTAGGAAGCGCCTGCTGCGCCGACATGCGCACGATACGGGCATAGCTCAGTTGGTAGAGCGGCGGTCTCCAAAACCGCAGGTCGTAGGTTCGAGCCCTGCTGCCCGTGCCATTTCTTGGAATGGCACTCAACGCCATGTTTCGCCATTTCTCAAAATGGCGTTTCAAAACGATATTTTCCTGGTCTGGCCTTTGAAAATCGGCGACCCGCTTGCCATATAGGGCCGATTGGGGCATAAGAGCGCCATAGCCGGGACGGAACGACTGGATGGTTCCGAGGCGGTGTTTGGTCATAAAGCGGAGACTTGCCACTTGCGTGGATCAAGAATCGGTTTTATGTAGACGAAACAGACACGCGACGCGTGGAGCTGGGAAACCGGCTTTACGCGTCTGATTTGCATGGGCGAAATGATTGCGCTGATTCGGCGCGAAATTCGCTCAGGCGGTACGTCCCGGCCAGCGGGATCATCCAGGAGACCCGGCCAACGGGTCTTGAAGACAGAGCGGCATATGGCTTCGAAAACCACAAATCCTTTCGTCTTTCTCCAGCAGGTCCGCGCGGAGACCGCCAAGGTGACTTGGCCGTCGCGGCGCGAAACGATGATCTCGACGGTGATGGTTCTGGCCTTCGCAGTGATCGCGATGATCTTTTTCTTCACCGCTGATCAGCTCATGGGCCTCGCGGTCGAACAGATTCTGGGCATCGGACGCTAAGTCCGGCGATTACGGAGAAGTCTTGAAATGACCGCGCGCTGGTACATCGTCCACGCCTATTCGAACTTTGAAAAGAAGGTCGCCGAGGATATCGAGAACAAGGCCAAGCAGAAGGGCCTGTCCGCCGACATCCACCAGATCGTGGTTCCGACCGAGAAGGTCGTCGAAGTTCGCCGCGGCCGCAAGGTCGATGCCGAGCGCAAGTTCTTTCCGGGCTACGTGCTGCTGAAGGCCAATTTGACCGATGCCGTGTTCTCGCTGGTCAAGAACACACCGAAGGTCACCGGCTTCCTGGGTGACTCCAAGCCGGTGCCGATCACCGAGGCGGAAGCGCAGCGCATCCTGAACCAGGTGCAGGAAGGCGTCGAGCGGCCCAAGCCCTCGGTCACGTTCGAGATCGGCGAAGCGATCCGCGTTTCGGATGGTCCCTTCGCGTCGTTCAACGGTTTCGTCCAGGAAGTGGACGAGGAGCGGGCGCGGCTCAAGGTGGAAGTTTCGATCTTCGGGCGCGCCGTGCCGGTCGATCTGGAATTCGGACAGGTCGAAAAGGGCTGATCCGAAATCCCTGGCGCCGGTTTGGCGGTCGGGGGAGGCGGCGCGGAGGCGCGGCCTGAGAACGGTGGGAGACGAATGCGGCTTTAGCCGGCCGCATGGATCGCACCACCAGACTGCAACCGCCGGCATGACCGGCATAGACAAAGGCAGGAAAAGAGATGGCTAAGAAAATTGCAGGCCAGCTCAAGCTCCAGGTGAAAGCGGGATCGGCTACGCCGTCTCCCCCGATCGGCCCGGCGCTTGGTCAGCGTGGCATCAACATCATGGAATTCTGCAAGGCGTTCAACGCGCAGACCCAGGAAATGGAAAAGGGATCGCCGGTTCCGGTCGTCATCACCTACTATCAGGACAAGTCCTTCACCTTCGTCATGAAGACGGCGCCGGTGAGCTACTTCCTGAAGAAGGCGGCGAACCTGACGTCCGGTTCCAAGGAGCCGGGCAAGGTCAAGGCCGGTACGGTTTCGCGTGACAAGGTCCGCGAGATTGCCACCGCGAAGATGAAAGACCTGAACGCAAACGACGTCGAAGCGGCCATGCGCATGGTCGAGGGCTCCGCCCGCTCGATGGGTCTGGAAGTGGTGGGCTAAGATCATGGCAAAGATTGCAAAGCGCGTATCGAAGACCCGCGAAGGCATCGATCCCAACAAGGCTTATGCCCTGGGTGATGCGCTGAAGCTGCTCAAGGACCGTTCCTCGGTGAAGTTCGATGAGACCATCGAAGTCGCCATGAACCTCGGCGTCGACCCGCGCCATGCCGACCAGATGGTCCGCGGCGTGGTCAACCTGCCGAACGGCACCGGTCGCTCGGTGCGTGTCGCCGTGTTCGCTCGTGGCGACAAGGCCGACGAAGCGCGCGCCGCCGGCGCCGACATCGTTGGTGCCGAGGATCTGGTCGACATCGTCCAGAAGGGCACGATCGATTTCGATCGCTGCATCGCCACGCCGGACATGATGCCGCTGGTCGGCCGTCTGGGCAAAGTGCTCGGCCCGCGCGGCATGATGCCGAACCCGAAGGTCGGCACCGTCACCACCGACGTAGCCGCCGCCGTCAAGGCATCCAAGGGTGGCGCCGTCGAGTTCCGTGTCGAGAAGGCTGGCATCGTCCATGCCGGCGTCGGCAAGGTCTCCTTCGACGTCAAGGCCCTGGAAGAGAACATCCGCGCCTTCGCCGATGCCGTGACCAAGGCAAAGCCGACTGGTGCCAAGGGCAACTACGTCAAGAAGGTGTCGGTCACCTCGACGATGGGCCCGGGCCTCAAGCTCGACGTCGCGACGCTCACAGCGTCCTGATACGAATATTTGGATCGGCCGCTAAAAGGCTGATCCGCAAGTGAATTCCGGGCCTCCGACTTGTCGGCGGCCCGGTGCCGGAAGCCGAGAGGCTTCCGGACATCCTGTCCGAGATTGCAGGCGGCCCAGAAGCCTTAATTCGATTTGGGCCTGCATGAGACGGGTGAAGACCGGACAACGGGGCGATTGCTCCAATGAAAGGTTCGAACCGTGTTTGCCTTTTGTCTGCGCATCGCCGGCTTGACTGTCGATGTGGCGAAAGGGGGCAGGATCCTCGAGCGTCGTTCGGGAGATCCGTTACTGGATGGCCCGGCCGACAAAAGGCAACCCGACGCCTGTCCTCGTCAATGGGATGTTCCCGTTAACAGGATTGGGGTCAACTGGAGATAGGCAGTGGACAGAGCGGAAAAACGCGAACTCGTCACGGGCCTGAACGGTGCGTTCTCGAACGCAGGTTCAGTGGTCGTGGCCCACTACGCCGGTATCACCGTCGCGCAAATGAACGACCTTCGGTCGAAAATGCGCGCCGCCGGTGGCACCGTCAAAGTCGCGAAGAACCGTCTCGCCAAAATCGCTCTTCAGGGCACGGACTCCGCATCGATCATCGAGCTGTTCAAGGGACAGACGCTGATTGCTTATTCGGAGGATCCGATTGCGGCGCCGAAGGTCGCGTCCGATTTCGCCAAGGGAAATGACAAGCTCGTCATTCTCGGCGGCGCAATGGGCACCACCTCGCTCAATGCCGACGGTGTGAAGGCACTCGCCACACTTCCGTCGCTCGATGAGCTGCGCGCCAGGCTGGTTGGCATGATCGCTACGCCGGCAACCCGGATCGCCCAGATCGTCAATGCGCCAGCGGCTTCGGTCGCGCGCGTCATCGGCGCTTACGCCCGGAAGGACGAGGCGGCATGAGGCCGTTCCTCGCTATCACAAACACACGTTCGAACCTTATGAAGGAACACAACAATGGCTGATCTCGCAAAGATCGTAGACGACCTTTCGAAGCTGACCGTCCTCGAGGCGGCCGAGCTGTCGAAGCTTCTGGAAGAAAAGTGGGGCGTTTCCGCCGCTGCTCCGGTGGCGGTTGCCGCTGCTGGCGGCGCTGCGGCCGCTGCTGCTCCGGCCGAGGAGAAGACGGAATTCGACGTCGTCCTCACCGAGGCAGGCGCTCAGAAGATCAACGTCATCAAGGAAGTCCGCGCCATCACCGGTCTTGGCCTCAAGGAAGCCAAGGATCTGGTCGAAGCGGCTCCGAAGCCGGTCAAGGAAGCCGTTTCCAAGGCCGACGCTGACAAGTTCAAGGCCCAGCTGGAAGCAGCCGGCGCCAAGGTCGAACTGAAGTAAGCGTAAAAGCGGCGGGCGGCCTCGCGCCGTCCGCCACTCCCTTCGCCCGAAGGGAGAGCGCGTAACGCGAGATCTACGAGAACCTCTTTCCTGAGGGCCGCAAACCGGCCTTCAGGAAACGGGTTTTCTCCCGTTCTAGCCGGCCGCCGACAGGCGCCGGGAAAACAGACAGAGGGTTGCCGCCAAGGTGGCCCAGCATGCAAGGCGAGCCGCGGCGAGGCTCGTCCCGAGTTTAGAGCTAAGGAGCGACGATGGCCCAGACCCAGACTTTCAATGGCCGCAGACGCGTACGCAAGTTCTTCGGAAAGATTCCGGAAGTTGCGGAGATGCCGAACCTGATCGAGGTTCAGAAGGCATCCTATGACCAGTTCCTGATGGTGGCGGAGCCCAAGGGTGGGCGTCCGGACGAGGGACTGCAGGCCGTTTTCAAGTCGGTCTTCCCGATCTCCGATTTTTCCGGCTCCTCGATGCTGGAGTTCGTGAAGTATGAGTTCGAAGGACCGAAATTCGACGTTGACGAATGCCGTCAGCGCGATCTCACCTATGCCGCGCCGCTCAAGGTGACGCTGCGCCTCATCGTGTTCGATATCGACGAGGATACCGGCGCCAAGTCCATCAAGGACATCAAGGAGCAGGACGTCTACATGGGCGACATGCCGCTCATGACCTTGAACGGCACCTTCATCGTCAACGGCACCGAGCGCGTCATCGTTTCGCAGATGCACCGTTCGCCGGGCGTTTTCTTCGACCATGACAAGGGCAAGTCGCACTCGTCGGGCAAGCTTCTGTTTGCCGCGCGCGTCATTCCCTATCGTGGCTCGTGGCTCGACATCGAGTTCGATTCCAAAGACGTGGTGCACGCCCGCATCGATCGCCGCCGCAAGATTCCGGTGACGTCGCTGCTGATGGCGCTCGGCATGGACGGCGAAGAGATCCTGTCGACCTTCTACAACAAGATCACCTACAAGCGCGCCGGCGACCACTGGCGCATTCCGTTCAACGTCGAGCGTTTCCGCGGCCTCAAGGCCGTCGGCGACCTGGTCGATGCCGACACCGGCGAAGTCGTCGTCGAAGCCGGCAAGAAGATCACGGCACGCCAGGCAAGGGCGCTTGGCGAAAAGGGTCTGAAGGCGATCAAGGCGACCGACGAGGACCTGCTCGGCAACTATCTGGCCGAGGATATCGTCAACTACGCCACCGGCGAGATATTCCTCGAAGCCGGCGACGAGATCGACGAGAAGACGCTGAAGGTGCTGCTCGGCACGGGCGAAGAGGAGATCAAGGTTCTCGACATCGACCACGTCAATGTCGGCGCCTATATCCGCAACACGCTCAACGTCGACAAGAACGAGAGCCGCCAGGACGCGTTGTTCGACATCTATCGTGTCATGCGCCCCGGCGAGCCGCCGACGCTTGAAACCGCCGAAGCCATGTTCAACTCGCTGTTCTTCGATAGTGAGCGCTACGATCTGTCGGCCGTCGGCCGCGTCAAGATGAACATGCGCCTCGAACTCAAGGCCGAGGACACCGTGCGTGTGCTGCGCAAGGACGACATCCTGGCCGTGGTCAGGACGCTGGTCGAACTGCGTGACGGCAAGGGCGAAATCGACGACATCGACAATCTCGGCAACCGCCGCGTGCGTTCGGTCGGCGAGCTGATGGAAAACCAGTACCGCGTCGGCCTGCTGCGCATGGAGCGCGCGATCAAGGAGCGTATGTCCTCGATCGAGATCGACACGGTCATGCCGCAGGACCTGATCAATGCCAAGCCGGCGGCTGCCGCCGTGCGCGAGTTCTTCGGTTCCTCGCAGCTGTCGCAGTTCATGGATCAGACCAACCCGCTGTCGGAGATCACCCACAAGCGCCGTCTTTCGGCACTTGGACCGGGCGGTTTGACCCGCGAGCGCGCCGGCTTCGAAGTGCGCGACGTGCACCCGACGCATTACGGCCGCATCTGCCCGATCGAGACGCCGGAAGGCCCGAATATCGGTCTGATCAACTCGCTGGCCACCTTCGCACGCGTCAACAAGTACGGCTTCATCGAGAGCCCGTACCGCAAGATCGTCGACGGCAAGCTGACCAATGACGTCGTCTATCTCTCGGCGATGGAAGAGGCCAAGCACCATGTCGCGCAGGCCAACGCCGAGCTCGACAAGAACGGAGGCTTCGTCGACGAATTCGTCATTTGCCGCAGTGCCGGCGAAGTGATGATGGCGCCGCGCGAAAACGTCGATCTGATGGACGTGTCGCCCAAGCAGATGGTGTCGGTGGCCGCGGCCCTGATCCCGTTCCTGGAAAACGACGACGCCAACCGCGCTCTGATGGGCTCGAACATGCAGCGTCAGGCCGTGCCGCTGGTGCGCGCCGAGGCGCCGTTCGTCGGCACCGGCATGGAGCCGATCGTCGCCCGTGACTCGGGCGCCGCCATCGGCGCCCGCCGCGGCGGCATCGTCGACCAGGTGGACGCGACGCGTATCGTTATCCGCGCCACCGAAGATCTCGATCCGGGCAAGTCCGGCGTCGACATCTACCGGCTGATGAAGTTCCAGCGTTCGAACCAGAACACCTGCATCAACCAGCGTCCGCTGGTTCGCATGGGCGACCGGGTCAACAAGGGCGACATCATCGCCGACGGTCCGTCGACCGAGCTCGGCGATCTGGCGCTCGGCCGCAACGTGCTGGTCGCGTTCATGCCGTGGAACGGCTACAACTACGAGGACTCGATCCTCCTGTCCGAACGCATCGTCGCCGATGACGTCTTCACCTCGATCCATATCGAGGAGTTCGAGGTCATGGCGCGCGATACCAAGCTCGGGCCGGAGGAAATCACGCGCGATATCCCGAACGTTTCGGAAGAAGCGCTGAAGAACCTCGACGAAGCCGGCATCGTCTATATCGGTGCGGAAGTTCAGCCGGGCGACATTCTGGTCGGCAAGATCACGCCGAAGGGCGAAAGCCCGATGACGCCGGAAGAGAAGCTTCTGCGCGCCATCTTCGGCGAAAAGGCATCCGATGTGCGCGACACCTCGATGCGCATGCCTCCGGGCACTTTCGGCACGGTCGTCGAGGTGCGCGTGTTCAATCGCCACGGTGTGGAGAAGGACGAGCGCGCCATGGCGATCGAGCGCGAGGAGATCGAACGCCTCGCCAAGGACCGCGACGACGAGCAGGCCATTCTGGACCGTAACGTCTATGCGCGTCTTTCCGACGTCCTCGTCGGCAAGGAAGCGATCGCTGGACCGAAGGGCTTCAAGAAGGGCTCGACGCTGTCCAAGGATACGCTCGACGAGTATCCGCGTTCGCAGTGGTGGCAGTTTGCCGTGGAGAACGAAAAGCTCCAGAGCGAACTGGAAGCGCTGCGTGGCCAGTACGACGATTCCAAGAAGGCGCTCGAACAGCGTTTCATGGACAAGGTCGAGAAGGTCCAGCGCGGCGACGAAATGCCTCCGGGCGTCATGAAGATGGTCAAGGTCTTCGTGGCCGTGAAGCGCAAGATGCAGCCCGGCGACAAGATGGCCGGCCGTCACGGCAACAAGGGTGTCGTGTCGCGGATCGTTCCGGTCGAGGACATGCCTTTCCTCGAGGACGGCACGCATGCCGATATCGTGCTCAACCCGCTGGGTGTGCCGAGCCGCATGAATGTCGGCCAGATCCTGGAAACGCATCTGGGCTGGGCATGCGCGGGCATGGGCAGGAAGATCGGCGAGCTGATCGACACGTACAAGGCAGCCGGCGACATCAAGCCGTTGCGCAAGACGCTCGAGAGCTTCATTCCGGCCAACGACCGCAACGAGCCGGTTCGTGACTATGACGACGAGAGCATTGTTCGCCTCAGCGAGCAGATGCGACGCGGCGTCTCGATCGCGACCCCGGTGTTCGACGGCGCGCATGAGGCTGACATCAACATCATGCTGGAGCAGGCGGGCCTGCACACCAGCGGTCAGTCGCAGCTCTATGACGGACGCACCGGCGAGCCGTTCGACCGCAAGGTGACGATGGGCTACATCTACATGCTCAAGCTTCACCATCTCGTGGACGACAAGATCCACGCGCGTTCGATCGGTCCGTACTCGCTCGTCACGCAGCAGCCGCTGGGCGGCAAGGCGCAGTTCGGTGGCCAGCGCTTCGGCGAAATGGAGGTCTGGGCGCTGGAAGCATACGGCGCCGCCTACACGCTGCAGGAAATGCTGACGGTGAAGTCCGACGACGTCGCCGGCCGTACCAAGGTCTACGAGGCGATCGTCCGTGGGGACGACACCTTCGAGGCCGGCATCCCCGAGAGCTTCAACGTTCTCGTCAAGGAAATGCGGTCTCTCGGCCTCAATGTCGAGCTGGAGAACACCAAGCTCGACGACAACCCTGTCCGGCTGCCCGACGCGGCCGAGTAAGGCAATGGCGCGCCACGGCTTTCCGCGGCGCGCCAATCGAATTCGACGGCCAGTGGCCGACAAAGACGGCGGGCGTTTGGCTCGCGACTAGATGCAAGGGGTCTTCGAGACCCCGAAAAGGAGAACGGCATGAACCAAGAGGTCATGAATCTCTTCAATCCGCAGGCGCCTGCGCAGGTGTTCGATTCCATCCGGATATCGCTTGCCAGCCCTGAGAAGATTCTGTCCTGGTCTTTCGGCGAGATCAAGAAGCCGGAGACCATCAACTACCGCACCTTCAAGCCGGAGCGTGACGGTCTGTTCTGTGCGCGCATTTTTGGCCCGATCAAGGACTATGAGTGCCTGTGCGGCAAGTACAAGCGCATGAAGTACAAGGGCGTCATCTGCGAGAAGTGCGGCGTTGAAGTCACGCTGTCGCGCGTTCGTCGCGAGCGCATGGGCCATATCGAGCTGGCGGCACCGGTCGCCCATATCTGGTTCCTGAAGTCGCTGCCGTCGCGCATCGGCACGCTGCTCGACATGACGCTGAAGGATATCGAGCGCGTCCTCTACTTCGAGAACTACATCGTCACCGAACCTGGCCTCACCGCGCTGAAGGAGCACCAGCTGCTCAGCGAGGAAGAGTACATGATCGCCGTCGACGAGTATGGCGAGGATTCGTTCACCGCCATGATCGGCGCCGAGGCCATTCATGACCTCCTGGCCGGCATGGACCTGGAGAAGATCGCCGGCGACCTGCGTTCGGAACTGGCGTCGACCACCTCCGAGCTGAAGCAGAAGAAGTATCTGAAGCGGCTCAAGGTCGTCGAGAACTTCATGGAATCCGGCAACCGTCCGGAATGGATGATCATGAAGGTGGTTCCGGTGATCCCGCCGGACTTGCGTCCGCTGGTTCCTCTGGACGGCGGCCGCTTCGCCACGTCGGATTTGAACGATCTCTATCGCCGCGTCATCAACCGCAACAATCGTCTGAAGCGGCTGATCGAGCTGCGCGCTCCCGGCATCATCGTGCGCAATGAAAAGCGCATGCTGCAGGAAGCCGTCGATGCGCTGTTCGACAACGGCCGTCGCGGCCGTGTCATCACCGGCGCCAACAAGCGTCCGCTGAAGTCGCTGTCCGACATGCTCAAGGGCAAGCAGGGCCGGTTCCGTCAGAACCTGCTCGGCAAGCGCGTCGACTATTCCGGCCGCTCGGTCATCGTGACCGGTCCGGAACTCAAGCTGCACCAGTGCGGCCTGCCCAAGAAGATGGCGCTCGAACTGTTCAAACCCTTCATCTACGCCCGTCTCGACGCCAAGGGTTACTCCTCGACCGTCAAGCAGGCGAAGAAGCTGGTCGAGAAGGAGCGTCCGGAAGTCTGGGATATCCTCGACGAGGTCATCCGCGAGCATCCGGTGCTGCTGAACCGTGCGCCGACGCTGCACCGTCTCGGCATCCAGGCGTTCGAGCCAATCCTGATCGAAGGCAAGGCGATCCAGCTGCATCCGCTGGTCTGCACGGCCTTCAACGCCGACTTCGACGGTGACCAGATGGCCGTTCACGTGCCGCTGTCGCTGGAAGCGCAGCTTGAAGCCCGCGTGCTGATGATGTCGACCAACAACATCTTGCACCCGGCTTCCGGCGCACCGATCATCGTGCCGTCGCAGGACATGGTTCTGGGTCTCTACTATCTCTCGATCGTCAACCAGAACGAGCCGGGCGAAGGCATGGTGTTTGCCGACATGGGCGAACTCCAGCACGCGCTCGAGACCAAGGCCGTGACGCTGCACTCCAAGATCAAGGGTCGTTTCCGCACGGTCGACGCCGAAGGCAAGGTCGTGTCGAAGATCCATGACACCACGCCTGGCCGCATGATCATCGGCGAGCTTCTGCCGAAGAACGTCAACGTGCCTTACGAGACCGCCAACCAGGAGATGACCAAGAAGAACATCTCCAAGATGATCGACACCGTCTACCGCCACTGCGGTCAGAAGGAGACGGTCATTTTCTGCGATCGCATCATGGCGCTCGGCTTCAGCCATGCCTGCCGCGCCGGCATTTCGTTCGGCAAGGACGACATGCTGATCCCGGATGCCAAGATCAAGCTGGTCTCCGACACCGAGGCTTTGGCCAAGGAATACGAGCAGCAGTACAATGACGGTCTGATCACGCAGGGCGAGAAGTACAACAAGGTCGTCGACGCCTGGGCCAAGTGCTCGGAAAAGGTCGCCGACGAAATGATGGCCCGCATCAAGGCGGTCGAGTTCGAGGACAATGGCCGTCAGAAGCCGATGAACTCGATCTACATGATGTCGCACTCCGGTGCGCGTGGCTCGCCCACCCAGATGCGTCAGCTCGCCGGCATGCGCGGCCTTATGGCCAAGCCGTCGGGTGAAATCATCGAGACGCCGATCATCTCGAACTTCAAGGAAGGCCTGACCGTGCTCGAGTACTTCAACTCGACCCACGGCGCCCGCAAGGGTCTGGCCGACACCGCCTTGAAGACGGCGAACTCGGGTTACCTCACCCGTCGTCTGGTCGACGTGGCGCAGGATTGCATCGTCAACTCCGTCGACTGCGGCACCGACAAGGGCCTCACCATGCAGCCGATCGTCGATGCCGGTCAGGTCGTCGCTTCGGTCGGCCAGCGCGTGCTGGGCCGTACGTCGCTCGACGACATCACGCATCCGGTGTCGGGCGAGATCCTGGTCAAGGCCGGAACGCTGATGGACGAGCGTGACGTGGAACAGATCGAAAAGGCCGGCGTCCAGTCGGTCCGCATCCGCTCGGCACTGACTTGCGAAGTCAGGGTTGGCGTCTGCGCGGTCTGCTACGGTCGCGATCTTGCCCGCGGCACCCCGGTCAACCAGGGCGAAGCTGTCGGCGTCATCGCGGCGCAGTCGATCGGCGAGCCGGGCACGCAGCTCACCATGCGTACCTTCCACATGGGCGGTACCGCGCAGGTGGTGGACAGCTCGTTCCTTGAAGCCTCGTATGAGGGCAAGGTCGAGATCCGCAACCGCAACGTGGTGCGCAATTCCGACGGCCAGCAGATGGTCATGGGCCGCAACATGGCGGTGCTGATCCTCGACGAAGCCGGCAAGGAGCGCGCCTCTCACCGTCTCACCTATGGTTCGCGCATCTTCGTGGACGATGGTGACAAGGTGAAGCGCGGCCAGCGTATCGCCGAGTGGGATCCCTATACCCGCCCGGTCCTCACCGAAATCGAGGGCAGGGTGTCGTACGAGGATCTGGTCGACGGCATTTCCGTTCAGGAAACGGCCGACGAGTCGACCGGCATCACCAAGCGTGAGGTCATCGACTGGCGCTCGACGCCACGCGGCAACGACCTGAAGCCGGCGATTGCGATCCAGGACGCCAAGGGCAAGGTCGGCAAGCTGTCGAAGGGTGGCGACGCCCGCTTCCTGCTCTCGGTCGAGGCCATTCTTTCGGTCGAGCCGGGTTCGCAGGTTCGCCCCGGCGACGTGCTGGCACGTATTCCGATGGAAAGCGCCAAGACCAAGGACATCACCGGCGGTCTGCCGCGTGTTGCCGAGCTGTTCGAGGCACGTCGTCCGAAGGATCACGCCATCATCGCCGAGATCGACGGCACGATCCGCTTCGGCCGCGACTACAAGAACAAGCGTCGCATCATCATCGAGCCGCATGACTCGACGCTTGAGCCGGTCGAATACCTGATCCCGAAGGGCAAGCCGTTCCATCTCCAGGACGGCGACGTCATCGAGAAGGGCGATTACATCCTCGACGGCAATCCGGCGCCGCACGACATCCTGGCGATCAAGGGCGTGGAGGCACTTGCTTCCTACCTCGTCAACGAAATCCAGGAAGTCTACCGTCTGCAGGGCGTGTCGATCAACGACAAGCACATCGAGGTGATCGTTCGCCAGATGCTGCAGAAGGTCGAGATCACGGTGCAGGGCGACTCGACCTACATCCCGGGCGACCACGTCGACGTGATCGAACTGGAAGAGGTCAACGAGCGTCTGGTCGAGGACGGCAAGAAGCCGGCCGAAGGCCTGCCGGTGCTGCTCGGCATCACCAAGGCATCGCTGCAGACGCCGTCCTTCATCTCGGCCGCCTCTTTCCAGGAGACGACCCGAGTGCTGACGGAGGCCGCGGTTGCCGGCAAGACCGACATGCTGCAGGGCTTGAAGGAAAACGTCATCGTCGGCCGGCTGATCCCGGCCGGCACCGGCGGCACGATGAGCCAGATCCGGCGCATCGCCACCGCGCGCGACGAACTGATCATCGACGAGCGCCGCAAGGCCTCGGGTGTGGAAGTCGCCGAGCCGATGCTGGCCGATATGACAACCGCCGCGCAGTAAGCGCGGAAGGAAAGAGAGATGGAAAAGGGGCCCAAGCGGCCCCTTTTTCGCGTTTTGGGTTCCGCATCTGATCGGAGAAGAAAACGATGAGCAAGAAGAAGTGGGCGGCAGTCGACGATTACATCGTTGGTTCCCTGTTTGAGGCGGACCCCGTCCTTGATGCAGTTCTGGCGGCCAACCATGATCACGGCCTGCCGGCGATCGACGTCTCGCCGGCGCAAGGCAAGCTGCTTTCCCTTCTTGTGCGCATGCGGGGAGCGATAAAGGTTCTCGAAATCGGCACGTTGGGCGGGTATTCGACCATCTGGATGGCGCGGGCACTGCCTGCCGGCGGCAAGGTCGTGACGCTCGAACTCGATCCGCACCATGCCGGTATCGCGCGATCGAATTTCGAGCGGGCAGGCGTCTCGGAGCGGGTGGAACTACGGGTCGGTCCGGCGCTTCAGTCGCTTGCAGCACTTGGCGCCGAGAATGCCGGGCCATTCGACTTCATCTTCATCGATGCCGACAAGCCGAACAATCCGAATTATCTGTCCTGGGCGATGCGGCTTTCGAGATCGGGGACCGTGATCATCTGCGACAACGTCATCCGCGACGGCGCAGTGCTCGATCAGGGTGGCCTTGATCCCAATGTAGAAGGGGCACGCGCCGCATTCTCGTTCATCGGCAGCGAGAAGCGTCTGGACGGCACCGCCATCCAGACCGTTGGCGCCAAGGGCTATGACGGCTTTGCCATTGCGATCGTGGAGTGAGATCACACCTGATTGTCTGAATGACGCTGATATCAGACCAACTCGGTCGTGCTTACTTGTCGTGGGCTATCCGTTTGACGATCGGCTTCCCCCAATCCGTCGCTGCTTCGCAGTGCCACCTTTCCCCTTCGGAGGGAAGGAAGCCGCGTTGCGCGCCGTTCCTCTACCCCGTCGATCGGGGGAGAGGTGGCTCGGCGTAGCCGAGACGGAGTGGGAGTCGACCTGGCACCAGCGTGCATTCACGCCACGTCCACGATCCCGTCGCGTGCACAGATCAATCGAAAAAAGCCTCGACCACGTTGCGCTTGCCGAGCATGAAGGCGTCGGCGACATGCTGGAGCGGCGCGAGATCGACATCGGAGGTGCCGGCGCGCACGATTTCGGCAAAGCGCTTGTAGAGCATCGGGTATTCCGCTTCGGGCTCTTCGTGAATGACCTTGCCGTCGATGGCGAGCTTCGACCCGCCGCCCGACAGCACCATGGCGCCCTTGTCGGTGTCGGCCAGGATGTCCCAGCTTTGCGGGCCTGTCTGCAGCCAGTCGAGATCCATGGTCACCGGCAACCCATTCGAGGTGCGGAAGGTGACGCGCGCGGCAACCGGGGAGGCGCGGTTTTCGGGAAAGTCGAGCACTGCCGAGGTGATGAACATCGCCGGCAGGATATGGGTGGCAATCGACAGCGCGTTGATGCCGGGATCGAAGACGCCAAAACCGCCGGGAGCCCAGATCCATTCCTGGTTCGGATGCCAGCGGCGCACATCTTCCTTCCAGTTGATGGCGGCCGACCTGATCTTGGCCGTGTCGAGAAATACGCGCGCGGCCTCGACCGCCGGCGCGTAGCGCGAGTGCCAGCTGGCGAACAGCGAGACGCCGTTCTGCGCGGCCAATGTCTTGAGGTCCTCGACCTCGCTGACAGTGGCGCCAGGCGGCTTCTCCAGGAAGACATGCTTCTTGGCCATCAGCGCCGTCCGCGCCGCGTCGTAGCGGAACTGCGGCGGCATGCAAAGCGATACGGCCTCGAGTTCGGGCACGGCACCGAGCATGGCTTCGATGTCAGGAAAATTCGCGATGTCATCCACCTTGCCGTGACGGCTGGCGGCCGCGATGAGGCGATAGTCCTGGTCTTTCGCCAGGGCCGGCAGGTGCTGGTCGCGGACGATCTTGCCGACGCCGACGATGCCTATCTTGATGGGCTGGGACACGGCCGCTCCGTCTGTTTGAGGATGGTGATGGTTTCTTATCAGAACACTTGCCCCGGGCAAGCCGAAGCCGAGCAGCCAAGCTCAGCCTTCCTCGAGCGGCAGTGCACACCTCTGTCGGCTGGTAAGGCCGCGGTCGCCGATTCGTCTCGGTAACCGATTCGAAAGCTGGACCGGGTTCGGGGTCAGATCGGCACGTCGAAGGTAACGATCGACACTTCGCCTTCGAGCGCGCCCTGGAAGGCGGAAATATGCGGCTCTTCGTCAGGGATACCGTCCATGTCGCCGATCTGGTCGAGCTCGGCCTCGGCGTACCCTTCGGCGGCAAGCGATTCGAGTGCCCGGCGCACCGCCGAATCGTCGTCGGGCGCGACCAGCATGACGTGCACGCCTTCCGGTTTGCCGCCTTTTTTCTTCCACACCCGGCCGGTGATGATGGTGACCGGGCGTTCTTCGTTGTCGTTCACGGGCCGATTCCTCTTGGCAGCGGGTGGGCG
>NZ_JAIUGZ010000006.1:0-428924 GCF_020164875.1 Mesorhizobium sp. CO1-1-8 | reverse complement strand
CATGGATTGTCTTGTGAGGCGCGGCGGACCTGTGGGTCGCCTTGGCCGGCGCAGTAGCTCTCAGGCACTGCGCCGGCAGACCTCTCACCACCTGCCTCATATGTGATTGCACGCCTGCGCAGGAAGCGTAAGGTGGGGTGTCGCCCGCCGTACCCCGGCACACGGACGCTTGGAAGTCAACTCAGGTGCTTTCGCCCAACACAGGGATGAAAGCTATGTCCGAACACCCCAAGCACCTTCATAAATTTCAGCAGTCTACCGATCGCGACTGGTCCAGGGCTACCGACCCTCGACTGATCGCCGCGTTGAGGCTGCTGGCCCGCTCCTACCGAGGCCAATCAGTCGAGGCAGCGGATGATCTGGTGGCGCTGACGTTGGAAACGGCCATCACTGAAGCCGACAGCCGGCCAAGGGATATCACCTTGTTCGAATGGCTAAGTGGGATTATGGCGCGGCATCTCAACTGACGCTTGCTTGCGGCAGCGCCAGCTATGCGCCACCGTCATCAGCTCGGCCGCAGCGCGTCGATATCCTGCTGGTGTGTCTTGGGCCACGCACAGGCAGCACTAGGAATTGCGGTGCTCTTCGGGGCTGGGATGTTTTAGCCGGTTAGCGGGGCCCGGCCCCTACGTCTGGATAGCGCCTGGTTTGCGGCAAGTCGGTCGGGGAGCTTGCGGGAATCCCCGCGCCTCAGTTCTGTTGCTCGAGTTGTTGGAGACCTGTTCTGATGGCTTCGACTAGAGCGATTATCGAGTAGGGCTTTTGCACCCAGCCAAGCGGCCTAGCTGCTTCGGCGCGAAGCCTCACCTCGTGGTCACCATGCGCGGTTGTGAATATGCATCGTATGCCGTGGTCGCGGTAAAGTTCCAGGGCGGCGTCAATTCCGTCCCGCTTACCAAGCAGGCGAATATCCATCAGGACAAGCGCCGGCCGGGTCGAGACCGCGATGCTGATAGCTTGTTCAGCGCTGACCGCCGTTCCTACCAGCGAGAACCCCGCCGCGGTCAGTCCGGCTTCCGCGTCGAGTGCAATCAGGTAATCGTCTTCGACGATCAATATCGACCGACCAGCCATGGGCGTTGCCTGGCCGGCGCCCATGTCGTCTCGCGAGAAGGCCAGCTGAGGCTTGAATGCGCGGTCGAGTTCCCCGGCTTGGCTTGGCTCAGTCATCGCGGTTTCCAGTCGCACGGCCGATCTCCAGCGGTGCTTGAGAAAAAGCCACCACGCATCGACATGGGTCTCGATGAACTTCGAAGGTTGCGCCGATCTGACGCGCGAGGCCCTCGACCAACCGCAGTCCCGAGGACGTGGCGCGCACCGAGTTCAGGTCGAAACCTGGGCCTTGATCCTCGACTATCAGCGAATTGCCCTCCCCCTTCCTTCTGATGCTGACGTGGACGGTCCCGCCGACGCTGCCGTTCAGGCCGTACTTGACGGCGTTGGTCAAAAGTTCGTTGACGATGAGGGCCAACGGCATCGCAACGTCGTTTGGCAGTTGAATGCTGTCAGCTTCACAAACCAGCCGTACATTCGGTGGAAACATTTGCTTGGCAGTTTCGCAGACGGCGCCGAGGAAGGGCTGCGCACTGAAGTTGCTGGCGTCAGCGGTATCGTAGAGAACACGCTGTGCGGCCGCCATCGTGGCAACCCGGTTGCTTGCCTCTTGGAGTGTGTCGCGGGCTTCCGTGCTTCGGCTCGTCCTTGCCGCGACGGAAAGCAAGGACTTCAGCATCATCATGTTGTTCTTGACGCGATGATTGAGCTCATCGAGCAGGATCCGCTGTTGGGTCTCCGCCTGCTTTCGCTCGCTGACGTCGACCAGCATGTTGATGCCGCCGATGACCTTGCCATTCGCATCCCGCATCGGTGTCGGATAGGGGACGAACGGGATTCTGGTTCCGTCTGGCCGCTCGGCAACCGCTTCATATCCGCGGACCGGCTTACCTTCCCTCAAGGAGATCGCCATCGGGCATTGATCGTGAGGAAGCGGCGTGCCGTCGGGCCAGAAGAGCTTCCAGGTCACGCACCATTCGTCACTGCCGATTACTGGCGTCCGCCCGGCCAGTGCCACCGCGGCTTCGTTGAAATAGGTGATCTTGCCATCGCGATCGGTGGTGTAAATCGCGGCAGGAATAGCGGCGAGCAGATCCTGAAGGTGACGTTGGCTGTCGCGCACCTTTGCTTCGGCCATTTTTTGATCGGTTATATCCCGGGCGATCTTGGAAGCACCGACCACCCGGCCCGTCGCGTCGCGAACCGGCGATATTGTGAGGGAAATATTCACCAGTGTCCCATCCTTGCGGCGGCGCACGGTTTCGAAGTGGTCGACGAGTTCACCCCTGCGGATGCGACCCAAGATCAGCGGCTCCTCGTCCAACCGGTCGTCCGGAATGACAATGGTGATGGGCTTGCCCACCACTTCCGCGGCCGAATAGCCGAACAGGCGTTCGGCGCCTCGGTTCCAGGTCGAAATGATGCCGTTGAGATCCTTGCTGACGATCGCATCATGGGATGACTCCACGATCGCTGCCAAACGTTGGGCGGCATTCTGTGCCTTCAGGCGCTCGATCCCGAAACCGAGTTGGCGAGCGATGGTCCTGGCGACCTCGACTTGGTCGGCAGAGCAATCCCATGGCTGGTCGAAGTAGGCCAAGAACTTGCCAAGCAGTCGCCCGCCTTCCGTTATCGGCACGAAGCAAACCGCGCCAATGCCCTCGGCCAGGATTGTTCGTTTCAATTTGTCCGGAAGCTCGGCTTTTTGCATATCGCCCAGGCAAATCGGCTGAGGATCGGTACAGTCTTCCGGCCAGGGCGAGTGGCCTTCGACGGCGGTGCGATAGGCGTCAGAAAGGCCGCGCCAGGCGACAAACTTCATGATCCCGTCGTTCAGCAGCAGGATCGAAGCGCGCTGACATCCCAGCGCACGCTGGATTGCGTCGAGCGCAGGCTCATGGACGTCAGCCGGCGTGCGAGCATGCTGCAGCATTTCAGTGAATCGATGCAGTGCACCCTGCTCTTCCGCCCTTTGGGCGAGTGTCGCCTCTATGGCCTTGCGCTCGCTGATGTCGTGCTGCACACGCACCGCATAGCGAAACTGCCCCTGCTCGTCGCAAATGCTGGAGGACGTCATAAGCGCCCACAGAAGCGACCCGTCTTGGCGAACGAACCGCTTTTCTGTTGTGTAGCTTTTGATTTCGCCGGCGACCTGGCGCATGTATTGGGATCGATCGGCTTCGACATCGGCGGCGAAGGTTCGATCGAAAATCGACTCTCCAACCAGTGCCTCACGATCGTAGCCCAACAGATCGCAGAAATGCGCATTCACCCGAAGGAGCCGGCCTTTCGCATCGGTTTCCACGATGCCGGCCCCAGCGCTGTGATAGGTGGCGGCAAGCCGCTGCTCGTGTTCGCGTAGCAACTCTTCCGCTTTTGTCTTTTCGGTGACGTCGATGGTAATGCAACGCGTGTTGAGAAACCGGCCGTCAACCGCACGCACGTTGGAGGTGATCTCCACCCAACGCATGGAACCGTCCTTAGCCCGGAGCCTGGCGCGGTAGTGCTGAACATCCTCGCGCCTGGAGAGCCGGCTCAAAATGTCTTCGATCGCGGCGGGATCAGCGTGAAAGTCACGAATGCTGCGGCCGACATATTCCTCGGCTGTGTAGCCGAGCATGTCCAGTTCTGCGCGGTTGGCGCGCAGAATGGTTCCGTCATTTGCCACCAAGTGAAGAGGGACTGCCGCATTCTCAAAGAAGTCTTCCAGTTCGCTGCTTCCGACAAAATCGGCTTCGTGCCGTTCGCGGCTATCCACGCCGGTGAGGAAGCCCTTCGCCAACGCTCCGCCCAAAACCCCTTGCTCCATGCGATAAAGTCCCTTTTAACCCCACTAAATTCACGAACCGAAAAAAGGTTCCGATCATCGGTCGAGAAGGTGAACTGCTCCACTTGCGGAGCCAACTCGCAGCGCCTTGAACGGGCTGGTCCACATCCACTTCTTGCAGGTACGCGGATCCTTTTGCAATGAGCCCCGAATTGCTTCGTTGTTTCAGAGTGGAACGAACAACAGCGGCTAACTGATGTTCGGGAGCCAATGGATCGATCGCCCATCGGATCTCGGAAGGATGTCAAATTACGAACGATCTCTCACGCGATCAGGAAAGGCGAGCTACAGCTCGGATCGCGAGTTGGGCGGTGCCGTGATCGCTCTAAGTTTTTATAGGACAAGACCACGGCTACAACGGTCAAGTACCGGCTCATCGTAAACTTGAATTTTGCGGTGTATAGCAACAGCTGATCCAGTCTGCCTGCTAATCCCCTGAATGGAACCTTTTCGTGCCGACGGGCATTGAGGGTCGAGTTCAACGGAGGGTAGCGCAGTGTCCATCATCGACAGCATCACCGGCATTTTCTCCTCCAACGAGGAGGCAGCGAAGAAGGCGCCTGCTAAGAAGGCAGCTACGAGGAAGGCATCGCCTGCGAAGGCGAGCGCGACCAAGAAGACCGCAGCTGCCCCCGCTACCGCGGCCCGCTCGAAGGATTCCGCGTCCAAGGGTAAATCTGGTCAGCCCAAATCGGCCGCCAAGAGAAAAGCGGCTGCCCATTGAAGCAAAAGACCCCGCTCGTGAACTGACCCCCGAAGGTTGTGTCCAACTTTCGGGGGCAGTCATCTCGGCGGGCTTCTTTTGTTGTGGCGCGGGCGCTGAATGGAAAAGACTTTCGGAAAAATTGCGAACGCCGTGGCTCGTGGGGCGGGTCGGCCGTTCACATTCATCCTTTGCATCGCTTTGATCGGGGTCTGGGGTTTCTCCGGACCTGTCCTCGCCTTTTCGGAAACCTGGCAGCTTATCATCAATACCTCGACGACGATAATTACATTCTTGATGGTTTTCTTGATCCAGAATACGCAGAACCGAGATGGGGCGGCCTTACAGGCAAAGCTTGACGAGCTGGTGCGCGTGGGTGCCGGCAAGAACAGCTTCATCGGGATAGATCATTTAACGGCGGCTGAGGTCGAGGGGATCCGGTCAACCTGTGAAGCCGCAGTTGCCCGTGCTCACCCATCCGAGTCGGCACGCATTGAAGCGCAAAGCAACTCACGTACATAAGAGAGAAGGCAATAAAGCCGCTCCTCGCCAACGCAACGAAGGATTGGCTACATGCCTTCTGCGATCGTTGCCGTATCTCCGGGGATCGCAACTGTGAGCCCAACGACGGATCGCGACTTTACGACCGCATGCCTGCCGTCCTGGCGCCGGCCGATTACATGCGCAGGCAGGGCCGGAACAGGGCCTTGGCGGTCAGCCGAAGCCGTTGCCTGAAGTTTTCCTTCACCATCGGCACGACGTGCAGGAGAAGGCTCTCGCTAGGCGCATTGCTTGAATTCGACAACCTGGACGCCTAGCCGGAGCGCCTGTCCATCAGCATATGAGCGGGCATACTCTTCAGCTTCAAAGGGGAACGTAATCGCGTTACCGAAGGCGGTTACACGCACCGTCCATCTCTTCTCCCGGATAATTTCAACGGCATGCTGCTCGTGCGGAGCCATGTTCTCCTCCCAGAACTTACGTAGAGGCAGCATTTATAGCGTCGCAAAATTCGTTTGAATGCAAATAATCCGACATGTGACGTGTCGAAATCCCGGAGCCGCGCCGGAGCGGTTAGGCTGTTGTAGCCTTGAGCTGTTCGAGATGCTCAACAGCGAGCTTGTGCAGCGTGTCGGCCGTCTCTTCCGGGGTCCATCCCTGGGCAATGGAAGTAGCGACAAGGGCCGCGAAGGCGGCTTCCAGAGCGACCTCGCAATTGACAGGTCGGTCGGGGCTGGTCTGGGCGAGAATGGGTGAGGCAACTTCAGGTGTTTTTGTCATGCACAGCAATCCGCGCGGCTGAAAAAGGTTCCAGCCGCGACGGCATTGGCGCAGCAGGTCTAGGCTGACTCCCTCGTTGTCAGGTGCGACGCCGTTCTTAACGGCGCGGTAACCTTGATTCACAAGTGAGCAGACTGGGAATGAACGAACCGGATCGGCGACGGTTATGCCCCGGCTTTCAACAGGGGACCATATCTTGCTCGCGACCGCCTTCGCCTTGCTGATCTCATTCTCAGTCAGCGTTGCCCTGCTTTCGTGGGCGGCGCCCACCACGGCACAATCCATATCCACCGACCTGGAACGGTCGATGGGCGGCTGGCAACTACGTCTCACAAGCTCCCACACAGAGGCCGACGACCAGATGTGAGGCTCCACGCGTCGGCGCCCGTGCGGGATCGCTGCCGCTGTGCAATGCTGTATTTGCAACTATAAAGCGATTGGCGCGTTGATGCTCGCACAACGAGAGGAACGCGTCTATGTGGTTCTTTACGGCCGTAATTCTGGGGTTCGTCTTGGCTCTCTCGCTCGGATGGGCCATCGGCGGTATTCCTCGATAAGCTCCCGGCGCCATTGCATCAGACGACTCGTAAAGTATCGGACGGAGTAGCAGGGAGGCGCCGCCTCGAGCGCACTTCAGCAGACGCAAATGGTGAACAAGATAGAGGAAGGTTTGTCACCATCGGCGCCGCTTCGGTCGGTAGACTCAGGTACTGCTTCGGCCGACCTGGCGTTGCGTGAAAGCCCGATGGCCAGAGCCAGCGGCCCAACGGTTGCTCACAGCCTGCGAACCGCCGTATGATTGGCAGGGGCTGGAAATGAGATGGCGCCAAGGTTCATAGCAAAACAGCTTTCTTGGCCGGCCGGTATTGCCGGCTGGCTCATCCGCGCTGGCATGAACCGGGGCAACGCCCGGCTGAACAGCTACGCTCTCGATCAATTGCAACTGGTTCCTGAGGATCGAGTACTGGAAGTCGGTTTCGGCGGCGGTCCGGCAGTGCCGCGCCTTGTCGGTGGCGCCGCATTCGTCTGCGGTGTTGATCGCTCCCCCGACGTGGTGAGCGCCGCCACTCGGCGGTTTGCCGATGCGGTGCGCGCCGGACGCGCCGAGTTTCACGTCGGGGTGGTTGAAAAGCTGCCCTTGCCGGATGCGACATTCGACAAAGCCCTCAGCATCCACACAGTATACTTCTGGCAAAGCCTGAAGGCCGGATCCGCTGAGTTGGCACGCGTTCTCAGGCCTGGCGGACGGATCGTTTTGGGCTTCCTTCCCAAGGCGCACATGGACCGGATGAACATGCCAGCAGATATCTTCACCCCCCGTGAACCGGACGAGATCACAGCTGCTCTGGAAGGTGTGGGGTTCAGCGAGACGGAGGTTCGAAAACCGGACTCGGAGACGGCATGGGCCGTCGCGACAGGTATACGAAACTGAGCTGTCGCGTGCGGAACGAGTGGCGGCAACAAAAAGCCCGCGGGCTCGCGCCAGCGCGCTTATTCGTGAGGCGTGCGGCTCGTTAACCGGGAATGATGATGGTCGAAGGGGTAGAAACAGCCGTGACGGCAGAAAGCCGTTCGCGCTTGGTCAGAACAGGCTTCTCATAGGTTTTCTTCATAGCGATGCTCCTCGCTTTACCCGAACGGAAATTGCCTTGCGACTGCGAGTCTTGTCAACGGCCTGCGATCACCAGATGGGAGCAAAGGCGACCAACCACAAAATTCTACGCGGCTGCAACCAATTCCAGTCTGTGAAGTTTCCAAGACCTTGTGACCGTGAAAGAGGGGTTGACGTTGGCTGCTTTCCTACCTGTGCAGATTAAATTTGTGAATTTCCAAACGAGGGCCATCTCGTCGGTGGCGGAAGCCAGAGCGGCGATGAGTGGGGCATGGAAGAACAAGGAAATGCATTCCTATCGACAGGCATTGCGTTTGCTCGATGAGGCCCAGGTAGGAACTTGCCGGCAATCCGTCGCGTTTGAGGCCTTTGTCAAAGCCGCGAGAGATCAGGACATGGTTGTTTCAGGTAAACCAAGCAAGGGTCTCAACCGCTTAGACGCTTTGGCAAGCTCGATCTATGACGAGGACCGCCAACCGCCATACTCGGTCTGAGCAGCGCGCCCGGCCAGCGGACGCAAGCCCGCGCCCCTCGGAACAGCGCGATCAGTTATTCTTCGATCAGATTATTGAGGCGGCCGTTCTGGATGCTGCGCTAAAGCAGACTGCTGTCGTAAACCCTGGCGATAAATTTGAACTCGTTTTCAGAAATTTGCTAGAAGCCCTGTTTGTAGAGAGAATGGATCAGAACGAAGAAATCTTCGCGCGTTTCATGAACCACAAGTCATTCCAGAAGGTGGTGACGAGTTGGCTTTCATCGGAAGCCTATCGGAAATTTCGTGTCCGAACTGATGATGCGATCGAGGATCTTGTCCCAACCGTCAGCCAACTGTAGATCGCCGGTCCTGAAAGCACCCGTAGCTCAGCTGGATAGAGCGCTGCCCTCCGAAGGCAGAGGTCGTGATTTCGAATCCTTCGGGTACGCCAATTACCCCACCGCCCGCACACTCTCCCGCTCCACCAGCGGGCACTCCAGCTTCGTAATCGGATATCTTCCCCGCCCAGGCGCCGCCGGTGCCTCCAGTTGTTCGATCGCCCATTGGCCCATCGCCATGTGCGGCAGGATCGAGGTCGTCAGCGGCGGGAACAGATGCCTAGCGATTTCCTCGTCGTCGTAGCCGACCACGGAAATGTCCCCGGGGATGTGCAGGCCGGCTTCCTTCAGTGCTTCGTAGCAGCCAATCGCGGTGCGGTCGTTCTGGCAGAAGATGGCGGTCGGGCGGTCCTTCAGCGACAAGAGCTTGACGGTCGCGGCGTAGCCGGCGCTGGCCGACCAGTCGCCCTCGACCACCAGTTCGGGATCGAAGGGGATGTCGGCGGTGGCGAGCGCGCGGCGGTAGCCTTTCAGCCGGTCCTGTGCGGCCTGCATCCACGGCTCGCCGGTGATGGTGGCGATGCGGCGGTGGCCGTGGCTGATCAAATGGCGGGTCGAGCTCTGGCCGCCGGCGATCTCGCTCGGCACCACGGCGGGGAAGGCGTAGTCTGATGTGTAGCAGTTGAGCAGGATCACCGGGATGTCGAGGCCGTAGAGATAGTCGGGCGCTGTGATCTCGCGGGTGAAGATGGTCATGTAGATCAGCGCCGAAATGCCCCGCTTGGTCAGGGCGGAGATGGCGCGCGGCTCCATGACGGAATCGCCCAGCGTCTGCGCGACCAGCAGCACGTTGCCGGCATTCCACGAGGCCTGGCGCGCGCCCTCGATGGCGACCACGGCTTCCGGGCTGGTGGCAAGCTGGTCGACGGCGAAGCCGATCACCCCGTCCAGCCCTTCGAAGGCAGGCCCCTCGAAGGCAGGCAACGCCGGGTGGAGGGCCTCGAAAGCGGGCGCGGTATAGCCAAGGGTCCGCGCGGCTTCGATCACCCGTTCTCGGGTCTGCTGCGACAGCTTGATTCCTGGCGAATTGTTGAGCACGAAGGAAACGGTCGCCTGCGAGCAGCCGGCCGCCCTGGCGATATCGATCATGGTGACGCGGCGCTTGGCACCCTTGGCCGGCGTCTTGCGCCGCCTCGCCGTGTCGCTGGCCCGATCCGTCGTCTCGCTCATGGCAAATCCCAGTCTGGCAGGCCGGTCAGGCCGGCAAGATGGCGTGACGCCGTCGATTTGTAGAGATATCGTCAAAGTCGTTTATAACTATTAGTAGGCCGGAGGTCCATCCGCCATGCATCTCCATACAAGCCAAAACTCAAAGGGCGAAAGGATCGGCCGGCGGGTTGGCCGTGAGGACGGCTCGCCGGTGGATGCGCCGGGAAAGCCGCTCGCATTGCCCAAAACTAATACTGTTTACTAATACAAAAATGCGCTGTACCGTCAATCTGCCGCATCCGGCCCGGTGGGCTCGGGCGGCGGGAGAGTACGAAAAATGGCCCGACGGCGAGCGGATCCTACTTCCGCAAGCCTTGTCTCGGATATGTGATATGTCAGACAAATCGGACTATTTACGAACGAAGGATGAGTCTCTAAGGTCCATGATCGTGGCTGGAACGACGCCATTCTTTCTGTGCCGGGAACCCCTTTGAGGAGGAGGGCGTCCACGCTGCAAACGGCAAAATCAGGTCAGTGCAAGATCGGCCGGTCTGACGACTGAGCCAAACGGGAGGTTGAACATGAAATCCTTGATACGAAATGCATCCGTAGCCGCGACCGCGCTGCTGCTTGGCCTGTCGGCCACGGCAATCGCGCGCGCCGCCGACAAGCCGACGCTGGCCTTCGTCGTCAACGGCGCTTCCGATTTCTGGAAGGCCGCCGAAGCCGGCGTCAAGAAGGCGCAGGGCGAACTGCCCGACTATACGCTCGAGCTCAAATATCCCGAGCAGTCCTCGGTCGCCATCCAGCAGCGGCTGATGGACGATCTGGTGACGGCCGGCGTCAAGGGCATCATGGTCTCGGCCGTCGATCCCAAGACCTCGACCGATGGCCTCAACAAGATCGCTTCGGAAACGGCGCTGTTCACCACTGACTCGGACGCCCCGCAGACCAAGCGCGTCGCCTATATCGGCTCGTCCAACGTCGATGCCGGCAAGCAGGCGGCTGAAATCGCCAAGAAGGCGATGCCCGATGGCGGCAAATGCCTCGGCTTCGTCGGCCTGCTCGGCGCCGACAATGCCAAGGAGCGCATCCAGGGCATGAAGGACGGCCTGGCCGGCACCAAGATCGAGCTGATCGACGTGCGCGGCGACGACATCGACCAGGCGCGCGCCAAGAAGAATGTCGAGGACGCGCTGGTCGCCAGCCCCGACGTCACCTGCATGGTCGGCTTCTACTCCTACAACACGCCGCGCATTTATGAAGCGCTGCGCGATGCCGGTAAGCTCGGCTCGATCACCGTCGTCGGTTTCGATGACGATCCGATCACGCTGGGCGGCGTCAAGGAAGGCACCATTGCCGCCACCGTCGTGCAGCAGCCCTTCGAATGGGCCTATCAGGGCATGAAGCTGATGGCTGCCTATCTCAAGGGCGACAAGTCGGGCATCCCGGAGAACGGCCTCATCATCATCCCGACCAAGATCATCGGCAAGGATGACGTCGACGCCTATGCCGCCAACCTGAAGGCGATGGCTGGAAATTAAGACTTGAAGCAGTTCAGCCGGCTCGAGTTCACTTGAGCCGGCTGCTCGCATTGACGAACCGCGCGAGGATCGTCAGTCTGCCAAAAGGTCGGCCCGCCAATCGCTGTCAGGCATGATGAATTATTCCGAGACATCCATCGCAGCAACTACGCCGTTCCTCAGCCTCGAGAACGTGCGCAAGACCTATCCGGGCGTCGTCGCGCTGGACGGGTTTTCCATGGAGGTCAGGCCGGGCGAGGTCATCGGCCTCGTCGGTGAAAACGGCGCCGGCAAATCGACCTTGATGAAGATCCTCGGCGGCGTCACCACGCCCGACAGCGGCACGATCACCGTCGACGGCACCGCACATGACAGGCTCTCCGTCGAAGGCAGCCTGGCTTCGGGCATCGCCTTCGTCCACCAGGAACTCAATCTGTTCGAGAATCTCGACGTCGCCGCCAACATCTTCTTCGGCCGCGAGCCGTTGCGCGCCGGGCCGCTCAAGCTCGTCGACCGCGCCAAGCTGCGCACCATGGTGCAGCCGCTTTTGAAGCGCGTCGGCGCCAATTTTTCCGCCGACACGCCGGTTGCGACCCTGTCGCTGGCGCAGCAGCAGATGGTCGAGATCGCCAAGGCGCTGTCGATCGAGGCGCGGCTGGTCATCCTCGACGAGCCGACATCGAGCCTGCCGCTCGCCGAGACCGACAAATTGCTCGACGTCATTAAGGCGCTGAAGGCCGACGGCATCAGCGTCATCTTCATTTCGCACCGCCTGCACGAGGTCGAGCGCGTCGCCGACCGCGTCGTTGTGCTGCGCGACGGCATGCTGGCCGGCACCTTGCCGAAGAGCGACATCGGCCACGACCAGATGGTCAAGCTGATGATCGGCCGCATGCTGAAGGAGCGTGAAAAGGCCTCGGAGGCGGCGCGTGCGCCCGGCGCCACGGCGCTTTCGGCCAAGGCTATCCGCACGCCTGCCTATCCCGGCCGGCCCGTCGACCTCGACGTCAGGCGCGGCGAAATCCTCGGCCTTGCCGGTCTTGTCGGCTCCGGCCGCACCGAGCTGGCGCGGGTGTTCTTCGGCATCGACTCGAAACTCGGCGGCGCGCTGGAACTCGACGGCAAGCCGCTTGCGCTGGCTTCCGCGGCCGACGCCGTCGCGCACGGCATCTTCCTGGTGCCGGAAGACCGCAAGCTGACCGGCATCCTGCTCGACCTGTCGATCGCGCAGAACATTTCCCTGCCCAATCTGCCGGCGCATGCGCGCCGCTCCCTGGTGTCCTCGAGCGCCGAGACCGCCACCGCCGAGAAGCAGAAGAAAGCTCTCGGCATCAAGGCGCCTTCGGTGCAGACGCGCACCGGCACGCTGTCAGGCGGCAACCAGCAGAAGGTCGTGCTCGGCAAGTGGCTGGCCATGAATCCCAAGGTGATGATCCTCGACGAGCCGACGCGCGGCATCGACATCGGCGCCAAGGCGGAAATCTACGGGCTCATGCGGGCGTTGGCCGATGCCGGTGTCGCCGTGCTGATGATCTCCTCCGACATGGAAGAGGTGATCGGCGTGTCCGACCGCATCGCCGTCATGCATGAGGGCCAGATCTCGGGCATTCTCGACAAGGACCGGTTCAGCCAGGAAAACGTGCTGCTGCTGGCGGTGGGCAAGCAGCCGAAATAGTTTTGTTCTGCCGCGGGTTCTCGCGGAACCCAGGCAGGCATTGGGGAGAAGACGATGAGCAAGAAAGATCTCGGCCTGCTGATCCTGATCCTGGTGGTCGGGACGATCGTTGCGCTCATCAATCCGCGCTTCCTGTTGCCGATCAACCTCGCCAACACCTCGAACCTGATCGGCCTGTTCGGCATCCTGTCGATCGGCCAGGCCTTCGTCATCATCACCGGCGGCATCGAACTGTCGGTCGGCTCGGTGGTGGCGCTGCTGGGAACGCTGTTCATCGACTTCATCGCGGTGCGTGGCATGGGATGGCCGGTCGCCTTCGTGCTCATCCTGGTGATTGGCGCCATCATCGGCCTGGCGCATGGCTGGCTGATCACAAGACTGAAATTGCAGCCTTTCGTCGTCACCCTGTGCGGCCTGCTGATCTACCGCGGCGTCGCCCGCTTCTACACTGGCGACGGCACCGCCGGCTTTGCGTTCGGCCAGAATTTCCCCGACCTCGAATTCCTCACCGCCGGGCGCTCTTATGGCGTGCCGAACAGCTTCATCGCGCTGATCGTTATTTCGATCGTCATGTGGGTGGTGCTGCACCGCTCGGTGTTCGGCCGCTATCTCTACGCCATCGGCAAGAACGAGGAGGCGGCGAAATATTCGGGCATCCGCACCGGCCGTGTCGTCATCGCCGCCTATGTCATCTGCGGCGTGCTGACGGCGCTGTCGGCAATCTATTTCGCCATGTACACGCGCTCGATCTCACCGGCCAGCCACGGCCAGTTCTACGAGCTCTACGCCATCGCCGCAGCCGTGCTCGGCGGCTTCTCGCTGCGCGGCGGCGAAGGCTCGCTGATCGGCGTCATCCTCGGCACGGTGCTGCTGCAGGAGCTGCAGAACCTCGTCAATCTGCTTGGCATTCCGTCCTCGCTCAACTTCGCGGTGATGGGCGGCGTCATCCTCATCGGCGTGCTGGTCGACCAGCAATGGGGTGTGTTCCGGGAACGGCGGCTGATGGTCGACGCCACCCGCAAAAGCGCCGCCGGCGCGGCCGCGGAATAGCCGCCGGCCGCGACACGGGTGCTTGTCCGCGCTTTGAGATTATTATAATAGCATAACCCGAACTTGGTCGGGGGCGGACGAGACATGCGCTGCGATTTGCGAGGCAAGGTAGCGCTGGTCACCGGAGCCGCGGGGGCGATCGGCAGTTCCATTGCCAAACGCCTGTCCGACAATGGCGCCGCGGTCGTCGTCGCCGACATAAACAGCGACGGTGCGAGCCAGGTCGCAGCCCGTCTGAGCGATGCCATGGCTTGCACCGTCGACATCCGCGATGCCGCCTCGGTCGACCGTGCCATCGCCGCCATCATGGACCGCTTTGGCCGCCTCGACATCCTCATCAACAATGCCGGCGTCAACACGCTGGCGCATCGCGTCACATTAGACGAATTTCCCCCCGAGGAATGGGACCGCATCACCGGCATCGATCTCGACGGCCTCTACATCATGAGCCGCGCGGCATTGGCGCCGATGCTCGCCGCCGGCAAGGGCGGGCGCATCGTCAACATCGCCTCGGTCGTCGGCCTCGCCGCCATGCGGCTGCAGAGCCCGTTCGTCGCCGCCAAGGCCGGCATCATCCATCTGACGCGGTCTATGGCCATCGAACTCGGAGCCAAGGGCATCCTGACCAACGCCATCGCGCCGGGCTCGGTGATGACGGCGCTGACGGCAAAACTGTTTTATGGCGATGACGGCAAGTTCGCCGGCCGCACGCAGGAATTCCTCGCTCACGTCCCGCTCGCCCGACCGGCCCAGCCCGAGGAGGTCGCGGAAACCGTGCTGTTCCTGGCCTCGCCGGCCGCCAGCTACATCAACGGCCAGGTGCTGGCCGTCGATGGCGGCTGGACGGCGGGGTACATGATGTGAGTGCGGCCATGGAAATCGACCTCGATGGCGCTGCGATCGCCCTTGATGGTGACAGCAACCCGGTCGCCGAGGCAGCGCTCGCCGGGCTGCTGGCCAATGGCGGCCGGCTGGTCGAAGGCTCGCATGCGCGTGAGGCCGACATCCTGCTGATGTCCTGTCCGTTGCGGCCGGGTACAGTGGCGGGCGATCCGCGATCGCTCTACGCCGATGCGCGCAAGGCCGCCGTGACCATGACCGAGCGTGGCAGCGGTCGCATCGTCTTCCTGCTGTCGGCCACCGCCGGCATGCCGATGCGCCGCCACCCGCGCCTTTCCATGGACAACGCGTCGATCCTCGCCGGCATGCGCACGCTGGCCATGGAGTTCGGCCCCAAGGTGCTGGTCAATGCCGTCGGTGTCGGCGCGGTCGAGGATGAAACCATGGTTTCGGGCGACAAGGCGATGCTCAGCCACACCCCTGTCGGCCGCGCCGGCAGCATCGAGGAAGCGGTTGCGGCCGTGCTGTTCTTCTGCGATCCCCTGAACACCTACACGACGGGCCAGATGCTTTGTGTCGATGGTGGATGGATGGCAGGCTATGGGCGTAATTTCTGAGCGGTTGGCGCTGAAGGCCGGAGCGCTGGAGGTCGATCTGGTGCCGCAGATCGGCGGCAGCGTGAGCGCGCTGCGCTGGCGCGGCATCGATCTCATGCGCCGGCTTTCGGACGCGGATCGCGACGCCGGCGATGTGCTTGGCGTGGCCATGTTCCCGATGACGCCCTATGCCAATCGCATCACCGGAAACGCCTTCGACTTCGCTGGAAAACGCTGGCAGGTCCTTCCCAACAATCCGCCCGAAAAATTCAACGTGCATGGCAGCGGCTGGCACCACGCCTGGACCGTTACAGAGGCGGGGGCCGCCGACGCCACCCTGTCGCTGGGCATCGCCGCTGGAGCCGAGCCCTATTCCTATCGAACGACGCAGGCGATCTCGGTTTCCGGGAAAGGCCTCGGCGTCACCATGACGATGACCAACACCGGACCGGTCGCCATGCCGTTCGGCTTTGGCCTGCACCCCTGGTTCGATCGCGATCCGGATGTGACATTGCAATTCGAGGCGAAGCGCTTCTACCTCGAAGAGCCGGATGGCATTTCCGGTGATCCGATCACGCTTCCGCCCGAGCTCGACTTTGCCGAGGACCGGCCTTTGCCAAACGGCTGGCGCAACAATGATTATGGCGGTTGGGCCGGCGAGGCGACGATCCGCTTTCCAACACGCGGTGCCGGCTTGCGGATCAAGGCCGACCCGGCCTTCAGGCATTTGATGCTCTACGCCGATCCGACAAAACCGTATTTCTGCGTCGAGCCGCAAACGAACGCCTCCGGTGCTTTCAACCGGGGCCGGTGGGACGATCCGGAGGAAGGCGTGATTGTGCTGGCCCCTGGCGAAAGTGCTGCCGGCACCGTCTCGCTCATGCCTTTTGACTTAAAGTAGTCGCGCCAGCAGCCCGCCATCCACCTGCATGGCGCTGCCGGTGACGAAGGACGCGGCATCGGAGATCAGGAAGCCTATTGCCGTGGCGATCTCGGAGGGATTGGCGATGCGGGCGATCCGGTTGGGCTCGAAGGACAGGCCAAGCGCTTCCGCGCCGCCTGCCGCCTCCAGCCCGTCCAGCGTCATCCTTGTGGCGACGGAGCCGACCAGCACGGCGTTGACGCGGATGTGGTCGACGGCATAGTCGAGCGCCATCTGCCGCGACAAGCCGACGACCGCCGCCTTGGTCGCGGCATAGGCCGGTACGCCCGGCACCGTGGCCTCGGCATGCACCGAGGCGATGTTGACGATCGAGCCGCCGCCGGCTGCGCGCAGCAGCGGCAAGGTCGCCCGGCAGATCCGGAAGATGGCTGTCAAATTGACGGCGATGGTCCTCTCCCATTCGTCGTCGGAGAGCTCTTCAAGCCGCTTGCCGGTCGGATAGATGCCGGCGCAGTTGACGACGGCGTCGAGCCCGCCGAACCGCGCTGCCGCCGCCGCCACGGCAGCTTGCACCTCGACTTCGCGGGTGAGATCGCACTCGCGGAAGATCAGATCGCTCCCGCCATGGCGGCCGGCCAGGGCCTCTCCCTCCTCACCGTCCAGCCCGGCACCGAACACCCTCGCACCCTGCGCGACAAGGTACTCTGCGGTCGCCCGGCCGATGCCGGTCGCCGCTCCCGTGACGAAAACGCGTTTGCCGGCAAAGCTCATGACGAGACCCGTGGAGCCATGGCGTGGCGTTGCGCCTGCGCTGCTGTCACCGAACGCAGCACGCGATCCTCACCGCCCTCGCCACGGCTGAATTCGTCGACGATGCGGCCATCGGCGACGACGAGGCAGCGGTCGCACAGGCCGATCAGTTCCTCGAGTTCCGACGCGACGATCAGCAGGGCTACGCCCTTCTCTGCCAGTTCGACCACGAGCCGGTAGATCTCGTGCCGGGTCGCCGCGTCGACGCCCTTGGTCGGCTCGTCGAGCAGCAGCACTTTCGGTGCCCGCATCAGCACGCGGGCAAACAGCAGCTTCTGCTGGTTGCCGCCCGACAGATGGGTGACCGCGGCCTGCGGCGACGCTGCCTTGACGTTGAGGGCGCGCATGGCACTCAGGATGGAACTGCGTTCGAGCCCGCCGCGCACCATGCCGTAACGCGACAGCGGCGCGAGATTGCCGATGGTGATGTTGGCGCCGACCGGCAGGTTGAACAGCAGGCCATCGCGCTTGCGGTCCTCGGTCAGCAGCGCAATGCCGGCGGCACGCGCATCGCCTGGCGACTTGATAGAAGCGGATTCGCCGGCAACACGGATTTCGCCCTCTGCCGGCACGCGGCCATAGATGCCGTGCAGGATCTCGCTGCGGCCGGAGCCAAGCAGGCCTGCAAGTCCGACGATCTCGCCGGCGGCGACGGAGAGGTTGATATCCCTGGCGCCATGAACCGCGCCGCCGTGGCCGGAGACAGTGAGCCGGCGAACCTCCAGCGCGGTCGGCACACCGACGGGCGCTGCGTGCTCGGGAAACAGCCGCTGCAGCCTTTGGCCCGACATCGAGAAGATGAAGGTCTCGGCGTCGAAATCCTCTCTTGCGATCCGCACCGCCACCTGCCCGTCGCCCAGGACGGTGGCACGGTCGCAGATGGCCAGCACCTCGGGCAGGCGATGGGTGATGTAGATCATGGCGACGCCTTGCGCCTTCAGACGACGCAGCACGCTGAACAGCGCATCGACTTCGGTGCCCGAGAGCGAGGCCGTCGGCTCGTCGAGCATCAGCACGCGTGGTTTCAGCACGATGGCACGTGCAATCATCACCAGATGGCGCTGTGCCGAGGTCAGCGACGCGACATAGGCCCTGGGGTTGATGTCGATGCCAAGCTCGGCAAAGATTTCGCCGGCCCGCTGTTCGAGCTTGCGCTGATGCACCAGCATGCCGTCGCCCAGGCCGGTGCGGCCGGCAAAGACGTTCTCGGCGACCGAAAGCTGTTCCAGCACTTCGATTTCCTGCGGCACATAGCCGACGCCGTTCGACCGCGCATCGGCGGGCGAGGCAAAACTCACGGGCTGGCCGTCGAGCTCGATGGTGCCGGTGTAGGAGCCGGCCGGATGCACGCCGTTGAGGATCTTGACCAGCGTCGACTTGCCGGCGCCATTCTGGCCAAGCAGAGCGTGGATTTCGCCCGCAGTGACATCGAAATCGACGCCGCGCAACGCTTGCACGCCGCCGAAATTCTTGGCGATTCCAGCGGCTGAAAACAGCTTCTCTTGCGTGGCGTTGGACAAGACGATCCTCTCAAACAGTGCCGGGCCCGCTAGCGCGGACCCGCGGCAAGCGTTACTGGCCGGCGCTGTCCAGCATCTTGTAATAGGGGTCGAGGTCGGCAGCTGTGATCACCTTGGCCGGCAGCGGGTTGCTGTAGGGCACGCTCTTGCCCTGGGCGAGGTCGCCGAGCAGTTCAGCAACCTTGGCACTCTCTTCATAAAGCGGCTGCGCGACGATGCCGTAGGCGGCGCCCGACTTCACCAGATCGAGGTTCTGCCTGATGTAGTCCATGCCGATGATGACGACATCGCGCCCGGCCTTGCGCGCCGCACCCGACCAGGTCTGGATGCTGTTGCCGGTGGTGCCGAAGGCCGCGGTTACACCCGGATTGCCTTGCAGGATCGCCACCGCCTTGGCCTCTGCGGCTGAGGGCTCGAAACCTTCCATCTGGGTGTCGAGCACCTTGATGCCGGGGTATTTCGCCGCGATTGTCTTGCGGAAGGCATCCGACATCGCGTTTTCAGTGTCGTTGGAAGCGCCTTGCGTCAGCGCCACGGTGCCCTTGCCGCCGAGCTTGTCGCCGATGGCGATCGCCGCGTTGGCGCCGACATCGGCGATGTCCTCGCCGGTCGCTGCCTTGAGGCCGGTGACGGTGCCTTCCGGCGGCAGCACATGCCAGGTCACGATCGGGAAGCCTTCCTTGGCAAGCTTGGTGATGTAGGAATAGATCGCCGGATCCACGCCGTAGACGCCGATGGCGTCGTATTTGGTGCGGGCAAGGGCTGCCTCGGCCAATGGCAATGTCGCCGGGATATCCCAGTTGGTGGCGCTCGGGTCGCCGACGACCTCGCAGGTGTAGCCGAGCTCCTTGCACTTGTTGAGGAAGCCCGCCTGCATCAGCCGGTGCACGGGGTGGTCCTTCATCGCCTGCACCCAGAGCAGATGAACATCCGCGGCCTTGGCAAGGCCCACCGAGCTGAATGACGTCGCGACCGCCGCGGCGAGCGCGGCGCCGACCAGTCCTTTTTTCAGATTGAGTTTCATGTCCTACCTCCCTTGGTTTGCCGGTATTTTGCCGGCGCGATATCCACGTTCCCTCGCGGTCGGCCTAGGCGCCGGCGATGAAGTAGCGGCGGCGCAATATGTCGAGGCCGACGGCCATGACCATGATCACGCCGACCGCGATCTGCTGCCAGTTGGAGTTGACGCCGATGACGACGAGGCCGCTCTGCACCACTTTCAGCATCAGGATGCCGACGCCGCCGCCGGCAACCGTGCCGGCGCCGCCGAACAGGCTGACGCCGCCGACCACGACGCCGGCGATGACGGTCAGTTCCCAGCCGCTGCCGATCGAGGTGCCGCCGCTGCCGAGATCGGCCATGACGAACATGCCGGCGATCGCCGACAGCGCGCCGACGACGATGAAGGCGCCGATCTTGTAGGCGTTGGTGTTGATGCCGACGAGATGCGCCACTTCCTTGTTGCCGCCGGTGGCATACATGTTGCGCCCGAGCACGGTGCGCCGCAGCACGAAATCGGCCACGATGGCGGCAATGATGAAAAAGGCAAAGCTCCAGCCGAGCCCGAAGGCCAGATCGGTGCCGCCGATCGTATTGATCGTCTGTGGCAGCGGGTAGACCGGATAGCCGCCGGTCACCACCTGGATCAGGCCCTGGCCGATGAACAGCATGCCGAGCGTCTGGATGAAGGCGGGGATGCCGAGCCTGACGACGATCACGCCGTTGACGAGACCGATCAGCGCGCCGACGCCGACGCCGCCGAGTACGGCGATCGAGACCGGCAGGGCAGCCGCGGTCATCAGCTTGGCGGCGACCACGGCCGACAGTCCGGCCACCGAGCCGACGGACAGGTCGAACTCACCGGCGACCAGCAGGATGGTCTGGCCGATGGCGATGATGCCAACAAACGACACGACGTTGAGAATGGCGCGAATGTTTCGCTCCGACAGGAATGCCGGCTCGAGCAGCCAGAAGAAGCCGATCAGCAGTGCCATGGCCGCGAGCACGCCGACTTCGCCGACGGCAATGAAGCCGATCAGCCGCCGCCGGAACGATTGCGCATCCCGGGGCGGCGAGATCACGTCTGCCACGCTGTTCATCCTGACCTCCCTGGCGGCGCCTGATGCCGGCTCGGCGTCCGGCACCATTCGCCCGCGCCAAGCCTTGGCACGCTCCTCGATACCATTAAGATTATAATATTATAACTTGTCAACGGGTGAAATTCGGAGACGTCGCGGCCAGCCCGTGCCTCGCTGGAAAGCGCGCGCCGCAACCGCTATGAATGGGCTGATGACGCGCGATCCGCAGGACCTTGCCTTGCTGGATCTCGCCCTCTTGGGAGCGTGGTGATGACCGACAGACCGCCGGCGGGTGAGAAGAAGCCGCAGCGCCTTGGCGTCCGCGAGATCGCCAAGCGCGTCGGCGTCGCGCCGATGACGGTGTCGCGCGCGCTCTCCAATCCGGACATGGTGTCGCCGGAGACGCGCGCCAAGGTGCTCGAGGCCATCGAGCAGGCCGGCTTCGTGCCCAACCGGCTGGCGTCCAGCATGCGCGGCAATGGTCGCATGATCGGCACGGTGGTGCCGCCGCTGATCAATTCGGGCATCGCCGAACAGGTGCAAGGCATGTCCGACGAGTGCCACGAGAGCGGCTATTCGATGCTGCTTGTCCAGGGTGAGTTCACGCAGGAGGCCGAGGAGAAATCGATCCGCAATCTGCTTGGCTGGCGCCCTGTCGGCATGATCCTGCAAAGTTTCGTGCAGAGCGAAACGGCGCGCGCGCTTCTGAAGAACAGTGGCGCCCCGGTGGTCGAGATATCAGAGATCAAGGGCCGCAAGCCGATCGACATGGTTGTCGGCGTCTCCAATTTCGAGACCGCCTATGCCATGACCATGCATCTGGCGGCCAAGGGCTACAAGCGCATCGGCTTCGTCTCGACGCCGATCCACGGCAATGACCGCCTGCAGCAGCGCCGCACCGGCTATCACGCCGCACTCACCGAACTCGGCATCAGGAACCATGACGACATGGAGGTCGAAGTGCCGATCACCGCCCAGGGCGGCGCCGAGGCGCTGGTGACGTTGACCTCCCGCCACAAGGACATCGACGCCATCTTCTTTTCCAGCGATACGCTGGCCGTCGGCGCCGTGCAGGAATGCCACCGGCGCCGCTGGGCAGTGCCGGGCAGGATCGCAATTGCCGGCTATGGCGACATGGATCTGGCGGCCCAGCTTTATCCGCCGCTGACCACGGTGAAGGTCAACCGCTACGAGATGGGCCGGCGCGCGGTGCGGCAATTGCTGGCAAGGCTCGGCGGCGACACCAAGGTGCCGACCATCACCAGCCTCGGCTTCGAGATCGTCGACCGCGAAAGCGCGTGATCAGCTCTTCGACTCCTCACGCCGTCCGAGCCGCTTTTCCCAGCCTTCGGCATGGACGTTGAGATAGGCGTGGGGATCGTAAGGGTGCTCCTTGATCGCTTCGATGTTGAGATCGATGCCGAGCCCCGGCGCGTCCGGCAGCGACAGATGGCCATTGTTCGGGTTGACGGTCGGATGCCAGGTGACGAGGTCGCGCGTCCATGGTTCGTTGAAGGCGTCGAAATGCTCCTGGATGAGGAAATTCGGCACGGCCGCGGCCAATTGCAGGCACACAGCCGTCGCCACCGGTCCGCCGCTTTGGTGCGGCGCGATGTGGCTGCCATGGGCGAGTGCCAGGTTGGCCACCTGCATCGACGGCGTGATGCCGCCGAGCGACATCGGCTCGGTCTGGAAGATGTTGACGCCGCCGCCGGCGGCAAGCGTGTAGAACTGACCGACCGTGTCGTACATCTCGCCGGTCGCCACCGGGATCGGCGAGCGATGCGCCACTTCGTGCACCGTTTCCTGCCGGTCGCGCGACGTCGGTTCTTCCCACCAGTAGATATCCAGATCGGCGAATTTTTGCGCTGCTTGCAGCGCGGCGATCTCGGTGAAGCGCGCATGCACGTCGATCAGGATCAGCGTGTCCTTCGGCAGCCTGTCGCGCAAGGTCCGGCAGATGGCGTAGGACAGCTCCAGCTCCCCGCGCGCGATAAAACCTTGCGCGGTGCCGAACGGGTCGAGCTTGAACGCCTTGAAGCCCTTGGCCAGCACCGCCTTGGCGGCTTCGAGAAAGGCCTCGGGCGTGCGCTCGGTGCGATACCAGCCATTGGCGTAGCCAAGCACGCTGTCGCGCACCTGGCCGCCCAGCAATTGGTGGATTGGCACGCCGAGGCTCTTGCCCAGTATGTCCCAGCAGGCGACCTCGATCGCCGCGATCACCGTGCGGTGGATATGGCCGCCGTCAAGCGAGACGCTGTCCAGCATGCGCTTGGCCAGCGCATTGATGCGGCAGGGATCCTGGCCGATGGCCAGATGCTTGAGTTCGTGCACGCCGGCTTCGGTGGTCTTGATGAAGCCGTTCAGCGTGCCTTCGCCGACACCGTGAATGCCGCTGTCGGTATGCACTTTGACGAACAGCCAGTTCTTCCACCCGGCGCCGACGGCAAAGGTCTCGATCTCGGTGATCTTCATGCGAAAATCCTAACTAGCTTTTTGTTTGACCATGATCCTTTCCGAAAACCGGTTTCCACTTTTCGGGATCATGATCTGGCGCGGCAATCGTTGCGATGACGGCCTCGGTGGTCAGGCCGTATTTCGCTTGCAAGGTCGGCACCGCACCGCATTCGATATAGCGGTCGGGCAGGCCGATGCGGGTCACTGTCTTCAAAAGGCCGGCATCGAACAAGGTCTCGATGACCAAGCTCGCCAATCCACCGACCACGACATGGTTTTCCGCCGTGACAACACGGCTGACGCTGGCTGCAAACTCAGCCACCACCTCTGCGTCGAACGGCTTTATGGTCGGCACATGCAGCACACCGGCGGAGATGCCGCGCTTTTGCAAAGCCTCCGCCGCGTCCAGCGCCCGCTCGGTCATGAAGCCGGTCGAGATGATGCCGACATCCGATCCTTCGCGAAGCCGTCGCGCCTTGCCGATTTCGAAGCGGTACCCCGGTTCGAACACGACGGGCACGCTGCCGCGCAGCAGCCTCATATAGACCGGCCCTTGATGCGCCGCGATCGCCTCGGTCGCCGCTTCGATCTCGGTCGCGTCGCAGGGATCGATGATGGTGAGACCGGGGATCATCCGCATCAGCGCCAGATCCTCGATCGCCTGATGCGTGCCGCCATAGCCGGTCGTCAGCCCTGGCAGGCCGGCCACGATCTTGACGTTGAGGTTGGAGTGGGCCAGCGCGATGGCGACGAAATCATAGGCGCGCCGCGTCGCGAACACACCGTAGGTGGTCGCGAACGGCACCTTGCCGGTGCGCGCCAGCCCCGCGGCGACAGCAACGAGATTCTGTTCGGCCATGCCGACATTGAAGAAGCGATCCGGGAAGGCGTCGCGGAACGGCAATATGTCGGTGTATTTGCCGAGATCAGCGGTCAGCCCGACTATGTTGGGATGGCTATGGCCAAGTCTGGCCAGCGCCCGACCAAACGGCGCCTCCACGCTCCGACGGCCGCCGCCGACCGCTTCGTCCTGGCCCATGGCCAGCGTGCGGCCGGCCTCCATTGCCGCGCCGCTCATGGCTGTGCCCCCGCACTTTTCTCGAACTCGGCGATGATGCCGTCCCATTGCGCCACGTCGATGCGGAAGAAGTGCGATTTCTCAGAGGTTTCAATGCGGGGTACGCCCTTGCCCGGCAGTGTGCGCAGCACGATCGCCTTCGGCTTGCCGTTGCGCTGACGTGCATCGGCCAGCGCGCCGACCACCGCCGTCATGTCGTTGCCATCGATCTCCGATGTCTGCCAGCCGAAGGCGCGCCATTTGTCGGCTACAGGTTCCATGTCGAGCACCACGGGTCCGTCGGCCTGGATGCCGTTGCAGTCGATCAGCGCCACCAGCCCGTCGAGCTTGAAATGGCTGGCCGACATCGCCGCTTCCCAGGTCGAGCCTTCCTGCATCTCGCCATCCGACAGTTCGACGAAGACGCGCGCGTCGGAACGGTCGACGTGCAAGCCCAGCGCCTGGCCGATGCCTTGCCCCAGGCCGTGGCCGAGCGAGCCGCCGATCATCTCCACCCCCGGCGTGGTATCGAGCGTCGACATCTCCAGACGGCTGTTGTCGGCGCCGTAGGTGACCAGCTCTTCGACCGGAATGATGCCGGCCTCGGCAAAAGCTGCCCACAGCGCGATGGAATAGTGCCCGGTCGACAACAGGAAGCGGTCGCGATCGGGCCAGGCTGGATTGTGCGGGTCATAGCGCAGTTCGTGGAAATACAGCGCCGCCAGCGTATCGGCGATGCCCAGACCCTGGCCGATATAACCCTGGCCCTGGCCGCGCGCCATGGTCAGCATGTGGCGGCGCAGCCGCTCTGCCTTGCGTTCGAGCGCGCCGATATCGGCAGTGCCGGGAGGGGAGTTTCGCAGCATCTGGTCAGTCCTTGTCGAGGCCGCCCGACATGTTGAGCCGCTCGGCGGTCATGTATCTGGGCGAATCCAGGCAGAGCCAGACGACCGCTTCAGCCACTTCGGAAATCTCGGCGCGGCGGCCAAGCGGAATGCGGCGTGTGCGCTCGTCGAGAAAGGCCTGCAGATCGTTGCGGCCGTTGGCGCGGGCGAGATCGGCCTCCGTCGAGCGCTGCATCTCGGTGTCCATCATGCCCGGGGCCAGGCTATTGACCAGCACGCCATAGGGCGCCAGCGCCACCGCGGCGGCGCGGGTGATGGAATCGACGCCCGCCTTGCTCGCCGTGTAGGCGGTGTAATCGGGCAGCGCCATGCGCGAGCCCGGCGAGGTGATGTTGACGATGCGCCCCGAACGCTGCTCGCGCATCACCCGGCCAGCCGCCTTGCAGGCCATGGCAAGTGCGGTGACATTGAGCGCCAGCGTGCGCGTCCATGCCTTGAAGGTGGCGTCGAGGAACGGCTCGATCACGCCATAGCCGGCATTGTTGACCAGGATGTCGATGCCGCCCCAACGCGCGACCACTTTTTCGACGGCCGCCTCCGGCGCACCCTCCAGGGTGAAATCGCCTGTTATGGCCTCGGTTTCCGCGCCGGTATCCCTGATTTGCCGGGCTGTCTCGGCCAGCCCTTCTCCATTGACGTCGGCAATTGCGACGGCACAGCCGCGCCGGGCCAACTGGATCGCCACCTCGCGGCCGAGGCCGCCGGCGGCGCCGGTGACCAATGCTCGTTTTGGCGTGATATCGTGAATTTCGGCAGGCAAGCGAGCACCCTCCCGGTGGCCATCTTGACGGGATTGATACCGGTACCATAAATGGCTGTCAACGGCGATGTGCTATTGTCCGCTGGCCGTGCGGTCTGGTCGGTATGGGGAGGAAAAAATGAAAGTCGTCGCGCTCGAAACGCTGCAGCTGGCGGAATTTCCGTTCCTGTTTTGGCTGCGCGTCCACACTGATGCCGGCCTCATCGGCACCGGCGAGACCTTCTGGGCGCCGGGGCCGGTCGCCTCCTACATCCATGACAATGTCGCCGCTTATCTCCTGGGCAAGGATCCGCGCGACATCGAGCTGCACGACCGCACGCTGGGCAGCGTCTATGTCGGCGCGCGCGATTCCGGCGCCGAGGTGCGCGGCAATTCCGCCGTCAACATCGCGCTGTGGGATATCTACGGCCAGGCGCTCGGCGAGCCGGTCTGGCGGCTGCTTGGCGGGCGCACACACAGGACCGTGCCGATCTACAACACTTGCGCCGGCTACAAGCATGTCCGCGCGACGCAGAAGAATGCCCTGTTCGAGCGTGGTGAGGACTGGTCGCTCAAGCCCAGCGATTCGAACGAAGGTCCGTATGAAGATCTCCTCGCCTGGCGCTACAATGCCGGCGACCTTGCCAGGAGCCTGAAATCGGAAGGAATCGGCGCCATGAAGATATGGCCGTTCGACATCGCCGCCGAGGCCTCGAACGGCACCCGCATTTCGCTTGCCGATCTCGACAAGGCACTGGAGCCGTTCCAGAAGATCCGCGACGCCGTCGGCCGCGACATGGAAATCATGGTTGAACTGCACGGGCTATGGACCTTGCCGCCGGTGCTGCGCATTGCCGAGGCGCTGAAGCCCTACGATGTTGCCTGGCTGGAAGAGCCGATTCGCTACAACGAGCTCGACGCCATGGCCGAACTTGCCCGCCACACCTCGATACCCGTCGCCGCCAGCGAGCGGCTGGCCTCCCGGCAGATGTTCAAGCAGCTGATCGACAAGCGCGCCGCTTCGGTGATCATGATCGACCTTGCCTGGTGCGGCGGGCTCTCGGAAGCGCGCAAGATCGCCAATATGGCCGAGGCCAGCGAACTGCCGGTGACCTTGCACGACTGCACCGGGCCGATCGTCTATGCCGCCAGCTGCGCGCTCTCGGCGACCTTGCCGAACGTCAATTACCAGGAAGCGGTGCGCGCCTATTTCACCGGCTGGTACACCGAGATCGTCGCCGACATTCCGCCGGTCGAGGACGGCCATGTCGCGCCGCTCGAAGGGCCGGGGCTTGGCCTCAGCCTGCGGCCGGAGCTGTTCCAGCGGCCCGACGCAACGGTGCGCGTCACCAAAATCTAGCCATCAGCGGGCTCTTTTTGAGCCAGTAGACATTATGCTATTATAATCTATGATGGGCCGAAGCGAGTACCCCACAAACTCGCCGCCGGCGCTTTGCCGCCCGGCACCAGACGGATCCAGGGAGGCTTTGGTGGCAATTTCTGCGGCGCGCGCACGCGAGCATTTCAAAGGTGCGCCAAATCTGCCCGACCGGAAAATCCTGCTCGACCTGTTCGAACGCATGGTGCTGTTGCGTCGCTTCGAAAGCATCGCCCAGATCGCCTGCCGCAAGGGCGAGACGCCCGGCTTCCTGCATCTCTACATCGGCGAAGAGGCGACGGGGGTCGGTGTCTGCGCGCATCTGCGTCCGACCGATTGGGTCACCTCGACCCACCGCGGCCACGGTCATGCGCTGGCCAAGGGGGCCAATCCCGGACGGGTGATGGCCGAGCTGTTCGGCAAGGCCGACGGCATTTGCGGCGGCCGCGGCGGCACCATGCATCTCTATGACCGCTCGGTCGGCCTGTTCGGCACCAATGGCATCGTCGCCGCCGGCATCGGCCATGCCGTCGGCATCGGCATGAGCGCGCGCCAGCAGGGGCGCGACGACATCGGCGTCGCCTTCTTCGGCGACGGCGCCGCCAACCATGGCGGCTTCCACGAAGCGCTCAATTTCGCCGCCGTACAGCGGGCGCCTGCGGTCTTCGTCTGCGAGAACAATCTCTACGCCACGGCCACGCCGCTCAACTCCGTCACGCTCAATCCCGAGATCGCCACCAAGGCCGCGTCCTACGGCATGCCAAGCGTCGCCGTCGACGGCAACGACGTGTTTGCTGTCTGGCTGGCCATGAAGGAAGCGACCGAGCGCGCGCGTTCAGGTAAAGGCCCGACGCTGATCGAGGCCAAGACCTATCGCACTGTCGGCCACCATGAGGGCGATCCGGTTATCGGCACCTACCGGACGCAGGAGGAACTCGACGCCTGGATCAAGCGCGATCCGATCGACATGTTCCGCAAGAAGCTGGTCGAGGAGTATGGCATTGCCGATGCGCAAGCGTTGGCAGCCATCGAAGGCCGGATCGAGAAGGTGGTCGAGGAGGCGCTGGCCTTCGCCCGCAACTCGCCCGAGCCTGATCCGGCGACAGTGCGCCTGCATGTCTTTGCCGACCCGATCAATCCGCCGGCCGCCTTGCAACCGCGCGCCATCGGCGAGACGCGCACGCAAGGCTGGCTCGAAGCGGTGCGCGACGGCCTCGCCGAGGAGATGCGCGCCAATCCGGCGATCCTCTATTTCGGCGAGGGTACCGGTGAACGCGGCGGCAGCTTCGCCCACACCAAGAATCTCTGGCAGGAGTTCGGCGCCGAGCGGATGGTCGACACGCCGATTTCCGAACAGGGCTTTACCGCCGCTGCCGTCGGCGCCTCGGCCACCGGCGCGCGCACTGTCTCGGACCTGATGTTTGCCGACTTCGCCTTCGAGACCGCCGGGCAGATCTTTTTGCAGGCAGCAAAGCTGCGCTACATGACCAGCGGCCTGATGAGCGCGCCGATGGTGGTGCGCGTCGGCGCTGGAGCGCTGCGCAGTTCCGGCCCGCATCACAGCGGCATCTATCACCCAATCTTCGCCCACATGCCGGGCCTCATCGTTTGCGTGCCCTCGACCCCGGCCGATGCCAAGGGGTTGATGAAGACGGCGCTCAGGGCCGGGGATCCCGTCATCATGCTCGAACCCAAGGCGCTGTTCGCGTCCAAGGGCGAGGTGCCGGTCGGCGAACATTATGTGCCGTTCGGCGTCGCGCGCATCGCGCGAGCCGGCATCGACATCACCATCGTCGCCGCCGGCCAGATGGTGCAGCGCGCGCTGGAGGCGGCGCAAGCGCTGGCCATTGAGGGTATCGAGGTTGAAGTCATCGATCCGCGCACCATCATGCCGCTCGACATCGACACGATCGTCGCCAGCGTGCGCAAGACTCATCGTCTGCTGATCGTCGACGAAGCCTGGGCGATGTGCGGCCTTGGCGGCGAGATCGCGCAAGCCATCAACGAACTCGCTTTCGACGAGCTCGACGCACCGCCCGGAAGGCTGCACACGGCGCCGACTTCGCACCCCTTCGCGCCGGTGCTGGAGCGCGCCATGCTGGTCGACACGGCGCGCATCGTCCAGGGCGTGCGCGACGTCATCGCGGGCAAGCCGCCGGTGCCGGATCACTGGTACACGGTCGGCTTGAAAAGTGCTGCGCCGGCTAAGCCTGGACCTGTTGCGGCCAGGCCGCAGCCCGCCACGCTAGCGCCAACGACTGCACCTGCCGCCAGCGACGACGAGCCGATAACAATGCCGTTCGGTGACCTCACCGTCAGTGAAGGCACCGTCGTCAAATGGCTGAAGGCGGTCGGCGATGCGGTCAAGGAAGGCGAGCTGATCGCCGAGATCGAGACCGACAAGGCCGTCGTCGAGATCGAGGCGCCGATCAGCGGTACGCTCAGTGCGATCGACCAGCCGGTCGGCGCCGTCGTACCGATGGGCGGCCGCATAGGCGGCATCAAGAAATAGTTCTCGTTCCCAACCATTCCGAAGGGCAAGCATGAAGATCCTGTGCGCCAACTGGCAAGCCGCCGACGAAGCCGAACTCGAGCGTGAGCACTATCCCGACATCGAACTCATCCTCGCCCGGTCGACCAACGACAAGGCCGCCAGTCTCGATCCGGCTGTCTGCGAGACGGTCGATGCCGTCATCAACTATTCGCCGACCCACAATGTCGCGGCCGCTCCGTTAGCCTTTCCCAAGGCGAGGATCGCGGTGCGCTCCGGCGTCGGCTTTGACAACATCAATACGGCAGGCTGGGGCGCGCGCGGGATCCCCGCCTGCAATGTGCCGGACTATGGCACCACCGAAGTCGCCGACCACGCCATCGGCCTGATGCTGGCGCTGACGCGCGGCACCTCCGCCTATGGCGCGGAGCTTTCCGGCCATGGCACTGAAGGCTGGCATTTCTCCAAGGCGCCGCTGGTGCGCCGGCACAAGGGCGCCATTTTCGGCATTGTCGGGCTTGGCCGCATCGGGCTGGCCACAGCGCGTCGCGCCGCCGCCTTCGACATGAAGGTTGTTTTCTACGACCCGCATCTTCTGTCCGGCGTCGACCTCTCGACCGGCTACGAGCGGGTTCATTCGCTGGCCGAGCTGATGGGGCGGGCGGATGTCGTCAGCGTCCACACGCCGTTGAGCGAGGAGACCCGCAAGCTGCTCGGCGCGGCCGCCTTCGCCGCCGCCAAGCCCGGCCTTGTCCTCATCAACACCGCGCGCGGCCCGATCGTCGATCTCGATGCACTGGAAGCCGCGATGCGCAAGGGTACGGTCGCGGGAGCGGGGCTCGATGTGCTGCAGAACGAACCCGGCGATCTCGATCATCCGCTGCTGGCGGCATGGTGCCGCCGCGAGCCTTGGATCGCCAACCGGCTGATCGTCACCCCGCACGCGGCCTTCTACAGCCCGGCATCGATGCGCGACCTCAGGCTGAAATCGATCGAGGTCGTGCACGCCTATCTCGCCGAGGGCCGGCTCACCAACTGCGTCAATGCAGAGTATCTCAAATGAACATGGCAGTGGCGCAGACCCCGCGGCTGGCTGTTTCGCCCTATGCGCGCCGCCTGGCGCGCGAGCGCGCTCTTCCGCTGGAAACCCTTCGCGGCAGCGGTCCCGGCGGCCGCATCCTGGCCGCCGACGTGCTGGGCTTCGTTGCGGCTGCCGCGCCCGCAAATTTGCCCGATGTCGTCGCCCCTTCTGTTGCGGCTCCCCGCATCGCCGCCTTTGCGGCGTCGGTCGCGCTGACCGCGCTGCGAGACCTGCTGGCCGCGCTGGAGAGCACGGGGAGAGCGTTCGACCTCGACGACGTGCTGCTGCGCGCGGCGGGTCGTGTATGCGGTGAGATCGCGGATGCCGCCAAGACCGGCGACGCGCCGGTGGCGCTGGAACTGGCAGGCCGGCAAGCGGTGTTTGCGACCGTTCCTGAAGCGCCGCTGACGTCGCTGCGCACAACGCGGCTAGCAGCTTTGGCCGACAGTCGCGACGACGCGGAAATGCCGGCGCTGCTTTCCATCCGCCTGCTGCCGGCGGGCGACATCCGGCCGGTGATGCTGCCGCTGCTGCCGGGCCGCGCCATGCGCCTGGCTGTCTCGGTCAGTAGCACAGGCGACCATGCCGAATGCCTGCTCGTCACGGACGCGGCAGGCGTTGACGAGATTGCCGCCGCAGCGTGGCTCGCCGCCCTGAAATCGGCGATCGAACATCCGCTCCGGCTCTTCGTCTGACGTTGCCGATCGTCGTCGGCATCGCCTAGCCTCGGGCCAAAGAAGCTATTATAAAAGCTTCGACACAGGCGCGACGAGGCTCATGGACAACTCCGTTCCCACCATCGACAGTCTTCCCCGGCGCACGCTCGGCCGCTCGAACGGGCCGCTCTATCGCCAGCTCGCCGACATCCTCCGCGAGCCGATCGGCGACGGCACCTTCCCGGTCGGCGGCGAACTGCCGAAGGAGGCGACCATCGCCGAGCATTTCGGCGTCAGCCTGATCACCGTGCGGCAAGCGCTGCGGGACCTCGAGGCCGACGGCTTGATCAGAAAACGGTCGGCGAAACCGGCTGTGGTCACGGCGCGCAATCCGTCAGTCAATCTGAGCTGGAAATTCAAGAATTTTGCCGACATGGCGGCGTTCACCAAGGACGCGCAGCTGACGGTGAAATCCTATCGCAAGGAGGTTTCCCCCGTGCTCCAGCGCCATTTCGGCATGGCTAAGGACGAGGCGGGCTACTGCCTGCGCGGCATCCTGTCGGTGGGCGAGCAGAAGAAGGCGCAGATCACCAGCTATTTCCCGCCTGCTGTCGGAGCCAAGCTGAAGCGGGACGATTTTTCCGACGTGCTGATCTTTCGCTCGGTGCAACGGCATCTCGGCCTGCGGCTGGACGTCGCGCATGTCACGGTCCGCGCCGAGATCGCCGACGAGGCCATCGCCGAAGACCTCGGCGTCGCTCTCGGCAGTGCGGTCCTGAGCGTGGAGATGCTCTACCAATCGGCCGACCTGCAGAGCATCGAGTTCACCATTGCCCGGCATCCGGCCGATCTCTTCAGCATCAGCTATGACGCGCCGAACGACCTGGTCTGAACCGGATCGGCGGGCCGATCGGCGCGATCGTCCACGCGGATTTTCCCGTCCCGCCCATGGACAGCTTTATAAAATTATAATAGCATTATAGCTAGGATAGTGGCCGCGACGAAACCACGATCGAACGTGGGTGCGCGACCCCGTCCGATGTCGAGCATTGCATGCCCGAAAGCGCGCAGCGGTTCCGGGGTAACGGCATGCACGAAACAAGGTCTGTTCATAAGGGGGTGTGCCTGGAAGGCACATGATAGGCGGCGGCGTTCGCGGCCGGCAACAAACATGGGAGGAGCAAATCATGAAAGCAGGCGCATTTTTCGCCGGCCTTGCGGTGATCGCGACGACGTTGCTGTCGATCGATGCCGTGCCGGCCAACGCACAGGACAAGAAGCCCTACACCATCTATCTCTCCAACAATTTCGTCGGCAATGACTGGCGCCAGCAGATGCTGCGCAGTGCCGACATCGCGGTGAAAAAACCGCCGCTCGCCGGTCGCGTCGATCTGAAGGTCGAAGTGGTCGAAACCACCGTCCAGGCGCAGATCAATTCCCTCAACAACATCATCCGCAACAAGCCCGATGCCATCGTCATCGATGCAGGCTCCGGAGAAGCCCTCAACCCGACGATCGAAAAGGCCTGCAAAGCCGGTATTGTGGTCATCGCCTTCGACCAGATCGTCAGCGCGCCCTGCGCCTACACCATGGAGTCCGACTGGGGCCGGGCGCCGCGCGTCGAGGCCGAATGGCTGGTCAAGAAACTCGGCGGCAAGGGCAAGATCCTCGTCGATCGCGGGCTTGCCGGTGCTCCGATCTCCGCTCAGCTGCAGGGCGGTTTCGAAGAAGTCATCAAGAAATATCCCGGCATTGAAGTGGTCGGTTACTTCAACGGCGACTATGCGCTCGGACCGGAACAGGCCGGCGTCGCCAGCCTGCTGGCGGCCCATCCGCAAGTCGACGCCATCTTCGTCCAGGGCTACGGCGCCGGAGCGATCAAGGCGCTGCAGGATGCCGGCCGTCCGATCGTTCCGATCACCGGCAGTCCGTTCAACCTGACGACGACGACCTGTGCCCAGACGGCAGGCGCCCAGTGCATCCTGGCGCCCAACCCTGCCTATCTGTCGGCCGAGGCCCTGAAGCTGGCGGTCGAGATCCTCGACGGCAAGAAGCCGGCGCAGAAGAAGATCCTGCTGCGCAATGCCTTCCTCACCACCGATCCGATCGCGTCCGAATTGTACCCCGACGCGGCCATGCAGAAGATCGAGGTCGGCAAGAACGCCTTTCCGGACATGGCTCCCGGTCTGTTTCTTCCGGTCAGCCCGGACTGGGTTGAAATCACTCCTGCCGAGGCCGCCGGCGCGAAATGAGCGACTCTGCAAATCGGTGGCGAATGGTCGCCTCGAAGCGTCCCCAATGCGCCTTGGCTTAAATTGACAAGGCGTATTGGTACCGGTATCAATTTGCCTGCAGCACCCACCAAGATGGCGAAGTCCGTCGCTGGCTGATGCAGGAAACACGAAGGAGGAGAGACCATGAAACTGAAGACAGGTTGCATCGGAGTGGCAGCTCTTGCCATGTCTGCAATCGCCATCGGCACAGCGCCGAGCCGTGCCGAGGACAAGAAGCCCTACACCATCTATCTCTCGAACAATTTCGTCGGCAATGACTGGCGCCAGCAGATGGAGCGCGTCGCCACCGTTTCGGTCAACAAGGGACCGCTGAAGGGTCGCGTCGACCTCAAGATCGAGAATGTCGAGAACACCGTTCAGGCGCAGATAAACTCGCTCAACAACATCATCCGCCAGAAGCCGGACGCCATCCTCGTCGATGCCGGTTCGGATTCGGCCTTGAACCCGACCATCAAGAAGGCCTGCGACGCCGGCATCGTCGTCATCAGCTTTGACCAGGTGGTGACCGAGCCCTGCGCCTATGCCGTCGCTTCCGACTGGGACCGTATCCCCTCGGTCATGGCCGAGTGGATGGCCGTGCAGCTTGGCGGCAAGGGCAACATCATCCTCGACCGCGGCCTTGCCGGCGCGCCGATTTCAGCCCAACTGCAGCAGGGCTATGAGAAGGTGCTGGCCAAATATCCCGACATCAAGGTCGTCGGCTATTACAACGGCAACTACGCGCTCGGACCGGAGCAGTCCGGGGTCGCCGCCTTGCTTGCCGCCAATCCGCAGATTGACGGCATCATGACGCAAGGCTATGGCTCTGGCGCCATCCAGGCGCTCAAGGATGCCGGCCGGCCGATCGTCCCGGTCGTCGGCTTCTCCTATAACGTCGCCGCCCTCACCTGCGCGCAGACCAAAGGCGCCAAGTGCATCCTCGGCTCGAATCCGGCCTATCTCTCTTCGGAAGCGATCAAATTGGCGGTCGAAATTCTCGACACCGGCAAGAAGCCGGCCGAACGCTCGATCTCGGTCAAGGGTGACTTCGTCACCACCGATCCCTTCGAGTCCAAGCTCTATCCGGGCACCAAGATGATCAAGATCGCGGTCGGCGAGAACGCCTTCCCCGACCAGGCGCCCGGCCTGACGCTGCCGATCACGCCCGACTGGGTCGAGATCACCGCTGCGGAAGCCGCCGGCAGCAAGTAACATCCGTGACCACGACCCTGTCTCCCGGCATCGCGAGATGTCGGGAGAGTTTTTCGAAGGCGCATTCATGGACCTCGTCACCGTCAAAGGCCTGTCCAAACGCTATGGCGGCATTGTCGCGCTGAGCGAAGCGACATTCAGTGCCCGCGCCGGCGAGGTGCACGCACTGCTCGGCGAAAACGGCGCCGGAAAGAGCACCTTCATCCAGATCCTGTCCGGCGCGGTGCGGCATGATGGCGGCTCGATCCTGGTCGACGGCCAGGACTATCGCCCGGCCAATCCGGATGCTGCCCAGGCGCGCGGCATCGCCGCAGTCTTCCAGGAACTGTCGCTGATCCCCGACCTCAGCGTCGAGCAGAACATCTGGTTCCGCCATGAGCCGAGGACGTTTCTGCGCACCATCAATCGCGCCGAGACGCGCCGCAAGACGCTGGCGCTGCTCGACAAGTACAATTTCCCGGCGCTGCGCCCCGAGCAGGAGTTGCGGCGGCTGACATTGGCCGAGCGGCAGATCGTCGAGATCGCCAAGGGGCTGGCCAAGGATCCGCGCATCCTGATCCTCGATGAGGCGACCTCGGCGCTGCCGGCGCGCGAAGCCGAATGGCTTCTCAAGCTCACCCGGCAGCTGGCCGCCGAGGGCAGGCTGGTCATCTTCATTTCGCACCGCATGGCCGAGGTGCGCGCCATCGCCGACCGGCTGACCATCTTCCGCAATGGCAGCACCATCGCCGTGCATGAGGCCAACGCGGTGTCCGACAACGAGATCGTCACCCAGATGATCGGCCGGCATCTCGACCGGCTCTATCCCGAACGGATTGCCACTGCGACCGATCGCATCGCGCTGAAGGTCAAGGGTTTTTCCAGCGGCAGCCGGCTCTCCGGCGTCGACTTCGCGCTGCGCGAGGGCGAGGTGCTCGGCGTCGGCGGCTTGCAAGGTCACGGCCAGCGCGAACTGTTCCAGTCGCTGTTCGGCGCCAGCAAGGCGAGCGGCACCGTCGAGCTGTGGGGCAAGCCGGTTTCGATCGGCAATCCACGCCAGGCGCTGACCGGCAAGGACGGCATCGCGCTGGTGCCGGAGGACCGGCGCGGGCAGGGCCTGCTTCTGACCAAGAGCGTGCGCGAGAACCTGACCCTGTCGGTCATCAGGCGCTTCACCGAAAACGGCTTGCTGAGCCGGCAAAAGGAAGCTGCCCTCGTCAAGGAGATGGTCGATTTCCTGCGCATCAAGGCCGGCACACCGGAACAGCTTGCCGGCACGCTGTCGGGCGGCAACCAGCAGAAGGTGATCTTCGGCAAGATGCTGCTCACGCAAGCGCGCGTGCTGTTGCTCTACGACCCGACACGCGGCGTCGACGTCGGCACCAAGGGGGAGATATTCCAGCTGATGCGCGATCTCGCGGCCAAGGGCTATGCAATCCTGTTCCATTCCAGCGACATGCCGGAACTCGTCCATGTCGCCGACCGTGTGCTGGTGATGCGCAATGGCGGCATTGCAGCCACTCTGGAGGGTGAGCGTATCTCGGAAGCAGGCATTTTGCGCGCCGCCATGCTTGAAAGTGAGGCGGCCTGAGGCATGGTGATGTCAGTCGCAGAGAGACCTGTTGAGATGGCGCAAAGGCCAGCCGAACTGAAACCCGCCGGGCAGGGCATCGATTGGCGCGGCCGCGCGCTCGACCGCGCGCCGTTCCTGGTCGCATGCCTGATGCTAGCCTTGATCGTTGCCATCTACGGCAACCTGCAATCCGGTGTCTTCTCGCTGGACGAGATCAACCTCGACACGGCGGCCGCGATGACGCTGATGCTGGCGGCAACCGGCCAGACCATCGTGCTGGTGCGCGGCGGCATCGACCTGTCGATCGGCGGCATGATCAGCCTCGGCACGGTGATCGCGGCGACACGCTTCACCGACGATCCGTCGACCGTGGCCTTGTGGGCGCTGGTCATTCTGGCCCTCGGCTTCCTGATTGGCGCGTTCAATGGCCTGCTGATCTCGCTGCTCAAGCTGCAGCCGTTCCTGGTCACGCTCGCGACCTGGTCGATCCTCGACGGCGTCGCCATGATCATCCTGCCGACCGATGGCGGCAGCGTTCCCGGCTGGTGGGTCGGCTTCGGCTATGCCCAGCTGTTCGGCCTGACCAGCCCGGTCTGGATGCTGCTGGCGCTGCTGCTGTTCTGGTGGTGGTTCCGCGCAACGCGGATCGGCATCACCATCCAGGCGACGGGCTCCAACGAAAAGTCGGCCTTCCTATCGGGCGTCTCGATCACCCGGGTCAACGTCATCACCTATGGCCTGTCGGGCCTGTTCGCGGCGGGTGCCGCACTCTATCTGACGACGCAGACAGGCGCCGGTTCGCCGACCATCGGCAAGGACTACATCCTGCCTTCGGTGGCGGCGGCGGTCATCGGTGGTGTCAGCCTGTTCGGCGGCCGCGGACATCTTTCCGGCACGCTCATCGGCGCCTTCGTGCTGACCCTGATCGGCAATCTGGTCTTCGTCCTGCATGTGTCGAGCTACTGGCAGCCGGTCGCCTCCGGCGTCATCCTGCTGCTCTCGGTGCTGGCCAGTTCCGTCGCCGAAAAGGCTGCAAGGAAGCGTGTCCAATGAACGCCTTCCTCGCCCGTAACCGGCTGATCGTGCTCGCTTATGCCGGCATGGTCGTGCTGCTCCTGGTCACCGCTTTGTTCTCGCCGGGCTTCCTGTCGGTCTCCAACATGCGCTCCACCGTGGTGCTGGCGGCCTTTGTCGGCATCGTTGCGCTCGGCCAGACCTTCGTCATCATCGGCGGCGGTATCGACCTGTCGGTGCCATGGGTGCTCAATTCGGCGGCCATCGTCATGGCGCTGCTGTGCGGCGGCCAGGACCTGCCGCTGGTCTGGGTCATGCCGCTGCTGCTCGCCGGCGGCGCTTTCATCGGCCTGATCAACGGCGTCGGCGTCGCCCATTTCGGCGTACCGCCGATCATCATGACGCTGGCCACCAACGTCATCCTGCAAGGTTTGATCCTGGTGCTGACCGGGGGCTCGCCGACGCCCTCGGCGCCGGCGCTGATCCAGTTCCTGTCGGTCGGGCGCATTGGCGGATTCCCGGTCATCGCGCTGATCTGGCTGGCGCTGACGCTGTTGGCGACCCTGCTGCTCTCCAAGGCGGCGTTCGGCCGTCACCTCTATGCGCTCGGCACCAGCGCCACGGTCGCCGAATTCTCCGGCGTGCCCACAGTGCGCACCACCATCCTGACCTATGTCATCTCGGGCCTCACCGCCGCCTTCGCCGGCATGCTTCTGACCGGCTATTCCGGCCAGGCCTATCTCGGCATGGGCGACGCCTATCTGTTCACCTCGATCGCGGCTGTCGCCATCGGCGGCGCCTCGATCCTCGGCGGCAGCGGCCATTATCTCGGCACCGTCGCCGGCGCCATGGTGCTGACAATCCTCACCGGCCTGCTGCCGGCACTGAACCTGTCCAGCGGCGCTCTGCTCATCGTCTACGGCGCGGTGATCCTGCTCACCGTGTCGATCGGCAGCGAGACCTTCGCCGGGCTTGGCGGCAGGCTGCGCAGGAAAGAGGGCTGACCATGGTCGAAATCACTTGTGTCGTCGATGCCGGAGCCGAACTCGGCGAGGGCACGCTCTGGGACCCCAAGGCCGGCGTGCTCTGGTGGATCGACATCTGGAAGAAGCTGATCCACCGCTACGACCCCTCGACCGGCAAGGACGATGTCTTCCAGACGCCGCACTATCCCGGCTGCCTCGGCCTGCGCGAGAAGGGCGGCCTCGTGCTGACGATGACCGACGGCTTCCATTTCTTCGATCCGGCGACCGGCATATTCGAGGCGATCGTCGACCCGGAAGCGCATATGCCGAAGACCCGCTTCAACGACGGCAAGCCGGACCGCCAGGGCAGGTTCTGGTCGGGCTCGATGTTCGAGGTGCCGGGACAGCCGATCGAATTCATCGGCGCGCTCTACCGGCTCGATCCCGATCTGTCGGTGCACAGGATGATCGACGGCATCGGCTGCTCCAACGGGCTGGCCTGGAGCCCGGATTCGAAGGTCATGTACTTCTCCGACAGCCATGCCGGGGCGGTCTGGGCCTATGATTTCGATGCCGCCACCGGCGACATCGAAAACCGCCGCACCTTCATCGACATGACGGTGACCGGCGGTCTCGCCGACGGCGCCACCGTCGATGCCGAGGGCTGCTACTGGGTGACCATTCCGGTGACCAGCAAGGTCTGCCGCTACGATCCCGATGGCCGCCTGATGCAGACGGTGCTGCTGCCGACAGACCTGCCGACCTGCTGCGAATTCGGCGGCAAGGACCTCGACATCCTCTATGTCACTTCGGCGGTGCTCCGGCGCCCCGCCAGCCATTTCGTCGGCCAGAAGAATCCGGGTGGGCTGTTCGCGCTCGACGTCGGCGTCAAGGGCCTCACCTTGCCGGCGTTCAAGGGTTAAGATTCAACCCCAGTCCGCTCAGGCTTTGATCCATTTTACGATCTTTGGTTCAACGGCTAAGTTGCCCTGCTTAGCGGAGGCAAAGTTTCAATGGATCAACCGTTTGTGTCACGGACATTCGCCATGGGTGCGCATGAGGTCGTATGTCGATTCCAGCGACCGATCCGTGGAGATGAGGATTGTCGCTGTGACTATCAGATCGTTTTTCCAGCAAGGAAGCGGGCATTTCGGGCCTTCGGCATTGATGAAGTGCAAGCGCTGCTTCTGGCTATGCAGATGGCCCACGCATATCTCCTTGTATCGGATGAGTATAAGAACCAAGGGCTGACGTGGCTTGGTATGCGAGACCTTGGGCTTCCCTTGGCAGGCGGTCTGACTACGCCGCCGACATGACCAGCGGTGTCTCGACCTTGCGCGTCGTTCCGGTCGCGAAACGACGCTCCAGATGGCCGGCATAGAGCGACAGCGGCCAGCACAGTGCGAAGTAGATCAGCGACACGGTGCCGAACACCATCACCGGCTGGAAGGTCACGGTGTTGACCTGCGTGGCGGCGCGGGCGAGCTCGGTCAGCCCGATCAGCGAGGCGATCGATGTCGTCTTGACGATCTGCACCATGAAGCCGACGGTCGGCGGCAGCATCAGCCGCACCGCCTGCGGGATGATCACCAGCCGCAGCGTGCGGGTGAAGCGAAATCCGAGGGCCGTTGCTGCCTCCCATTGCCCCTTCGGGATCGCCTCGATGGCGCCGCGAAAAATCTCGCCGAAGAAGGCGCCGCCATTGAGGGAAAAGGTCACGGACGCGGCCACCCAGGGGTCCGGCCGGTAGCCAAGGAACGACGAGCCGTAATAGGCCATGAACAGCTGGATCAGGATCGGCGTGCCCATGAAGAACTGGATGTAGCCGGCGGCCAGCCAGCGCAGCGGCCGCGCCGGCGCCACGCGGATCGCGGCCACCACGAGGCCGATCAGGCCGCCGCCGGCAAAGGCGATCAGCGCCAGCAGGATCGTCCAGCGCGTTGCCAAAAGCAGGAACATCAATTCGTTGGGGCCGAAATCGCGCAGGCTCATAGCTTCCACCTGAACATGAGCTTGCCGATGCCGGCGAAGAGCAGGCTGGCGGCCTGCACCAGCGCAAAATAGATGATGGCGATGACGATGTAGACCTCGAAGCTGCGGAAGGTCTGCATGACAAGGTTGTTGGCGACCGCAGTCAGCTCCTCGGCCGCAATGGCGCCTACGATCGAGGTGCCCATGATCTGCAGGATGAACTGCGCCGACAGCGACGGGTAGACGGCGCGCGCCGCCGGCACCAGGATGACATGGCGGATGATAAGGCAGCGGCTGAGGCCAAGCGACTTGGCCGCCTCGATCTGCCCTTCGGGAATGGATTCGATACCGGCGCGCAGGATCTCGGTGGCGTAGGCGCCGAGATGGATCGAGAGTGCTACGACGGCTGCAATGTTGCTCGACAGCTTGAAGCCGAACAGCGGCAGCGAGAAGAAAACGAAATAGAGCTGGATCAAGAGCGGCGTGTTGCGGATCAGCTCGACATACCAGGCGATTGGCCACGACAGCAAGCGCGGGCCGAAGCTGCGGCCGACGGCACCGAGTATGCCGATGGCGGTGCCGAACAGGATCGACAGGGCAGCCAGCTGGATGCTCTTCGCCAGGCCGCGCAGCAGCAGGTCGAGATGGATGAGGATCGGGCCGAATTGCAGGGCGGTTTGCATGGGCATCCCGTCACGAGGTCAGGCAAGCGGGGCCGATGCTATGGCGGCCCCGCCACGGGACAAGGCGATCAGAACACCGGCAGCGTCGGCAGCGGCTGGTTGCGGTATTTCATCGACAGTGCATCCAGCGCTCCGTCGGTCTTCATGGTGAACAGCCAGGTGTTGATCCACTGGCGCAGATTGTCGTTGCCCTTGGCGACGCCGATGCCGAAATAGAAGGTCTTGAGAACGTATTTCTGCTCGAACGCATCGCCGTTCTGCGCCTTCTTCAGATAGATCTCGCCATAGTCGCCGCCGCCCATGGCGTCGATCTGGCCCGACACCATGGCTTGCAGCAGCGAGGAGTAGTCGTCGAAACGCAGGATCTCGATGCCCGGATTGGCTTCGGCGGCCTTGGTCAGCAGGCCGTCCTCGCCGGTGCCGCGCGTCAGGCCGACCTTCTTGCCGACGAGGTCGGCGACACCCTTGATGCTGGTGCTCTTCGGCGCGATCACCACCGCCGACTGCCCGGCATAGGGGATAGAATAGTCGATCTGGATGGCGCGAGCCGGCGTGATCGAGAAGATCGAGATCACGGCATCGACCTGCTTGGTCAGCAGCGCCGGAATGCGGCCGGGCGAGGTGACGGTGACGAATTCAACCGGCACGCCGAGCGCCTCGCCCATCTTGTTGGCAACCTCGATGTCGAAGCCCGTCGGCTTCAGATTGGCGTCAAGAAAGCCGTAGGGCGGCGTCGTGGTGTCCACCGCGACGACCAGCTTGCCGCGCGAGATGATCTCGTCGACCGTCTGCGCCGAAGCGACCGACGGCTTGAGTGCCGCAAGCGCCAGCACAATGCCCGCCAGCAAGGCACTGGGCCCTCTCAGGAAAGTCCGCATGTTTTCCTCCCATGCATTTCTAGCGCCTTGTGTCGGGGTCGTTCGCGCGGGGCGCAGCCGCTCGACGACGCAAAGCAGGATCGGTATTTCGCTCGCTGGCTTCCCATTGCAAAAACGGGGCGCAGCGCTCCTCCGCGACTTATAATGGTATGCTATTATAATACATTGAGGCTGTCTACGAGCGCACGAGCAGTTTGGCTGGTACCGGTACCATATTTTTCCATTTTATGCATGCGGTCAAGTCGTTGCGATGATTGGATTTGGCGCCCGGCGCAAAGCCGGGCTTGGCGTCTTTCACCAAAGCCAGAGGCGGTCGACCTAGTCTAGATCAGGCCCGACATGTCTGAAAATGCCATCGCCTTGCGCAGCACCTCGGTGAAGCGTTCGCCGGCCGCCTCGCGCGGGCCACTGTTGTCGATCGAGGTGACGCCGGGCCCGGACAGAGTGACATTGGCGCTGCGTGCCAGCCGCGCCAGCACTTCGCCGCGTGACTCGCGGCCGCGCATCGCCAGGCGCTCGGCCAGCACTTCAGGTGAGGCGGTGATCTCGACGATGGCCAGATTGGCATAGCGTTCGCGCAAGGAGGGGATGATCGCGCGCGACACATTGGCGACAGCGACACGGCCATTGGCGACAGACCAGTCGACATCGGCGGGGATGCCGTAGCGCAAGCCGTGCGCTTGCCAGGAGATGGCGAAGGCTCCGTCGGCTTCGGCTTCGACGAAGGCGGCATCCGCCAGCGTGTCGTGATCCTCGCTGGCCACATCGCTCGGCCTGGTGATGACCCGGCGGACGAACTCCAGCCTTGTCTCATCGGCAAAATGGCTGCGGGCGTAGCCGATCACCGTGTCCTTGCCGGCGCCGCTTGGGCCGACCACGGCGACAAAAACGCCATCGCGGATCGGAAACGTCTCGGCCGACAGTTCCCGCTCGATCGACGCCGACACCATCATGCCACCCGGCGTCCCTGCCGCCAGACGGTGCGCACGACTGGGACATGGTCGTCGACACGCACCCGCACCAGATCGGCGCGGCGGCCCTGCTCGATGACGCCGCGGTCGGTCAGGCCAACCGCATCGGCCGGGTTTTTCGAAACCATGGCGACCGCCTGCGGCAGGGAAATGCCTTCGACGACATCGCCGAGGAAGAACGCCGACTGGATCAGGCTGAAGGGGATGTAGTCGGACGACAAGATGTCGAGCAGGCCGTCGCTGGCCAGCGTACGGGCCGAAACATTGCCCGAATGCGAGGCGCCGCGCATGACGTTGGGCGCGCCCATCAGCACACCCATCCCGGCCTCTTTAGAGGCCCTGGCGGCCTCTTCCGTGGTAGGGAATTCGGCGACCCGGACGCCCTGTTCGATCGCCTCGTCGACATGGCCTGATGTGGCGTCGTCGTGGCTGGCCAGCACGATGCCGCGCTCCTGGCAGGCGGCGGCGATCACCGCCCGGTTCGGCGCCGAATTGCGCGCCGATTCGGCCATCCGCTTTTCGCAGAACACCTTGAAGTCGCGATCGGTCAGCTTCAGCTTGCGCTGGTAATAGTAGGCATAGGTTTCGAGGTTGACGAACTGGCGCTGGCCTGGGGCATGGTCCATCAGCGATGCCAGCTTGACCCGCTCGTCGCCGTCGAAATTGGCGAAAGCCCTGAGGCAGTCCGGCGCCGAAACCTCGCAGCGCAGATGGATGAAATGGTCGGCGCGCAGACGGTCCTGCTTCACACTGTCCTCGATCGCGTCGGCCAGCTTGCGGATGTCGGCCGATGTCAGGTCGGCGTCTTCGTCCATGCCGACGCGCAAGGCGTCGAGCACGGTGGTGATGCCGGCGGTTGCCACCTGCGCGTCATGGGCGAGCACCGCGGCGATCGGATTCCAGCGCACCTTGGGCCGCGGCGCGTAATGGCCTTCAAGATGGTCGGTGTGCAATTCGACCAGCCCCGGAATGATATAGTCGCCGCCCATATCCTCGCCGATGTGGCTGGTGCCGGCTTCGATGCCGGCTATAAAGCCGTCGCGCAGCACCAGCGAACCCTCGACGATCTCGTTGGCAAGCACGATGCGGGCATTGTGGAGAACGGTCTCGGCGGTCATTTCAGGCAGTCCTTCAGGCGGTTTTTCTGGCCGGGCGGCGCCCGAGCGCGTGATGCGAGAGCACCATGAACGGTGCACCCGGTTCGGTTTCGACAAACAGGGTCAGCGTATCCACCAGCACCGGCTGTTGCAGCACTTCCGCGAACAGGCTGTCGATCGCTGCGCGCAAACGAGGGCTTTCCTGTGACCCCGCCCGGCCGGAGAGCGTCATGTGGAAGCGAAAGGTTTCGAAGACATAGGGGTAGCCCCATTGGCAGAGGTTGCGGAACTCGGCCGGCTTCAGCGAATCCGGGCTGCGCCGCTCGATTTCCGCCTCGCTCAGCGGTGCGCGAAACCGGTCGAAGTCGCGCACGACATCATCGGCGAAGCGGTTGAGCGCCGGCAGCGGCCCTTCCGGCACCAGCGCAAAGAAGCCGTCGATCTGGCTGACGACGAGACGCGGGATCGTCACCACCGGCGTCACCTCGGCAAAATGGTCGAGTGCGGCGCGCAGCGAGGTTTCCGTCTCGTCGGCAGCCAGGCGGAAGGGGGCTTTCAGCGTCGCGTGGAAACCATAGCGACGCGCCGAAGCGGTGTGGAAAGCGACTTCCGCCGCCGACAGGTCGGCCACCGCTTCGACCGGCCTCGTCGCGGCGCCAAATGGGTCGCGGCCGAGCCAGTCGGCGGCGATCCGCGCCAGTGGCTCGTCCTGCCGGGGAGTGAAATAGATGGCATAACGCATGGAAAGTCCTTGTCAGCTTCGCTGCCATAGGTGATTTGCATGACGAATTGACGAAGCCTTGCTGGCTTTCAGGTAACAAAACGCTGCGGCGGGGTCATTAGCCGACGATTTTTTCGTGCTGGACCAGGGAGCGAGTGCTAACGCAGCGACCGGTCAGGCCTTCATCAGCCACTCGTGCTCAGGCGCATTGTGGAATTTCCACGTCCGCTTCGGCCCGGCCATCACGTTGAGATAATAGAGGTCGTAGCCGTGGCAGGCGGCGCAGGGATGATAGCCCTCGGGCACCAGCACGACATCGCCATCCTCGATCGCCATCGCTTCATCCAGCGCGCGATGGCCATTCTTGTCGGCGTCGGTGTAGACGCGCTGGAAGGCAAAGCCCTGCGGCGGGTTGAGGCGGTGATAGTAGGTTTCCTCGAGATAGGATTCGGCGGGAAGATTGTCCTGGTCGTGCTTGTGCGGCGGATAGCTCGACGTGTGGCCGCCAGGCGTGATGACCTCGACCACCAGCAGCGAATCGGCCGGCTTGCCCTCCGGCAGGATGTTGGTGACGTAGCGCGTGTTGGTGCCCTTGCCGCGCACCTCCTGGCCGAGATCGTCCGGTGCGATCACCCGCACCGGCAGGCCGCCGCCAAGGCCCGGCGCCGAGCAGACCGCGAGTTCCAGCTCGGTATCCGCCGTCACCGACCAGTCCGATCCCTCAGGCACATAGACCGACCACGGCTTGCTCTCGAACGGCGACATGCGCTCGCCGAGCAGACCGAGTTCCTTGCCGCCGGCCTTGGCCTTGCCCTTGCCGGTGACGAACACCAGGCAGACTTCGCGGTCATCGGTCCTGCCGGAGGCGCTCTCGCCGTGCTTCAGCCGATGCAGGTCGAAACCGACATAGGTCCAGCCTGCGCTTTTCGGCGTCACGTGGGCAACGCGGCCGTGGCCTTTGTCGGCTTTGACGAGCAGCTTCGACATTTTTGTCTCCTATTCCAGTGGTCTGACGGTTGCAGGCCTGTAAGGCCAAGTCGCGTCGCTACGCTCCTTGCTCCGCCCGTGGAGGACGAAGCTGGAGGCCTCGCTGTGAGTCTCCAACAACGCGACCCGTCATGCGCACAGTGCCCGACCCGTAAGCCTTCTGCGCCATGGGCCGCTTTATTCCTTCGGCTCGACCGGAGGCTTCGCCTCGTCAGCGGGCTTGTAGAGATAAAAAAACTGCCAGACGGCGTAGCCGGCGAAGCCGAGCGCGATCATGCCCCAGAACGGCGTGCCGGTGGCGAACTCGATGATCGACCAGATGACGCAGACCGCGACGATGGCGACACGCCGCCACAAAGGCCGGAAGAAGGGGTGCTCGGAATCTTTCATCGGGCCAATCTACAGCAATCGGTCTCGCCGGGAACCCGTCGCATCAGGCTCCCTTGATCAGGCATTGGGAAAGCCTTGCGTCTCGACCGTGTAGCCGGCCGCCGTCATGACGCGCATCAATTCCTTATAGCCAACTTGCGCCATCCTGAGCGGCGGGTTCTTCTTCGGGTCCTGCTCGGCCTCGACCACGAACCAGCCCTCATAGCCATGGTCGGCGAAGCGCTGCACGATGGCGCCGAAATCCAGCGAACCGTCGCCCGGCACGGTGAAGGCGCCGAGCGCCACGGCGTCGAGGAAGGATTGTTTGGTGCGATCGAGCTGTTCGATCACCCCCATGCGCACGTCCTTCACATGCACATGGCTGATCCGGGTATGGTGGTTGTCGATGGCGCGCAGCACGTCGCCGCCGGCGAAGGCCAGATGGCCTGCATCGAGCAGCAACGGAATGCCGGTTCCGGAATGGCGCATGAAGGCATCGAGTTCCGGCTCGGTCTCGACCACCGCCGCCATGTGGTGGTGATAAGACAGCGGCATGCCCTGTTCGGCGCACCATTCGCCAAATTCGGTCAGGCGTTTCGCATAGGCCTTCATCTCGTCGTCCGACAGCTTCGGCTTGGTGGCCAGCGGCTTCGAGCGGTCGCCCTGGATCGAACGGCCGACCTCGCCATAGACGATGCAAGGCGCATTCACCGCCTTGAACAGGTCGATCATCGGCTGGATGCGATCCTTGTTGCCGGCCATCTCCTCGTCAACCAGCGTGCCCGAGAACCAGCCACCGCACAGCGTGACGTCGGCGGCCTTCAGGATCGGCAGCATGATTTCGGGGTCATTGGGAAAACGCCGGCCCATCTCCATGCCGGTGAAGCCGGCCGAGCGCGACTGGCGCAGGCATTCCTCCAGCGACACGTCATCGCTGAGCTCCGCAAGATCGTCGTTCCACCATGCAATGGGGGACATGCCCAGTTTGGCTTTCAAGTCGTCACTCCGGTTTCTTGTTAACCCTCCCACAAGGGGGAGGTAGGGGTGGCAGCGCCTCTATCAATCGCCGACGGTCTGCATCTTCCGCTTCTCGTCATACGCCTTGCGCGCCGCGTTGACCTGCGGCCGCACAGACACTTCCGGCACCGCCACGTCCCACCAATGGCCCCCGGCATCGGTGGAAACCAGCGGGTCGGTGTCGATGACGAGCACCGTGGTGCGCGTATTCTTCTTGGCTTGTGCCAGCGCGTTTTCCAGCCCGGCGATCGACGGCACCTTCTCGGCGATCGCCCCCAGGCTCGCCGCATGCGCGGCAAAGTCGATGTCGGGCAGAACCTCGTGGCGCGAGTCTTTCAGGAGATTGTTGAAGTTGGCGCCGCCGGTCGCCATCTGCAGCCGGTTGATGCAGCCATAGCCGCGGTTGTCCAGCAGAACGATGGTGAGCTTGAGGCCGAGCATCACCGAGGTGGCGATCTCCGAATTCATCATCAGATAGGAGCCGTCGCCGATCATGACGACGATCTCCTGAACGGGCTTCGCCATCTTGGCGCCGAGCCCGCCGGCGATCTCGTAGCCCATGGTCGAGAAGCCATATTCGCCATGGTACGAGCCGGGCGCGCCAGCCTGCCAGAGTTTGTGCAATTCGCCAGGCAACCCGCCGGAGGCATTCAGCAGCGTCACACCGGAGCCCATGGCGCGCTGCACGGCGCCGATCACCTGTGCGTCGGACGGGTAGGCCGCATTGGTCGACGCCGTCACCTTGGCCGCCTCGGCCTGCCAGGTCTTCTTGCCGGAGGACGCATTGTCGGTCCAGGTTGCCGGCGCCTTCCAGCCCTTCAGCGCAGCACCGAGTTCGGCCAGGCCCTCGGCCGCATCGGCCACCAATGGCAGGGCGCGGTGCTTGCCGGCGTCGAAGGGCTGCACGTTGAGCCCGATGATGGTCTTGCCCGAATTCTTGAACAGCGCCCACGAACCGGTGGTGAAATCCTGCAGACGCGTGCCGATGGCCAGCACGACATCGGCTTCCTCAGCCAGCCGGTTGGCGGCAGAAGTGCCGGTGACGCCGACCGCCGCCATGTTGAGCGGATGATCGTCCGGCAGCGAGGATTTGCCGCCTTGCGTCTCGCAGACCGGGATGCCGGCGCCGTCCACGAATTTCGCCAGCTCGTCCGACGCCTGTGAATAGAGGACACCGCCGCCGGCGATCACCAGCGGTTTTTTTGCACCTTTGAGCGCCGCCAACGCGGCGGCCAGTTCCTGGCGGTCCGGGCGCGGCCGGCGCTGGTGCCAGACCCGCTCGGCAAAGAAGCTCACGGGGTAATCGTAGGCCTCGGCCTGGACGTCCTGGCACAGCGACAGGGTCACCGGGCCGCATTCGGCCGGATCGGTCAGCACGGCCATGGCGCGGCTGAGCGCAGGAATGATCTGCTCCGGCCGGGTGATGCGGTCGAAATAGCGCGAAACCGGACGGAAGCAGTCGTTGACCGTTGCGGTGCCGTCGGAGAAATCCTCGGCCTGCTGCAGCACCGGGTCGGGAATGCGGTTGGCGAAGACGTCGCCCGGCAAAAACAGGACGGGCAACCTGTTTACATGGGCGAGCGCTGCCGCCGTCACCATGTTGAGCGCGCCGGGGCCGATCGAAGAGGTCGCGGCCATGAAGCGGCGGCGGAAATTGGCCTTGGCGTAGGCGATCGCCGCATGCGCCATCGCCTGTTCATTATGAGCGCGGAAGGTCGGCAGTTCGTCGCGCACCTGATAGAGCGCCTCGCCGATGCCGGCGACATTGCCGTGGCCGAAGATCGCCCAGACGCCGCCGAAGATCGGGACTTTGCTGCCGTCGATCTCGGTCATCTGGCACGACAGGAAGCGAGTCAGCGCCTGCGCCATCGTCAGGCGGATTGTCTTGGTCATGGTGGTTTCCTCCGCAGTCCTATTCCGCGCCTTCTTATGCCGCCTTGCGGCCGCGCGGCAAGCCACGCATCCGTCAACTGTTCGAAGCGCTGCGCCATGTCCGCGATCGCCTCGTCATCCGACATCTTGCCGGCCAGCCATTGTTCGGCCGCATGGACGAAGATGGTCCGGCCGACGGCAAAGCCCTTGACGATGGGCGCCTTGGCAGTGGCGGCGAACGCCGCTTCCAGCTCGTCCTGCGGCGCTTCCAGGCCAAGCAGCACGACGCCGCGGCACCAGGCGTCGTGCTCCAGGATCACGGCCTCGATCTTCGCCCAGGCGCCGCTCGACGCCTGCGGCTCGAGCTTCCACCAGTCCGGCTTGATGCCGAGCGCATACAGTTCTTCCAGCGCGCACGGGATCGTCGTGTCGTCGAGCTTGCCATGCTTGCCGGCGATGATCTCGATGAGAAGTTCCCGGCCGACCTTGCGTGCGGCCTCGAACAGCGCACGCAGCTTCTGCTGCTGTTCTTCCTTCAGCGCCGCCGGATCGTCGGGATGGTAGAAGCAGAGGCACTTGATGCAGTGGTCGACCGGCCACCCGGTGAGCTGCGAGCCGATGTCCTGCGAGAATTCGAAGCGCAGCGGCCGCGAACCCGGCAACTCCACCGGCCGCCCGAGCCAGGCGAAGGAATGCCTAGCGAATTCAAACATCGCCTTGCGGCCGTGTTTCTCGTCGATCAGCATGCCGTAGCCGTCGCGGCCGGCGGCAACCTTCGCCGCGGCCTTGACCGCCAGCACCTTGAATTCTTCGATCCGCGCCGGATCGGCACCGGCCTTCGCCGCCACATCCTCGAGCTGCACGCGGTGGTCGCAGGCGAGCGCCATCAGCGAGGGAATGTCGCGCCGGCGCGTCGTTGCCCAGTGGATGTGGTTGATCGCCTCGTCCTTGCGCAACGCCAGATGCTTGCTGCCGTTCTTGAGGAAGAACCGCAGCTCCTCGAAGGTCGGATATTCCGGCGCGCAGAGCAGCCGCGACACGGCGAAAGCGCCGCAGGCATTGGCCCAGGTCGCCGCCGTCGCATGGTTCTCACCGCCCAGCCAGCCGCGCAGGAAGCCGGACATGAAGGCATCGCCGGCGCCGAGCACATTGTAGATCTCGATCGGAAACCCCTTGCCGACGACGCCGTCCTCGAGATCGTCGCTGATCGGTCCGTCATAGACGATGCAGCCCATGGCGCCGCGCTTCAGGACGATGGTGGCGGACGACAGCGAGCGGATCGTCTTCAAGGCGCTCAGGCAGTCGTCGGCGCCCGACGCGATCATGATCTCTTCCTCGGTGCCGACGATGAGGTCGCAGTCGGGCAACACCGTCTTCAGCTGCGCCGAGACCCGGTCCGATTTCACATAGCGCTCGAACCCTTCGGCATGGCCGGCGAGGCCCCACAGATTGGGCCGGTAGTCGATGTCGAACACCACCTTGCCCCCCTTGGCCTTCATGATGCGGATCGCCTTGCGCTGCGCGGCATCGCTGTTAGGCCTGGAAAAATGCGTGCCGGTAACGACGATCGAGCGGGCCGAGGCGATGAAGGCCTCGTCGATGTCTTCCGGCGCCAGCGCCATGTCGGCGCAGTCCGAGCGATAGAAGATCATCGGCGAGACGCCTTCGTCCTCGACCGACAGGAGCACCAGTGCGGTCAGCCGCTCCTTGTCGGTCTTCAGGCCGTCGACATTGACGCCTTCACGCGTCAGCTGCTCGCGGATGAAGCGGCCCATCTGCTCGTCGCCGACGCGGGTGAGCAGCGCCGAGCGCAGGCCGAGCCTGGCGGTGCCGACAGAGATATTGGCCGGGCAGCCGCCGACCGACTTGGCGAAGGAGGTGATGTCCTCCAGCCGCGAGCCGATCTGCTGGCCGTAAAGGTCGACAGAAGCGCGACCGATGGTGATGACGTCGAGCGGCGCGTATTCAGCGTCCACGGCTTCGCTCATTGGAACCTCCCGTCGGCCTTGTTGTGTTGGGGTACACGCGCTAGCGACAGCGTGGCGCCGGGAATATGAAATAATAATTCCAATACATAGTCAATATGGAATGAGTGTTCCTTCGGCGAAAAGTACCTTTCGGCGGTGGATCAGGCTTTGCGCTTGCGGCTCGTGTCGCGCCGCTTCTCGCCGACGCCGACGGTCAGCGCCATGGCCAGCGCCATTGTCGCCGATAGCGAGCGGAAGCCGGCGAAATCGGCCTCTGCAACCTCGAACCAGACTTTGGCGAACTGGGCGAGTGGCGAAAACGAGCTGTCGGTGATGGCGACGATCGGCACGCCCTGTTCCGAAATGCTGCGCGCTTCCTCGATCGTGGCAGGCGCATAGGGCGAGAAGGAGATGGCGATGACGGCATCCGCCGGCGTGGCGAAGCCGATCATCTCGGCATTCAGCCCGGCAGCCGATTCGATGAGCTGGTTGCGGATCTTCAGCTTGCCCAGCGCATAGGCGATGTAGGACGCCACCGGATAGGAACGCCGCTTGGCCAGCACATAGATGGTTTCCGCCTTTGCCAGCAGGGAAATAGCGTCTTCCAGATGCGCTTCGTCAAGCGTGCGCGAAATGTCGTTGAGCGAGGTGCTGGCGGCGGCAACGAAGCCGTCGAAGATCGCCCGGTGGCCGGCGCCGCCCTCTGCCTTGGCGCGCAACGCCTGCAGCCTTTCGTCATAGGATGAGTTGCGCTCGCGCAGCCGTTCGCGAAACACCTGCTGCAGGCTGGTGAAACCATCGAAGCCAAGCTGCTGGGCAAATCGGATCAGGGTCGAAGGCTGCACGCCGGCCGAAGCGGCGATGCTGGCGGCGGTGCCGAAGGCGATATCGTCGGGATTGTCGAGCGCATGGGCGGCGATCTGGGCGATGCGCTTCGGCAGGCTTTCGCGCCGCTCCAGGATGGTGGTGCGCAGTGTCTCGAAATCGCGAGGTACCCGTTCGTCCATCGTCGCTCTGTCCAAGCTCATGCGTGAAGCGTCCCTCTGTGCCTCATCATAGCGAGCCTGCGCAAGAACGCCATAAAAAATGAGGCAGACATTCCATTCCATAAGAAAATGGACTAATTCATCCACGCAACGCTTCAGGCAGTGGAGAAACGGAAATGGTCGGCGTCGGTCTCATAGGCACGGGTTTCATGGGCAAGTGCCACGCCATCGCATGGAGTGCCGTCAGCGCCGTCTTTCCCGACGTTGCCAAGCCACGGCTGGTCCATCTCGGCGAGGTTAATGAAGAGCTTGCCCGGCGCAAGGCGGGCGAGTTCGGTTTCGCCAAGGCGTCGGGCGACTGGCGCGCCGTCGTCAACGATCCCGAAGTCGATATCGTCTCGCTGACAACGCCCAACCAGTTCCATCCGGAAATGGCCATCGCCATCCTGGAAGCCGGCAAGCATCTGTGGTGCGAAAAGCCGATGGCGCCGAGCTTTGCCGAGGCCGAGGCGATGGCTGCGGCGGCGAGAAACTCCGGCAAGGTCGCGGCGCTCGGCTACAACTACATCCAGAGCCCGGCCATCCGCCATATCGGCGCACTGCTCGACGAAAAGATCATCGGCGAGGTCAACCATCTGCGCATCGAGATGGACGAGGATTTCATGGCCGACCCCGAAGCGCTGTTCTTCTGGAAGCACGAGGCCGCGTCAGGCTATGGCGCGCTCGATGATTTCGCCGTGCATCCGCTGTCGCTGGTTTCCGCCCTGTTCGGCCGCGTCGCCAGTGTCATCTGCGACATGGCCAAACCCTATGCCGATCGCAAGCTGGCCAGCGGCGGCCGTCGCGCGGTCGAAACCTACGACATAGCCAGCGTGCTGATGCATCTGGAAAACGGCATTGCCGGCACGCTGCTGGTCAACCGCTCGGCGTGGGGCCGCAAGGGCCGCATCGCCGTCCAGATTTTCGGTTCGAAAGGCTCGATCCTGTTCGACCAGGAGCGATCGAACGAATTCCAGCTTTACCTCACATCAGATCGGCCGACCGAGCAGGGCTACCGCACCATTCTGGTGGCGCCGCACCACAAGCCCTATGACCTCTTCGTGCCGGCGCCGGGCCATGGCCTCGGCTTCAACGACCTCAAGATCATCGAGTGCCACGAATTGCTGACGCGGCTTGAAGGCAAGCCGGCACGGCTCATCGAGTTTGCCGAAGGGCTGGAGATCGAGCGCACCGTGCACGCGATGGCGCGCTCCTTCGAGGAAAAACGCTGGGTGGACGTGCGGTAATATAAGCCCGCTTCAGACGACGGTGGCAGCGACGTTCGTCTCCCAGCCATTGACCCAGACCTGCCGCAAGCGGTCGCCTTCGCCCTTGAAGCGCAGCCCCGTCGCCTGGCAATCCTCGATCCGGTCGCTGCGGAAATTGCGGATCGCCTGGCGCAGCTCGCACCAGGCGACGATGTTGGCGGTTTCGGCGTAGTAGATGAGCGCGATCGGGCGGATAAGGCGCTCGGAGGCGCGGCCCATTTCGTCGCGATAGGAGAGGTCGAGCTTCTCCTCGTCGCGGATGGCGCGCCGCACCAGCGCCAGGTCGATCGCGCCGGTCGAGGGCGCGGCGAATCCCCAGGCATGCAGCGCATTGGCGTCGAATACCTGGCGCAAGGGTGGTGGCACGGCGCCGGCGATCTTGGCGCTGACGCGCTTGGCCGCCTGCTTGAGCTCGCTGTCGCCCGTGCGCTCCAGCAGCGCCAGTGACAGGACGATCGCCTCCATCTCCTCGATCGAGAACATCAGCGGCGGCAGGTCGAAGCCGGGGCGCAGGATATAGCCGATGCCACGCCCGCCCTCGATCGGCACGCGCATCGCCTGCAGCGCTGCGATGTCGCGATAGATCGAGCGTACCGTCACTTCCAGCCGCTCGGCAATCGTCGCTGCCGTCACCGGCTGCCGCGCCAGCCGCACGATCTGGATGATCTCGAACAGGCGTGACGCCTTGCGCATTTTTACCCAGGGTTCCGCGCCCAACTGACACACCATTGTCAGTTGGGCTGATCTATAGGAGCGCCTATCGAATTGAAAATCAACAGGTTCCGCTACGGTTTGGCGGAGCGGGGCGACAGGCAACTGACATGGGCTATGCGGAAAATCTCTGGCTTTTCTTTATCCTGCTGTTCGGCATCATCGCCGTTCCGGGCATGGACATGCTCTTCGTGCTTGCCAATGCACTGACCGGCGGACGCGACAGGGGTCTCGCCGCGACCGGCGGCATCATGGTCGGCGGCATGGTGCATACGCTGAACGGCGCGATCGGCGTCGGCCTGCTGATGCATTTCGTGCCGATCCTGTTCAAGCCGCTGCTGCTTGCCGGCGCCGCCTACATGGCCTTCATCGGTATCACGCTGATGCGCAGCTCCATCACCGTCGGCCAGGAGGGGCCTGCCGGCAGCCGTTCCGCATGGAAGGCCTTTCGCCAGGGTTTTGTGACCTGCCTGATCAACCCGAAGGCATACCTGTTCGTGCTTGCCGTCTACCCTCAGTTCCTGAAACCGGACTACGGTCCGATCTGGATGCAGGCGACGATCATGGGGCTGCTGACCGTGGTCACGCAGGCTGCGATCTATGGCGGGCTGGCGATCACGGCCGGCCGCAGCCGCAACCTTCTGATCGCCAATCCGCGGGCGACCATTTTTGCCGGCCGGGCGGCCGGACTGCTGCTCTTTGCCGTGTCGGTGTTCACCGCATGGGATGGGCTGAGGGCAGCGTAGGATATGGATTTCTTGCGAAGAAGACCCCGCCCTATCCCTCCCCACAAGGGGGGGAATGCTGCCGCGCGCCTTTCATTTCTTCTTTGGCCGCGAAAAGACAAGCGATTCGCCTAGGTCGGCGCCTACGGAAGTCTCCCTCCCCTTGTGGGGAGGGGCTAGGGGTGGGGTCCGTGCCGGGCAAAGGCCGGCTATAGTGGCTCAAGCCGCTCCTTGCAGGTTGTCGATCATGGCGCGGCGAGCCGAGCGGCGCCATTCGACGGCGCCGGCAAGGCCGTGCAGCACCGTCTCGGTGGTCGCCCAGTCGATGCAGCCATCGGTGATGCTCTGGCCATAGACCAGCGGCTTGCCTGGCACCACGTCCTGCCGGCCGGCGACGAGATTGCTCTCGATCATCAGGCCGATGATGCGCTCGTCGCCTGCCGCGACCTGGCTGGCGACATCTGCCGCGACCTTGGGCTGGTTCTCGGGCTTCTTGGCCGAGTTGGCGTGGCTGACATCGATCATCAGACGGGACGCGACACCGATGCGGGCGAGTTCCACAGCGGCGGCTTCGACGCTCGCCGCGTCATAGTTGGGCTGAACGCCGCCGCGCAGGATGACGTGGCAGTCCTCATTGCCCGTGGTCGTGGCGATACCGCTGCGCCCGCCCTTGGTCACCGCCATGAAATGATGCGGCTGGGCGGCCGATTTCACCGCTTCGGCGGCAATCCTGAGATTTCCGTCGGTGCCGTTCTTGAAGCCGACCGGGCAGGAAAGGCCCGAGGCGAGCTCGCGGTGGATCTGGCTCTCGGTCGTGCGCGCGCCGATCGCGCCCCAGGCGACGAGGTCGGCAATGTATTGCGGGGTGGTCATGTCGAGGAACTCGGTCGCTGCCGGCAGGCCTAGATTGTTGACGGCCGACAGCACGTTGCGCGCCATCCGCAGCCCCTTGTCGATGTTGAAGGAGCCGTCGAGGTCGGGATCGTTGATCAGGCCTTTCCAGCCGACCGTCGTGCGCGGCTTTTCGAAATAGACCCGCATCACGATCTCCAGCCGGTCCGACAGGCTCTCGCGCAGCGCCGCCAGACGGCTGGCATAGTCGACGGCTGCGACCGGATCGTGGATCGAACACGGGCCGACAATGACGAGCAGCCGGTCGTCGGTCCCGTTCAAGATGGCATGGGTTGCGTTGCGAGACGCGCTGACGGTGCGCGTCGCCGTCAAAGTGCGCGGGATCTCCCGCATCACCTCGTCCGGCGTACTCAGTTCTCGGATTTCCTTGACCCGGAGGTCGTCTGTGGTGGTCAACACGGCTTTCTGCTCCTGTTTGGGAACCTGCCGGCTGAAACAAAAAAGCCGCCAGGTATGGCGGCTGTTCGGATCTTGTTGCTGCAATCTTCAGATCGAGCGCAATCCTCCCGCCGCCAGCGAGCTCCTAAAGTACCAATACGTGGCGGTCAGGTTGATCATGAGGCTCATATAGTCGAAGCGGAGGCGCTTGTCACGTGCCCTGATGAGGCTGCTGTCGTCATGCAGTCCAGGGATCGAAGAGTTCAATTCCATAGCCTTCGAAATCCTTCGTATTTCGCGTGGCCAAGGTGAGCTCCTGCGCAATCGCAGTGGCTGCGATCAGGCCGTCCATCGACGACAGACCGCGACCGCGGCGTTTCGCAAGCCCCATCAGGTCGCCCCAGGCCAAGGCAACTTGGTCGTCCACCGGAAGAACCCTCTGCTCGAAGCGCTGCGGCAGGTCGCGAGCGAGCCATTCGGCCAGGGCCTCACGTTTTCGGCCCTCATCCATGAGGGCGACGCCGCGCCGGATCTCGGCGATCGAGACGACGCTGATGAATGAGCGGTCCTCATCAAGTCCGTCCAGCCAGTCCAGAACGCGCGCGTCCGGCGCCAGCCTTGTCACCTCGGACAGGACATTCGTATCGAGCAGAAGCCTCACAGCGGCAGGTCACGCGGTTCGTCGCGCTGACGCTCAAGGTCGAGATCGGCGCCGCGCAGCGGCGACTCCAGCAGGAACTCCGCAAGCGTACCCTTGCGCGCGGTCTTCCGTTGCCATTCCTCGGCCGAAACGACAACCACGCTTGGTTTGCCGTTTCTGGTGATCGTCTGCGGCGAAGACTGCGCGCGCTCGATAACCTCCGAGAGTCGGGCCTTTGCCCCGGCGACCGTCCAGTTGGTATCTTTGGGTGCAGGCTGCATTTTCAATCTTCATGACTAGTCTGACTATCTTGACTATATGGGATTGGAGATGCGGCGGCAACAGGGCCTGAGTTGCTCCTGGAGGTGAGGCCTACTCGGGTGACGCCCCAGCGATGCTCTGGTCGTAGTCGACCAGCGATCCGGTCATGACACCGGACTGCGGGCTGACCATGTAGCTGATCAGCCGTGCAAGCTGGTCCGGCTTGACCAACTGGCCCATCGGCTGCGCGGCTTCGGCCTTCTGGAGCCAGTCGTCTGGCGCGTCGTGCCATTTCTTCTGGACGATGTCCTCACCCTCGGTGTCCATCCAGCCGGGCAGCACCGCGTTGCAGCGGATGCGGTTGTAGCGATAGGCATTGGCGACGTTCTTGGTCAGCGTCATCAACGCCCCCTTGCTGGTCGAATAGGGCGTCAGGAACGACTGGCCGGTATGCGCCGACATCGACAGCACGTTGACCATCGAGCCGGGCGCCTTCTTCTCCAGCAGATGCGCCACCACGCCCTGCATCAGGAAAAACGGCCCGCGCACATTGGTGTCGAAGATGGTGTCGAAAAGCTCTTCGCTGGTTTCGACCAGTGAACCGCGCGCCGATGTCGCGGCGGCATTGACCAGCGCGTTGATGGTGCCGAAATGCGAGATCGCGGTGGCAACGGCGCGCTTGCAGTCGGCCACTTTAGAGACGTCGGCGCTGATGAAGATGGCGTCGACGCCCGCTTTCTTGAAATGAGCGACAGCCTTGTCGCCCTTCTCCTGCGAGCGGCCGATGAGCGCCAGCGCCCGGCAACCTTCGTCGGCCAGCGCTTCGGCAACGGCGAAGCCGATGCCCTGGGCGCCACCGGTGACGATGGCGCGTGTCTGTGAATTGCGATCGGCTGTTCCGCTCATCGCTCTGCTCCTGTGGGTTCTTCCTAAGGGGTTCTTACTTGTCGAGGCGGACGGTCTTGCCGGTCGTTGCTGATTTCAGCGCCGCGTCGGCCAGCTTCAGCGCCACCAGCCCATCCGCGCCGCTAGGCGACGCTTTCTTGCCCGAGGTCGCGGCTGTGATGAACGCGGCGATCTCAATGGCATAGGCGTCGAGGTAGCGGGTCATGAAGAAGTCGTGCAGCGGCGGGCGGGTGTAGCCCTTCTCGTTGGCCAGTTCGATCGACACCGGGCGCTGGTTCTCGGCCGCGATCATGCCTTTCGAGCCATGCACCTCGATGCGCTGGTCGTAGCCATAGGTGGCGCGGCGCGAGTTGGAGATGACGGCCTGTTTGCCGGAAGCGGTTTCCAGGATGACGCTGACGCTATCGAAATCGCCGGCCGCGCCGATCTTCTTGTCGACCAGAACCGAGGCATGGGCGCTGACCGCCACGACCTCTTCGCCGAGCAGGAAGCGCGCCATGTCGAAATCATGGATGGTCATATCGCGAAAAATGCCGCCCGAGCGCTTGATGTAGTCGATCGGCGGCGCGCCGGGGTCGCGCGAGGTGATGGTGACCATCTCGACGGTGCCGATGGCGCCGTCGTCGATCGTCTTGCGCACGGCAGCGAAATGCGGATCGAAGCGGCGGTTGAAGCCAACCATCAGCGTCGCCTTGGTCTTCTCGACCACAGCCAGGCACTTCTCCACGCGCTTGACGTTGAGGTCGATCGGCTTCTCGCAGAAGATCGCCTTGCCGGCCTTGGCGAAACGTTCGATCAGGTCGGCATGGGTGTCGGTCGGCGTGCAGATGACGACGGCGTCGATATCCTTGGATTTTTCGATGGCGTCGATGGTGCGCACTTCGGCGCCATAGGCGCTCGCCAGCTCGGTTGCCGCCTTCTCGAACGCATCGGCAACGGCAACCAATTTGGCCTGCGGGTTGGAGCCGACGGCGCGGGCGTGGACCTTGCCGATGCGGCCGGCACCGAGGAGAGCGAAGCGAACGGTCATGGGTATTTCCTCTAGGGGGATGGGTTAGAGAGAGAGTTGTGTCCGCACCTTCCCTGAGGAAGGGGGCAGATTGTTTCAAGCACGCATATCGTCCCTAAAACAGGGTGATCGTCCTGTTTTAGGCCGCGAGTTCCGCCTCGCCGGTCTTGGCGCCGGTAATGTAGGAGACGATGTCGTTGCCGTCGGTGTTCTCCTTGCGCAGATTGGCGACGATGCGGCCGCGCCGGAACACGACGATGCGGTCGCAGAGATCGAACACCTGGCGCATATTGTGGCTGATCAGGATCAGCGGCTCGCCATTGTCCTTGAGCGTGCGGATGATGTTCTCGACCTGCGCTGTCTCCTGCACGCCAAGGGCGGCGGTAGGCTCGTCCATGATGATCAGCTTGGAGGCGAAGGTCGCGGTCCGCGCGATCGCCACGCACTGGCGCTGGCCGCCCGACATGTGGCGGATGGTGTTGGACAGATTGGGGATCTTCACCGCCGTGCGGACCAATGCCGCCTCGGTCGCCTTGCGCATGTATTTGCGGTCGAGGATCGAGAACGGGCCGAGGTTGAACAAAACCTTCTCGCGGCCGAGGAACAGGTTCGAAGGCACGTCGAGATCGTCGGCCAGCGCCAGGTTCTGGAACACGGTCTCGATGCCCGCCGTGCGGGCCTCGATCGGCCCGGCGAAATTCACTTCCTTGCCGTCGAACCAGATCTGGCCGCTGGTACGCTGCTCGACGCCGGTGATCTGGCGCACGAAGGTCGACTTGCCGGCGCCGTTGTCGCCCATGATGGCGACATGCTCGCCCTTGCGCAGCTCGAAGTCAGCGCCTTCCAGCGCGTGCACGCCGCCATAGCGCTTAGTCAGGTTTTCGGTCTTCAGGACGATGTCTGACATGGTCATGCCCTCATTGCCCGCAGGCGTTGGCGCCACTGGTCGAGAACCACCGCACCGACGATGATCACACCCTTGACCATCTCCTGGTAGTAGGCGTCGAGGCGCAGGAAGGTGAAGCCGGAGATGATGACGCCGAAGATCAGCGAGCCGATCACCGTGCCGATGATCGAGCCGCGGCCGCCCGACAGGGAGACGCCGCCGATGACCGCCATGGCGATGGCGTCGAGCTCGTACATCACCCCCATGCCGGACTGCGCGGTCAGGTTCTTGGAGCTCAGCACCACGGCGGCGAGCGCTGCGAGAATGCCGGCGATGACGTAGACCAGGATCTTGTGGTTAGCGATCTTGATGCCGGACATGCGCGCGGCGTCCTCGTTGGAGCCGATCGCATAACAGTGCTTACCGTACCTCGTGTAGGTCATGATCAGCTGGAACAGGATGGCCAGCGACAGGAAGATGACGACGGGCATCAGGCCTTTGCCGATGCTGGCGAAACTCTCGGTGGGAAACGAGATCGGCTGGCCCTTGGACCACCATTTGGCGATGCCGCGCGCGGTCACCATCATGCCGAGCGTGGCGATGAACGGCGGAATGCGCGTGTAGGCGATCAGCGCGCCATTGACGAGGCCGGCGAACAGGCCGCAGGCGATCGCCACCAGCAGCGGCACGATGACAGGCAGGTCCGTCCAGCCCTGCGCCAGGAACATCGCCTTGGGATTGGGGTTGCCGTTGACCGTCGCCACCTGGGCGAAGCTCATGGCGATCATGGCGGTCGCGCCGACGATCGAGCCCGAGGACAGGTCGATGCCGCCGGTGATGATCACTTGCGTCACGCCGATGGCGATGATGCCGACGATCGACACCTGCAGGATGATGATCTGCAGACGCGCTTCGTTGAAGATGCCGCCGACGTCGCTGCGTGTGTTGAACAGGAAACTGTCGCCGAGAAAGACGCGGCCGATCAGTTCGAAGATGACGACGAGAATGACCAGTGCGAGGAAAACATTGAACTCGGCCGGCCATGTGCGCTTCCTCGCATCATAACCGACGCCGCCGACGCCATGAGATGTCTGTGCCACGTATTCTGTCCTCCATCAGCCGCGGTCGCCCTTGCGCCTGCGGCGCTGAGGGAGAGAGGGGAGCGGCGCCGTCTTGATCGAGAGCGCCGCTCCGTATCGAACCGTTGGCGGCTCAGTTCTTCTTCAGGAACTTGTCGATGTTGGCTGGCGTCACCAGTTGGAAGGGCACGTAGACCTTGTGCTCGACCTTCTCGCCCTTGGAAAGCTTGAGCGCCGCATCGAGAGCGCCGGCGCCCTGGCCGGCGGCGTCCTGGAACACGGTTACGTCGAGGTCGCCCGCCTGCATGGCCGCTAGCGCGTCCTGGGTGGCATCGACGCCGCCGACGACAACCGCCTTCATGTCGATGTTGCCGGCCTTCATCGCCTGGATGGCGCCGATGGCGCTTTCGTCATTGTTGGCGATGACGCCGTCGAACGGCTTGCCGGTCGACAGCCAGTTGGTCATCAGGTTCTGCGCCTCGTCGCGGTTCCAGTTCGACGTCTGCTTGTCGATAATCTTGATGAAGCTGCAATCCGGCGTCGCGATCACATCGTCGATGTCCTTGGTGCGCTGCACGGCGGCCTGGTTGGAAAGCTCGCCCATGATCACATAGACATTGGCTTCCTTCTTGCCGGCTTCCTTGAACAGGCGGCAGACTTCCTTGGTCTCGAGCGTGCCGGAATCGGCTTCGTTCGAGGCGACGAAGGCCTGGTTGTCGGGCAGCGTGTCGACATTGACCGGCTCGCGGTTGACATAGACCAGCGGGATCTTGGCTGCCGCGGCGGCGTCCGACATCGCCTGCGTGGCCGAAGTGTCGACCGGGTTGACGATGATGGCATCGACGCCGGAGGCGGCGAAGTTCTTGATCTGGTCAAGCTGCTTGGCGACGTCGTTCTGTGCGTCCTCGACTTGCAGCTCGACGCCGCTCATGCCCTTGGCCTGCTCGATCATGCCGTTGCGCAGCACGGTCAGGAAGTTGTCGTCGAACTTGGCCATCGACACGCCAACCTTGGCGGCCAAGGCGGATGAGCTCATCAGCGCCGCGAAAGCGACGCCCAAAATCAATTTCTTCATTGTGTTTCTCCTCCACATATTGGTGTCCGGTTTCACCGATTTATCCGGAATCCCCGATCTCCCCGGGGAATCTCTCCCGACGGCCTTTCTGTTCCCGATGACGCTTGCCATTGGCTGGAACGTCAAACCCTCCGTTTGTAACAGATACTACGGAACGAAAGAACCAAAATATACAGATGATGAAATATTTATTCCATTTAACATCGAGGCGTCAAGGGCGATTCCACGGCCTTCGGGCCGATTTACGCATCGCTCTGATGGATTCTATCATTTGCCTCGGCGGGCTTGCGCGGCGGCGGGCTAGATGTTTTCCGGCAGGTAGATGTCAAAGGGCAGGAAGGTCTGGCCCGGAGCATTGGCGGCGCCGGTTTCGATGGCATGCGCCATCAGGTCGACGAGCTCACGGCACAAAGCGGCGAGCGGGGTCGAGATCACCATGGTGAGAATGTTGTCGGCGAGTGCCGCGCGCGATTCGGCGTTGATCTCGTTGCAGACCACCACAGGCATGGTCGCGGGCTTCGCTGCCCGCAGCGCCGAGACCGCGCCTTCCATGCCACCGCCGGCGACGTAGCAGCCGGCAAGATCCGGATAACGCGCCAGAAGATCGATCATCGCGTCATGGGTCACCTTGTTGGCTTCCAGATTGACCAGCGTTTCAAGCACGCTGAACTCCGGCGCATGCTCGCGGAAGAAGGAGCGAAAGCCGATCTCGCGCAGCTCATGGCCGTGGAAGCGGTGGCTGCCGACGAAAAGGGCGACCTTGCCGGGCCGCTTGGCTGCTTTGGAGATCATCCATGCGGCGGTGCGACCGACCTTGCGGTTGTCGAGGCCGATATAGCCCTCTCGGATGCCGGCGGCAAAGTCGGACAGCACCGAAAAGACCGGCTGCCCTCGCGCCTTCAAGGTTTCCACGACCGCTGTCAGGGTCGGATGGTCCGGACCGACAACGGCGATGGCCCTCGATTTCGCCGCCAGCCTGCGCATCTGCGAGGCGATCTCGTCGGGAGCAAGGGAACTGGCGAAATCGATGGTCGCAGCGCCACGGAAGCGTTGCGAGTGCGAGATGGCCAGTTCGAGTTCCCGCGCGAAGTCACCGTAGAAGGCATCATTGCCCCGCAGCAGCAGGAAGCCCAGCCGGTACTCCGGCAATTCCTGGCGCATGCGCTGCTTGATAAGGCCGGCGGCGTGGTAGCCGATATCGGTAGCGGTCTCGTACACGCGGCGCGCCGTCTCTTCGCGCACCGGCAGCCGGTTGTTCAGCACGCGGTCGACGGTGGCGACACTGACGCCCGAGATGCGCGCCAGATCGGATATTGTCGGCCGCTTCACCATGCTTGCCTCGTCGGGTTTGCTTTGAGCCTCCGTACATCATCCTGATGGGAAATGATAGAAACTATCTTCGTGATGTTGAGTCCATCATCGGTCGGCGTTACTTTGATGCTCGAAGCCAAGGGATTTCATGGCATCCGCCTTGACGGATGCCATTGCCGAGGGAGGCAACCATGTCCACTGCGCCGTCCCGGCGTGACTACAGCCTGATCGGCCGCGACGCCAAGCTCGCCGTCGAGACCGGCCTGTCGGCGGCCGAGTGGTATCACACCGACGTACCGCGCAAGCAGATGAAGGAGCTGATGCAGCGCTCCGACGGGCCGGCGATCCGCGATACGGCAATCTGGTTCGCCGCGCTGATCGTCAGCGGCGCCGGCGGCGCCTGGTTCTGGGGCAGTTGGTGGTGCGTGCCGTTCTTCTTCGTCTATGGCGTGCTCTACGGCTCCTCGACGGATTCACGCTGGCACGAATGCGGTCATGGCACCGCCTTCCGAACGCAGTGGATGAACGATGCGGTCTATCAGATCGCCTGCTTCATGATCATGCGCAATCCGGTGACCTGGCGCTGGAGCCACACGCGCCACCACACCGACACCGTCATCGTCGGCCGCGATCCGGAAATCTCGGTCATGCGGCCGCCTGATCTGGTTCGCGCCATGCTGGGCTTCGTTGGCGTGCTCGACGCCTGGCATGCGATGTCAGACATGCTGCGCAACGCCGCCGGCACCGTCAGCGCCGCCGAAAAGACCTTCATTCCCGAACAGGAACGGCCCAAGGCGATCCGCGTCGCCCGCATCTGGACGGCGATCTATGCCGCCACCGTCGGGCTGGCGCTCTACACCGGTTCGTTCCTGCCGCTGATGCTGGTCGGCCTGCCCAGGCTCTACGGCGCCTGGCACCATGTCATGGTCGGGCTGCTGCAGCATGGCGGCCTTGCCGACAATGTCACCGACCATAGGCTGAACAGCCGCACCGTCTACATGAACCCGATCAGCCGCTTCATCTACTGGAACATGAACTACCATGTCGAGCATCACATGTTTCCGATGGTGCCCTATCATGCGCTGCCGAGGCTGCACGAACTGATCAAGCACGATCTGCCGGAGCCGACACCGTCGATCCTGGCCGGCTACCGCGAGATGATCCCGGTCTTCCTGCGCCAGCTGCGCAACGAGGACTATTTCCTCAAGCGCGAGCTGCCGCCGACCGCACGGCCATATCGCGAAGAATTCCACAACGACATTATCGCCGCCGCGGCGGAATGATCGTGCTTCCATCCGATCTAGGCTATTTATTTTTAACGCAATTCCGGACGGAAAGCCGCTGCGCACTTTTCCTGGATTTGCCTTTGGGGAGGACTTGAATGAGCGACTGGGTCGAGGCCTGCGCCACCGGCGACATAGACGAGGAGGATGTGATGCGCTTCGACCATGGCGGCCGCACCTTCGCCATCTATCGCAGCCCCGACGATGAGTTCTTCGCCACCGACGGCCTTTGCACGCATGAAAAGGTGCACCTGGCCGACGGGCTGGTGATGGATGACATCATCGAATGCCCCAAGCACAATGGCCGCTTCAACTACAAGACGGGCGACGCCCGCGGCGCCCCGGTCTGCGTCAATCTCAAGACCTACCCGGTCAAGGTCGATGCCGGCAAAGTGCTGATCCAGATCGGATGACTGACATGGCGGGGGGGATGCTCATCATCGGCGCCGGCGAATGCGGCGGGCGGGCGGCATTGGCGCTGCGCGAACTGGGCTATGACGGGCCGGTGACGCTGGTCGGCGACGAGCCGCATCTGCCTTATGAGCGCCCGCCTCTGTCCAAGGAGGCGATGGCCAGCGATGCGCCCGAGATCAAGGCGATCGCCAGCGACGCAATTCTGGCCGAGCGTTCGATCCGGCATATCCATTCCGTCCAGGGCGTGGCGATCGATCGCGCGGCGCATGCGGTGCGCCTGTCGGACGGATCGGTCCTGCCCTACGACAAGCTCCTGCTGGCAACCGGTTCGACGCCGCGCAAATTGCCGATGCCGGGGTTGGGTCCGCGCTGCGTCTATCTCCGCACCTTTGCCGATGCGCTCGCCATTCGCGCGCATCTCACTGCCGGCAACCGTATCGCCATCATCGGCGGCGGCTTCATCGGCCTCGAACTCGCCGCCGCGGCGCGCAAACTTGGTGCCGCGGTCACGGTCATCGAGGCGCAGCCGCGTATCCTTATGCGCGGCGTGCCGGCGGAGATCGCAGAAATCATCCATGATGCGCATATCGCCGAGGGCGCCGATATCCTGTGCGGCGACGGCATCGCGTCCATCTCCGACGATGGCAAAGAGGTGCGCGTCACCCTTGCCGGCGGACGGGAGATATCAGCCGACCTCGCGATCATCGGCATCGGCGCCGTGCCGGTGACCGGGCTTGCGGGCGAAGCCGGCCTGGCGATCGACAACGGCATTGCTGTCGATGCCGAGCTGCGCAGCAGCGATCCCGACATCTTTGCCGCCGGCGATTGCTGCTCGTTTCCGCTCGCCGTCTATGGCGGCCGCCGCGTACGGCTGGAAGCCTGGCGCAACGCCCAGGAACAGGGCGCGCTGGCGGCCAGGAACATGCTCGGTGCCGGCGAGGCGCATGCGGCGGTGCCGTGGTTCTGGTCGGATCAATATGGTCTGTCCCTGCAGATCGCCGGGCTCTCCGACGAAGGCAGCAGCACTGTGCGCCGCGACCTCGGCGACGGCGCTTTCATCCTCTTCCATTTGGCGCAAGACGGCAGGCTGGTGGCGGCCAGCGGCATCGGCCCCGGCAATGCGGTCGCCCGCGACATCAGGCTGGCCGAAATGCTGATCGGCAGGCGCGCGAAGCCGTCGCGGGAAGCGTTGGGGTCGCAGGATGTGAAGCTGAAGTCGCTGCTGGCGGCTTGAGTCTACCCTTCCCACAAGCGGGAGGTAGAGGCCTGAGCTCAAACCCGCTAGAGCAACTCGCCGTTTCACGGAAACGGCGAGTTGCTCAACTCTTTGTTTTGACGCAATTCTAGACGGAAAACCGCTTCACACTTTTCCTAGAATTGCTCTAAAACAGCGCCTTCAGCTCCGCCAATTTGTCGTTGACCAGCCAGCCATAGTAATTCTCTTCCGGCAGCTTTTCCGGCTCGCCGGCGGCGCGGCGCCTGTCGTTCTCCGCCTTCAAGGCATAGGCGCGCTGCTCTGGATTGCCGACATTGTAGAGGGTGGCCGTGACTCCCGGATTGCCCGAAATGTCGAAGCCGGCAATGCTTTTGTAGGCATCGATCGATTTCCTGATCGTCGCGGCGACGTAAGGCAGCGTCAAATCGGGATCCATGATGGTCTTGTAGACCGAATTGGGATCGCCGACGTCGAGCTTCGGCAGGCCGGAAACCTTGTGTACGAGATCGCTCATCTGCAGGGCGGTCAGCGGATTGAGCTGGCCGAGGCCGAAGGTCTGGCCGGCATAATAGGGCTGGAAGAAGGTGGCGCCGAAACGGTCGTCGGGAAAGCTCGTCCCGCCGACGCTCTTGCCGCGAAACGAACGGTTCCACACCTGCTCGCGGCATTCCCACAGATCATAGCTGTCGGACATCCCCGCGCATTTCTTGAATTCCGGCCGCTGCACGAAATCGGTGATGTCCTCGCCGTCATAGGCGAAGGACAGCTTGCTGGAGAGATAGGAGATCGCCTTGACGTAGTAGGTCTGCAGCCGGTCATAGGCATCGACATTGTAGGTGTGCTCGCCGACGATGGCGCCGACGATGTGCAAGGGATCGATGCCGTAGGCGGCGGCTGCCTTCTTGATCTTGCCGCGCAGATCGGCGTCGTTCTGCAGCAGGGCGTAAACCTTGCGGTACTTCGCCTGGAAGCTGGTGTTGGTCGCCTGCGTGCGCCGGCTGGAGGCGCCCGGAATGTCGGGCTGCACAACATTGCGATTTCCCGGCGGCACCAATGTCGCTGCCTCGGCGGCGAACAGCGTCGCCGCCAGCGTCAAGCCGAGAATGACCAGGATCAGTTTTTTCATGCACCCGCCGCCCAAGCAATTCCAGGAAAAGTGTGAAACGGTTTTCCGGAATTGCGTCAAACCAAGAGATCGAGAATTGCCGCGCAAACTAGGTAAAGCTCTTGGTCGAGTCGAGAGCGCCCCTTCACCCGGCACTACGAAAGGCGGCCAGATGGTACCATCTGGCCACACATGATTTTGCTTGCCGGAAAATGTTGCCTGGACCGGCGCCGGAACGTTCCGGCGCCGTCGTTTAAAGGATGAAGCGCGACAGGTCGGTATTCCTGGAGAGGTCGCCGACATGCTTTTCGACATAGGCGGCGTCGATGGTGACGCTCGTTCCGTTGCGGTCGGGGGCGTCGTAGGAGATTTCGTCCAGCACCCGTTCCATCACCGTCTGCAGCCGCCTTGCGCCGATATTCTCGACGCTGGCGTTGAGGTCGACGGCAATGCCTGCCAGCGAATCGATGGCATCGTCGGTGAAGGTCAGGTCGACGCCTTCGGTCTTCATCAGCGCGATATACTGCTTGATCAAGCTGGCTTCCGTCTCGGTCAGGATGCGCACGAAATCGTCCTTCTCCAGCGCCCGCAGCTCGACGCGGATCGGCAGGCGGCCTTGCAATTCCGGCAACAGGTCTGACGGTTTCGAGACGTGGAAGGCGCCGGAGGCGATGAACAGGATGTGGTCGGTCTTCAGCGGTCCGTATTTGGTCGCCACCGTGGTGCCTTCGATCAGCGGCAGCAGGTCGCGCTGCACGCCTTCGCGGGAAACGCCGGCGCCCATGCCGCCTTCACGCGACGCGATCTTGTCGATCTCGTCGAGGAAGACGATGCCGTCATTCTCCGTCGCATCGAGCGCCCGGCGCACAACTTCGTCCTGGTCGAGCAGCTTGTCGGACTCGTCATTGACCAGCAGGTCGTAGGATTCCTTCACCGTCGTCTTGCGCATCTTGGTCTTCTTGCCGCCCATCGCCTTCGACAGCATGTCGTTGATGTTGAGCACGCCGATATTGGCGCCCGGCATGCCGGGAATCTCGAAACCGGGCATGCCGCCAGTGCCGGTGTCGGCAACCTCGACTTCGATCTCCTTGTCGTCGAGTTCGCCGTCGCGCAGCTTCTTGCGGAAACTGTCGCGGGTGGCCGGGCTCGCCGTCTTGCCGACAAGCGCTTCCAGCACGCGTTCCTCGGCGTTGACGTGGGCGCGCGCCTTGACGTCCTCGCGCATCTTCTCACGCACCAGGCCGATGGCGATCTCGACCAGGTCGCGGATGATCTGCTCGACATCGCGGCCGACATAGCCGACCTCGGTGAACTTGGTCGCCTCGACCTTGACGAAAGGCGCACCGGCGAGCCGTGCCAGGCGGCGCGAAATCTCGGTCTTGCCGACGCCGGTCGGCCCGATCATCAGGATGTTCTTCGGCATCACCTCTTCGCGCATCTGGCCTTCCAGCTGCTGGCGGCGCCAGCGGTTGCGCAAGGCGATGGCCACGGCGCGCTTGGCGTCTTTCTGGCCGATGATGAAGCGGTCGAGTTCCGAAACGATTTCGCGGGGAGAGAAGGTGCTCATATCACTAAATTCCACTTTGCCACTGCTTGATGGCCTCGAACGGATGCAGCAGCATGATCACGTTGAGTGTCAGATTGTCCCGGATGAGATAGCCGGTACCGAGTTCGAAGATGATGGCGAGGCTGACGATCACCCATATAGGTAGCTTTCGCGCCATCACAAATCCCAGCACCATGGCCAGTGTGTCGGACACCGAATTGATGATGCTGTCGCCGTAATAGTCGAGCGAGATGGTGCCGGCGCGGTAGCGCTCGATGATGAACGGGCTGTTCTCGAGCAGTTCCCAGCCGCCCTCGATGAGGACGGCGAACGCCAGCCTCAAGCCGATCGGCGAGCGCGGGAATAGGAATCGCGCCAGGGCATAGAACAGGAAGCCGTGGATGATGTGCGAGAACGTGTACCAGTCCGAAATGTGCTGGGAATTCTCCGAACTGTTCACCACGCCGTGCCAGAGTTTCACATAGCCGCAGGTGCAGATCGGCGTTCGTCCCATGCCGTAGAGCGTCCCGGCCTGGAAGATGATCAGGGCGAGGACGAGCAGAAGCCCCATCCGCCAGCTGTCTTCATAGGCCGAATAGCTGTTCTCCGTGGCCGGTGTCGTCATCGGTTCATTCCCCCTCGTTTCGCGTCGCCGTGTCGATCATCACAAGCCCTGTCACGCCTTCAGCGGCGGTAGCCGGCGGATCACGGCCGCCGGCAAGGTGGGTTTGACCACAATCCGCCGGATACGCTGCCAGCCAGCCCCGAACAGAATAATCAGCGCGCCAACAACGACCAGGATCAAGGCAAAAGGCGGGATACCCGTCGAATCGGAGGCGGAATTCACCAGATAGTAGATGCCCAGCGAGCCGAAGTAAGCCAATGTAGGAACCAGAAGCGAACGGCGGTCTATGGCAAGCGCGACATAGAGGAAGCCAAGGATCAGAATCGTCAGCATGATGGTTGCATTGGCATCCGGCGCGATATGTCCGAATACGACGTTCTGGCCGGTTGCCATGATAAAGAGCGGATGCACCAGCATGGGCGCCGAGACGACATGCAGCCAGAAAGCGCAATCGGACCAGATCTTGCGTCGATCCCTATCGTAAATGTCAAAAGCTACACCCGTTGCGAACACGATCAGGCCGCAGATTAGCGGCATGTAAAGTGCTGCGCGAAGCAATTCGGGAACATCCTCAAGGCGCGGTGGAGCAATCGCGCCCGTTGTCACGCTGTCATACAGGATTATCGCCGTTTGCAGGAAGGCAAGCAGTGTGAAGGCGATGGCGATGGCCCCGGCAATGATGGGGACGCGAAAGCGCCAGAAATAGATCGCCGCCGCGATTATTCCTCCGCCCAGGAACAGATATCCGGCCCGGGACGCCGTCTGGCGCAACGCCAATAGCTGCCAGATAGTCTCCGGCTTGCGTATGCCGAAGCTGCGCTCCACTTGTAGCGCCAGAGCGGCCAGAATGGCGGCCATGAAAACCAGGGCAAGCACGGACGACGATAACTTCATCCGGTGCTGACGCGTGACGATTTCGGCAAGCCCCCAGGCGAAAACCGCGAGGATGCCGGCGATCCAGAATGTCTGGCCTGGAAGCAAGGTGGTGAGGACAAAGAAGAAGCCGGCGCTGAGCAGAACGGTTCCGACAGTGACGAACAGATCGTTGCCGCCGCCCACCAGCCGCAGGTTTTCCTCGTCACCCTCGTCATCGGCGCGCCTGGCCTCGGGGGCGAGAGCGACCGCACGTTCCATGGCCTCCAACTGATCGCGCAGGGTCTGCGAGATCAAACCTTTCGCGATTGCCTTGTCGAGGGTTTCGGCGCTGATCAATTGGGCTCCTGGGTCGCGTCGCGCGCCATCATCAACGCCGGCCCGTACTCCGATGTTCTGGTGTCGAAGGCAACAAAGCCAGCCTTTTCGTAGGCCCGGATGGCCCGAGCATTGCCCGGGTCCGGATCGATGATGACGCGCGGCACGCCTTCCTCGAAAAGCTGTTCGACGAATTGGCGCACGATCGCCGAGCCATGGCCGCGCCCGACCAGCTCCGGCACGCCGATCGACACGTCGATGCCGAGCGTGCCGAACGGTTGGTCGGCATAGGGATGGTCGGCTTCCAGATGCGGATCGTAGCTCTGCAGATAGGCGATCGGCTTGCCGTCGAGCTCGACGATCAGCGGCTCGACGGAAATTGAGTCGATATGCTCGCGAATGTCGGCGATTTCCGTCTCCGGATCGCCCCACCACTCGGCGACTTCAGGCTCGGCGAGCCAGCCGGCGATCATCGGCAGGTCTTTCTCCGTCACCGGCCGAAAATCATAGGTCACCACCTCTTCAGGCGGCATCGAGCGTTTCGATGACGAAACTGTTGTTGGTGTAGACGCAGATGTCGGACGCGATCTGCATCGCCTTGCGGGCGATCTCCTCGGCGTCCTTGTCGCTGTCCATCAGCGCGCGGGCCGCCGCCAGCGCGTAATTGCCGCCCGAACCGATGGCCATGACGCCAAATTCGGGCTCGAGCACGTCACCGGTGCCGGTCAGCGCCAGCGAAACCGACTTGTCGGCCACCAGCATCATCGCCTCCAGCCGGCGCAGATAGCGGTCGGTGCGCCAGTCCTTGGCGAGCTCGACACAGGCGCGCGTCAACTGGTCGGGATATTGTTCGAGCTTGGCTTCGAGCCGTTCCAGAAGTGTGAAGGCGTCGGCGGTGGCGCCGGCGAAACCGGCAATCACATTGCCGCCCTTGCCGATGCGGCGCACCTTCTTGGCGTTGCCCTTCATGATGGTCTGGCCAAGGCTGACCTGGCCGTCGCCGGCGATCACCACCTTGTTGCCCTTGCGCACCGTCACGATGGTCGTGGCGTGCATGGTCAGTTCATTCGACATTTCCTGGCTCCGAGCAGCGTCATCCCGATAAGGCGATTGGCGCGGTACGAGTAACTTTGATCGGCCATATGTATGCATGGGGCCGGTGATTGCAAATCGCTCTCTGGCAAGGCCGATACCGCTGTCGGAGGCAACTGGCAATCGCCGGATCATGCTGCTAGAAGGCTTTCGTTTTCAAGCCTGCGAGCGCTTGAAGCCTCTGAGCCGGTCACGATGTGAACCTCTGGGACAAGGATAGAGTGATGCCGCCCCGTTCCGCCGAAGCAAGCCGCAAGACCAAGGAAACCGAGATCTCCGTGTCGGTCCATGTCGACGGCTCCGGCAAGTCGGATATCGCCACGGGGGTCGGCTTCTTCGACCATATGCTGGACCAGCTCTCGCGCCATTCCCTGATCGACATGACGGTCAGGGCCAAGGGCGACCTGCATATCGACGATCACCACACGGTCGAGGACACCGGCATCGCGCTTGGCCAGGCGCTGGCCAAGGCACTGGGCGAGCGGCGCGGCATCATGCGTTATGCCTCGATCGACCTTGCCATGGACGAGACGCTGACGCGCGCCGCGATCGACGTGTCCGGCCGTCCCTTTCTGGTCTGGAACGTTTCCTTCTCGTCGCCGAAGATCGGCACCTTCGACACCGAGCTGGTGCGCGAATTCTTCCAGGCGCTGGCGCAGAATGCCGGCATCACGCTGCATGTCGCCAACCACTACGGCGCCAACAACCATCACATCGCCGAGACCTGCTTCAAGGCGGTGGCGCGTGCGCTGCGCGCGGCTCTCGAACGCGATCCGCGCCAGCCGGATGCGGTTCCCTCCACCAAGGGATCGTTGAAGGGATAAGGCAATGGCAACCTATGTCGTGATGGAACCGCCAGGTCGCAGCGAAAAGGCCGATGCCACGGCCTTTGTCCGCGATGGCTTCACCTGGCTGGGCCTCCTGGTGCCGCCGCTATGGTTCGCCTGGCATCGGCTGTGGATCGAGGCAGCGCTTGCCTTCGTCGTCATGGGCTTGCTTTCGATGCTGGGCCAGATGCTCGGCCTTGGTCTGGCCGGGTCGCTGCTGTCGTTGCTGGTTTCGCTCTATGTCGGCCTGGAGGGGCAAGGCCTGCGGATCGCGGCACTTCGCCGGCGCGGTTGGCATGAGTGGGGCGCCGTCGAAGCCGGTTGGCTCGACGATGCCGACACACGATATGCGCTGGAGGCGGAAGCGCTTGCCGATGAGGTTGTGCCGGCGCCGCGCATGGTCCCCGATGCTGCCCTCGCGCGGCCATCGCAGCCGGGCATGGCGCTAGGGCTGACCCACATTCCGGGAAGAAGCTGATATGCGGGTTGCGATCATCGATTACGGCTCGGGCAATTTGCGCTCGGCCACCAAGGCTTTCGAGCGCGCCGCGCGTGAAGCCGGCATATCGGCCGATATCGACCTGACCGCAGATGCCGAGCGGGTGCGCACGGCCGATCGCATCGTCCTGCCCGGCGTCGGCGCCTATGCCGACTGCGCGGCCGGCCTGCAGGCCGTCGAAGGCATGTGGGAAGCCGTCGAGGAGGTGGCTATCGACAAGGGCAGGCCGTTCCTCGGCATCTGCGTCGGCATGCAGCTGATGTCTGAGCGCGGCCTCGAAAAGACAATTACCAACGGCTTCGGCTGGATATCAGGCGACGTCAAGGAGATCACGCCGACCGATCCGGCACTGAAGATCCCGCAGATCGGCTGGAACACGATCGAGCTCAAGCGCCAGCATCCGCTGTTTGCCGGCATTCCGACCGGCGCAAGCGGGCTGCACGCCTATTTCGTCCATTCCTACCATCTCGATGCGGGCAAGGCGGAAGAGGTTCTGGCGGTCGCCGATTATGGCGGCCCGGTGACGGCGGCCGTCGCTCGCGACAATCTCGTCGGCACGCAGTTCCACCCCGAAAAGAGCCAGGCGCTCGGCCTGGCGCTGATCACCAATTTCCTGCGCTGGAGGCCCTGAAACCGATGAGCAAGAAGGGCTACTGGATGGCGATGGTCGAGGTAACCGATCCGGAAAACTACCCGCTATACATTGCCGCCAACAAAGCGGCTTTCGACAAATATGGCGCAAAATTCCTGACCCGCGGCGGTCAGTCGTCGAGCCCGGAGGGGTCGTCGGGCAATCGCCATGTCATCATCGAGTTCGAGAGCTACGCGGTCGCACTCGCCTGCTTCCATTCGCCCGAGTACCAGGCGGCGCTGAAGTTCCGACGCCTCTATTCGACGTCGCATTTCGCCATTGTGGAAGGCGCCTGAACGTATGATCCTTTTCCCCGCCATCGACCTCAAGGACGGCCAGTGCGTGCGCCTCAGGCACGGCGACATGGCCACCGCCACCATCTACAATGACGACCCGGCGGCGCAGGCCAAGGCCTTCGAGCAGCAGGGCTTCGAATGGCTGCATGTCGTCGACCTCAACGGCGCCTTCCAAGGCCAGAGCGTCAACAGCGCGGCGGTCGGCGCCATCCTCAAGGCGACGAAGAACCCGGTTCAGCTCGGCGGCGGCATCCGCACGCTGGCGCAGATCGAGGACTGGCTCGATCGCGGGTTGGCCCGCGTCATCCTCGGCACGGTGGCGGTGCGCGATCCGGACTTGGTCAAACAGGCCTGCAAGGCGTTTCCGGGCAAGGTGGCCGTCGGCATCGACGCCAAGGGCGGCAAGGTCGCCGTTGAGGGGTGGGCCGAGGCGTCGAGCCTCGGCGTCATCGAACTGGCAAGGAAATTCGAGGGCGCCGGCGTCGCCGCCATCATCTACACCGACATCGACCGCGACGGCGTTTTGACAGGCATCAATTGGGACGCCACCATCGACCTCGCAGATGCCGTGTCGATCCCGGTCATCGCGTCGGGCGGGCTCGCCTCGATCGCCGACATCGTGCGCATGACCATGCCCGATGCGCAAAAGCTCGAAGGCGCCATCTCCGGCCGCGCGCTCTATGACGGCCGCATCGATCCGGCCGAGGCCCTGGCGATCCTGCAAGGCAGGGCGACGGCGGAGACGCGGCCGTGAAAATCTCCATCATCCTGGCCTCCTACGACAGCGGCCACTACCATGGCGGCATGGGCCAGGGCCCGGACGCGCTGATATCGGGCGGGCTCGTCGACGCCCTGACCATGGCCGGCCACGACGTTACGGTGGAAGACATCGGCAAGGTCGGAGACATCCAGGAGCGCGAGATCGCCACCGGCTTTGCGGTCTGCAACGCGGTTGCGGTCGAGGTTCGCCTTGCCCTTGAGGCCGGTCGGTTTCCCATCGTCCTTGCCGGAAACTGCCTGACATCAGCCGGTGCTGTCGCCGGCGAAGCCGCCGATGCGATCATCTGGGCCGACCAGCATGGCGACCTCAACACGCCTGAGACATCCACATATGGCTTTCTCGACGGCATGGCGCTGGCGACGGTGCTTGGCCTGTGCTGGCGGCCGATGGCGTCGGCCATTCCCGGCTTCAAGCCGATCGATCCTTCACGCAGCGTGCTCGTCAACGCCCGCGATCTAGACCCGGCGGAAAAGCAAGTCCTCGACACATTGCCGATCATCCGGACGGAATGTCCCGGAGTGGCCCAGGCGACCGAGAGACTGAAGGCCGCCGGCGCCAAACGCGTGCACATGCATCTCGACATGGACGTGCACGATCCCCGGGAGTTGCAGGCCAACCGCTATATTGCTCCGGGCGGGCCGAGTCCTGAGCAGTTGCGCGACGCCACTTGCGCTATGGCGCTCGCGGTGCCGGTCGTCGGCATCACCGTTTCCGCCTACGACCCGGCCTTCGACGCCCAGGCCGATGTTCCGCCGCTGGTCGGCCAGTTGCTCAACGATCTCATTGCCACGATAGAGGGCCGCTGATGCTGAAAGCCCGTGTCATCCCCTGTCTCGACGTCAAGAACGGCCGTGTCGTCAAGGGCGTCAACTTCGTCGATCTCGTCGACGCCGGCGATCCGGTCGAGGCGGCCAAGGCCTATGACGCGGCCGGCGCCGACGAACTCTGCTTCCTCGACATCACGGCTTCGTCGGACAATCGCGAGACCATCTTCGACGTCATCGCACGCACCGCCGAACAATGTTTCATGCCGCTGACCGTTGGTGGCGGCGTGCGCCAGGTCGCCGACATCAGGAAGCTGCTGCTGGCCGGCGCCGACAAGGTGTCGATCAACACGGCCGCGGTGAAGAACCCGGATTTCGTTGCCGAGGCGGCCGATAAGTTCGGCAACCAGTGCATCGTCGTCGCCATCGACGCCAAGAAAGTGTCGGGCATCAGTGAGGCCGATCGCTGGGAGATCTTCACCCATGGCGGGCGCGAAAAGACCGGCATCGACGCGGTCGAATTCGCGCGCCAAATGGTCGATCGCGGCGCCGGCGAGATACTGCTGACCTCGATGGATCGTGACGGCACCAAGGCCGGCTACGATATCGCGCTGACCCGCGCGATATCAGACGCGGTGCGCGCGCCGGTCATCGCTTCCGGCGGCGTCGGCACGCTCGATCACATGGTCGAAGGCATTCGCGACGGCCATGCCGGCGCGGTGCTGGCGGCATCCATCTTCCATTTCGGTACCTACACGATAGCGCAGGCCAAGGCGCATATGGCCGCCGCCGGGCTGCCGATGCGGCTGGACTCTGTGAATAATCGGCCCTAAAGCATGATCCTGAAAAGTGGGAAGCGGTTTTCGGGAAAAGATCATGCTTAAACAAGCAGATAGATGACGGCTATGACCGAGTTTTCGCTTTCCGATCTGGAAAAAATCGTCGGGGAACGCGCCCATTCCGGCGACCCGGACTCGTGGACGGCAAAACTGTTCGCGCGCGGCATCGACAAGGCGGCGCAGAAGCTCGGCGAGGAGGCGGTCGAGACGGTGATTGCCGCCGTCAAGGGCGACAAACAGGCCCTCGTTTCGGAAAGTGCGGATCTTATATATCATTGGCTCGTCGTTCTCGGCCTCTCCGGGGTTCCGCTGAGCGACGTGCTTAGGGAACTCGAAGGCCGCACCGGGCGTTCGGGCATCGCCGAGAAGGCGTCACGGCCCAAGGGCTGATCGCGAGGAGGGCAGGTATCTCGATGGATCAGCTCGCGCCAACCGAGAAATATTCCCCCTTTCGTTTCTTCTCCGCCGATCAATGGTCGCAATTCCGCGCCGACACGCCGCTGACGCTGAGCGCGGACGAATTCCGCCGCCTGCGCTCGCTCAATGATCCGGTCGATCTCGAAGAGGTCACGCGTATCTATCTGTCGCTGTCGCGGCTGCTGTCGGCGCATGTCGAAGCGAGCCAGCTGCTGTTTCGGCAACGCCAAGCCTTCTTCAACGCGGTTGATGTGGTCAAGACGCCTTTCATCATCGGCATCGCCGGTTCCGTCGCGGTCGGCAAATCGACCACCGCACGCGTGCTGAAGGAGCTTTTGGCGCGCTGGCCTTCGAGCCCCAAGGTCGATCTCATCACCACCGACGGCTTCCTGCTGCCCAACGAGGTCCTGCGGCGCGAGAACCTGATGGAGCGCAAGGGTTTTCCCGACAGCTACGATGTCGGTGCGCTGCTGCGCTTCCTGTCGGGCATCAAGTCGGCGCTGCCCGATGTCCGCGCGCCGGTCTATTCGCACCTGACCTATGACGTCATTCCCGGCGAGTTCGTCACCATCGACCGGCCCGACATATTGATCTTCGAAGGCATCAATGTCCTGCAGCCCGGCAAGCTGCCGCAGGACGGCAAGATCGTGCCCTTCCTGTCGGACTTCTTCGACTTCGCCATCTATATCGATGCCGACGAGAAGCTGATCCACAACTGGTACATTTCCCGCTTCATGCGGCTGCGCGAGACCGCCTTCCGCAATCCGGACTCCTTCTTTCACCGCTATTCGCAGCTGTCGGAGGGTTCGGCGCGCGCCATCGCCGAAGGCCTGTGGACCAACATCAACCTGAAGAATCTGCGCGAGAATATCCTGCCGACACGGGCCCGCGCCGACTTGATCCTGCGCAAGGGCGCCGATCACCTGATCGAGGAAGTGGCGCTCAGGAAGCTGTGACGGCCGGCTTCGTCACCCGTCGCAATGTCAGATTGATCCGCCCGCCGTTTTTCAGCAGTGCCGAGGTCGAGGGATAGATCCGATCGACGCCGTGAAAGCACAGCCGCCCCTCGCCGCCGAGCACCACGACGTCACCGCTTTGCAGTCTGAACGACTTGGTGGCGCCGTAACGCGTCGCCCCTTCGCCCGTCACTTGGCCGACTCGGAACAGGCAGTCGTCGCCGAGCGAGACGGAGACGACCGGCGCCGAAAAGTCGGCCTCGTCGCGGTCCTGATGAAGGCCCATTTTTGCGTCCGGCGTGTAGAAATTGATGAGGCAGGCTTCCGGCGGGTGCGGATAGCTCGAGACCTCGCGCCACAGGTCGAGCAGCGCCTCCGGGATTGGCGGCCATGGCGCGCCGGTTACCGGATGCGCCGGCTGGTAACGATAGCCATGCTCCTTGTCGGTGACCCAGCCCAGCGGCCCGCAATTGGTCATGCGCACGCTCATCTCCTTGCCGGTGCGCGGCATGGCCGGCACGAACAGCGGCGCCTGCTGCACGATCCGTCTCACCTCGTCGACCAGCTCTTCCTGCACGCTGCGTGACAGGTAGGCCGGCATGTGGCGGATGCCTTTGGGCAGAACGAGCACGGGTTCGGTCACCTCTTGAATGTTCGGAACCGTAAAATGCCACGATCAAATGAAAACGGCGACCCGAAAGCCGCCGCACTTGTCGAATTGGCAGCCGCCGATCAGGCGAGGTCGGGGATGCGCAGCACCTGGCCCGGATAAATCTTGTCGGGATGGGTCAGCATCGGCTTGTTGGCCTCGAATATGACCGTGTTCTTGACGCCTTGGCCCTTGCCGTAGCTTTTCTCGGCGATCTTCCAGAGATTGTCGCCCTTTTTCACGGTGTAAAAGTTGGGCTCCTTGGCGGGGGCGGCGGCCGTGCCAGGTGCTGGCGCGACCTGCAATTCGTCCGCCTGCACCTTGGAGACGCCGAGCGTGTTGCCGACGGCGATGACCGCCTTCTCGAAGATCGACTGATCCTTGACCACACCCTTCAGCACCGCCGTATCGCCCTTGACGACGACCTCGACGCCATCGGTGCCGAGCTTGTGCGAATCGAGCTCCTTCTTGAGTGTGTCGGCCGTGGGTGCGGCTTCGTCGTCACCGCCGATGCCCAGTTTCTTGCCGACGCTCTTGACGAAATCGAACATGCCCATCGTTGGTCTCCATTGCTGTGGTGGGTGATCGCAGCTTGCCATCTGCAACCCAGAATTGGAAGCCACCCGCGCGTTGCAGCTTCGCGGTGCTTAATCGTTCTCCACCCGGCCGCGCAGTTTCTTGATCGTGCCGCGTCCGGCCTTGCTCTTCAGCCGCCGCTCCACGGCGCCTTTCGACGGCCGCGTCTTCTTGCGCGGCGGCGGCGGCGGCTCGGCGGCCTTGGCGACCAGTGCCGTAAGCCGTGCCCGGGCGTCCGCCCGGTTCTGTTCCTGGGTGCGGAAGCGGCCTGCTTCGATGACGATGACACCGTCCTTGGTGGCACGCTGGCCGGCAAGCTTGATCGTCCGCTCGCGCACGCGCTCCGACAGACCCATTGCGTTGGCCGCGTCGAAGCGCAGCTGCACCGCCGTTGCCACCTTGTTGACGTTCTGGCCGCCGGGACCGGACGAGCGGATGAAATCCTCGTGCAGGTCGCCCGGATGGATCACCGCATCGCCTGATATGAAGATGTTGTCGTCGCTCGCCATGCCGCAGTCATGGCGCGGCGGCTCGAAAAAGAAAAGGCCCGATCGAAACCGGACCTTTCAACGACAGGCTGAGCCCGATGGCGCGATTACTCCGCCGCTTCCTGCATGCGCGGCGCCGCACCCAGCACCACGGCGTCGACATGGCTTTCGAATTTCTCGAAGTTGACGGCGAACATGCCGACCAGCCTTGCCGCCTGCCGGTCATAGCCGGCCTTGTCCGCCCAGGTCGCCCGGGGGTCCAGAATCATCGGGTCGAGAATGGCGCTGTCGACGCCCGTGACAGCCACCGGCACCTCGAAACCGAAATGAGGGTCGGTGCGGAACTCGGCGGTCTTGAGCGAGCCGTCGAGCGCGGCGGCAAGCAAGGCGCGTGTCGCCTTGATCGGCATGCGCTTGCCGGTGCCGTAGGCGCCGCCGGTCCAGCCGGTGTTGACCAGCCAGCAATCGGCGCCGTGGCGGGCGATCAGCTCGCGCAGCAAATTGCCGTATTCCGATGGATGGCGCGGCATGAACGGCGCGCCGAAACAGGTCGAAAATGTCGCTTCGGGTTCGGTCACGCCCTTTTCGGTTCCGGCCACTTTGGCGGTGTAGCCGGACAGGAAATGATACATCGCCTGCGCCGGGCTCAGCCGCGCGATCGGCGGCATCACGCCGAACGCATCGGCGGTCAGCATGATGATGTTCTTCGGATGACTGGCGCGTCCGGTCTTGCTGGCGTTCGGGATGAAGTCCAGCGGGTAGGCGCAGCGTGTGTTCTCGGTCAGCCTTCCGTCATTGAAATCCGGCACGCCATCAGCGTCGAGCACGACATTTTCCAGCACCGTGCCGAAGCGCTGCGTGGTGGCGAAGATTTCCGGCTCGGCTTCCGCCGACAGCTTGATCGTCTTGGCGTAGCAGCCGCCTTCGAAATTGAAGATGCCATGTGGTCCCCAGCCATGCTCGTCGTCGCCGACAAGCGTGCGCGCGGGATCGGCCGAGAGTGTCGTCTTGCCGGTGCCCGACAGGCCGAAGAAGATGGCGGCGTCGCCGGCCGCACCCTCGTTGGCCGAGCAATGCATTGGCATCACGCCTTTCGCCGGCAGCAGATAGTTGAGCATGGTGAACACCGACTTCTTCATCTCGCCGGCATAGGAGGTGCCGCCGATCAGCACGATCTTGCGGGTGAGATCCACGGCGATCACCGTTTCGGTGCGGCTGCCGTGGCGGAGGGGATCGGCGCGGAAGGACGGCAGGTCGATGATCGTCATGTCAGGCACGAACTGTTCGAGTTCGGCGGCATCCGGGCGGATCAGCAGATTGCGGATGAACAGCGAATGCCAGGCAAATTCGGTGACCACCCTGGTCGGCAGCTTCAGTCCCGCATCGGCGCCGCCGACCAGATCCTGGACGTATAGATCCTTGTCCGCGGCATGCGCCTGGAAATCGGCCAGCAGCGCGTCGAACTGGGCCGGCGAGATCGCCTTGTTGTTGTCCCACCAGACATGTGGTTCGGTGTCACTGTCGCGGACGACGAACTTGTCCCTGGGGGAGCGGCCGGTGTGCTGTCCGGTCTCGGCGACCAGCGCGCCATGTGCGGTCAAGCGGGCTTCGCCGCGCCGGATCGATTCCTCATAAAGGGCAGCCGCACCGAAATTATAGCGCACCACGCCGGTGGTTTTCAGGCCGATATGATCGATCGCGCAGGCGGAATTGCGTTTGCCGACTTCCGACATCGAGTGTCCCTCTTGGATTTGCCGCATCTTTGCCGACACGTTTCCGGCACGCCCACTACGCGGGCTGAGATGGTCAGAACCAGAAAAGCCAAATGATATCAAATCATTAATCGATTTAAATATTTTGAAAGTTGTTTAAATCGTTTATATGTGCAAAAAGTTTCGCGGTTGCCCAAAGGATTGGCCATGTACGTTCGTCCAATCCATATCGAGGTAGGATTGTGGCCGCCGGCATGCCGCGCGTGACAGCGGACAAGGCCTATGCCACATTTTGTACCTAATTTGTCCTGCAAAAGCCCCTTCTCTACGACAGAAGGGACAGCTCATGAGGGAGCCGCTTGAAATGGCAACAATCGCGCTTGTCGATGACGACCGCAACATTCTGACATCGGTGTCGATCGCCCTCGAATCCGAGGGGTATCGCGTCGAGACCTACACGGATGGTGCGTCGGCGCTGGAAGGCCTGGCGGCACGCCCGCCGAATCTTGCCATCCTCGACATCAAGATGCCGCGCATGGACGGCATGGAACTGCTGCGCCGCATGCGCCAGAAGTCCGACCTTCCGGTGATCTTCCTGACCTCCAAGGACGACGAGATCGACGAATTGTTCGGTCTCAAGATGGGCGCCGACGATTTCATCCGCAAACCCTTCTCGCAACGCCTGCTGGTCGAGCGCGTGCGCGCCGTGCTGCGCCGCGCCAGTGCCCGCGAGGCTGCCGCCAAGACGCCAAGCCAGCAGGCCCGCTCGCTCGAGCGCGGCCAGCTCGTCATGGACCAGGAGCGCCACACCTGCACCTGGAAAGGCGAGCCGGTGACGCTCACCGTCACCGAGTTCCTGATCCTGCATTCGCTGGCGCAGCGTCCCGGTGTCGTAAAAAGCCGTGATGCGCTGATGGATTCGGCTTATGATGAACAGGTCTATGTCGACGATCGCACCATCGACAGCCACATCAAGCGGCTGCGCAAGAAGTTCAAGGCCGTCGACGACGACTTCGAGATGATCGAAACCCTTTACGGAGTCGGATACCGGTTCCGCGAAGCGTAATGATGCATGTCGCCCAAAAGTGGCCCCGGTTTTGGGACCACGATATGCACCAGGCCAAGGACTAGGCGGGAGCTGCTATTCGATGGCAGTGGAAGCACAGCGAACAAGACCGGCGGGCGCCTCCAGGCGGCCGTCGCGGATCATGCCGTCCTTCGTGTCGAAGATCACGGTGCCGATGCGCCGCTTCCTTGGCCATCACATCTTTTCCAGCCTGACGCGGCGTATCCTGTTCCTCAACCTTGCCGGCCTCGCCGTCCTGGTGACCGGCATCCTCTATCTCAACACCTTCCGAGACGGACTGATCGACGCCCGCGTCGAAAGCCTGATGACCCAGGGTGAGATCATCGCCGGTGCGATCGCCGCGTCGGCGACGGTCGAGACGGATTCGATCAGCATCGACCCGGAAAAGCTGCTTGAGCTGCAGGCCGGCGAAAGCCTGGGACCGGGCTCCGACCAGCTCGACAATCTCGATTTCCCGATCAACCCGGAGCGGGTCGCCCCGGTGCTGCGAAGGCTGATCTCGCCGACCAGGACCCGCGCCCGCATCTATGACCGCGACGCCAATCTGCTGCTCGATTCGCGCCACCTCTATTCGCGTGGCCAGATCCTGCGCTACGACCTGCCGCCGGTCGAGGAGGAAGAGCCCGATCTGGTCGAGCGCATCCAGAAATTCGTCTTCGACTTCTTCCGCAACACCGAGCTGCCGGTCTATCACGAGCAGCCGGGCGGCAATGGCGCCGCTTTCCCGGAAGTGGTCAAGGCGCTCACCGGCAGCCCGTCGACCATCGTGCGCGTCAGCGAGCAGGGCGAGCAGATCGTTTCGGTGGCGGTGCCGATCCAGCGTTTCCGCGCCGTGCTCGGCGTGCTGATGCTGTCGACCGAAGGCGGCGACATCGACAAGATCGTCGCCGCCGAGCGCAAGGCGATCCTGCGCGTCTTCGGCATCGCGGCCCTTGTCACGGCCATCCTGTCGATGCTGCTTGCCTCCACAATCGCCAATCCGCTGCGCCGGCTGTCGGCGGCGGCGGTGCGGGTGCGGCGCGGCGTCAAGAGCCGTGAGGAGATCCCCGACTTTTCCGACCGTCAGGATGAGATCGGCAATCTGTCGATCGCAATACGCGACATGACCAACGCGCTCTACGCCCGCATCGAGGCGATCGAAAGCTTCGCGGCGGATGTCTCGCACGAGCTGAAGAACCCGCTGACCTCGCTGCGCAGCGCGGTGGAAACCTTGCCGCTGGCCAAGAACGACGATTCGCGCGGCCGGCTGATGGATATCATCCAGCACGATGTCAGGCGGCTGGACCGGCTCATCACCGATATTTCCGACGCATCGCGCCTGGACGCGGAGCTCGCGCGTGAAGATGCAGGCACCGTCGATTTGAAGAAATTCATCACCGATCTCGTCGCCGTTTCGCGCGAAGCGACGCGCAACAAGAAGGCGGTCGAGATCGAGTTCAAGGCCGCCAAGCTGCCGCAGGGCATCAAAGGCTATGTCGTCGTCGGCCACGATCTGCGCATCGGCCAGGTCATCACCAATTTGATCGAGAACGCCCGTTCCTTCGTTCCCGAAGATCATGGCCACATCAGCCTGTCGCTGGCGCGTGCCGGCAAGTTCAACATCGTCACCGTCGACGACAATGGCCCCGGCATCCGCGCCGACAACATCGACCGCATCTTCGAGCGCTTCTACACGGATCGGCCGGCCGGAGAGGCATTCGGCCAGAATTCGGGCCTTGGCCTGTCGATATCCAGGCAAATCGTCGAGGCCCATGGCGGCACGCTTACCGCCGAGAACATCCCCGGCACCAAGCCCGGCGAGATCAAGGGCGCGCGTTTTGTGGTGACGTTGCCGGCCGAAGGCTGAGAGCATGAATCGCAACCACGCCTGGTCCAGCCGTGCAGCCTGACAACATTCACGCGACAATGGTTTTGATCGGCGAGCGCGGCATTCTCGTCACCGGAGCCTCCGGTTCGGGCAAGACGACGCTGGCGCTGGCGCTCATCGATCATTGTCGCCAGCGCGGCCTGTTCTCGCGGCTCGTCGGTGACGATCAGCTCTTTGTCGAGGCGCATGCCGACCGGCTGCTGTGCCGCGCTCCCGCCGCCATAGAAGGCCTCGTCGAGGTGCCGGGGCTCGGCCCCCGACCGCTGCCATTCGAGCCGGCAGGCCTCGTCGACCTGCATGTCCGCCTGGTGCCGGCCGGCGAAGCGGTGCGCTTCCAGGAGGATGCCACGACCAGCATCGCCGGTTGTCTGGTGCCGCGGGTCGACGTGGTCGAACGCAATGTCCCAGCGGTCATGCCGGTCGTGATGGCGCGGCTGTCGATCGCGCCTTTTCTATGATCCGCTCCGGGTTTTTTGCTGCAATGCGTCAAAATGGCATGCGCCTGCGCAATTTTGGGCTTGTCAACGGGCCGCGCGTCGACAAGATAGCGCTCCCGCCACCTGGATTGGCTGGCGAGCATAAAATGCGCCTGTGAAGCGGCGATGACGGGAGCCACCAAAGAATGATCGGACTCGTGCTTGTAACGCACGGTCAACTGGCCACCGAGTTCCGACATGCCGTCGAACATGTCGTCGGGCCACAAGACAATTTCGAAACCGTGGCGATCGGTGCCGACGACGATATGGAGCAGCGTCGCCGCGACATCGTCGATGCGGTTGCCCGTGTCGACACCGGGGCGGGCGTCATCGTGCTGACCGACATGTTCGGCGGCACGCCCTCCAACCTTGCCATCTCGGTGATGGAATCCGGCCGCACCGAGGTAATCGCCGGCATGAACCTGCCGATGCTGATCAAGCTCTCCTCGATCCGCAAGGGCGACAATATGGCCGCCGCGCTCGACGAGGCCCAGGCCGCCGGCCGCAAATACATCAACGTCGCCAGCCAGCTCCTGAGCAGCAAATGAACGCCCTGTCCCCGGAAAAAGATCAGATTGTCCGGGATTTTCCCATCATCAACCAGCGTGGCCTTCATGCCCGCGCTTCGGCGAAGTTCGTCCAGCTGGCCAGCGGCTTCGATGCCTCGGTGCATGTCGAGAAGGATGGCGTCAAGGTCGGCGGCACCTCGATCATGGGCCTGATGATGCTGGCGGCAAGCCCCGGCTATTCGATCCGCGTCACCGCCAGCGGGCCGGAGGCCCGCCAGGTCATCGACGCCCTGGAGCAACTGGTGGCGTCCCGCTTCGGCGAGGAATGCTGATCTGGTAGAGCGCCGATGCGTGTCCGAGAGACATGCACGAATAAAGATTTCTTTATATCCCATTGTCGTCCTTGCTCCGATCTGCTAGTCAGGCCGGCAATTCGCGCCCTTCGACGCGCCGACCGGCGCGGGCGCATCCGCAACAAATTCGCAAGCACAACATTCGCATCGGAGTACTGCCATGACGGGTAGCAAGGACTATGTGGTCGCCGACATCTCGCTTGCCGGCTGGGGCCGCAAGGAACTCGAGATCGCCGAAACCGAAATGCCGGGCCTGATGGCCTGCCGTGAGGAATTCGGTCCCAAGCAGCCGCTCAAGGGCGCGCGCATCACCGGCTCGCTGCACATGACGATCCAGACGGCGGTGCTGATCGAGACGCTGAAGGTGCTGGGCGCCGATATCCGCTGGGCCTCCTGCAACATCTTTTCGACCCAGGATCACGCGGCCGCGGCCATCGCCGAAGCCGGCATCCCGGTGTTTGCCGTCAAGGGCGAGTCGCTCGAGGAGTATTGGGACTACACCGACAAGATCTTCCAGTGGGCCGACGGCGGCCTCTCCAACATGATCCTCGATGATGGCGGCGACGCCACCATGTACATCCTGATCGGCGCCCGCGCCGAGGCGGGCGAGGATGTCCTGTCCAACCCGCAGAGCGAGGAAGAGGAATACTTTTACGCCCAGGTCAAGAGGCGCCTGAAGGCTTCGCCCGGCTTCTTCACCAAGCAGAAGGCGGCGATCCGCGGCGTCACCGAAGAGACGACCACCGGCGTCAACCGGCTCTACCAGTTGCAGAAGAAGGGCCTGCTGCCCTTCCCCGCCATCAACGTCAACGACTCTGTCACCAAGTCGAAGTTCGACAACAAATATGGCTGCAAGGAATCGCTGGTCGATGGTATCCGCCGCGGCACCGACACCATGATGGCCGGCAAGGTCGCTGTCGTGTGCGGCTATGGCGACGTCGGCAAGGGCTCGTCGGCCTCGCTCAAGGGCGCCGGCGCCCGCGTCAAGGTCACCGAGGTCGATCCGATCTGCGCCCTGCAGGCGGCGATGGACGGTTTTGAAGTCGTCACGCTGGAAGATGCGGCCCCCACCGCCGACATCGTCATCACCACCACCGGCAACAAGGATGTCGTCACCCTCGACCATATGCGCTCGATGAAGGACATGGTCATCGTCGGCAACATCGGCCACTTCGACAATGAGATCCAGGTCGCAGCGTTGCGCAATTTGAAATGGACCAACGTCAAGCCGCAGGTCGACATGATCACCTTCGCGGACGGCAAGCGGATGATCCTTTTGTCGGAAGGGCGGCTGCTCAATCTCGGCAATGCCACCGGCCACCCGAGCTTCGTCATGTCGGCATCCTTCACCAATCAGGTGCTGGCCCAGATCGAGCTCTACACCAAGCCCGGCCAGTACGAGAACCAGGTCTATGTCCTGCCCAAGCATCTCGACGAAAAGGTCGCGCGCCTGCACCTCGACAAGCTCGGCGCCCGCCTGACCGAACTGTCGGGTGAACAAGCCGCCTATATCGGCGTCACGCCGCAGGGTCCGTTCAAGCCGGAACACTACCGCTATTAACCAAAGCTAAAATTACTACCAGATATTGAGGCCGGGCGATTGACTTTTCGCCCGGCCATATTTTTGCGCGCCATCAGCCTTCACGGCGATTCGGCGAGGGGTTATTGTCGGGTGATTCGGCGATGCTTCCAGCCCGAGAGGGTCAAGAGGGGCACGCATCAAGGCGGTCTTGCATTCAGGCGGCGGAGAGGACCAAGACATGCCGGGGCAACACCCGCACAGAGCGGGACGGGCCGTTTCCGGCGGCCATGAGGATTCGGGGATTGCTGGTTCCGCCCTGGAAGGCGGGAGCCTGTCCTGGCGCGCCCGCGCGTCGACATTCCTTGCCACCTCCGCGCTCGCGGGCCCCTTGGCTGGCGCCGTCGCGCATGCCGAAACCGCTGCTGCCAGCGTCGCTGGACTGTCGCTGAGCGCCATCGAGGTCATGCAGCTTGCCGTGTTCGTCGGCGTGACGGGTGCCGCACTGATATCGGCCATCGTTCTCATCCGCGAAAGAGCCCGCACCTCGGCGGAGAATGTCGAACTCAGGAGCCGCCTCGCCGACATCAACGCGGCGCTCCGCCGCTCCGAGGCGCTGCTCAATCTGCGCGACCAGCGCGTCGTCGTCTGGGCCGCGGAAAACAAGAAGCCCGAGCTCATCGGCACATTGCCCGTCGAAAGCGGCGCTCCCGAGGATAGGGCCGCTTTTCTTGCTTTCGGCCGCTGGCTGATGCCGCGTTCGGCGGCGGCACTCGAACATGCCGTCGCGGGATTGCGCGAGAAGGCCAAACCCTTCGACCTCGTCATCGAATCGCAGGCCGGCGCGCCGCTCGAAGTGCATGGCCGCAAGAGTGCCGCGCATGTACTCGTGCGTTTTGTCTCGCTCTCGGAGACGCAGCGCAGCCAGGCTAGGCTGAAGATCGAGAACCAGCGGCTGGCCGCCGACCACGACACGATGATCGGCCTGCTCGACGCGCTGAACATGCCGGCATGGCTCCGCGGCGAGGATGGCGGGCTGAAGTGGGTCAACCGCGCCTATGCCGATGCCGTCGAAGCCGAAAATGCCGAAGCCGCGGTTCGGGAGAAAAAAGAGTTCCTCGGCGGCCAGGCGCGCGATGCGATTGCCGCCCAGCACAAGACGCATCCGGTTTTCGAGCAGTCGCTGTCCACCGTGATCGAAGGTGACCGCCGTGTGTTCGCGGTCACCGATTTCGCCGGCAGCGATGGCTCGGCCGGCCTTGCCTGCGACACCAGTGCCATCGAGGCGGTTCGCGGCGAATACGAACGGACGGTGCGAAGCCACGCCGACACGCTCGACCAGCTCAACACGGCGGTCGCCATTTTCGACACCGACGAGAAGCTGCGGTTCTTCAACCAGGCCTTCCAGAAGCTTTGGGGCCTCGACGCAGGCTTCCTGCACAGCGCTCCCGACAACGCCTTGCTGCTCGACCGGCTGCGCAGCGAAGGCAAGATCGCCGAACAGCCTGAATGGCGCCGCTGGAAGGAAGGGCTGCTCGGCGCCTATCGCGCCGTCGAATCCCAGGAACATTGGTGGCATCTGCCGGACGGCAAGACCATCCGCGTCGTCGCCAACCCGCAGCCCAAGGGCGGCGTGACCTGGGTGTTCGAGAACCTGACCGAGAAGATGGACCTCGAGAGCCGCTACCAGACAGCGGTGCGGGTCCAGGGCGAGACGCTCGACAATCTTGCCGAAGGCGTGGCGGTGTTCGGACCCGACGGCAGGCTCCGGCTGTCGAATCCTGCCTTTGCCACGCTTTGGGGTTTGAGCGGCGAAGCGGCCAAGCCCAGTGTCCACGTGTCCACGATACGCGACCTTTGCGACCGGCAGGCCGCGGACAGCCCCTGGCCCGGCTTCGTTGCCGCCATCACCGGCTTCGACGACGAGCGCCGCGACCGTCACGGTCAGACCGAGCTCAACAACGGCAATGTCTTGAGTTACGCCATGATCCCGCTGCCCAACGGGCAAGTGATGATGACCTTCGTCGACATCACCGACAGCGTCAACGTCGAACGGGCGCTGAAGGACAAGAACGAGGCGCTGCAAAAATCCGACCAGCTCAAGAACGAATTCGTCCAGCACGTTTCCTATGAACTGCGCTCGCCGCTGACCAACATTATCGGCTTCACCGAGTTGCTGTCGCTGCCCACGACCGGTCCGCTGACGCAGAAGCAGCGCGAATATGTCGAGCATGTCAGCTCGTCCTCCTCGGTCCTGCTCACCATCGTCAATGACATTCTCGACCTGGCGACGGTGGATGCCGGCATCATGCAGCTCGACATTTCCGAGGTGCAGGTCGATCGCACCATCGCCGCTGCGGCCGAACTGGTGGCCGACCGGCTGGAAGAGCATTCGATCAGTCTCCAGGTCGACGCCATTGCAGCGCCGAAGACGTTTCATGGCGATGAAGTCCGCGTCCGCCAGATCCTCTACAATCTGCTCAGCAACGCCGCCAATTACGCCCCGGAAGCCAGCGTCATCCGGCTCACCTGCCGCCATCTGGCGGACGGGGTGGAATTCTCGGTTCATGACGACGGTCCCGGCATGCCGCCCGATGTGCTCGATTCGGTGTTCCGCCGTTTCGAGCCGCGCGCCAATGGCGGCCGCCGGCGCGGCGCTGGCCTCGGCCTGTCGATCGTCAAGAGCTTCGTCGAGCTGCATGGCGGCAGCGTTCGCATCGAAACCGGCAAGGACAAGGGCACGACCGTCATCTGCACCTTTCCAGACATGCCGGGCATCCGCGCCGCGGCCGAGTAGCGCGTTCGATGCTGGAGCGATTACTCGCCGACGAGACCCACACAGCGCGGCTGGGCGAAGATCTGGCGCTGTCGCTGCGCCCAGGCGACGTGCTTGCCCTCAAGGGCGATCTGGGCGCCGGCAAGTCGACGCTGGCGCGGGCCTTGATCAGGACCTTGGCCGACGATGCCGGCCTCGACGTTCCGAGTCCGACCTTCACGCTGGTGCAGAGCTACGACACCCGCATTCCGGTCCATCATTTCGATCTATACCGCCTGTCTTCGGCGGACGAGATCGATGAGCTTGGGTTCGATGAAGCCCTGGCGCAGGGTGCTGCCTTGGTCGAATGGCCGGAACGCGCGGAAGCCCATCTGCCGAAATCCACGGTCCTGATCGAACTCGTCCAGCATGGCGACGGTCGGTTGGCGCGATTGTCGGGGCAGGGACCTGCCTTCGATCGGGCCGCACGTTCGCTGGCCATGCGCGACTTTCTCGTGAACGCCGGCTGGGCGGAAGCGCAGCGCCGCCATTTCATTGGCGATGCTTCGGCCCGCTCCTACGAGATCGTTTCGCTGCCGGACCAGAAGCCGCGGGTCTTGATGAACTCGCCACGGCTGGTTCTCGGTCCCCCTGTGCGCGACGGCAAGCCCTATGCCGAGATCGCGCACACCGCCCAGTCGGTCTCCGCTTTCGTCGCCATCGACCGCGCCTTGAAGGCAGGCGGCGTCAGCGTTCCGCAAATCCATGCCGAGGACCAGGAGCAAGGCTTCCTTTTGCTCGAACATCTTGGTTCGGAAGGGTTTCTCGGCAGTGATGGCCAGCCGCTGCCCGCGCGCTGCGCGGCGGCGGCCGAGCTGCTGGCCATGATGCATCGCAGGACCTGGCCCCGGCACCTGGAAACAGGGTTGGGCGGCTTCCACGAGGTGCCGCCTTTCGACCGCGATGCCATGATGATCGAAGCCGATCTGCTGGTCGATTGGTACGTGCCGGCAATCGCTGGCGCTCCGGCAAGCGACAGTTTGCGCGCCGGTTACCACAAGCAATGGGACATGCTGCTCGACCGGCTGCATGGCCGCGAGGTCACGCTGATGCTGCGTGACTTCCATTCGCCCAACATCATCTGGCGCGGCGACCGTTCAGGGCATGATCGATTGGGCATCGTCGATTTCCAGGATGCGCTGATCGGCCCGTCCGCCTATGACGTCGCCTCGCTCGCCATGGACGCGCGTGTTACGATGTCGCCCGAGATCGAGAAAAAGACGCTGGATGCCTACGTCGCGGCGCGCCACGCAGCCGGCGCTTTCGACGAGGCAAGCTTCCTGGAATCCTACGCCATCATGGCGGCGCAGCGAAATTCCAAGATCCTCGGCATCTTCGTTCGCCTCGAAAAACGCGACGGCAAACCGTATTATCTGAAGCACCTGCCGCGCATCCGCGATTATCTGCGCCGGGCCCTGTCTCATCCGGCGTTGGCAAGCCTGCGCGAATTCTACGACGCTCACGGTTTGCTGGAGGAGCGAGCGCTGTGACAGCAGGACCGGACACCGCCATCGTACTTGCCGCCGGCCTTGGCAAACGCATGCGGCCGATCACCGACACCATTCCCAAGCCGCTGGTCAGGATTGCCAGCAAGACGTTGCTCGACTGGAGCCTCGACAGCCTGGCAGCCGCCGGCGTCGGCAAGGCGGTCGTCAACGTCCACTACTTTCCCGAACAGATCGTCGCCCATGTCGCCGCGCGCGCCGCGCCAAAAATTGTCATTTCCGATGAGAGCGAACAACTGCTCGATTCCGCTGGCGGCATCGTCAAGGCGTTGCCGGAACTGGGCGATCAGCCCTTCTACATCCTCAACGCCGACACCTTCTGGATCGATGACGGTCCTCTCAATCTCCAGCGCCTCGCCCTTGCATGGGACGCGGCGAAAATGGATATTCTGCTGATGCTGGCGGATCTCCAACAGGCGACCGGACACTGCGGCAGCACCGATTTCCTGGTGGCGCCGGACGGCGGCTTGCGGCGTTCGAAGGGGGACCCGGCGGGGCTGATCTATGCCGGGGCGGCGATCGTCCATCCGCGCCTGTTCAAGGGCGCACCGGCCGGGCCGCACTCGCTCAACGCCTATTTCGATTCCGCCATCGCCGCAGGGCGCCTGTTCGGCATGCCCATGCAGGGCCACTGGATCACCGTCGGCACGCCCGATGCCGTACCGCTCGCGGAAGCGGCGGTCGCCGGTGCGCTAATCGGGTCGCAATGAGCGGCTCCAGCCGCGTTTTCTCGATCCCGCCCGGAGCGCCGTTTCTGCCGACGCTTGCCGGGGCGCTGCTTGCCGGCCGTCTTGTTCCGGGGTTTCGATTTGACGGCGACCCGCTCGCTTTGGCCGATGTCACCATCTATGTGCCGACACGCCGTGCCGCGCGTGCCTTGCGCGGTGTCTTCGTCGACAGCCTGGCGGCACGCGGCGGCGGCGGCTCGGCAATCCTGCCGGTCATCCGTCCGCTCGGCGAGTTCGACGAGGATGAGGCCGCGTTCGAGACCGAGGTATCGGCAGCCATCGATCTCGCGCCGCCGATCGCGGCGAGCGAACGCCTGTTGCTGCTGACGCCGCTGGTTCGGGCCTGGAAACGCCGGCTGCCGGCGCATGTCGCCGCGCTTTTCGCCGAGGAGATCGTCATTCCGGCTTCCACCGCCGACGCGATCTGGCTGGCGCGCGATCTCGCCCGGCTGATGGACGAGATCGAGACGGAAGGCACCGACTGGGCCAAGCTCACCGATCTGGTGACCGGCAACCTCGCCGGATGGTGGCAGGTGACGCTCGAATTCCTCGGCATCGTCACCGAAGCCTGGCCGAAATTCCTCGCGGAAAGCGACCGCTCCAATCCGGCCGCGCATCGCAGCGCGCTGATCCGCGCCGAGGCGGCGCGGCTGCAGCGCAATCCGCCTGCTGGCCCCGTCATCGCCGCGGGATCGACCGGCTCCATACCCGCGACGGCCGAACTGCTTGCCGCGATCGCGCGCTTGCCCGGCGGCGCCATCGTGCTGCCCGGCCTCGACCGGACGCTGGACGAAGCGTCGTTCCAGGCGATTGCCGCGCCTGGCGCGCGTCCAGCCGTACTCGGCCACCCGCAATATGGCCTGGCCAGGCTGATCGGCAAGATCGGCGTATTGCGCGGCGACGTCGAGGAGATTGGCGTGGCCGAGCCGCGGCTTGCGCTACGCGCCGCCCTCGTTGGCGAGGCGCTGCGGCCGGCCGAGACCACCGAACTCTGGGCCGAGACACGTGCCGGTTTCCCGGCGTCCGACATTGCCGGCGCCTTCGCCGAGGTGACCTTGCTCGAAGCTGCCAGCGAACGTGATGAAGCTGTCGCCATCGCCGTCGCGCTCAAGCGCGCGGTCGAACAGCCCGGCCAAAGGGCGGCTCTCGTCACCGGCGACCGCGCGCTGGCGCGGCGCGTCTCGATCGAGCTCCAGCGCTTCGGCGTCGTCGCCGACGATTCCGGTGGCACGCCGCTCGCCAACACCCCGGCGGCCAGTCTGCTCAGGCTGGCGCTCGAGGCATTGTTCAGGCCAGGCGATCCGGTTGGCCTGTTGTCGCTGCTCAAGCATCCGCTGCTTGGCCTCGGCCTCGAACGGGCCGATGTGCGCCACGCGGCGGAGCTGATCGAATTGGTGGCGCTGCGCGGCGGAACTGGTCGCCCAGACATCGTTTCGCTGCCGGAACTGTTCGAAGCCCGCCTCACCGGCCTGGGTGGCGGCAGCCGGCAGCCCTTCTGGTTTTCCCGGCTGACCGAGCGCTCTATCGAATTTGCGCGGAATTTGCTCGGACGTCTCAAGCAGGCGCTGGCGCCGCTCGCGGCGTTTCGCGGCCAGGATGACGCCGACCTTGCCGCGCTGGTCAGGGCCAGTGTCGTCACACTCGAAAATCTCGGCCGAACCGCCGACGGCGGCCTTGGCGAACTCTATGCCGGTGACGCCGGCGAGAAGCTTGCCGAACTGCTGCGCGGGCTGGTCGCGGCTTCGGCTTCGCTGTCCTTCGCGGCGACCGAATGGCCCGATATCATGGCGGCGCTGATCGCGCCTGAAACGGTCAAGCCGGCACAAGGCACCGACCGGAACATCGCCATCTGGGGCGCGCTGGAAGCGCGCTTGCAGACGGTCGATACCCTGGTCATCGGCGGGCTCAATGAGGGCGTATGGCCGCGCAAGCCCGAGAGCGACCGCTTCATGTCGCGGCTGATGAAGACCGGCATCGACCTCGAACCGCCCGAGCGGCGTATCGGCCTTGCCGCGCATGATTTCCAGATGGCCATGGGCGCCAGGAAGGTGGTGCTTTCCCGCTCGGCGCGGGCCGGCGACGCACCCGCCGTGCCGTCGCGCTGGCTGCAGCGGCTGCTGACCTTCATCGGCAGCGACCAGGCAGCGGAATTGTGCCGGCGTGGCGACGAACTGCTCGCCTGGGCGCGCGCCCTCGATACGGGTCCAAAACAGGATTTCGCGCCACGGCCGCAGCCGAAGCCGCCCCTGTCGGTGCGCCCGACGCATTTCTCGGTCACTGAAATCGAGACCCTGCGTCGCGACCCCTATGCCGTCTATGCAAGACGGATCCTCGGCCTGATGCCGCTCGATCCGGTTATTCGCGACCCCGGAGCTGCCGAGCGCGGCACGCTGTTTCACGCCATCCTGCACCTGTTCTCGGCGCGTGTCGCCGATCCGCGCGCGCCCGATGCGCTCACCGGCCTCATCACCGCCGGCCGCGCCTGTTTCGCCGAAGCCGCACTTCCGGCCGATGTCGAGGCCGTGTGGTGGCCACGTTTCGAAAAACTCGCCGCCAACATCATCGAGTGGGAGCGCACGCGCGCCGACGCGGTGATCCGGCGACATGCCGAGGAGCGCGCCGGCAAGACCGTGGTCGGCCAGTCCGGCGTGACGCTGTCCGGCTACGCCGACCGGGTCGACTTGCTGGCCGGCGGCATGGCCGACATACTGGATTACAAGACCGGTTCCTCGCCGTCCAAGGCACAGGCGCACACACTGCTGGCGCCGCAGCTGGCGCTGGAGGGGGCGCTGCTCAGACGCGGCGCCTTCAAGGATTTGGGCTCACGCGAGCCTTCGCAACTGGCCTTCATCAGGCTGAAGCCGAATGGCGAGGTGTTCGAGGAATCCATCCTCGAACACAACCGCCAGCCGCGGACCGCGACCGATCTTGCCGAAGAGGCCTGGGCGCGGCTGGAAAAGCTTTTGATCCACTATGCCGACCCGGCGACCGGTTATTTGTCGCGCGCGCTGCCGTTCCGCGAGGGCGAGACCGACGGCGACTACGATCATCTTGCCCGCGTGCTCGAATGGTCGGCAGGCGGCGATGCCAGCGACGAGGGAGGGGAGGCATGAAGAAGGCTTATCCCATCCCCAGCGACACCGCCTCTAGTCAGGCCCGCGCCGCCGATCCCGGCAATTCCGCCTGGGTGTCGGCGAATGCCGGCTCCGGCAAGACCCATGTGCTGGCCCAGCGCGTCATCCGGCTGCTGCTGCGCGGCACCGATCCGTCGAAGATCCTGTGCCTGACCTATACGCGCGCCGCTGCCGCCAACATGTCGAACCGTGTGTTCTCGACGCTGTCGGAATGGACGACGCTCGGTGACGCCGACCTTGCGGCAAAGGTCGAGGCTCTGGAGGGGCGCCGGCCCGATCTCGAGACCATGCGCCGGGCGCGGCGCCTGTTCGCCGAGGCGCTGGAAACGCCCGGTGGGCTGAAGATCCAGACCATCCATGCCTTCTGCGAATCGGTGCTGCACCAGTTTCCGCTGGAGGCCAACATCCCGGCCCATTTCGAAATGCTCGACGGCCAGATGGAAGCGTCGCTGTTTGCCGCGGCGCGCCGCGACATGATTTCCGGCACATCCGCCGGTGACAGGGATCTGGCCGAGGCTTTTGCCGCCATTCTCGATCGGGGCGGCGAAGCCGGGCTCGACGCCTTGCTGGGTGAGATCGTGCGCAAGCGCGACGGCTTGCGCAATTTCGTCGACGCCGTCGGGCGTGATGGCGCGCGCTTCCAGGCCCTGTTCGACGAATTCCATTTCCATCCAGGCCAGACGGCCGAAGGCATAGCCGCTTCGGTATGGCCGTTGCCGGGCTTCCTGCCCGATTATTTTGCCGGCTTTGCCCACGCCGCCGAGGCCGCCGACGCCAGATCTGTGCTGAACAACATCCTGCCCTATGCGCGGCGGGCTTTTGCCGAGGGCGATCCCATTCGCCGCCTGCAACTGCTCGCGCGAGCCTTCCTCAAGACCGATGGCGATGCCTACGACCCGGCAAAGGCCTTCAAGAAGGCCCTGGTCGACCGGTTGCCGGATCTGGCGGAGCGCTATCTCTCGGCCGCCAGCGCCATCGTCGAAACCACGGATCGGCTGGCCCTGTTCCGGATGCTGGAAGGCACGGCTGCCGCGCTGACCATCGCCGACTGGCTGATCGCCCGCTACGAAATGCTGAAGCGCAGCCGCGGCTTTCTCGATTTCAACGACCTGATCACCCGCACCGTCAACCTGCTGGCGCGGCCAGACGCCGGCCCCTGGGTGCAGTACAAGCTCGACCAGGGCATCGACCATATCCTGCTCGATGAAGCGCAGGACACCAGTCCGGCCCAATGGGAAGTGGTGAAACGGCTGGCAGAAGAATTCTTTGCCGGCCTTGGCGCGCGCGATAGGGTCCATCGCACGGTCTTCGCTGTCGGCGACGAGAAGCAGTCGATCTATTCGTTCCAGGGGGCTGCCCCGGACTCCTTTGCCGACAGCCGGCTGTTGTTCGCTGGACGAGTGCGTGACGCCGAGGCGTCTTTTGCCGACCTCAAGCTGACCTGGTCGTTTCGGTCGACCGACGACGTTCTGACCGCGGTCGACCGCGTCTTCGCTGACGCAAGCGTGAGGCGCGGCATCAGCCATGATCCCGATCCGCTGCGCCACCAGGCGATCCGCACCGACGCACCGGGCTATGTCGAGGTGTGGCCGTCAGTCGGCGCCGATGTCGTCGATGAGCCCGACGACTGGACGCAAGCCATCGACCATGCGCACGCGCCGGCGGTGCGCGTGGCTGAGAACGTCGCCGCCACCATCGCCGGCTGGATCGACAGTGGCGAAATCATCGAAGGCCGCGGCAAGCGGCTGCGGCCGGGCGATGTGCTGGTGCTGGTGCGCAAGCGCGATCGCTTCGTCCATGCGCTGACCCGGGCGCTCAAACGCCGCGACATTCCGGTTGCTGGCGCCGACCGGCTGAGCCTGCCTGGACACATCGCGGTCAAGGACCTGATTGCGCTCGGTCACCTCCTCATCCAGCCGCAGGATGACTTGTCGCTCGCCGCCGTGCTGCGCAGCCCGATCTTCGATCTGCCGGAAGAGACGCTTTTCACGCTCGCGGCGGAGAGGCCGGCTGGCCTGTCGTTGATCGCATCGCTGCGCCAGCACGCTGGCGAAAGCGAGAGACTGGCGAAGATCCTCGCGCAACTCGACATATGGACGAACGAGGCCGCCTTCAAACCGGTGTTCGAGTTTTACGCTGGCCTGCTGGCGCGTGATGGCGTGCGCCGCAAGATGATCGCGCGGCTCGGGCCTGAAGCCGGCGACATCCTCGACGAGTTCCTGAGTTTCTGCCTTGCCGAGGAGCGAACCGGCCTGCCGGGGCTGGAAGCCTTCCTGTCGACGCTGGAAAATGCCGGTCCCGAGATCAAGCGCGAGATGGACCAGACCCGTGACGAAGTCCGGGTCATGACCGTGCACGCCGCCAAGGGCCTGGAAGCGCCGGTCGTGTTCCTGGTCGATGGCGGTTCCGCGCCGTTCAGTGACCAGCATCTGCCACGCCTGATGCCCTTCGACGGCTCCGGCGCAAACTGGCACGGCAAGGGCTATCTCTGGCGCTCGGCCAGCGATGTCGCCAATGGTTTTTCGAAAGCAGCCGCGGCGCGGGCACGGGAACTCGCCGACGACGAATATCGCCGGCTGCTTTATGTCGGCATGACCCGTGCCGAGGACCGGCTGATCGTCTGTGGCTATCACGGCAAGCGGGCGCCGAACGCCGGCACCTGGCACTCGATCGTCAGCCGCGCGCTGATCGGGGCGCCGGAGAGCGAACAACGTCCGCATCCCGCCGGCGGTGAGCCTGTGCATCGTTTCCATGTGACGAAGCTGCCCCCCGTCGCGCCAAGTTCCGCTGAGCAGATACGGCAGGTCGAGGGTTTCGGGCCATTGCCGGCAACCTTGTTTCGCCCCTTGCCGCCTTTCGAGGACCTGCCGCGTCCGCTGTCGCCATCCGGCGCCTCGGCGCTGATCGACGAGGGCAAGGAAGCCGTGGTCGACAAGGCGTCGCCGGTGCTCGACGCCGATGCCGAGCCGGGCTTTGCGGTGCTGCGCGGGCTTGCCCTGCACAAACTGCTGCAGATGCTGCCCGGTATTGCGGAGCCCGGACGCGCGGGCGCGGCAGAACGCTACCTCGCGCGGACGAGCGTGGACTGGCCAGCGTCGGAGCGTGAGAACGCCCTGGCGTCGGTCACATCAATCCTTGCGGATCCCGGCTTCAGTCAGCTGTTTGCGCCATCGTCGCGTGCCGAAGTCGCGATCATGGGCAGCGTGGAAGTCAAGGGCAAGAAGCGCTCGATTTCCGGCAAGATCGACCGGTTGGCGGTGACATCGGATACGGTGTCGATCGTCGACTACAAGACCAACCGGCCGGCGCCCGCCTCCCTGGCCGAGGTGCCGCCGGCCTACCTGCTCCAACTCGCTCTCTATCGGGCCTTGCTGCAACCGCTCTATCCCGGCCGCACGGTCAAGGCGGCCCTGCTCTTCACCGAAGCGCCGCGGCTGATCGAACTGCCCGCCAGTGCCATGGACGACGCCCTTGCTCGACTCACGGGAGCGTGACACAACACCTGCTTGAAGAAGGGCGCGATCACCACCACATTTGGTGGGACAAAAACTTTCAGAAGGATTTTTCCATATGGCAACCGTGAAGGTCGACAAGAGCAACTTCCAGACCGATGTGCTTGACGCCAACGTACCGGTCGTCGTCGACTTCTGGGCGGAATGGTGCGGTCCCTGCAAGCAGATCGCGCCGGCGCTCGAAGACATCGCCACCGAACTCGGCGCCAAGGTCAAGATCGCCAAGCTCAACATCGACGAGAATCCGGAGCTTGCCGCTCAGTTTGGGGTACGCTCGATCCCGACGCTGATGATCTTCAAAGGCGGCGAAATGGCCGACATCAAGATCGGTGCCGCGCCCAAGACCGCGCTGTCGCACTGGATCAACGGCAACCTCGCCTGATCGATCTGAAATTCCTGATATCAAGCCCGGCCTCGCGCCGGGCTTTTTGTTGGCGTCATCGGTGCGTGGCTCTGGCTCTCGCGTCCGGGCACTCCATGTCATCTGCTTGAGCGAGACAGGAGAACCCCATGACCGGATCCGCCAAGGCCACCGTCTTCATCGACAATGAGCGTGTCATCGTCACAGAGTACCGCTTCGCACCGGGCGAGAACACCGGCTGGCATCGCCATGGCCACGACTATGTCGTCGTGCCGCTGATGGACGGCAAGGTGAAGCTGTTGACCAAGGACGGCGAATCCTTTGCCGAGATGAAGAAGGGTGCGCCTTATTTCCGCAAGGAGGGCGTCGAGCATGACGTCATCAACGCTAATGAAGGCGAATACGCCTTTATCGAGATCGAGTTGAAGTAAGCCAGGCTCTTGCTTTCATTGATGGCAAGCCATCATCTGCCATCTTGATGGCAAGTGACACTCGGCCTATATTTCATTCCAAACCGGAGTTTGAAATGGCCGAACCTCAGCTTTCAGTCCGCAGTGCAAAGGCTCGCGACCTAGCCCATCGACTGGCTCGCCGCGAGAATCGTTCGATAGCAGATGTCGTCGAACGCGCGCTGGAATCCTACGAGATCCGCGAAGCTGGCCGCGAACCTGCTTCGACCTTCTATTCTCGCCTGGCGGCAAGTTACGGAGCTGACATCGATCTGGAGACCATCATCCGCGAAGGCCGGCAGGTCCACAAAGGGCCTGAGCTTTGATTTTCGTCGATACCAACGTAATTTCAGAAACCCTGAAGAAGGCACCCGACGAAGCCGTTCTGGCGTGGCTTGTCCGGCATGATGCTGAATTGGCGCTCCCGACAGTGACGATTGCTGAAATTGCCTTTGGTATTCAAAAAATTCGACCTGATGAGCGAGCGGACCGCCTGGAGCAGGGGTTTTCTCAATGGCGCCATCGCTTCGCCAACCGGATTTTTGGACTGACGGAGGAGGCTGCCTTGGCTTACGGCGACATCATGGGAACCGCCAGACGCCAAGGCCGGGGCATGTCAGCTCCCGACGGCATGATTGCAGCGATCGCACGCGTGAACGGCGGTCGGCTCGCGACGCGCAATCTCGACGACTTTCGCACCACCAACCTGGAACTGATCTCGCCTTGGGATTTCTGAGCGACGCTTTTATCGAGATCGAGCTGAAATAATCCAGCTGTGTCGTTGCACAGTCACCAGTCGGCGATACGATCTCCTCCGACGAATTGCGCGCTTTTTTCGGTATATTCGAACAGCTCGATCTTCACGCCATTGGGGTCGCGAATCCAGGCCTGAAAGGTGTCGTCGCAGGCGTGCTTCTTGGCCGTGACGTCGACGCCTTTCGAGCGGATGTGGGCGATCGCCGCATCGATGTTTTCCACTTCGAGGCAGAAATGGTTGATCTGGTTCAGGTCGCCGTAGCGAGCTCCGTCCTTCTGGAACACCTCGACATGGCTGCGCCCGCCGCAATTGAGGTAGAACCCGAAAATCTTGCCGTCGCGCAGAAAATTGAACTGCGTGTCGAGGCCGAGCACGTCGCGATAGAAGCTTCGCGTTGCTTCCAAGTCATGCGCGAAGATGCAGACGTGACCGAGCTGCTTGACCTTGATCATGACGGGTTCCTCGCAAATCCGACCTCAGGTCGGCGGCGTGCCGTTCTCGGCCAGCACCGCGCCGGTCAGATACAACGAACCGCTGATCAGGATGCGTGGCGCCGGGCCGTCCCAGGTGTCGCGCAGCAGCATCAGCGCGCTGGCGACGGAACTCACCGGCTCGGCGGTCAGCCCGGCTTCCGTCGCGCGGATCGCCAGTTCGTCGTTAGGCACGCCGGCCTCGCTGAGGCTCACCGGCACCGTGTAGACATGCCGGGCGAGGCCCTTGAAGGCACGGAAATAGCCGCTCTGGTCCTTGGTGTTGATCATGCCCGAAATGAGGAACAACGGACGCGGGTTCTTCTCTTCCTGCTCGGCCAACGCTTCGGCGACCACCACGCCGGCGCCCGGATTGTGGCCACCGTCGAGCCAGATATCGGCGCCCTTGGGTGCCAGTTCGGCCAGCCGGCCCTGCATTAGCTTCTGCATGCGGCCGGGCCAGGCGACATTGATCATCGCCTTTTCGGCGGCGCGATGGCTGATCTCGAAACCGGCCGCTTTGACCGCGGCGATCGCCGCCGCCGCATTGGCGAACTGGTGGCGGCCGGGCAGCCTGGGCGGCGGCAGGTCCATCAAGCCGTCCTCGTCCTGGTAGACCATGCGGCCGTTTTCCTCGAAGGCCAGGAAATCCTGGCCGTAGACGAAGGTGGGGCATTCAAGCCGCTCGGCGGTTTCGATCAGCACCTGCAGCGCCGTTTCGCTCTCCTGCGCGCCGATGACCACCGGGCAGCCAGCCTTGATGATGCCGGCCTTTTCGGCCGCGATCAGTTCGACACGGTCGCCGAGATAGGCCTCGTGGTCGAGCGACACCGGCATGATCACCGATACGGCTGGCTCCTTGATGACATTGGTCGCGTCGAAGCGGCCGCCGAGCCCGACCTCGATGATCGCGGCGTCGGCCTGGTGTTCGGAAAACAAGAGGAAGGTGACGGCGGTGAGGATCTCGAAGACGGTGATCGTCTCGCCTTCATTGGCCCTGGCGACGCGCGCGATGGCATCGGCGAAAACCCTGTCCTCGACCAGCCTGCCGCCGCCATCGGCGGCCAGCCGGTAGCGCTCGTGCCAGTTGACCAGATGCGGCGAGGTGTGGACATGGACGCGGTAGTCCGCGGCCTCGAGGAGGGCGCGCGAAAAGGCGGCGCATGAGCCCTTGCCGTTGGTGCCGGCGATGTGGATGACCGGGGGCAGCCGGTCCTGCGGATTGTCGAGCCGCTCCAGCAGCCGCGAAATGCGGTCGAGCGAAAGGTCGAAGCCTTTCGGATGAAGCGCCATCAGGGCTTCGATTTCGCGGTCGGCGGCAAGCGTTGTCATGGCGCAATCCTTGCGCATGACCCGGAAAAACCAGAATCGGTTTCACAAAGGGCCATGCCAATTCAAAAAGCTACAGCGCGCCGGGGACAGGGCGCAATCGCTGTTCGCGGCGCTTCTTGTCGCGTCAGGCCTGCGGACGTGCCTCGGCCGGTATTGTTGCCGGCGGCAGGATTTCCGGCTCGAGCGGCTTTTGCTCCTCCGGCAGCTTGAGCAGCATCTTCAGCAGCCGCGCGATGGTTTCGCGCAGGTCCAGCCGCGACACCACCATGTCGACCATGCCGTGCTCCATCAGATATTCGGAGCGTTGGAAGCCGTCGGGCAGCTTTTCCCGGATGGTTTGTTCGATGACGCGCGGTCCGGCAAAGCCGATCAGCGCGCCGGGCTCGGCTATGTGCACGTCGCCCAGCATGGCGTAGGAGGCAGTGACGCCGCCGGTGGTCGGGTTGGTCAAAACGACGATGTAGGGAAGGCCGGCTTCCTTCAGCCGGTCGACGCCGACCGTGGTCCTCGGCAATTGCATGAGGGACAAAATACCTTCCTGCATGCGGGCGCCGCCGGAGGCGGCAAACAGGATCAGCGGCCGCTTGCGCTGCAGAGCAGCCTCAAAGCCGTGCACGATAGCGTCGCCGGCGGCCATGCCGAGCGAGCCGCCCATGAAGGCGAAATCCTGCACCGTGACCACAACCGGCAAGCCTTCGACGGTGCCCAGCGCGTTGATGATCGCGTCTTCCAGGCCGGTCTTGGCCTTGGCGTCCTTCAGCCGGTCGACATAGCGCTTCTCGTCGCGGAATTTCAGCGGATCCTGCATCACCTTGGGGTTGTCCAGGGTCTCGTATTTGCCGTCGTCGAAGAAGAATCTCAGCCGCTCCTTGGCCGAGATCTTCATGTGATGGCCGGAAGAAGGAATGACGAACTGGTTGGATTCCAGGTCCTTGTGGAACACCATCTCGCCGGTCTCCGGGTCCTTGATCCAGAGATTCTCGGGCATGTCGGTGCGCCGGCCGAGCATCGAATTGATCTTCGGGCGAACGTAATTGGTGATCCAGTTCATCGCTTCGGCTCCTGTCCTGACGAAGATTGGCTAAAGACGTAGGGAAACTATTCGGCAGCAGCAAGGCGGGCCGAGCGCACGCCTTGCGCAAGGCCGCTGACCAGCGTGGCGACGGCCTCGGCCGGGTCGGCGGTCTTCTCGCCCTTCGGTCCCAGCACATTGGCCACCGCATTGACGATCGCGGTGCCGACGACGACGCCGTCGGCATTGGCACCGATCACCCGGGCCTGCTCGGCGGTCTTGACGCCGAAGCCGACGCAGACCGGCAGGTCGGTGTGGCCCTTGATGCGCTTGACCGCCGCCGCCACCTTGCCGGTGTCGGCAAGTGCCGAGCCGGTGATGCCGGTCATCGACACGTAATAGACGAAGCCCGAGGTGTTCTGCAGCACCTTGGGCAAGCGCTTGTCGTCGGTCGTCGGCGTCGCCAGCCGAATGAAGTTGATGCCGGCTTTCAGCGCCGGAATGCACAGTTCCTCGTCCATCTCCGGCGGCAGGTCGACGACGATCAGCCCGTCGATGCCGCTGGCAATCGCGTCCTTGAGGAAGCGGTCGACGCCATAGATGTAGATCGGATTGTAATAGCCCATCAGCACGATCGGCGTCTCATTGTCGCCGGCGCGGAAGTCGGACGCCATCTTCAGCGTCTTGACCAGCGTCTGGCCGCCCTTCAGCGCCCGCAGGCCCGCTGCCTGGATCGCCGGGCCGTCGGCCATCGGATCGGAAAACGGCATGCCGAGCTCGATGATGTCGGCGCCAGCCTTGGGCAGTGCCTTCATGATCGACAAAGAGGTGTCGTAGTCGGGGTCGCCGCCCATGAAATAGGTGACGAGCGCCGGGCGGCCTTCGGCCTTAAGCTTCGCCATGCGGCGATCGATGCGGGTGGTCATGTCTGGCCCTTTGGACGAATTTTGCTCATAATCAACTCCCAAATCGAAACTGTCCAAAGACACTAGATCTCCATGCCGAGCATCGAAGCCACCGTATGCACGTCCTTGTCGCCGCGGCCGGACAGGTTGACGATGACGATCTGGTCCTTGTCCATGGCAGGCACGATCTTCACCGCATGCGCGATAGCATGCGCCGATTCCAGCGCCGGGATGATGCCTTCGACCCGCGTCGTCAGCTTGAAGGCCTCCAGCGCCTCGTCATCGAGGATCGGCACGTATTCGACGCGGCCTGAATCGCGCAGCCAGGAATGCTCCGGCCCGACGCCGGGATAATCGAGGCCGGCCGAAATCGAATGCCCGTCCATGATCTGGCCGTCGGCGTTCTGCAGGAGATAGGTGCGGTTGCCATGCAGCACGCCCGGCGCGCCGGCATTCATCGAGGCGCAATGCTCGATGCCGTCGAGGCCGCGTCCGCCGGCCTCGATGCCGATGATGCGGACCTCTTTGTCGTCGAGGAAGGGATGGAACAGGCCGATGGCGTTCGAACCGCCGCCGACAGCGGCGATGATCGTGTCGGGCAGCCGACCTTCCTGCTCGAGGATCTGCGCCCGCGCCTCGATGCCGATCACCGACTGGAAGTCGCGCACCAGCTCCGGATAGGGATGCGGGCCGGCGGCGGTGCCGATCAGGTAATAAGTGTCCTCGACATTGGTCACCCAGTCGCGCAACGCCTCGTTCATGGCGTCCTTCAGCGTGCCGTGGCCTGATGTCACCGGCCGCACTTCGGCGCCCAGCAGCTTCATGCGGAAGACGTTGGGGCTTTGCCGGGCGACGTCGGTCGCACCCATATAGACGACGCAGGGAAAGCCGAAGCGCGCCGCGACCGTGGCCGAGGCGACGCCGTGCTGGCCGGCGCCGGTCTCGGCGATGATGCGCTTCTTGCCCATGCGCTTGGCCAGCAGGATCTGGCCCAGGCAGTTGTTGATCTTGTGCGAACCGGTGTGGTTCAAATCCTCGCGCTTGAAATAGACCTTTGCGCCGCCCCCGAGGCCCTTCGCCGAGGAAACCTCACGAAGATGCCTGGTCAGCCCCTCGGCGAAATAAAGCTTCGATGGCCGTCCGGCATAGTGGGTCGAAAGGTCAGTCAGCTCGGCCCTGAAATCCGCATCGTTCTTGACCTCGTTCCAGTGCCGCTCCAGATCGAGGATCAGCGGCATCAGCGTTTCGGCAACGAAACGACCGCCGAAAATGCCGAACATGCCCTGTTCGTCGGGTCCGGTGCGGAAGGAATTGGGTGTCGCCGGCTTGTTCATCGCCGATCTCCTGGCTTGTCGTTTACAGCACGCTCAGGCTGCGCGGGTGTTCCGCGCGGCCCTGACGGCCCGGAAAAACTGTTCGATCAGCGCCGGATCCTTGACGCCCGGTGCGCTTTCCACGCCTGAGGAAATGTCGATTCCGGGCGGGTCGGCAAGCCGAAGGGCATCGCCGATATTGGCGGCGTTGAGCCCACCGGAAAGCATGTAATCGACGCTGCCGTCAAGGCCGGCGAGGATGTGCCAGTCGAAGGCCACGCCGTTGCCGCCCGGCAGTTCGGAGCCTTTCGGCGGCTTGGCGTCGAACAGGAACCGGTCTGCTATGCCGATGAATGGCTTTATCCGCTCGAGATCGGCAGCCTCGCTGAGCGGCAGCGCCTTCATCACCGGCAGGCCGTAGCGGGCCCTGATCTCGGCCACCCGGTCGGGCGTTTCCGCGCCATGAAGCTGCAGCATGTCGGGCTGCATTTTGGCAACGATTTCATCAAGGAAGGCGTCGCTGGCGTCGACGGTGACGGCAACCGCCATCGCCTTGCCGCGCGCCGCCTCGCGCAGACGGCCAGCCTCGGCAGGTTCGACATAGCGCGGGCTTTTGGCGAAGAAGATAAACCCGACATGGCTGGCGCCGCCCGCCAGCGCCGCGGCCATTGCCCCGTCGGTCTTCAAGCCGCAGATCTTGATGTCGAGTGCCATGGCGCGGAATTGCCATGAAAAGCGATAAGAGTCGAGAAAAAGCATGCTGTTTGCCCGCACGGCCAAAGGCGCTACCTATGGATGATCAGGATACACGGCGGGAGCACGATCATGGCCGACAGGACAATTGCCGAACTCAGGCAGAAGATCGCGCAGGCGCGCGAGGTGATCGCGCACCTGATCGACAAGGCCGCCTTCAACGGCGCCGAAGCGCACCGGGCGCTGGACTATTTCGGCGGCGATCAATTCGACGGCAATTTTTTGCCGTGGCCGCATCACGGCGATGAGGGACTGCGGCCTGAGGATTTGAACGCGGCCAACGACGACTGAGCGATCTACTCGAACATGATCGCCTGCAGCGCACCGCCATTGCGCTTCAGCCAGTCCTTGCAGCGATCGGTGTCGGGGCAGAGCTTTTCGCACAGTTTCCAGAATTTCGGACCGTGGTTCATCTCCTTGAGATGCGCCACTTCATGCGCGACGAGGTAATTGATGACCGGCGACGGCGCCATCATGATGCGCCAGGAAAAGGACAGATTGCCTTCGGAGGTGCATGAACCCCAGCGGCTCGAAGTGTCCTTGTAGCGGATAGCCTTGGCGCGCTTGCCAAGCGCCTCGGTGTGTTTGGCCACCAGCTTTTCGATGTCCTTCTTGGCCTCACGCTTGAGGAAATCGGCGATGCGGCGCGGCAGATGTATGCGGTCGCCATGCACGATCAAGAGCGGGCCACGTTCGTCGCGCGACACGGTGACGGTGCCGCGCTTTGACGGTTCATGGACGATGCGATGCGGCACGCCGCGCACCGGGATCTTGATGCCGGGCCGCACCTGTGGCCGGGTCGGCACTTTGGCCAGTCGCTGCTCCAGCCAGTCCTGGTGCCGCTCGAGGAACCTGTCCACCTCGCCGCGGCGCAGGCCTGGCGGCACGGTGATGCGCAGACCCTGGCCGCCTGAATCGATGCGCAGCGTCATCCGGCGCGCCCTGGCGCTCTCGACGATCTTGAGCGGCAGCGTGCGGCCGGCGACGCAATATTCGCGCTCCACGACAGGCGTGGGCTTGGGCTTTGTCAGATTGCGGAAGAAGCCGAGAGTCATGGCGGGACGATACGCGATTCGAGAAAAACGACTAGAACAAAAAAGAAACGGCGCCGCTCGCGCGACGCCGTCGTCATACCTTGGCCTGTCGCAAGGCCTCAGTCGTCAAGCAGGTTCGAACCCTTGCCACGCTTGGTGGTCGTCGTTCCGGCGCCCGGATCGGTCTTCGTCGGCGCCGTCGACTTGTTGCGGTTTGCCATGAAGCGGTCGAACTCGTCCTGGTCCTTGGCACGCCGCAATTCGCGGGCATACTCGTCGAACTGGGTCAGCATCTCGTCGAGCTTACGGCGCTCTTCGTTCAGCCGCTCAAGTTCCTTTTCGCGCCAATCGTCGAAAGCGACGTTGCCGGTGCGGGCCGAACCATTGCCCCAGCGCGCGGCCTTGTCGGAGCCGCGGCGGCAGCCGGCGAAGATGCCGTCAGTCGCGCGGTTGACGTCGCGCTTGAAGCCATCGAGGCGGTCGCCCCAGATGATGTAGGCGAGCATGGCGAAGCCGAGTGGCCAGAACACCATGAAACCCACAACCATCAACGCGATGGTTGCCGGCGTCCAGGCCGGACGGATCAATGCGGATGTGTTCATTTTCTCCCATTCCTTCGGTTGGAGACAGCCAAACCGGGCTGCGTGGAATCGAAATGGGAAGAGAAAAACGGCGATTCAAGACAATGTCCGCCAAATCCGGACAAGCATCTGAAATGATTATCGCTTTTTGATCATATCGAGGAAAAGCACAACCAGCCCGGCAATCAGGCCCCAGAATGCAGCGCCAACGCCGAACAGCGTCAGACCCGACGCGGTGACGACAAAGGTGACGGTGGCGGCCATGCGATCCGCCTCTTCCTTCAGCGCGATGGACAGCGCGTTGGCGAGCGACGCCATCAGCGCCAAGCCTGCCACCAGCACGATCAGGCTCTGCGGCAGGACGGCGAAGATCGCCACCAGCGAAGCGCCGAAAATCGCAAAGATGAGATAGGCGAGCGCATAGAACGGCCCGGTCTTCCAGCGCTCGGCGGGATCGGGGTGGACGTCCGGCCCAGTGCAGATCGCCGCCGAGATCGCGGCCAGATTGGTGGTCGAGCCGCCGAACGGCGCCGACAGCAGCGAAAACAGGCCGGTGACGCCGATCAGCGGGCCGGGCTCCGGATGGTAGCCGGCGGCGCGCAGCACGGCGAGCCCGGACAGGTTCTGTGAGGCCATGGTGACGAGATAGAGCGGCAGTGCCAGGCCAATCATGGCCTTGGCGGTGAATTCAGGCGCAATCAGCGTCAGCGTCGACAGTTCCGGTGTCGGCAGGCCACCGACACGGCCGGTGAGGAAAGCGGCGAGGCCACCGCCGATCAAAACCGCCAGAACTGACAGCGCTGGGTTGAACAGCCTGATGACGAAGAAGACGGCAATCAGCGGCAGGATCAGCCACGGGTCGACAGGGATGGTCTTCACCGCATTGAGCGCGAAGGTGACGACGATGCCGGCCAGCATGCCCGAGGCGACGGAAGGCGGTATCCTCGAGATCAGCTTCGTCAGGGGCCGAAACAGCCCGGTGGCGATCAGAAGGACGCCGGTGACGATGAAGGCGGCGACGGCCTCACCCATCGAAAAGCCGCTCGATGCCGCGATCAGCGCCAGGCCCGGCGTCGACCAGGCGGTGATGACAGGCATTTTCGTGCGCCATGACAGCCACAGGCTCTCGATCGCCATGGCCAGGCAGATCGTCGTCACCCAGCTCGCCGTCTCGATCTGCGTCGCGCCGACTGCGTTGGCGGCTGCGATGACGATGGCTAGCGTGCCGCCGAAGCCGACGATCGCCGCGACGAAGGCGGATATCGGAATGGAAAGGCGCATCAGTCTCCCCTCTGCGCCATCGCATCGACGGCCCGCACCAGCATGTCGAGATCCTGCGGTCGCGACAGGCGATGGTCGCCGTCAGGGATCAGCGACAGTGTCACGTCGTCCGCCGGCAGCAGGCTGACCAGCTTCAGCGCATGGCTTGCCGGCACGTCCGCATCGGCCAGGCCCTGCAGGATATGCACCGGGCAATGGGTGTCGATCGGACCTGTCATAACCCGGTTGTCGCGCCCATCTTCGATCAGCGCGCGGGTGTAGATGTAGGATTCCGTGGAATAGTCCGACGGCTCTTCGAAGAAACCTTTTTCGGCGAGGTCGTGCTTCTGCGCCTGCGTCAGCACCGGTTCGACCAGTTCGGCGGTAAAATCCGGCGCCGGCGCCAGCAGCACCAGGCCGGCGACGTTGCTATCGCCTGCCTTGCGCAATTCCTGCACCATGCGCAGCGCGATCCAGGCGCCCATCGAGGAGCCGACAAGGATCTGCCTGCCCTTGGTGAAATGCCGGAACACGGCAAGGCTCTGCGCAAGCCATGTCGAAATCGTGCCATCGGCAAAAGCGCCACCGGATTCGCCATGGCCGGAATAATCATGGCGCAGGAAGGCGCGGCCTTCTCTTGCCGCCCAGTCCGACAGCGTCTGCGCCTTCGTGCCCAACATGTCGGACTTGTAGCCGCCGAGCCAAACGATGCCGGGCGCGGAGCCAGCAGCGTGGCGCACCGCAATGCGCAATCCGTCGACATCCAGAAAGAGTGGGGGCGTGACAGTCATGGCTTTTTCCTCAACGTCGCTCTTGTGGCACAGCCGGTGGCGTGGCGAAAAGCGCTCGCGATGTTTCTTTGTTTGGTGCAGGGCAGCGATCAGGGTGATTTTCTGTCAATGCTGTGCTATTGACTCCGCCCGCGCGCTCACCACATTGCGCGTCCACGCATCAAGACTGACGAACCTGAACGAAACGGCCAAGGAGACCACGACCATTCGCAGACCTTTCAAAGCAGCGGCGCCGACCAAGGATGGCCCGCGCTCCAACCGTGACATCCGGGTTCCCCGGGTCCAGCTTATCGACGCCGATGGCCAGAACCGCGGCGATATTTCCATCAACGATGCGTTGCTGCTCGCCGAAGAGGCTGGGCTCGATCTCGTCGAGATATCGCCCAACGCCGTGCCTCCCGTCGTCAAGATCCTCGATCTCGGCAAGTTGAAATACGCCAACCAGAAGAAGGCGGCCGAGGCGCGCAAGAACCAGAAGGTCATCGAGATCAAGGAGATCAAGATGCGCCCGAACATCGACAGCCATGACTACGAGACCAAGATGAAGGCGGTTCGCCGCTTCTTCGAGGAAGGCGACAAGGTCAAGCTGACGCTGCGGTTCCGTGGCCGCGAGATGGCGCATATGGAACTTGGCATGCAGCTTCTAAACAAGGTTCGCGAGGAAGTGGCGACCATTGCCAAGGTCGAAGCGGAACCGAAGCTCGAAGGCCGCCAGATGATGATGGTGCTGTCGCCGCGCTAAGATCGGCATCGGCGCGTATCTAGGATCACGATGACGTCAGGCTTGGCCATCGCGCTTAAATCCGCCTGAATCACATCGCAAGGCGTCCCGGCGATCGGCGGGACGCCTTCTTCTTGTTCAGACGCTGCGATCGCCGGCAAAATTCCTGACGATCGGATTTACTATGGTCGATGAAATCAAGGTTTCGGACGTCAAGGACTTCAAACAAGGGCTGGGCAACTACCAGCATACGCGCCGGATAGTGCTTGCCGGGCTCGTGGTCGTGCTGTTCGCAGCATTGCTATTTGGCCAATCGACGTTTCCGCCCGACACAGCCGTGCACGAGACGATCGAAATGTTCGGCGTGCTGCTGATTTTCCTCGGCATCGTCGGCCGCCTTTGGTCGACGCTCTACATAGGCGGGCGCAAATCGTCCGAAGTGGTGACTGGAGGACCTTACTCGATCACCCGCAACCCGCTCTATGTGTTCTCGACCGTGGCCGCGGCCGGCGTCGGCGCGCAGATCGGTTCGTTCTCCGGCATCATTCTCTTCGGGCTTTTGTGCGCGGGGGCGTTTCATATCGTCATCCTGCGCGAGGAGAAGTTCCTCAAGGAAGCGCTCGGCGCGCCGTATCAGGCCTATCTGGCGCGGGTGCCGCGCTTCTTCCCGAAACTGTCGCTCTACCAGGAGGGCGATACCGGAAACTTCAAGCCGCGCCTGCTGTTGACCACGCTGCTCGACGGCCTGGTCTTCCTCGTCGCGTTGCCGGCCTTTGAATTGATTGACGGCGCCCAGCAGTCAGGCATATTGCCGGTCTGGTTCACGCTGCCCTGACGAGACACGGCGCCGCATCTCGACAGGTGTTGCGCGCGGGCCGTCTTTGACGTATAGCACCGCCGTTCAAGAAAACCGCCCGGCAGGGCATGCCGTGGCGGTTTCATTTGCTTTTCGGGCTTTGGTCGGCCCGAAGCGAACAAGAAGCGCGATAGTGCGCCCACAATACGGAGTAGCAAAATGCCCAAGATGAAGACCAAGTCCGCCGCCAAAAAGCGGTTCAAGATTACAGGTACGGGTAAAGTCCTGTCGGCTGCTGCCGGCAAGCGTCACGGCATGATCAAGCGTTCCAACAAGTTCATTCGAAATGCCCGCGGCACGATGGTTCTGGCTGAACCGGATGGCAAGAAGGTCATCAAGAATTTTCTGCCGAACGGCCTCTAAGGCATTCGGTCCGGACACGCATTAGTTTGACGCAATTCCGAACGGAAAACCGCTAAGCACTTTTCCTGGAATTGCTTTTAAGGAGATCATGACATGGCACGCGTAAAGAGAGGCGTCACCTCGCACGCCAAGCACAAGAAGGTCCTGAAAGCCGCCAAAGGCTTCTACGGCCGCCGCAAGAACACCATCCGCATCGCCAAGCAGGCGGTGGAAAAGTCGATGCAGTACGCGTATCGCGACCGCAAGAATCGCAAGCGCTCGTTCCGCGCTTTGTGGATCCAGCGCATCAACGCCGCGACGCACGAGCACGGCCTGACCTATGGCCGCTTCATCGACGGCCTCAACAAGTCGGGCATCGAGATCGATCGCAAGATCCTGTCGGACATGGCCATCCACGAGCCGCAGGCTTTCGCAGCCCTGGTCGCCAAGGCCAAGGTGGCGCTCGAATATCTGAAGAACACCACGCCGAACGCTTTTGAAAGCGCTGTCGCCTAGAGCATGATGCCAAAAAGTTGCTGACTTTTTGGACAACATCATGCGCCAGGGGAATTAGCGAGGAGCGCGATCTTTCCGAAAAGTCCGCAACTTTTCGGGATCGAGCTCCGAGCCCAGCGCTTCCCAAGCATTCGCAATTCTGATTTGGGGAACCCGCGCTGGCACGGCTGGCGCGGGTTCTTTTTTATGCCTGAACTTTCAACTTAAAAGTGACTTTCACTTTGAAGCTGATTTCCAACGTAGCGAGTTTGACCGTGAACGACGCAACCACTGGCCTGGATACGCTTGAAAACTCACTTCTGGCTGAGATCGCCTCGGCCGCCGATGAGCCGGCCATCGAGGCCGTGCGCATCGCTGCTTTCGGTAAGAAGGGCAGCGTGTCCGAGATGCTGAAGACACTTGGCGCCATGACCGCCGAGGAGCGCCAGATCAAAGGCCCGGCCATCAACGGCCTCAAGAACCGCGTCACCGAGGCGCTGACTGCCCGCAAGACCGAGCTCAAGGATGTGGCGATCACCGCCCGCCTGGCCGCCGAAAAGGTCGACGTGACGCTGCCGGTGCGGCAGTCGCCGGCCGAGCGCGGTCGTATCCATCCGATCAGCCAGGTCATCGACGAGATTGCTGCGATCTTCGGCGACCTCGGTTTCTCCATCGCGGAAGGTCCCGATATCGAGACCGACTACTACAATTTCACCGCGCTGAATTTCCCCGAAGGCCATCCGGCGCGCGAGATGCACGACACCTTCTTCTTCCAGCCGGACGAGAAGGGCGAGCGCAAGCTTCTGCGCACGCACACCTCGCCGGTGCAGATCCGCACCATGGAGACGAAGAAGCCGCCCATCCGCATCGTCATTCCGGGCAAGACGTACCGGCAGGATTCGGACGCCACCCATTCGCCGATGTTCCATCAGGTCGAAGGGCTGGTGATCGACAAGAAGGCCAACGTCGCCAACATGAAGTGGGTGTTGGAAGAGTTCTGCAAGGCCTTCTTCGAGGTGCCGCAGGTCAGGATGCGCTTCCGGCCGTCCTTCTTCCCGTTCACCGAGCCGAGCCTCGAGGTCGACATCCAGTGCGACCGCTCAAGGCCCGGCGAAGTGCGCTTCGGCGAAGGCTCTGACTGGATGGAAATCCTCGGCTGCGGCATGGTGCATCCCAATGTGCTGCGCCATGGCGGGCTCGATCCGGACGAATATCAGGGCTTTGCCTGGGGCATGGGCATCGACCGCATCGCCATGCTGAAATACGGCATGCCGGACCTGCGCGCCTTCTTCGATGCGGACGTGCGCTGGCTGTCGCATTACGGGTTCCGGCCGCTCGACATGCCGACGCTGTTCGGAGGCCTGAGCGCATGACAGCGCCCTATGCCGGCGGCTGCCGCTGCGGCGCCGTGCGGTTCGAGGCGTTGGCCGAACCGCACCACGTCAGCTATTGCCATTGCGGCGATTGCCGGCGGGCCAGCGGCGCGCCGGTGTCGGCCTTTGTCGGCTTCCTGGTCGATCAGGTCGCGTTCACCGGCAAGGCGCTGAAGATGTATGAGAACGGCCCGGTGACGCGCTCTTTCTGCGGTGTCTGCGGCTCGCCCATCGCCTATGTCGACGAGCGGCTGGAGGACGACATCTATTTCATGCTCGGCGCCATGGACATGCCGGCCGATTTTGAGCCCACGCTGCATGCCTATGTCGGCGAGCAGCTCCCCTATTTGCATATGTCCGACGACCTGCCGAGACATCTGAAATCAAGCGTCAAAAGACCAGACGGAACAGTCCCATGAAATTCACCCTCTCCTGGCTCAAGGACCACCTAGAGACCAACGCCACGCTCGACGAGATCGTCGAGCGGCTGACCTCGATCGGGCTCGAAGTCGAGCATGTCGACGACAAGTCGAGCCTGAAGCCCTTCGTCATCGCCAGGGTGCTGACGGCGGTTCAGCACCCAGATGCCGACCGGCTGCGCGTGCTGACCGTCGACACCGGCGACGGCAAGCCACCCGTGCAGGTCGTCTGCGGCGCGCCAAACGCCCGCGCGGGCCTGATCGGCGCCTTTGCCGCACCCGGCACCTATGTTCCGGGCATCGACGTGACACTGACGGTCGGCAAGATCAGGGGCGTCGAAAGCCACGGCATGATGTGTTCCGAGCGCGAACTGGAACTGTCCGACGAACACAACGGCATCATCGACTTGCCCGAGGATGCGCCGGTCGGCACCAGCTTCGCCGCCTATGCGCATATCGACGACCCGGTCATCGAGATCAATCTGACGCCGAACCGGCCGGACGCCACCAGCGTCTACGGCATCGCCAGGGATCTGGCGGCGAGCGGGCTTGGCCGCCTCGTCGGCGGCGCCATCATGCCCCATGTCGGCAATGGCATGTGTCCGGTCAAGGTGACGATCGAAGCGCCGGAGCTTTGCCCCGGCTTCGCGCTCAACTTGGTCAAGGGCGTCAAGAACGGCCCGTCGCCGAAATGGCTGCAGCAGCGGCTGATCGCCATTGGGCTGAGACCCATCAGCGCGCTGGTCGACATCACCAACTACGTCACCTTCGACCGCGGCCGCCCGCTGCATGTGTTCGACGCCAGCAAGGTTGCCGGCAATCTCGTCGTGCGCCGCGCGCGCGATGGTGAAAAGGTGCAGGCGCTCGATGGCCGTGAATACACGCTGACGCCGGAAATGTGTGTCATAGCAGACGACAATGGCATCGAATCGATAGCCGGCATCATGGGCGGCGAGCATTCCGGCTGTGACGAGAACACCACCGATGTGCTGATCGAATCGGCCCTCTGGGACCCGATCACCACAGCCCGCACCGGCCGCACGCTCGGCATCATCACCGATGCGCGCTACCGCTTCGAGCGCGGCGTGGACCCCGAATTCATGGTGCCCGGCGTCGAGCTGGCAACGAAACTGGTGCTCGATTTCTGCGGCGGCACGCCGACGGAGATCGAAGTGGCCGGCTATACCGAACACAAGCCGAAGATCGTTTCCTTCCCGCTTTCGGAAGTGAAGCGGCTGACCGGCATCGAGGTTTCCAGGGCGGAAAGCCTCGACATCCTGTCGCGCCTCGGCTTCAAGCCGAAGGGCTCGGGCGATGTCGTCGATGTCGCCGTGCCGTCCTGGCGCCCCGACGTCGATGGCAAGGCAGACCTGGTCGAGGAGGTCATGCGCATCCACGGTGTCGACAACATCGTACCGCAGCCGCTCGGCGCGCATGACGCGGTCAACGCAAAGATCCTGACCACGCTGCAGGTCCGCACCCGCACCGCCAAGCGTGCGCTTGCCGTGCGCGGCATGATGGAAGCCGTCACCTGGTCGTTCATTCCGGCCAAACATGCCGAACTGTTCGGCGGCGGCCAGACCGCTCTGAAGCTCGCCAACCCGATCGCCGCCGACATGTCCGACATGCGGCCCTCGCTGTTGCCGGGGCTGATCGCGGCTGCCCAGCGCAATGCCGACAAGGGCATTGGCGACGTGGCGCTGTTCGAAGTGTCGGGCACCTATGAGGGCGACGGCGCCGACCAGCAGCGGCGCGTGGCCGCCGGCGTGCGCCGCGGCACCGCCAGGCTCGATGGTTCCGGCCGCAACTGGGCCGGCAATTCAGGTCCCGTCGGCGTGTTCGACGCCAAGGCCGATGCGATCGCCGCACTGGAAGCCTGCGGTGCGCCTGTCGAGCGGCTGCAGATCGAGGCGGGCGGCCCGGCCTGGTATCATCCCGGCCGTTCCGGCACGATCAAGCTCGGTCCCAAAACCGTGCTCGGCACCTTCGGCGAATTCCACCCGAAGACGCTTGAGGGCCTCGATGTTTCCGGGCCGCTCTGCGGCTTCGAGGTGTTCGTCGATGCGGTGCCCGAACCGAAGGCCAAGCCGACGAAAACCAAGCCGAAACTGGAGCTATCCCCCTTCCAGGCGGTCAAGCGCGATTTCGCCTTCGTCGTCGACAAGTCGGTCGAAGCCGGCACGCTGGTCCGCGCAGCGCTCGCCGCCGACAAGAAGCTCATCACCGCTGTCTCGGTCTTCGACATTTTCGAGGGTGCATCGCTCGGCGAGGCCAAGAAGTCTATTGCCATCGAAGTGTCGATCCAGCCGGTCGAAAAGACGCTGACCGACGAGGATTTCGAGGCACTGGCCAAGCGCATCGTCGAGAATGTCGGCAAGCAGACGGGCGGCGTCCTGCGCGGCTAGAGATTGCGGAGTTATGGCGAATCGCCCTCAAAAGGGGCGATGGACCATCTTCGCTATTCTGGGCTGCCGTTCGAAGCACAGCGTGTGGTGTTTCTCGACATCGTGTTGGCGGATGCGCTCGTCCGCGAAGCGCTGGCGCGTGCCCACACGCTCGACCTTCCGGACTGGCTGGTGGTTTCAGGCGCGCTTTACAATACTGTCTGGAACCATCTGACGGGAAAGCCGTCAGGTTACGGCATTAGGGATGTCGACCTGTTCTATTTCGATGACGCCGACCTGTCCTACGAGGCGGAGGACGCGGTGATCCGCCGGGCGGCGGTGCATTTCGAAGGACTGCCGCTGCCGGTCGAGGTACGCAACCAGGCGCGTGTGCATCTGTGGTATCCGCGGAAATTCGGACAGTCGTGCCCGCGCTACACGAACTCCAGCGAACCCATCAGCCATTTCGCGTCGAAGACCCACGCGGTCGGTGTGCGATACGATACGGATGGGCAGCTTGATCTGGTTGCGCCGTTCGGCCTCGACGATGTCTTCTCGTTTTGCATCACGCCGAACCGGGTGATGGATAACCGGCAAACCCATGAGACCAAGGGCGCGCGGGCGAGGGAAAATTGGCCGGAGATCAGCGTGGTGCCTTGGTAGGAGTTGCCAAAATGTTGGCGCGAGGCACCCCCCTCTGGCCTGCCGGCCATCTCCCCCGCAAGGAGGGAGATTGGCAGCTTCATCGGCGGCACTCTTCTTGCAACGTTGGTAATTGGCGAAAGCAAGGGATGACATCCGATCTCCCCCCTTGCGGGGGAGATGTCCGGCAGGACAGAGGGGGGCGCTTCACGCCAACGTCTCCCAGATCTAAATCGCGGCGTACGAAAAAGGGACGCCGAAGCGCCCTTTCGATTACTCACCAGTTTTCACCCGTTCACCAGCGCCAGCAACTCCTCGGTGTACCGCTTGCCAACAACCTTGTTCGGCAAGAGCGCGTCACCAATCGCCTGCACCTCGGCCGCGCTCAACTCGATCGCGGCCGCCGCCGTGTTCTGCTCCAGATGGCGGATTTTGCGCGCGCCGGGGATCGGCACGATGAAATCGCCCTGGTGCAGCACCCAGGCCAGCGCCAGCTGCGCCGAGGTCACGCCTTTCTCGGCTGCCATCTTTTCCAGAGTGGCGATAATGGCGGCATTGGCGGCCATGGCGTCGGTCTGGAAACGCGGCAAGGTCCGGCGCCAGTCGTCGTCGCTCAGCGCCTCGGGCTTGGCGATCGTGCCGGTCAGCAGGCCACGGCCGAGCGGGCTGTAGGGAACGAAGCCAATGCCGAGTTCGCGGCAGACGGCGAACACCTCGTCCTCCGGGTCGCGGCTCCACAGCGAATATTCGCTCTGCACGGCTGCAATTGGATGCACGGCCTGGGCCCGGCGGATGGTCGCGGCACTCGCTTCCGACAGGCCAAGCGCGCGCACCTTGCCCTCGCGCACCAGCTCGGCCATGGCGCCGACCGTGTCCTCGATCGGCACGTTGGGGTCGACGCGGTGCTGGTAGTAGAGGTCGATCACATCGGTGCCCAGCCGCTTCAGCGAGGCCTCGGCCACCGCCTTGACATGCTCGGGGCGGCTGTCGACGCCCGCCATGCGGTCGAGGCCTGTACCTTCCTCCAAAATCTTGAAGCCGAATTTTGTCGCGATCGTCACCTTGTCACGAACGGATTTCAGCGCCTTGCCGAGCAGGATCTCGTTCTCGAAGGGGCCATAGACTTCCGCCGTGTCGAAGAAGTTGACGCCGATATCGACGGCGCGGTGCAGCGTGGCGATCGCATCGGCTTCCGCCTGGCCGCCATAGGCGAAGCTCATGCCCATGCAGCCGAGGCCGACGGGATAGACGTTCAATTCAGTTCCTAGCTTGCGGGTTTGCATAACGCGTCTCCTTGTTGCGATGCGGGAGAAATAGCGCCTTGTTTTGTGTTCGATAATCGGATCTCATTTGTACGGGTCGTTCTAAAAGATAGATCAATGAATCGCGCGCATCTTTCCCAATTGGCCGTGCTGGCAACCGTTGCCCAATGCGGCAGCTTTCGCGGCGCCGCCCGGGAATTGGCCATCGCGCCTTCGGCGGTCAGCCACGCGGTGTCCAGCCTCGAAGCGCGGCTTGGCGTGCGCCTGCTGGCGCGCAGCACACGCAGCGTCGCGCCGACCGAAGAAGGCGCGCAGTTGCTGGAGCGGCTGCGGCCGGCGCTGTCCGAGATCGATCTGGCGCTGGAGACGGCAATCGAGACGCGCGATCGGCCGGCCGGCAATCTGCGCCTGACCGTGCCGCGCACCGCAGCCCATTTGGCGCTGACGCCACGGCTCGGCGCCTTTGCTGCGGCCTATCCCGACATCGTGCTGGAGATCGTCATCGAGGACCGCTTCACTGACGTGGTGGAAGGCGGCTTCGATGCTGGCGTCAGGCTGGGCGAGAGCCTGCAGCGCGACATGATCGCGGTGCGCATCGGGCCGGACCTTCGCGGCGCTGTGGTCGGCGCTCCGGTCTATTTCGAGGCGAGCCCCAAGCCGCGCCACCCGCGCGACCTGACCGATCACCGCTGCATCCGCTTCCGCTTCTCCAGCGGCATCCTCTACCGCTGGGAGTTCGAGAAAGGCCGCGAGGCGATCGAGATGGCAGTGGAGGGGCCGCTGATCCTCGACGAGGACCATCTGATCGCCCAGGCGGCAGTCGACGGCGCCGGGCTCGCCTTCGTCTTTGAGGACTATGTCCGCGCGCCGCTCGCCGACGGCAGGCTGATCCGCGTGCTGGAGGACTGGTGTCCGTCCTTCGACGGCTTCTTCGTCTACTACCCCAGCCGCCGCCAGATGCGCCCGGCGCTCAGGGCCTTTGTAGATTTCTTCAAGGTGGGTGGATAGGTGCGCTCACCTTCCCTCTTGTGGAAGAAAACCGGCATCGTGGTCGTTCACCAACGATGCAAGCATCGATCACCAACAGCACGACCCGCTATGGCTGGGGCGCGATCATTCTCCACTGGCTGATTGCGCTGATCTTCATCGGCCAGTTCGGGCTCGGTTTCGTCATGGTGCGGCTGACCAGCCAGCGCACCGCCTTCGAACTGATCCAGCTGCACAAATCTTTCGGTTTTATGCTGCTCGGCCTGATCATGCTGCGCATCGCCTGGCGCCTTTGCAATGCAACGCCGGCGCTGCCGCGTTCGGTCGGGACTCTGGAGCGTCGGGCAGCACCGTTGGCCCATCTTGCGCTCTACGCGTTTCAGCTTGCCTTGCCCTTGTCCGGCTGGGCGCTGGTGTCGGTCTCGATGCTGGAGATCCCCAGCCTGCCGTTCAACCTGTTCGTCATGCCGAACCTGCCGATGGCCGAATCGGATGGTGCCGAAAGCTTCTGGGCGGCAACGCACTGGTATCTCGCCTATGCCGGCATGGCGCTGGTCGCGCTCCATATAGCTGCGGCACTGCGTCATCATTTCCAGCTCAGGGATGGCGTGCTCACGCGCATGATCACGCCTTCGTCAGATCAGGAATAGAGCGGGCGGTTCATTCGTTCATGGGGAGAGGGCGCAGAAAATGCGCTGTCTCCAACAAGGAACACCCCCATGTACACGCGCATCCTCGGATTTGCGGCGGTCGCCGCTTGCCTTGCCATGCCGGTTTCAGCGGCCATCGCGCTTGGTGACGCCGCTGGCAGCTATTCGATCAGCCCGGCCAGCTCCAGCATCCGCTTTTCCATCGGCAAGGTCGGCGGCGGCGGCCTCAGCGGCGCCTTCGCCCGCTTCAAGGGCTCGATCCGCATCGACAACAGCGATGTTGGGCGCTCGCAGGTCAATTTCACCATCTTTCCCGAAAGCGTCGGCACCGGCCAGGGTCGCATCGATGCCTTCCTGCGCTCCGACGCGGTGTTCGATGCCGCCAACAGCCCGGAAATCCAGTTCCGCTCTACCAGCGTGACCCGAACCAGCGACACCACTGCCCTCGTCAGCGGCCGGCTGACGGCGCGCGGCAAGACATTTCCGGAAAAGTTCTCGGCCGAGCTTGGCGGTCTCAAGGCCGGCACGATCAAATTCCATGTCACCGGCAAGGTGCTGAGGTCGCGCTACGGCATGGATGTCGGCACGCCGATCTATTCCAACATCGTCGACTTCGACATGACGCTGACCGGCAAAAGGGGCTGACCTTGTCATTGGCTTTTCCGGCGATTTCGGGCAAACCTCGTCGCCTGTAATCGAGAGGAGAAGCTTGATGTTCCGATGGGGTGTGTTGTCGACGGCCAAGATCGGCCGCGAGCATTTGTTGCCGGCCATGGTCGAGGCGGAGAATGGCGTGCTGTCGGCGATCGCCAGCCGCGACCTGTCGAAGGCCAAGGCGCTCGCCGACCGCTTCGGCGCGCGGCATGCCTTCGGCTCCTATGAGGAACTGCTCGCCTCGAAAGAAGTAGACGGCGTCTACATCCCGCTGCCGACCTCGCAGCATGTCGAGTGGGCGGCCAAGGCCATCGAAGCCGGCAAGCATGTGCTGGTCGAAAAGCCGCTGGCGCTCGACGCCAAGGACATCCTTCCGCTGATCAAGCTGCGCGACCAGAAAAAGGTGCTGGTCTGCGAAGCCTTCATGGTCATCTACCACCCGCAATGGGTCAAGGTACGCGACCTCATCGCCAGCGGCGCCATCGGCCGGCTGCGCCATGTGCAGGGCGCGTTCTCCTACTACAACGTCGACCCCAGCAACATGCGCAACCAGCTCGATCTCGGCGGCGGTGCGCTGCCCGACATCGGCGTCTACCCGACCGTGTCGACGCGCTTTTCGACCGGCAAGGAGCCGCTGCGCGTGCAGGCGACGATCGAGCGCGACAAGACATTCGGCACCGACATTTATTCCTCGATCCGCGCCGATTTCGGTGACTTCGAGCTCTCGTTCTATCTGTCGACGCAGATGGCGGCACGCCAAGTGATGGTGTTTCACGGTGAGAAGGGTTTCATCGAACTGTTCTCGCCGTTCAACGCCGGGCTTTACGACCACCATCGCGTCGAACTGCACAACCAGAACCACACCGAGGCGCAGGTGTTCCGCTTTCCCGGCACGCAGCAGTACCGGCTGGAGGTCGAGACCTTCGCGCGGGCGGCACAGGGCGGCAAGGAGCGCGTCTTCACGCTGGAGGAATCCGTGCTCAACCAGAAAGTCATCGACGCCATCTTCCGCGCCGGCGGCACGGACGGCTGGGAGACCGTCTGACCCTTGCATTGAAGTAGCCGGCTAATTCTGGGAGGAAAGATGGCTGACGATGCGGACGTGATCATTGTCGGCGCTGGCCTTGCAGGGCTTGTTGCCGCCGCCGAGCTTGCCGAGGCGGGCAAGAAAACCGTCGTCATCGACCAGGAGCCGGAGCAGTCGCTCGGCGGCCAGGCGTTCTGGTCGTTCGGCGGCCTTTTCCTCGTCGATTCGCCCGAGCAGCGGCGCATGCGCATCCGCGATTCGCATGATCTGGCGCTGGAAGACTGGCTGGGCACTGCGGCTTTCGATCGGCCCGAGGATTTCTGGCCGCGCAAATGGGCGGAAGCCTATGTCGACTTTGCCGCCGGCGAAAAACGCTCATGGCTGATACAGCGCGGCCTGAAATTCTTTCCCGTCGTCGGCTGGGCCGAGCGCGGCGGCAGCAACGCCATTGGCCACGGCAATTCGGTGCCGCGCTTCCACATCACCTGGGGCACCGGCCCCGGCGTCCTCGAGCCTTTTGTCCTGCGCGTGCGCGAGGCGCAAAAACGCGGATTGATAAGCTTCAAGTTCCGGCATCGGGTCAATGAACTGACGCGCACGGGTGCTGTTGTGACCGGTGTGAGGGGAGACATTCTGCAGCCAAGCACTGTCGGGCGCGGCCAGAAGAGTTCGCGCGACATATCAGGCGATTTCGAGCTTCACGCGCAAGCGGTGATCGTCGCCTCCGGCGGCATCGGCGCCAACCATCAACTGGTGCGGGAGAATTGGCCCAAACGGTTGGGCGCCGCACCGAAGCGCATGATCACCGGCGTGCCCGATCACGTCGACGGCCGCATGCTGGCGATCACGGAACAGGCCGGCGGTTCGATCATCAACCGCGACCGCATGTGGCACTATGTCGAGGGCATCAAGAACTGGGCGCCGATCTGGACCGACCATGCGATACGCATCCTGCCCGGCCCGTCATCGCTGTGGTTGGACGCACGCGGCAAGCGCCTGCCGGTGCCGCTCTATCCCGGTTTCGACACGCTGGGCACGCTCTCCCACATCATGAGCACCGGCTTCGACTATTCCTGGTTCATCCTGACCAAAAAAATCATCCAGAAGGAGTTCGCGCTGTCGGGCTCCGAGCAGAACCCCGATTTGACCGGCAAGAGCTGGCGCCAGGTGCTCGGCCGCGCCACATCGGGCATTCCGGGTCCGGTCAAGGCGTTCATGGAGAAGGGCGAGGATTTCATCGTCGAGGCCGACTTGCCGACGCTGGTCGCCCGCATGAACGCGCTGGCCGGCGGCGAACCGCTGCTTGAGTTAGCCCAGGTCGAGCGCGAGATCCGCGCCCGCGACCGGCAGCTCGACAACCCGTTCTCCAAGGACATGCAGATCACCGCCCTGCGTGGAGCGCGCGCCTATCTCGGCGACCGCCTGATCCGCACGGCCAAGCCGCACAAGATGCTCGACCCGGCAAATGGCCCGCTGATCGCGGTGCGTCTCAACATCCTGACCCGCAAGACACTGGGCGGCCTGCAGACCGATCTCGACAGCCGCGTGCTGGGTGCCGATGGCCAGCCGGTCCCGGGCCTTTACGCCGTCGGTGAGGCGGCCGGCTTCGGTGGCGGCGGCGTGCATGGTTATGCGGCGCTCGAAGGCACGTTCCTCGGCGGCTGCATCTTTTCCGGCCGCAGCGCCGGCCGGGCAGCGGCCGCTTCAGTAGGGTGAGCCTAGGCCCGTCGGTCCTCAGAGTCCAGCCGCGATCACCAGCGCCAGTCGCCCTGTCCAAGCGCGGTCACCGTATCGACGATCCGCGTGAAGCTGGCGCGGGCGCGGGCGACCGTGTGCCGGCCTCGGAGATAACCATGCACCAGCCCCGTTTCCTCGAACCAGGTCGCGCGTCCGCCCGCCGCCACGATCAGGTCGCGATAGGTCTCGCCATCCGATGACAGGGGGTCGCACTCGGCAGTGATCAGCACTGTCGGCGGCAGGTTGGAGAAGTCGGTGTCGGCGAGCGGCGACAGCGTGATGTCCCCGGTCCTATCCACGCCCCCGGTGCGGATGTGCTTGTAGAATTCGAGATCGCGAACGGTCAGCATCGGCGCTTCAGCGTGCTTGACATAGGAGCCTCTCGAGCGGTCTCCGCCGAGGCCGGGATAGATCAGCACCAGGCCACTCGGCCTTTTCGGATGGTCACGCGTGGCGTGACTGACGGCGGCGCAGAGATTGCCGCCGGCGCTGTCGCCGCAGAGCACGACAGGATGATCGCGATTGGCGGCGGCCCATTCGAAGGCGCTCATCGCATCGTCGAAGGCGGCCGGATGCAGATGTTCCGGCGCCAGCCGATAATCGACCGACACCACCTCATAGCCAGTGCGGGCGCACAGCTCGGCGCAAACATCGTCGTGGCTGTCCAGCCCACCAAGGATGAAGCCGCCGCCATGGACATAGAGCACCGTCACGGCTGCCTTTAATGGGCTTCGGTAGATACGGATCGGGATATCGTGCGTGGGCGTCGCAATGTCGGATGTTTCAACCGCGACGTCGTCGGGATAGCCGGCAAAGAATTCGCGGCACATGCGGTCGTAGATCTCGCGCTGCTGCGCGATCGTGTAGTCGATCGTATCCGGCGGATAGTAGGAATTGGTCCGCTCGATGAAGGCCCATGTCTCGGCGTCGATGAGGGTTTTGTAGTCGGTCATGCTGACCCGCAGGGTCATTTCCCCTTCCAAACCGGCTCGCGCTTTTCCGCAAAAGCCCGAAAACCCTCCATGCCGTCATCGGAGCCGTATAGCGCATCGACCGTTGCCAACTGGCGCCGCGTCACCTTGTTCATGGCGTCCTGGAAGGTCAGCGCCTCGGCGACGCGCGCCGTCTCCTTGATCGCGGCAAAAACCAGCGGCGGGCCGCCTGCGAGCAGCCGGGCGATCTCCCAGACGCGATCTTCCAGCTTTTCCTTGGGCAGCACTTCGTTGACCAGGCCCCAGCGATGCGCCTCGGCGACATCCATCCAGCGGCCGGTCAGCAAAAGGTCCATGGCGACATGGTAGGGGATGCGCTTCGGCAGTTTGATCGTCGCGGCGTCGGCCAGCGTGCCGGCGCGGATTTCGGGCAGCGCGAAGGAGGAATGGTCGGAGGCGTAGATGAGGTCGCAGGACAGTGCCAGTTCGAAGCCGCCGCCGACCGCCATGCCGTTGACGCAAGCGATCACCGGCTTGTTGAGGTCGCGCAGTTCCTGCAGCCCGGCAAAGCCGCCGACGCCATAGTCGCCATCGACCGCATCGCCGCCGGCAGCGGCCTTGAGGTCCCAGCCGGCGCAGAAGAACTTGTCGCCGGCGGTCTTGACGATGGCGACGCGCAAGCGGGGATCGTCTCGGAATGCCTTGAAGGTCTCGCCCATCAGCCGCGAGGTCTTCAGGTCGATGGCATTGGCCTTGGGCCGGTCGAGGGTGACTTCGAGGATCGTGCCCTCGCGGCGGGTGGAAATGACGTCAGACATTCTTGTTCTCTCCCAGCACCAGCAGCGCGTCGGCGATCCAGGCGCCCTTGCCCTCTGCACAGACGATCAGCGGGTTGATGTCGAGTTCCTCGATCTCACCGGCATTCTGCTGCACGAAGGCGGCAATGCCAGAGATGGCATCGATGGCAGCGGCGACATCGGCTTTCGGCCGGCCGCGATAACCTTCGAGCAGCGGGAACAGTTTGAGGCCGCGCAGCGCCGCCTCGATATCGTCGCGGGTCGCCGGCAGCATCAGGGTGACGCTGTCGCGCAACAGCTCGACCAGTACGCCGCCGGTGCCGAGCGTCATCACCGCGCCGAACATCGGGTCGCGGGTGAAGCCGACGATGAGTTCGGCAACACCGTCGCGCACCATGCGCTCGACATAAAGCCCGGTGCCGAGCGGCAACAGGTCATGCGCCGCGGTGCTGACGGATTCGGCATCCCTGAGATTGAGCCTGACAGCGCCAACCTCGGATTTGTGGGTCACGCCGAGCGCCTTCAGAGCGACGGGAAAGCCGAGCGCCATCGACGAAATCACCGCCTCGACCGCATTGGCGGCGCGCTCGCCCTTCGGCACCGGCAGGCCAGCCTTGATCAGCCGCGATTTTGCTTCTGCCTCGTCAGGGGTGACGTGGTCGCCACCAGGGGCACCGGATGCGGACGTATCGATCGGCTGCGCCTGCGGTTCAGCCCAAGCCCAGCCGATGAAGGCCGCCGCCCCGGCTGCATCCATGGCTTCCGAAATGCCGAACAACGGCACCATGCCGCGCGCCATCAACTCGGCCGTGTATTCCTCCGGCAGGTTCTCCGGCAGCGAAGAGACGATCGCGCCATGCGCCTTGTTGGTCTTCAGCGCCGATTCGAAGGCGCGCAGCGTCGCCCACCAGTCGGTGACCGAGCAGCGGTCGGGGCGCGGAAAGTCGAGCACCAGCATGTTGAGGTCGAAACCGCCCGACACCATGGCGGTGAAGGTGGCGGTCATCGCCGGCTCGTTGTTCCAGATGAAGGTGTGATAGTCCAAGGGATTGGCCACCGCAACCAGCGGCCCGAGCGTCGATTTGACATGGGCGCGGTGGCTGTCGGTCAGCATAGGGAAGTTGACCCAGCGCCCTTCGGCACTGTCGGCCATGACGGAGGCCTCGCCGCCGGAGCAGCTCATCGACGACAGCCTATAGCCTGGCAAAGGTCCGGTGATGTGCAGCAGCTTCAGCGCCTCGATGAAGGCAGGGATGGAATCGACACGCGCAATGCCGAGCCGCCGCAGGAACGCACCCGAGGCGGCGTCGGAGCCGGCCAGCGAGGCGGTATGCGAGACGGTCGCCTGCCTGGCCTGTTCGGAACGGCCGACCTTCATGGCGATGATCGGTTTTTTCAGCTCGCGCGCCCGTGCCGCCAGCCGCTCGAAGCCGGCTACCGAATCGAAGGCCTCGATGTGCAGGCCGAGCGACGTGACCCGCTCGTCCTCGATCAGGCCGAGCGCCATTTCGGACAGGCCGGTCTGCGCCTGGTTGCCGGCGGTCATCAGGAAGGCGATCGGCAGGCCGCGCCTCTGCATCGTCATGTTGATGGCGATGTTGGACGACTGGGTGATGATGGCGACGCCCTTGCCGCCCTCGGCCAGTCTTATGCCGCCATGCTGGTCGGGCCACAGAAGCGCGCCGTCGGCATAATTGATCAGGCCGTAGCAATTCGGCCCGATGATCGGCATCGAGCCGGCTGCCGCGACCAGCTCGGCCTGCAGCCGCTCGCCATCATCGTCATAGGCTTCGGTTTCGAGGAAGCCGGCGGCAAAGCAGACGGCGCCCCCGGCGCCGCGTTCCGCCAGCGCCTTGATCACCTCGATGGTCAAATGCCGGTTGACGCCGACAAAGGCAGCGTCCGGCGCGCCAGGCAAATCGGCGACCGAACGATAGGCCTTGCGGCCGGCGACCTCGTCCTTGCTTGGATGCACCGGCCAGATTTCGCCGGCAAAACCCATCTTGATAGATTGCGCGACGACGGCCGCGGCCTGCGCCCCGCCGAAGACGGCGATCGATTTGGGGCGCAGAAGACGTTCAAGCTTGTGCACGAGCACCCCCCTCTGCCCTGCCGGGCATCTCCCCCTCAAGGGGGGAGATTGGCAGCTTCGTCGTCGGTTCAAGACCTACAACGGTGATATCTGGCGAAATCGAAAATGCCATCCGATCTCCCCCCTTGAGGGGGAGATATCCGGCAGGACAGAGGGGGGCGCCAAGGAACGCAAACATATCTTTCTTCATGCCCCGAACGGACGCAGCAGCGCCCTTGAAATAATGTGGCGCTGGATCTCGGACGTGCCTTCCCAGATGCGCTCGACGCGAGCGTCGCGCCAGATGCGTTCCAGCGGCAGATCGTCCATCAGCCCCATGCCGCCATGGATCTGGATCGCCTCGTCGGCAACAAAGGCGAGCATTTCGGTGGCCTTCAGCTTGGCCATGGCCATGTCCTGGTCGGTGACGGTGCCCTGATCGTACTTCCAGCCGGCTTCGAACACCATCAGGTCGGCGGCCTTCAATTCGGTCGCCATGTCGGCAAGCTTGAACGATACGCCCTGGAACTTGCCGATCTGCTGGCCGAACTGCTGGCGCTGCGCGGCATATTCGACGGCATGGCCAAGCGCCCGCTCGGCACGGCCGAGGCAGGTGGCGCCGACCTGCAGCCGGGTGGCGCCGAGCCATGAGTTGGCGACGTCGAACCCCTTATGCACTTCGCCGAGCACTTGGGCTCCTGGCAGCCGGCAGTCGTCGAATTCGAGGATGGCGTTGGTGTAGCCGCGATGCGAGACATTGCGGTAGCCATCGCGGACGGTGAAGCCTTTGGTGCCCTTGTCGACAAAAAAGGCGGTGATCTTCTTGCGCTTGCCGCGCGGCGAATTCTCTTCGCCGGAAGCCATGAAGACGATGGCAAAGTCGGCGAGGTCGGCGTGGGAGATAAAATGCTTGGTGCCGTTCAGCACCCAGTCGTCGCCATCCTGCACGGCGGTCGCCTTCATGCCGCGCAGGTCGGAGCCGGCGCCCGGCTCGGTCATCGCCAGGCAGTCCCACTTCTCGCCGCGGATGCAGGGGAACAGATATTTCTCGCGCTGCTCCGGCGTGCCGGCCAGGAGGATGTTGGAGGGGCGCGCCACGCAGGTCCAATGCAGCGCATAGTTGGCGCGGCCGAGTTCCTTCTCATAGAGCAGCCAGGTCACCGTATCGAGGCCGGCGCCGCCGACATCCGCCGGCATGTTGGCGGCATAGAGCCCGGCCTCGATCGCCTTGATCTTGATCTCCTCGATCAGGTCGCGGCGCAGCACGCCGGTGCGCTCGACCTCGCGCTCATGCGGGTAAAGCTCGTTCTCGACGAACGCACGCGTCGTCTCGACGATGAGCTTCTGTTCCTCCGACAGCCCGAAATCCATGCCCTCAGCCCTTCTTCTTACCGGTCTTTTTCTTCGGCTTTTCGGCTTTCTTCACCGGCTTCAACGCTTTGGCTTTCTCGGCAGCCTTGGAGGCCGTCGGCTTCTTCGCCGCCAGCTTGGCCAACTGCCTGGTGTAGTCCTTGTGCAGGGCGCCGGCGCCCCAGCCCTTGCCTTTGTTCTGCTTCGACAGCGCATCCATGATGGCGACCAGATTGTCGTCGCGGATCTTTTCCAGTTCGCGAATGGACAGGCCATGCGCTTGGTCGTCCGACTGCGTGGCGATCAGGTCGACCAACTCGTCGTTGAACTCCGGCACGTCCATCAGCTTGGTCCATGGCCATTTCAGGCACGGCCCGAACTGCGCCATGAAGTGGCGCATGCCGGCCTCGCCGCCGGCGACGCGATAGACCTGGAACATGCCCATCTGCGCCCAGCGCAAGCCGAAGCCGTAGCGCATGATGTCGTCGAGTTCCTCGACCGTGCAGATGCCGTCCTTGATCAACCACAGCGCCTCGCGCCATGCCGCTTCGAGCAGGCGGTCGCCGACGAAGGCCTCGATCTCCTTGCGGATGACAACAGGCTTCATGCCGATCGAGGCATACATCTCCTTGGCGACCTCGATCGCCTCGGGGAAGGTCTGCTCGCCGCCGACGATCTCGACCAGCGGCAGGAGATAGACCGGGTTGAACGGGTGGCCGACGACCAGCCGCTCCGGATGCTTCTTCATCGCCACCTGCATATCGGTCGGCTTGATGCCGGAGGTCGAGGAGCCGACAATCGCATTGGCCGGCGCATGGGCGTCGATCTCGGCGAGCACGCGGTGTTTCAGGTCGAGCCGTTCCGGCACGCTTTCCTGGATGAAATCGGCGTCGGCAACCGCCTCGGCGATGGTCTTGGCGAAGGTCAGCTTGCCCTCTTTCGGTAGACCGCCGGGCACCATCTGCTTGTAGGCGCGGCGCGCGCCCTTCATCACTTCGCCGACCTTGCGCGATGCCTCGGGATCGGGGTCGAAGATCGACACGTCGATACCGTTGAGCAGCAGCCGCGCCACCCAGCCGGCGCCGATGACACCGCCACCGATGGCGGCCGCCTTGTTGATGATGCTCATGCGGAAGCTCCGGTTCTTGTCCTGGCGGTTTCGGGATCGATAAGGGGCACGCGCTCGCCGGCGCGGATCACGGACGCGTCGTAGGCTTTGCGGGCAAAGACCTCGAGCACGAAGGGCCGAAAGAATTCGATCGGCAGCGTCTCATAGTCGGGGTCGAAGCTCGACTGGTCCCAGCGTTCGCAAAACTGGTCGCAATCGTCGAAATAGGCGTGGCCGGCGAAGCGGTCGCGGGCGTGGCGGTTGCCGCCGAGGTGATGGGCGTAATAGAGCCGCTGGAAGTCGCCGTGCTTTTCCACCACCCAGGTGCATTGCTCGCGCACGAAGGGTTTCAGGATCGAAGCGGCATATTCGTCGTGATTGTAGGGCGCATAGATGTCGCCGATGTCGTGCAGCAGCGCGCAGGCGATCCAGTCGGTGTCGGCGCCGTCACGCCAGGCGCGCGTCGCCGCCTGCAGCGAATGGCCAAGCCTTGTGATCTTGTAGCCCGACAGGCCCTCGTCGAGCTGCACCAGCGCATCGAGCAGCCGCTCACCGGTCCTGGCCGCATAGTCGATTTCATGCGCGGTCAGGAACTCGTAGTCGTCCCGGTCGCCATCCTTCATTGCTGTGAATTTGACGGTAGTCATATCGACTCTCCCAGCGAATAATTTATGCCGCGATCGGCGCCCGCTTGGTCAGGTTCAGCTTCTTGCGCACTTCCTCCGGACCAATGATCCTGGCGCCGAGATTGGTGACGATGCTGGCGGCACGCTCGACCAGTTGCGCATTGGTCGCCAAGACGCCCTTGTCGAGCCACAGATTGTCTTCCAGCCCGACGCGGACATTGCCGCCGGCCAGCACCGCGGCCGCGGCATAGGCCATCTGGTTGCGGCCGATGGCGAAGGCCGACCAGTTCCAGGTCGACGGCACATTGTTGACCATCGCCATGAAGGTGTTGAGGTCGTCAGGCGCCCCCCATGGCACGCCCATGCAGAGCTGCACTAGTGCGTCGGGATTGAGCACCTTTTCCTCGACCAACTGCTTGGCGAACCACAGATGACCGGTGTCGAAGGCCTCGATCTCCGGCTTGACCCCGAGAGCCGTCATCATGCCGCCCATGGCGCGCAGCATGCCGGGCGTGTTGGTCATGACATAGTCGGCCTCGGCGAAATTCATGGTGCCGCAGTCGAGCGTGCAGATTTCCGGCAGGCACTGGCGCACATGTTCCATGCGGTTGGTGGCGCCGCCCATATCGGTGCCTTTTTCGTTGAGCGGCAGCGGCGCTTCCGGCGAGCCGAACACCATGTCGCCGCCCATGCCGGCGGTCAGGTTCAGGATGACGTCGACTTCTGCCGCGCGGATCCGCTCGGTCACTTCGCGGTAGAGATGCACGTCGCGCCTGGGCTTGCCGGTTTCGGGGTCGCGCACGTGGCAATGCACGATGGCCGCACCCGCCTTGGCCGCATCGATGGCGGAATCCGCGATCTGCTTTGGCGAGCGCGGCACATGCGGGCTGCGATCCTGCGAGCCGCCGGATCCGGTGACGGCACAGGTAATGAAGACCTCACGGTTCATCGCAAGCGGCATGGAATTCTCCTCCCATAGAAACAGATCTCAACAATGACTGACTTGCCGGAAACTGTTTTGCGTTTTACGAAGCTCTCATGATCAAAAGCGAAAAACCGACGATCTTTCGCGTCGAGCGCTCGCCGCTCAAGGTGACGCTGCTGGTGTTTTCCGGCTCGTCCATCATGTGCGTGGCCTCGGCCGTCGATCCGCTGCGCGCCGCCAACCGCATCTCCGGCGAGACCCTGTTCGATTTTCGGCTGGTCTCGGTGACCGGGGAGGCTCCGGTCACCACCTGCGGCCTGCCGGTGGCGGTCAGCGGCCGTTTCGACGCGGCCGAGCCGACCGACGTTCTTGTGGTCGTCGCCGGCTTCGGCACCCAGAACTATGCAACCTCGGCTCTGTTGTCCGGACTGCGCCGAGCCGCACGCACGGCGCGTGCTTGCGGCGGTGTCGAGGCGGGCACCTGGCTAGTGGCGCGTGCCGGCCTGCTCGAAGGGCGCAGCGCCACCACCCACTGGGAGGACATGGAGGATTTTTCCTCGGCCTTTCCCGGCATCGACGTGCGTCCGGACCGCTATGTCATCGACGGGCCTGTGTTCACGTCGGGCGGCGCGTCGCCGACCTTCGACCTGATGCTGCATCTCATCCGCACGCGGCTCGGCATGGCCGTCGCGCTTGATGTCGCCAGCGTCTTTATCTACGACCAGGCGCGCGCCGCGACCGATGCACAGCCGCTGGTCTCGCTCGGCCGCCTGGACGGCTACGACCCGCGCCTTGCGCAAGCCATCCGGCTGATGGAAGCGCATGTCGACCAGCCGCTGACCATCGAAGCGGTGGCCAAGCGCGCCGGGGTGACGGCACGGACGCTGGAAAGCATCTTTCGCAAATCGATCGGTGAGACGCCGGGCGCCTATTACCTCAGGCTGCGCCTCGGCGCCGCACGACGGCTGGTGGTCGATACAAGGGTTGCCATGGCCGATATTGCCGGGCGGACCGGATTTTCGTCAGCCGCGGCATTTTCGAGAGCGTTTTCAAGGGCTTTCGGCGAAGCGCCGGTCAGGCTGCGGAGGGGGTAGGTTTCAACGGGCGATCAGGCCGCGTTCTGGCGGTCGCCGTCGATCTGCGAGCGCATCTGTGTGGCCAGACGGGTCTCGAAGCGGCTGGCAACGGCGCGATCCCATTCATTCGAAATCTTGGCGTCGTCCGTTTTCCTTGGCATCGCCATCAGCCGGTCGATGATCGATCCAGCCTCGCCAGGTGAGAGCAGGGCGTCGATTTCACGTTCGTTCTGCATATCGGTTCGCCTCCTTCTTCATCTCCCGCCACGAGCCATGCTTATACGAGATTCGTGACGGCAGTTTGAAGGCAAGAGCGAGGTCATTGAAGGGCGTCGAAGGGCAAAACCATGTCGCGGACCGGGCCATGCGCAAAGCTGTTCCTGCGCCCCGGCAGGTCAGGTCAAGGAGAAATCTACAGCCGCTTTTCGAACAGCACCGTGGTGAAGCCACTGTCCCATTCGTCATCGGGATAGCGACTTTTCTCGACATAGCCGACCGCCTTGTAGAGTGCTTGTGCGGGCAGGTTGAACGTGTCGGTTTCCAGCCGCGCCTGCGCCAATCCGGCGGCGCCGATCGCCTGTTCGGCATGGGAAAGCAGCTTGCGGCCGACACCTTGGCCTTGACGGGATGCCATCACGTGCAGGGCCTCGATGAAATCCGCGCGCCAATGGATCAGGCCGGCGACCTCGCCATCGATCTCGGCAACGGCGAATTCAGACCAGCTCTGGTCGACATAGCGCCCGCCAATATCCGTCTCGACATAGCGCTGCGCCGCTGCTTCGGTGATGTTCGGCAGCCAGGTGCCTTCGAATGTTTGATGCAGCACCTGCTTCAGCGCCGGAATATCGCTCGCCAGCGCCGGGCGCACGATGATTCGATCCTCTGCCATTTTCCGTCTCCCGCCAATGCATGTCGCCCAAAAGTGCACAGCGGTTTTGAGATGACGACATGCGTAAAAACAATGGCTGCCGCACGGGCTCTCTTTCGGCGACACGCGTGGCATCTTGATCTCACGCTGCTGCCGAAGATCTGTGCGATCCTCGGCAGCCTTGCGCGAAGTGGGCTGACTAGCAGATGGCGATGGCGGCGGCTTTCAGCCAGTGGTGCCGGATGTCGGTCCAGAGATGGAGCGGCGCTCGCCTTACACGTACCGGTTGACGATATTTTCCAGCAGTTCCTGGCGTCCGGACCTGGGCTGCGGCTCGATCTTCTTCTTGACGACACGCTCGGCGATATCCTCAAGCGTGCGCTTGCCGGCAAGCATCGCCTTGCCCTCGACCGTGTTCCAACCGGCATAGCGTTCGGCCAGCGGCGCCGACAGCGCCTTGTCCTCGACCATGCGCGCCGCGGCTTTCAGGCCGCGAGCGCAAGAGTCCATGCCGCCTATATGGCCGATCAGCAGGTCCTGCGGATCGAGCGATTGGCGGCGCAGCTTGGCGTCGAAATTGGTGCCGCCGGTCTTGAACCCGCCGGCCTGCAGGACCTGGTAGTAGGCCAGCGCCATTTCCGGCACGTTGTTGGGGAACTGATCGGTGTCCCAGCCGGACTGGTAGTCGTTGCGATTCATGTCGATCGAACCGAAAATGCCGAGCGCATTGGCCAGCGCCAGTTCGTGCTCAAAGGAATGGCCGGCCAGGATGGCGTGGCCCTGCTCGATATTGACCTTGACCTCCTTCTCCAGCCCGAAGCGCTTGAGGAAACCGTAGACGGTGGCGACATCGTAATCGTACTGATGCTTGGTCGGCTCCTGCGGCTTCGGCTCGATCAGGATCGTGCCCTTGAAGCCGATCTTGTGCTTGTAGTCGACGACCATGCTGAGGAACCGGCCGGCCTGTTCCTGCTCGCGCGCAAGGTCGGTGTTGAGCAGGGTCTCATAGCCTTCGCGCCCGCCCCACAGCACGTAGTTTTCGCCCTTCAGCCGCTTGGTGACGTCGATACAGCTTTTTACCGTCGCTGCCGCGTACGCAAAGACATCCGGATCGGGATTGGTGGCCGCGCCCGACATGAAGCGGCGGTTGGAGAACAGATTGGCGGTGCCCCAAAGCAGCTTGACGCCGGTCTGCTTCATCTTGCCCGCAAAGTAATCGGCGATCTCATCGAGGCGCGCCGCACTCTCGGAAAAATCCTTGCCTTCCGGTCGCACATCGGCGTCGTGGAAGCAGAAGTAAGGCGCACCGAGCAGCGAGAACATCTCGAAGGCAACGTCTGCTTTCAGTTTTGCCAACTCCATCGTGTCGGTGCCGCCGGCCTTGGGGAACCAGGGCCGGTCGAAGGTCTGGCCGCCGAACGGATCGCCACCCGGCCAGGCAAAGGAGTGCCAGTAGGCGACGGCGAAGCGCAGATGATCTTCCAACCGCTTGCCGGCGACAACCTCATCGGGATTGTAGAACCTATAGGCCAGGGGATTGGTCGAATCCGGCCCTTCATATTTGATCTTCTTGATATCGCCGAAAAATCCGCTGCTCATGTTTTTTCCTCTCGAATAGTTCGCCCGATTACCTCAGGCGTAATTGGTTTCGTTCTTCCGCTGGTCGAAAAGGCTGGTGTCAAAGCCACTCAGTAAAGGAGACAGACCGTGACCGACCTCAACAGGATCGCCCAGAACTACATCACCGCCTGGAACGAAAGCGATGCCGGCCGCCGGGCCGAATTGCTCAAGGCGACCTTCACGGAAGACGTCAGCTACCGTGATCCGCTCATGCAGGGCGATGGCCATGCGGGTGTCGCAGCACTCATCGACGGCGTCCAGCAGCGCTTTGCCGGCTTCCGATTCTCGCTGAAGGGCACGCCGGACGGTTTTGCCGACAAGATACGCTTCTCGTGGAATCTTGGACCTGAGGGAACGCCTTCCGTCATCGAAGGCACCGACATCGGAATCATCGAGAACGGCCGCCTGAAGAGCGTCACTGGTTTTCTCGACAAGGTGCCGGCGCAGTGAGCCGGACAGCCGTGGCGTGGGCGAAAGATCGCTCACGCCGTGGCGGCCTTGATTGCCGGGTACAGCGCCCGGTAGCGCTGATAGGCATCGGCATAGGCGCCGCCGAGCGCGGCGTCCGGTTCGATCGTGGCATCGGTCGTCGGTGCCGTACAGATTTCAAGCGGATCGGCACCCGTCGCCGCAATCAGGCCGAGCCGTGCGGCACCAAAGGCGGCGCCGAAATCGCCGTCGGCGGGAATGTCGACAGGCAGTTGAAGCGCGGTGGCAATCGCCTTCAGCCAGTAACGCGAGCGCGAGCCGCCGCCGATCGCCGTCACCCGCGTCAAGGTCGTGCCGGCCGTGGCCAGGGCTTCGAGGCTGTCGCGGAAGGCAAAGGCTACACCCTCCAGTACGGCCTGGGTCAGCACGGCACGGCTCGATTCATGCGCCAGCCCGGCGAACGCGCCGCGAACGGCGGCATCATTGTAGGGTGTGCGCTCACCCGAGAGATAAGGCAGGAAGGACACGCCGCTGGGCGCCTTCAATGTGTCGCCGAGTTCGGTGGTCAATTCGCCGGCGCTCTTCCCAGTGATTTCGGACAGCCAGTTGAGCGAATCCGTCGCCGACAGGATGACCCCCATCTGATGCCAGGTGTTCGGCAGGGCGTGGCAGAAGGTGTGAACCGCGCTAGCCGGGTTGGGCAGGTAGGAAGCATTGGCGGCAAACAGCACGCCCGACGTGCCGAGCGAAACAAAAGCTTGGCCGGCGCCGACCGTGCCCATGCCGCAGGCCGAGGCCGCGTTGTCGCCGGCGCCGCCGGCGATCGGAATGCCGGCCTGGACGCCCCATTCCGAGGCCAATTCGCTGCGCAGCGCGCCTGCCTTGTGCGTACCCTCGACCAGGGACGGCATCTGCTTTTCATCGAGCGATGTCGCCGCGAGCAGGTCCGCACTCCAGCGGCGCTTGTCGACATCGAGCCAGGAAGTGCCGGCAGAATCCGACATTTCCGAAATGTGCTCGCCCGAAAGCCAGAGCCGCAGGAAATCCTTGGGCAGCAGCACTTTTGCCACCTTGGCGAAGACAGCGGGTTCGTTGTTCTTCACCCAGGCCAGCTTCGGCGCGGTGAACCCGGGAAAGACGATGTTGCCAGTCAGGGCTCGGAAGCGCGGATCGGCATCGAGGACGACCGCCTCGGCATGGCTGCGCGTGTCGTTCCAAAGGATGCAGGGACGCAGCACCTTGTCGGCGGCGTCGAGCAGCGTGGCGCCATGCATCTGCCCGGACAGGCCAATGCCCTTGACTGCCGCGAGTTCATCCGGATGGGAGGATTTGAGCTCGGCGATTGCGTCTTCGCACGCCCGGATCCAGTGCTCGGGATTCTGTTCCGACCAGCCGGGATGCGGCCGTGAAACGTCAAGCGAACCGTGGCCGGAACCGATGAGGGTTTGCCCGGCATCGATCAGCAGCGCCTTGACGCCCGACGTTCCGAGATCGAGGCCCAGATACATGTCTTCCTCCCACGCCAGTTAATTTTTTCGGGTCTCGAAAAAATCTGGCTTGGCCAGTTTTTAAAACAAGATCCGCTTCGGGTCAATTCTCCGACAAATCGGCGGCGCGTCGCACAAACAGCGCTGACATCGGACTGTCGGGCCGCGCCATCGAACGCTCCGCCGTGAGCGCCCTGGCCAGCGCGCCGTCACCGGCGCGCAACGCTGCCTCGATCAGCGTCAGGTCGATGACGTCCCGCTGGGCGTGGCTGCCGCCGAAGCGATGGGAGATCGATCGGATCGGCCGGATCAGGCGCACGGTCTCGGCGTAGCTGCCCTCACCGAAGGCCTTGATGGCGAGCGTCAATGGATGGCCGACATCCCGCGTGAAAGCCGCATTGTCGTCATTGCCACGCATGGCATCGCGCTGAGCCTCGAGCAAAGCAAGGGCCGGCGCATCTAACCCTGCACCGACAAAGGCCATCATCGCGTGGGCATCGTTGAAGGCATAATTGCCGGCGCCGGCCTTGCGCCAGTTGTCGGCGAGCGCTGCCCAGCGGGCGCCGACATCCAAGCCACCGAGGTGGAGCCGCCACAGGATCGCCGAGGCATCGACCATGTTGAGCGCCATCGTCGATTGCACGCTGTAGATGGGGCCGTCATAGAGCCCCAGCACTTGATCGATTTCGCCGAGATCATAGTGGAAAAGCGCCAAGTGCCACCAATTATGCACCTGCAGGAAGCTCTCCCTTGTCCACGCTTCCGGGTTGGCGCGCATCCAGGCAATGCCATCCCTTTGCCGGCTTTGCATTTCCATGACATGGGCGACGGCATGCTGCGCCCAGCCATCGCGCGGCTCCATGTCAACTGCCGAGCGCCCAAGCTGTTCGGCCCTGACATAGTCGCCCATTTCCTCCAGCCCGAACGCCTGCATGCCGAGCATGGCGTGGTAGCCGGGCATGCTGCTTTGCCAGGACGGCAGGGCGCGTGCAATGCGGTCGCGCAGCATGCGGGTATTGCCGGTGAAGAAATCGATCTGGTGGCCGACCTGCAGTGCCAGCCCGTCGCGCGGGGTTTCGATGGTGACATCTTCAAGAATGCGGCTGGCCTCATGCCAACGCCCGTTGGCGAGATGACCGAGGGCTGCGACATGCGCCTGCTCGCGCGTGGTCGCGGCAAGCGGCAGTGACACCTCATGGCAAGCCTTGGCCACCGCCGTCGCCTCCAGCTCGGTGGCGAGGCCGAAGAGATAGCCCTTGAAGACATGCGCCATGACGAAGCCGGGATCTTCCGCAATGGCGCGGTCAACGGAGGCTACGGGATCGCCGATGAAGCACTGCAGTTCACGCACTGCCTGGCTGTAGGGGGTGAATCCCGCCTCCGTCGCGCCCGAAAGTGCCAGGCCGAATGCGTCCCTGGTTGCCATGCGATGTCCTTTTATCGACCCGTGACAGGCCCTCGATCCTTCGACCCAAGGCGATCATAAGGCATGGGCCACGAACACGCCAACCACGCGCTGCGCCAGACCGTTTCAGTAGTCTTTGCAGTTTAGCAACCATGCGGGGCAGATTAGGCTTTGTAAAATCGAACCAATTGTGTCTTCATTGCGGCGCCGGGCGGGGAGCTTGAAATCGCGAATCGAGAGGGACGCGATGCGGCATATGAAAAACTCGCTTCCGAAAAGTCGTTCGGAGGATGCCCAGACGGCAGTTGCTTCGCTACGGCGAACGCCGCAGCCGCTACACCCGTGGCTTATTAGCATCTTCTCAACTACAGCCTTTGCGTTGCTGCCCAACTCCGCCGCGTTTGCCGCATGCGTGCTGGGTCCATCCGCCGGAAACACCGTATACACCTGTGATAGCGGTGACTCAGGCGGCAGCCTCACCGATCTCGACGGCGCCAACACGCTCAATTTTCCCGCCGGCGGCACCGGGCAGATATCAGGCAACGTCACCTTTGGCGTCGGCACGGACCGCATCGATATGCAGTCAGGCACCATCACCGGCACCGTCGATCAGGGTGGCGGCACGGATTTCTTCACAATTGGCGCGGGCACCGTCGCCGGCAATGTCCAGCAGGGCGTCGGCATCGACGACTTCAACATCAGCGGCGGCCAGATCGGCTCGCTCAACCAGGGCGATGGCCTCGACACCTTCACCATGACCGACGGCCGCATCGTCGATTTCTTCGACGATGGCGACCGCGCCGTGATGACCGGTGGCCGCATCGGCCGCGTCAACATGAAGCTCGACCAGAATTACTTCAACATGTCCGGCGGCACCATCGACCGCAACCTCGTCACCGGTTTCGACAAGGACACGATCATCCTGTCGGGCGGCACCATCGGCGGCAACATCAGCGTCAGCGGTGGCAATGACAGCGTGACGGTCACCGGCGGCACGGTCGGTGGCGATATCCTGATGAGCTTCGGCGCTGACAACTTCGTCTGGAATGGCGGCGGCATCATCTATGGCGCCGTCGATCTCGGCGGCGATAACGACACCGCCAAACTCAGCAACCTCACCAACGCCAATCTCGGTGCCACGGATGCAATCACTGGTGGCCTCGGCACTGATGCGCTGACTTTCGACAACGTCAAGCTGGATGGGATCGCCCGGCTCCAGAGCTGGGAAAGCATCGACGCCACCAACGATACCGAGCTGACGCTCGACGGCAATCTTGTGCTCGGCGACAGCGGCACCGGCACGGGTTCGCTCAGCGTCGACGCCGCGAGCACGCTCTATGGCGGCGGTTTCAACGCGGCGATCCAGGCCTTTACGGCGGGCCAGCTGGCGCAGGTCACCAATGCCGGACGCATCGACCTGACCAACGGCAGCACCGGTGCCACCGACAGCCTGACGATTTCGGGCAATTATGTCGGCCTGGGTGGCCTGCTGCTGATCCAGACCGAGCTCGGCGACGATTCCTCCGCATCCGACAAGTTGGTCCTGTCGGGCGGCACGGCGTCTGGTTCGACCGGCATCGGAGTGGTCAATGTCGGTGGCGCGGGTGCCGCGACCACGGCGGACGGCATCATGGTTGTCCAGGCGGTCAACGGCGCCACTTCGGGCGCCACGACATTCGCGCTCGACGCCCCGGTCGCCGCCGGTGCCTTTGAATATTATCTGTTCAAGGGCGGCGTCAGCGCCGGCAGCGAGGAGAACTGGTACCTGCGCTCGACGCTGAACACGCCGGCCCCGCCGGCCGCAGCCCCACCGGCGCTGGAACCTACTCCGCCGCCGGAACCTGAGCCGCCGGCGGCCGAACCGCCGCCGCCGCCGCCTTCCGAGCTGCCGCCGACGCCGCCGCCGACCGAGGGCGACATCAACAACCCGCCGGTCGACCCGACACCGCCGGTGCAGGCAGCCGATCCGGAGCCCGAGCCGCCGCCGGCACCACCGCCGGCACCGCCCGCGGATCCACCGCCGCCACCGCCGGTGGTGCCGACGGAGGGGCCAGCGCTTCCGGTGCCGACACTGCCTGGCCCGCCACCGGTCCAGCCGACGCCGCCGACGCCCGGAGCGACGGCGGTGGAGGCAGCCGAGATCACGCTCTATCGCATCGAGGTTCCGGTCTATTCGGCCTTGCCGCCGGTCGCCGAACACCTGGCGATGACCACGCTCGGCACCTTCCAGGAACGGCGCGGCGAGCAGAGCCTGTTGTCGAACACCGAGCTGTCGCCGGTCTGGGGCCGCATCTTCGGCCAGGACAGCAAAATGGCGTATTCAGGAACGGTATCGCCGTCCTTCGACGGCACCCTGTTCGGCCTCCAGGCGGGTTTCGATCTGTTCGGCCGCGAAACCGCGTCGGGCCAGACCGATCGCGCCGGCCTGTTCGTCGCCTATGCCAGCATGAGTGGCGACGTGCGCGGCCAGGCGCTGGGCTGGAACGATCTGTCCGTAGGCAGCATGGATATCAACGGCACCAGCGTCGGCGGCTACTGGACCCGGATCGGTCAGGGTGGCTGGTACCTGGACGGCGTGCTCATGGCCACCTTCTTCGGCGGCAACGCGACATCGTCGCGCGACATCGGCATCGATGTCGGCGGGACCGGCGTCACCGCTTCGCTGGAAGGCGGCTATCCCATCGCGCTGGCGCAAGGCTGGACGCTTGAACCGCAGGCGCAACTGGTCTGGCAGCAACTGTCGCTCGACGATGCGTCGGACCGCTTTGCTTCGGTTTCCTTCGATACGGACGGCAGCGTGACCGGCCGGCTCGGCGCACGGCTGCAAGGCGAAACAACGATCAATGGCATGGCGCTGCAGCCGTACCTCAAGGCCAACATCTGGCACGATTTCGGCGGCACCAGCCATGTCAATTTCGACACCACCGACATCTCGACCGGGGGCAGATCGACCTCGTTCGAGTTCGGCGGCGGCGTGATTGCCAAGGTTACGGACAAGGTCAGCATCTTCGCCACCGGCGACTACACCACCAATCTCGGTGGCGACGAGCGTCGAATCCTCGAAGGCAATCTGGGCTTCAGCGTCAAATGGTAAGGCCGGTCATGACCCCGAAAACTATTTCGGGATAAAAAAACAGCTTAATTGCTGGAACGCATCGCCACCGTGGCGATGCCGGCGCCGACCAGCAGCGTGCCGCCGGTACGGTTGAAGATGCGGATCGCCTTGGGATTGCGCACCACGTTGCGTGCGCGTGCCGCGATCAGCGCATAGCCGAACGCATTGGCGAAGGCGAGCACCAGGAAGGTCGTCTCGAAGATCAGCATCTGCGTCCAGAAATCGGCGTGCCGGTCGAGGAACTGCGGCAGGAAGGCGACGAAGAAGGTGATGCTTTTCGGGTTGAGCGCGGTGACCAGCCAGGCGTGCGCCGTCATCTTGGCCGAGGAGACCGCGTCGGTGCGCGGTTCGGCCTTCAGCGCGCCGCCGGCCCGAAACAGTTTCACGCCGAGATAGATCAGATAGCCGGCGCCGATCAACTTCAGGATGGTGAAGACGGTCGCCGACGCGGCCAGCAGCGCGCCGATGCCCAGCATCGACAATGTCATCGCGGTGAAATCCCCCAGCGCCACGCCGACGGCCATCGGCACAGCGGTACGCCAGCCCTGGCCCAGCGCATAGGACACGACGAGAAGGATGGTCGGTCCCGGAATGATGAGAAGGATCGTCGATGCGGCAGCGAAGGCGGCCCAGTTTTCGAAGGACATGCTCGTCTCCTTTGAGCTTAAAGAAGAGGATAAATCCTTAGGCCCGGGATAATGTAAAGAGGCGATTTCCCCGACTGCGCCAGCGGCAGATCGGTGTCAGTTCGCGCCGCTCAGCGTGCTCACGATATCGGCCAAGCTGACATTGGCACCGAGAACGGTTGCCGCCGCGACAATGGCAGCGGCAAAAAGCTTGATGTCGGTTTTTAAGGTCTTGCACATGGAGGCCCCTCGCTGATGGTTCGAGGAGTAGGAAACGCCGGCGCCGGGAATATGACCCGACCGAGGTCTTTTTGTGCGGCAGCCTTCGTTCAAGCTCAGGCAAGAAGCTCAAACGTCGACAGGGCCATGCGCAAATGCAGGCTGTGCAAGGTCTTCACGCTTTATCAACCATGAATGATGAAAATGCCTGCTATCCGGCCGGACCGTGCTTCCCGCCGACAGTGTAGGGTCTGGGTATATGCGTGAGTTGCCGCAAGGACTGACGCCGCCGCGAGACGGCGACGCAATCGAAACCGATCATCATCTTTCCCGCCGCGCCATCCTGTCCGGGGCAGGGGCGCTCGCGCTGCTGAGCGCCGCCGGTTGCTCGACCTCGGGCGGGGGTCTGCCGGCGCTCGAGCTCGACGACGTCACCACGGGTTCCGTGCGGCCGATCCGGCCAAGCATCAGCGTCGACAAGAACATCACCAGCCCCGGCGTCATGTATGCCGGGCTGACCGATGGCGGCTTCAACGTGCCGGAAGTGCCATATCTGAAGGTCAAGCCGGAATTCCGCCGCCAGATCGTCGTCGACACGACAGGCGAGGCACCGGGCACCATCGTTGTCCATCTCAAGGAGCGCATGCTCTATCTCGTCCAGCCGGGTGGCGACGCCATTCGCTACGGCGTCGGCATCGGCAAGGATGGTTTCCGCTGGTCCGGCCGCGCCAACATCCAGTACGGCAGGGAATGGCCGACCTGGACGCCGCCGCCCGAGATGATCGCCCGCAAGCCTGAACTGGTGAAATGGCAGGCCGGACAGCCCGGCGGCCTCACCAATCCGCTCGGCGCGCGTGCCCTCTACATCTACCAGGACGGCAAGGACACCGGCTACCGCATCCACGGCTCGCCCGAATGGTGGAGCATCGGGCAAGCGATGTCGTCGGGCTGCGTACGCCTGATCAACCAGGACATCATCGACCTCTACAGCCGCGTCTCCAAGAAAAATCCGGTCGTCGTCGTCTGACGCTTGTGCGGCGTGCTGGCGCCGCTCGAAACTCCCGTTGCGCGATGCGACAAGACAGGCCAAGGTGCCATGAAAACCATCGCGCCGGGAGAAATCAAGCATGGCTGGAACGTTTGTCATCGCGCAGGGCGGCGGCCCAACCGCCGTCATCAACCAGACGGTTGTCGGGGCGACGCTGGAGATCCACAAGCGGCATCCCGGAGCCAAGGTGCTGGGCTCGATCCATGGCGTGCGCGGCATCCGTGACGGCAATTATGTCGACCTTTCCGCCATCCCCGAGGACCGGCTGCGGCTGATTGCCGGCACGCCGAGCGCCGCCCTCGGCTCGACCCGCGACAAGCCCGACGCCGCCTATTGCGATGTCATCCTCAACGGGCTGAAGAAGGCCGGCGCCGACGCCTTCATCTATATCGGCGGCAACGACACGTCGGGTACGCAGCAGATCCTGACCGACGCCGCCGGCGGCTCAATTGCCTTTGTCCATGCGCCAAAAACCATCGACAATGATCTCGAGGAAAACGACCACACGCCGGGCTTCATTTCGGCGGCCGAGTTCGTCGCCGGCGCCTTCCTGTCCGTCGATCTCGATTTCCGTGCGCTGCCCGGCATCTATGTCGGCATCGTCATGGGCCGGCATGCCGGCTTCCTGACCGCGGCCGCCGCCGCCTGGCAGCTCGACCCCGACAGCGGTCCGCACCTCGTCTACGTGCCCGAGCGCCCATTCTCCGCCGCCGGCTTCATCGACGACGTCCGTGCCACGCTCGATCGTCACAAGCGCTGCATCGTCGCCGTTTCGGAAGGCGTCAGCACCGCTGACGGCAAGGCACTGGTTGAAAGCCTGGTGCCGCCGGATAAGCTTGAGCGCGACGCGCACGGCAACGTCAAGTTGTCGGGCAGCGACCTGCCGGCCGCCCTCGAGCGCGCGTTGGCGGAAGGCCTGCCAGGCAAGCGTGCGCGCGTCGATGCCCTCGGCTACATGCCGCGCGGTTATATCGGCGCCATCAGCGCGGTCGACGCGCAGGAGGCTTTCGATGCCGGCGCTTTCGCCGTCACCGTCGCCGAACAGGGCGGCGGCTCGGTGGCGCTGCAATATGACGGCACCAGAACGGTGCTGAAGAAAGTGCCGCTCAAGAACGTCGCCGGCAAGACACGCCACATGCCGAACGATTTCATGAAGCCCGATGTCAATCAGCTATCGGATGCCGGCATGGCCTATCTCAAGCGGCTGGTGCCGGAAAAATACAAGGTCGGGAAGCCCTTCGTCTGATGCCCGGCTCACAGGTGATGCCCGGCTGGTTCAGCAGGAGCGTTGTCGACGACAAGACGACGATGCTGACCGAGCCCTTCGTGCATGCCTATGTGCGGGCCAATATCTGGCATCTGCGCGGTCGCGATGCCGACCTGCTCGTCGACACTGGTATGGGCATCTGTCCGCTGGCGCCGCAGATCGAGACGACGGAGGGCAAGCCGCTGCTGGTGGTTGCCACCCACATCCATCTCGACCATGTCGGCTCGCTGCATGAATTCCCGTTGCGCGCAGGACCAAGGATGAGCGCGGCGCAGTTCGAGAGCATGGATGAGGCCGCGACCTACGCCTACATGTTTCATGACCTCGAGGGTGCCGTCTCGAAACTGCCGGCGCTCGGATGGAAGTCGGCCGACTACAGGATCCCGCCCGCGCCGTTGACGCGAACCTTGGACGAAGGCGATATCGTCGACCTTGGCGACCGGCAGTTCCGGGTGCTGCATCTGCCGGGCCATTCACCGGATTCGATCGCGCTGTTCGACGAGGCCGACGGACTGTTCTTCAGCGGCGATGCCATCTACGACGCCATGCTGATCGACGACCTGCCGGATTCCGACCGAACCGCCTATATCAGCACGATGCGGCGTCTGCTCGACCTGCCGATCCGCATCGGTCATGGTGGACACGGACCGAGCTTCGACGGCAAGCGCATGCGCGAGATTGCCACGGCCTATCTCGGACGAACCGCCGGTGGATGAGGCTCCAGCGAGGCAGCAAAGCGCGGCCCGACGACTTTGTGACCCTGCCGCCGTGCGGATATTAAATCTTCGTAAGGTCGCCCGAAAACCCTAAATCGGGCCAATCCGCGCCCTAGATGCAAGGCCGTCGATCCGGTTGGCTGCCATGTAGGCGAGACGGGCAATTGCAACCTCGACACGCCGATGACCGATTTCCCGCACGGGAGAGGCCACGGCGCTGGATCAACTCTCGCCCGGACAAACGACCATGTCAGATATCCTTCGTAGGCATCGCGTCGCGGCCTTGCTGGGCGCTGCGCTGATCATATCCCCCTTCGTCATGTCTTTCGCCCAAGGCGAGGGCAACACCATTCCGACGACCCAGACCCCTGTCGCCGGCATCACCGCGCCCAATGGCTCGTTCGCACCCATCGTTGCCGCCGACAAGCCGGCTGTGGTGACGGTCACCACCGTCATGAAGGCACAGCCTGAAACGATGAGCGATGCCTCTCCTTTCGACGGCGGCTCGCCTTTCGATGACTATTTCCGCCAGTTCTTCGGTGACCAGGGCATGCCGGCGCCCAAGACGCCGCCACAACAGCAACCGCAGCGCGCCGAGGCGCTGGGTTCCGGCTTCATCGTCGGCGCGGATGGCACCGTGGTCACCAACAATCACGTCATCGATGGGGCCTCTTCGATCAAGGTGACGCTCGACGACGGCACCGAACTTCCGGCCAAGCTCGTCGGCCGCGATGCCAAGAACGATCTCGCCGTACTCAAGATCAAATCGGACAAACCCCTGCCGACCGTCAAATGGGGTGATTCCGACAAGCTCATGCCAGGCGACCAGGTACTGGCCTTCGGCAACCCGTTCGGCATCGGCACCACCGTCACGGCAGGTATCGTCTCGGCGCGCGGCCGTGACCTGCATAGTGGCCCGTTCGACGATTTCATCCAGATCGACGCGCCGATCAACCACGGCAATTCCGGCGGCCCGCTGGTGGATGTCGCCGGCAATGTCGTCGGCATCAACACGGCGATCTATTCACCCAATGGCGGCAGCGTCGGCGTCGGCTTTGCCATTCCGTCGGATCAGGCCCAGAAGGTGGTCGCCAAGCTGATGAAGGGCGGCTCCATCCAGTACGGCTATCTCGGCGTTCAGATCCAGGAGGTGACACCGGATGTCGCGAGCGCCATTGGGCTCGACCATTCCGGCGGTGCGCTGGTTTCAGAGGTCAACGACGGTTCGCCGGCGGCCAAGGCCGGCATCGAGACGGGTGACGTCATCACCAGCTTTGCCGGGCAGGACGTGAAGGACCCCAAGGACCTGTCGCGGGCGGTCGCCGATGTCGCGCCGGGCGCCCGGGAAACGGTCGATGTCTGGCGCAAGGGCAAGCCGATGCGGATTTCCGTCGATGTCGGCCACAACAGCGAGGATATGAAGACCGCGTCGCTGGACGGCGGCACCGACGCGCCCAGCGCCGGGCGGGCTCCGGCGATAGGGCTCGGCTTGATGGACATAACGCCCGACATTCGCCAGCAGATGAACCTTGCCGACAAGCAGCACGGCGCGGTGGTTGCCAGCGTCAATCCCGACAAAGCTGCCGCCGCTTCCGGAATACAGGCCGGCGACATCATCGTTGCCGTCAATCAGGTGCCGGTGAAGAACGCCAGGCAGGTAACCCAGGCGATCGCCGTAGCGGGCAAGTCCGGCAGGAAATCGGTGCTGTTGCTGGTCGAGCGTGGCGACGCTCAAATCTATATCGCGGTGCCTTTTGCCAATGGCTGAGAAAATGGGCGTTGACGTGAACGTGGACCGGCAGGTCCATCGGTGACGATCCCGCCGGTCCCCGCCCGTCAAGATTTCGGTTGCCCGTCACGACATCTTCGAGAACATTGCGTCAGGCCGATAGTGGCCTGATTGCATGGGGATTGCCGCTATGGTCACCCGAGGTTTCTCTTCAGGACGGCGCCCGCCAACCGATGGCGATGCCCGCATCCCGCCGGGCCAATATCTGGAACAGGGTTTTCCGGTGCTGTCGGCCGGTCCGACGCCGCGCGTGCGTACCGAGGATTGGTCTTTCACGCTGAAACACGGGCCACGCCCGATCAAGAAATGGAACTGGGCCGAGTTCAACGCGCTGCCGTTGACCAAGATGACGCGCGATATCCATTGCGTGACAGCATGGACCAAGTTCGACACGCCGTGGCAGGGCGTGCTGGTCGACGATATCCTTGCCGATGCGGGTGTGGAGCCACCGACCGGTTTCACACTGGCGCACGCGTTCGACGGTTACACCACCAACGTACCGGTCACGGATCTCACCGCCGGCAAGGCCATGGTGGCGCTGCTCTACGAAGGTAAGCCGATCACACCGGACCATGGCGGCCCGGCAAGGCTGCTGGTGCCGCATCTTTATTTCTGGAAGTCGGCCAAATGGTTGAACGGCCTGCAATTCACCACGCGCGACGAGCCCGGTTTCTGGGAATTGCGCGGCTACCACATCTATGGCGACCCATGGCGCGAGCAGCGCTACACGGACGATCCATGAGCGATGCGGCGTCAGTGCAGTCGCCCTGGCAAACAGCCAGCATCGTCCGCATCGAAAAGCGCACGCCGCGTGTCACCAGCTTCTTTTTGCAGCCGTCTCGGCCCTTCGCCTATCGCGCCGGGCAGCATGTCGATGTCAGGCTGACGGCGCCGGACGGCTATCAGGCGCGCCGCTCCTATTCCATCGCCTCGGCGCCGGAAACGAGCCGCGTAATCGAACTGGCGATCGAAAAACTCGACGATGGCGAGGTCTCGCCCTTCTTCCACGAGGTCGCGGCAGTGGGCGATGAAATCGAACTGCGCGGGCCGCTTGGCGGGCATTTCATCTGGCCTGAGGATGTGAGTGGGCCGCTTGTTCTGGTCGGCGGCGGTTCGGGCGTCGTGCCCTTGATGTCGATGCTCCGCCATCGCGCCGCACGTAATTCAGCGGTGCCCGTCGTCCTGGTCTTTTCGGTCCGGGTCTGGGACGAAGTGATCTTTCGTGACGAGCTGATCGTTCTCGATGAGCGCCAGGACGGCTTCGACCTGGTGCTGACACTGACCCGCGAAGCTGCACGCCGTCCAGCCGACTATGCGCGGCGGGTGGACGTCGCGATGATGGTTCAAGCCATGACGCGGCTGCCGGAGCCGCCTGGCATCGCCTTCGTCTGCGGCTCCAACGCCTTCGTTTCCGCGGCCGCCCAGGCGCTGATCGATGCCGGCGTTGCAGCCGGAATCATTCGCACCGAACGCTACGGAGTTTGAACCGACGCCGCCTCTCGAGAAAGGTTCGTCGGATTCGCCTTCAGCCGACCGGTGAGAAATCCGCCGACAGCAACTGGAAAGGCAAGGCGCCATAGGCTGCCACCGTGGCCGCGTCGTTCCACTCGCGAAACTGTCGCGATGGTCGCGCCTCGAGCGTCAAGGCAACTCGCGCGCCGTCGAGCGTCACCTTGCCGCGAAAATGCAGCACGCGTTCCCTGCCGGATCGGCTGATGGCGATGGCGCGCAGGCGAGCAATATGCTCGCCACCGTCATTGATCTCCATTTCGATGCGGCGCCGTACCGGCGGAACCCCGATCCTGACGGTGATATCGAGCATCATGTCGCCGGTCGTTTGCGGACAGGCGATGGCCTGCGAAAACACCAGAGGCGCCGATGCGGCTTGCGGCTTGCGCGCGGCCGGTCTGCCGCGCCAAGGTCTGGCGGGCGGCTCCTGCAGCAACCGGCCCTTCTTCCGCTTCAGGCGCAACTGCTTGGCAAGCCCGCGCGACAGCCAGACCAGGCCGCCAAAATCCGTGCGCGGCTTGGCTTGCAGAACCGACGACCAACGCGACAGGCCAGCCCGGTCGGCCATCTCGAAGATTCTGGCCATTGTCGGTTCCGGCACCGGAATGCCGATCTCGAACGCCAGATAGGATAACGCCACCGCCGCTGGAACGGCCAGGCCGCGTCTGTCGACGATGTCCAGGAACACATGCCAGTCGACGTCTCCGCCATGGATGGCGATCGCGCAATCGACAAGCCAGTCGCTATGGGTGTGGGCGTCGAGGCCGCCATGGGCGATGGCCAGGGCCATGCGATCGGCCGGCGACGGCACGAAGACCGCGACGCCGCTGAATTCGGCCGGGATTGCCCGTTGCCAGATCGCCAGATCGTCTTCCGCGCTCGTCTGCGACCCGTCATAGCCGAGCTGGTGCAGGTCGATGTCACCGAAACGGCCTTTGAAGAAGTTCATCGACCGCAGCGACGCCAACCGGGTTCGCAGATATTGCGCGCTGACGCCCGAGGCGATCTGCCAGTCGCGATCACGCAAGATGTCGAAGACGGCAGCCATGTCACGCGGGCGCACCAGTATGTCGATATCATGCGCCACCCGGCCACGCTGCGCCGACGCGTTCAAGGCAATGCGGCTGGCGCCCTTGATCAGCATGATGTCGGCGCCGCCGTCGGCCATTGCCTTCAGCGCCGGCTCGGCCTCGCGCATCGCCATGCGCGACTTCGTCCACAGCATCTTCTGCAGGCCGACGAGGCGCGGGTGCGCGGTATGCCCGGCCAGCTTCCTGCCGAACCGGTCGGAGATGGCGGCGAGCAGGCGATGTTCTCGAAACGAGACGAGATCGATGTCGTTCTCGTCCAGCCAGCGCGCGGCGCAGGCAGCGGCTGCGTCCTCGTCGGAGAGCAGCGCCGCCTTTAGCAACAGGTCCAGCTGGCCGGTGGGCCACGACCAGCCATAGTCCGGGAAGCGGCGGCCGATGCGGCGAACGGGCCTGGCGTTCAACTGGAGCCCGCCTTGTTCTGTGCTCGCCGCTGCATGGCGAGCCTTGCGACCTGGAGATAGCCCCTGTCGCGTGCCGGATCGCGGCCGTAGGAAAGGCTGCCTGGGTGGATGCGGCGCAACGCAAGCACGTCATCGAGCATGGCAAGGGCAAGGCCTGCCTCACGAACCCGGGCGATCCAGTCGATCATCTCGCCGCGACCGCCTGGTGGGTCGATGATGGGACCGATGCTCGGCACCACGTGCTGGCGGATCATCATCGTCGTGCGCGACCAGCCCGCTCCACTGGTCGCTTCGGGCAAATCGGGCCTGTCGCCGCGAAACGTCCGCCAGTGCGTAAAGACGCCCGCTGTCCCAGGATGACGGCCGAGATAGGCCAGCTGCTGTTCGATCTTGTCCGGCAGCCACAAATCGTCGGCATCAAGCGTCGCGATGAGCGGCGTCGAGAGTGCCGCAATGCCCCGGGTCGTTGCGCTGCCAGGTCCGGCATTATCCTGTCGCAGCACCGTCACCGGCAGGTCCATCGCATCGATCACCGCAGCCGTATCGTCGGTGGAACCGTCATCGATCACGATGATGGCCTCCGCCTTTGCCGTCTGGGCCAGAACGGAGTTCAGGGCGGCCCCGATGGTGTCGGCTGCGTTGAAAGCCGGAATGACGACGCCGTAGCCTGCCATTACAGGAATCGCCACTGCGCGAGATCCTTGAAGTCGAAGATCCCCTCCACCCGGCGCAAGCTGGGGTCGGCCTTGCGACGCTTCATCGATTTGTGAATGGCGCGGATGAACTCGCGAAAGGGCACATCGGCTTCCTTGGTCATGTTGCCGGGATGACGCCTGTAGTAGAGAGCCACCGTATCGGGCATAACGTATTTTGCCTGGCTCTCAAAGATACGCAGCAGATAGTCGGTGTCCTCGGCCTGTTTGAAATCCTCGTCGAAGCCGCCGGTGCGCTCGATGAGGTCTCGCGCAAAGATCCCGGCGGACAGGTGGATCCCTCGCACGGTGATGGAGTGGCTGTCGGCGGCCGGTTCCAACGTCTCGCCATCTATCTTGTCCACGAGGGTCATGAGCGAATAGGTCAGGTCGAGGCCCGGATCCTCTTCGAAGCAGGCGAGATCCGCCTTGAAGCGCCCTGTCGGGGAGATGTCATCCGAATCGAGAAATGACACCAGCCGAGTCTGCGGCAGCAACTGTTTCAGCCCGGCATTGCGTGCTCTGGTGACCCCGCCATTGGTCTGCTGGAAAAGACGAATGCACGGAGCCTCGTCGATCAACGACCGCACGACCGCCGCCGAGCCATCGGTCGACCCATCGTCGATGACGATGATGTCGAGGTCGACGTTTTCGCGTTGCCTGAGCAGCGAGCGCAGCGCGAGGCCAACGAGTTGTTCGCGATTGTAAACCGGCATGATCACGCTCAGTTTCACGAAGCGCCCCCCGCGAGAAAGTCCGCAATCGTGCCGGCGATCTCCTGTGGCTGCGTCCCCAGCGACAGACGATAGCACGGCAGCAGGCGGGTCAGGTCGCTGAAAAAGCGAAAGCCGCTTTCCCGCTCGCCCGGCATCTGCGCTATACCGGACGGCGCCAAGGCGATCATGGCATTCCTGCGCGACACCGGCACGATCGAACTTGTCCCACCACCGCCGATATGTGGCACCACCAGCGCAACGATGTCCAGAGTTTCAGGCACCGGCCGAGGCGCAATGTCATCAATGTGAAACGTATGCTTGCCTTGCCAGTTGAGCGGACTATGGGCCGGCAGGCGGCGCTCCAGCCCAAGCCGCGCGAACCCTTGGGGATCCTGCTTGAGTGTTGAAAACAACGGGCGGGCAGTCACGCCGCTGGAGAGGTCGACCAGCACATAGTCGTCGCCGACGCTGTCCAGCCCGTGGAGGAGGCCTGCGGCGACGGTCCCGGATTTCCCCGCGCCGCCCGCGCCGGCCAGCAGCACGCCCTTGCCATTGGCGCCGAGCGTGCCGGCATGGGCAAGGCGCATGCCGCGCGCCGCATATTCCCAATGCAGGAAAGCCCGCAGCGGCGCTCCCGGCTCCCACGGTGGAAAGGCGTCGGACGAGGCCATCAATTGCACGCCAACGCGACGTTGCGGATCGTAGAACTGCCAGAAGTCGAGATCGTGAAAATAGTTGCCGCGCAATCCGGCTTCCGCCAGGCTGGCGAAGGCATGCTGCGTGAAGGGTCCCTGACCCCAACTGGCCGGGGCCGCGATGCCGTCAATGCCGGGATGCGCGACGAAGATGCGGCAGATGTCGGCAGGCGTTCGGTTGCCCGGAGCAGTGACAAAGCCATGAGCGACGGCATCCGCCAACGCGCCGGCGCTCACATGTGCGATCAGCCCCAGATGCGGCAAGCCCACCTTGCGGGTCAGTGGATAATGCGCGGCGCTGCTCTCTGCTTGCGCCAGGACATGACGGGCGTAGTCAGTCAGGTTTTCGAGAGTGACGTTCGGCATGGGTCTGCCTGTTCCGGAGCTGTCCGGCAACGAGAACCTGATGGGCGCCTCAGTTGGCTTGCTTCACCGCGGGCCAGCCGAGGGGCTCCTCGACCTCGTGAATGGGATCGACGACGATGAGATCGGCGAGATCGTCATGGATATCGACCTTGAGGGGCTCTCTTGTAGCGGCGAGTTGAGCCAGAAATTCGCTGGAAACCGGTCTTGCCACGCCATCGGTTACGGCCGCCAGCAAGCCGAATTCGACCAATTGTGAAACAAAGCCGTCAATCGCGGCGGCATCGAGGGCGCCAGTTCCGGTCGCGGCGCCGACCAGTTCGGAGGCAGGCACGCCGGACGACAGTGCATCCCAAAGTCTGCTGCCTGAATCAGAGAAGCCGAAATATTTACCGGTGGTCAGGTCAAGAACGACGGCTTCGCCATCGAAGGATTCAAAGACGATATCCTTGCTGGCAATGGCATAGATGCCGGATTGTCGCATGTTTGCTCCCCGCCGAAGCAGGCCGCGGAGATGATCTTCGGGCCTTACGGTCAACCCCACCGTTGCAGGCGTCTAACCATTTGCAGGGTTCTTGGCAAGATGGCGCAGGCCCAGGCGAGCGCAGCTGCAGGCTGCGCGGGCATGGACAGTCCCTGACCGTGCCTGGAGGTCAGGCCTCGATTTCAAGCGCCGAAAGCGGCTTCGAGCAACAGGCGAGGATAAAACCGTCCTCGATTTCATGATCGAGGATACCGCCATTGTGGCTCATCTCGACATCGCCCGCGACCTTCCTCACCTTGCAGGTGCCGCACAGGCCGAACTCGCAGGCGGCGGGAATCCGCACCCCCGAGGCGCGTGCCGTCTGCAGCACGGTCTGGCCGGCCACGCATTCGGCATCGACATCGGAAAGCGAGAACCGGATCGGTGTCACGGCCTCGACGGCAGCAGCGGCGCCGTCTTCCGCCGGCGGCGAGAACGGCGCCGGGATCTCCTCCACGGCAGGCGCAGCAAAGCTTTCCTGATGGTATTTCGCCATGTCGAAGCCGGCGGCGTCCAGCATGCCGCGCACGGCGCGCATGAAGGGATCGGGGCCGCAGCAGAAGATCTCGCGCTCGCGGAAATCGGGCGCCAGCAATGGCAGCCGGATCGCGTCGATGCGGCCCATATGGCCGAACCAGCCCTCGCGGCTCGACCGCTCCTCGATCATGAAGCCGAGCGACAGGCCAGGCATGCGGCTGCCGAGCAGCTCGAGCTCCTTGCGGAAAATGATCTCTTCCGGGCGGCGCGCGCAGTTGACGAAGCCGACATCGGTCCATGGCGCGCAGTCGTTCAGCCAGCGCAGCATCGACATCATCGGAGTCACGCCGGATCCTGCCGAAATGAACAGATACTTGGCCGCCGGGTGGCTGTGCAGCGAAAAATCGCCGGTCGGCCCGTAGGCCTTGAGGTGCGAACCGGGTGTCAGATGATCGAACATCCAGCGCGTACCGGTGCTGCCCGCCTGCGCCTTCACCGTCACCGCGATCGAGAACGGCCGCGATGGCGAGGACGACAGCGTGTAGGTGCGCATCAGCGGCCCGTCCGATGTCGGCAGTTCCAGCGTCACGAACTGGCCCGGTTTGTAGCGGAACCAGGTCTGGTTGTCGGAGCGGAAGGTGAAGGTCTTCACGTCAGGCGCTTCGTCGCTGACGCCGATCACTTCCAGCACCTGCAGCCTGTCGTTCCAGGGCGTCATCTGGTCCAGATGGCGATAGAGGCCAAGGTCCGTCATCGCATTCATCCTCTTGTCCCTGGGCTAGGCGACGCTGCGCAAGGCCGGCCGGCCACCTTCGACAAGGCGCGGCCCGATGAACGACGCGTACCACTCGACGAACTGGATCACGCCGCCCTCATGCAGCTCCGAATAGGGGCCTGGTTCATAGGCCGGCGACAGGATGCCGAAGGCGTTTTCCTCGACGATGCGGCGGTCCTGGTCGTTGGTCTCGGTCCATACATGGGTGAGCTCAGCGAGGTCGTAGTCGACGCCTTCGACCGCATCCTTGTGGACGAGCCATTTCGTCGTCACCGCGGTTTCCGTGGCACTGATCGGCAGCACGCGGAAGGTGACGGCGTGGTCGCCGAGGATATGGTTCCAGGTCGTCGGATAGTGATAGAGCAGCAAGGAACCGATGCGGTCGGTTGAAACGCTGTCGGACAGGTTCTTCTGGACCGCCCGTTTTCCCGTCATGGTGTAGCTGACGGCATCGCGCAGCAGCGGCGCGCGGGTGGCGCGGTACTGCCCTGCCGGATCTATGCGGAATTTGCTCGGCAAGCCTGATGCCTCGCATTTGGCCCAGTGCGCGACCATTTCAGGGTCGCTGTCGGCGCCATGGACGCCGGTCACGGTCGGAGCCTCGGGGAAAGTCTTGCACAGCTCGGGGTGATTGGCGGCGCAGTGATAGCACTCGCGGTTGTTTTCCCAGACCAGCTTCCAGTTGCCCTTCTCGACGATCGTGCTCTCGAAGGCGATCTTTGCTTCACGCAACCGGTGTGGCAAAAGATAGGGTTCGATCATCGCCCGCATTGGCGCGAAATCCGCCGGTTCCTTGGCCAGGCAGATGAAGATGTAGCCGCCGGCGCTCTCGCAGGCGACCGGCTTCAGGCCGAAATCACTCTTGTCGAAACCGTCGGCCATCTGGCGGGCAAACAGCAGGCGGCCGTCCAGCTCATAGGTCCACTGGTGATACGGGCAGACGAGCTTTGCCGCTGTGCCCTTCTCCGTGTTGCACACGCGGCTGCCGCGATGGCGGCAGGAATTGTGGAAGGCGTTGATCTTGCCGTGCTGGTCGCGGACAAGGACGACCGGATAGTCGCCGATCTGCACGGTGATGTAGCTGCCTGGCTTCGGCAGTTCGCAATCATGGCCGATGAACAGCCAGTCGCGATACCAGATCAGCTCCATGTCGAGCTTGAAGTAGTCTGGATCGGTGTAGAAGGGCTGCTCCAGCGAAAAGCCTTGCCGGCGCCCCTTCAGGAGCCTCAGCATGTCGTTGCGGATATCCATGTCCTGTCCTCGTTTCTAAGGACTGAACTGGTGGTGATGGAGGAAGGATTGAAGCGCAGGCCGGCTGTGTGCAGGACATGCGTTATCCACCTCTTGACCGCCCACCGCGATCAGTCGAGTCTAAAATCTCGGGCTGGTTTCCGGGCTCTGGAGTTGTCCTTGCGGACCATCGCGACACCTTCCCAGGCAATTGCCCAGTGGTCTCCCGTTGCGACTTGAACTCCACCACCGTTGCGGGGGCAGCGCCGGATTCTGACCGGCTTCCCAATTCTCCGCCTCGTCGTCACGAAGCGGCACCTGAGATGATATGATCTAACCACGATCGCAGGCGCGCCGTCGGCATGAAAACGACATCGTATCCATGCGGCGCGACACGGCATGCGAAACGTTACCGCAGATCGTCGCGGACCAGCAAGCCCGCCTCCGGGCGGCCCATTGCCGGCTGCGATCTTCCCGAATCCGACCCTTGGCAGAGGTCAAATAAGGCTAACGGTTTCGAAAAGTGACTATTAGCTTGTCCTAAAATCGAACCGAACGGTTCGTTTCTGTTGACGGTGCGTGCAGGACGGTGTGAACGGTGGGCCTTTGAAACAGTCAGTGATCCATCGGGTGGTTAAACCTAACACGCTGATATAAAGAAGAAAAATCTATCCCTAGATCCCTTGGCACAATTTCAAGGTGTGGATTCATGGTCCACACGGAACAACTTCGTGATTGGAAAAGACGGGGCTGGCCTCCCACATCGGGGCTGTCCGAACGACGCGATTTCATTTCCAAGACACGCCGCTAGACGGACGGAAAAAAGACGATACTGGAGTACCAAAAATGAAAAAGATCATTCTCACTGCCGCAGCCCTTCTGGCCATTTCCGGCAGCGCCTTCGCTGGTAGCGACCACTACGGTTCGGACGCCGCGGCAGCCACTGCTGTCGACAGCTCGTACACCGCTTCGACCAAGAAGTCGGAACCGGCTGCTCAGGCGCCTGCCCAGGGTGCTGACCACAACCTCTTCGGCAACAACTAACAGCCGATTCCCAGTCGACGGCGGGCTCACCCGCCGCCCTGGCGAAATTCAGACATTCAGGAGTACTTAAGATGAACAAGATCCTCATTGCTGCCGCCGCCGTTCTGGCCATCACCGGCAGCGCTTTCGCGGGCAGCGACAACTACGGTTCGAACGGCTCCAATCAGCCTGCCGCCGCTGTGGACCAGTCGTACACGGCTTCCACCAGGACCTCGGAACCGGCTGCCCAGACGCCCACTCAGGGCAGCGACCGTAACCTCTTCGGTCGCTAATAACCAATTTCGCAACCGACGGCAGCTGTGTCTGCCGTCCTGGCGAAATCCAGAATTCAGGAGACTAAAATGAACAAGATCCTTATTGCTGCCGCCGCCGTTCTGGCCATCACCGGCAGTGCCTTCGCCGGCAGCGACAACTTTGGCTCCAACGGCGCCAATCAGCCTGCGGTTACTTCGATTGACAGCGCGCATACGAGCTCGGTCCGCAACAGCGGTGGCCTCGTCGAGAAGCTGCTGAACTCGTCGGGTGACACCACCCAGAAGTCTGCTCCGCAAGGTGCCGACCGCAACCTCTTCGGCAACAACTAACAACCGAAGTCGATCTCCAAGTCAAAGAGCGGCGGGCCTGGCCCGCCCCTCTTCTTGTGCCTGACGGTAGTTGCGGTTAAGCCGCCTTTGCTTCCACTTCATGCAACGCGAAAGAACGTCCATCCGCGTCGAAGATATGCAGGTCCTCGCCATTGGCGCTCAGCCGCAATGTCGAGCCGCGCTTGACCTCGACATTGCCGGGCAGCTTGGTCACCAGCGGCAGGTCGGCGCGGCCGATGTCGACATAGACAAGCTGCACCTCGCCGAGTTGCTCGACATAGTCGACCGTCCCCTCGAACAGATAGTCAGCGCCGCTGGAGATGATCAGGTCTTCCGGCCGCACGCCGAAACTCACCGCGGTACCCTTCGCCGAAGCCGGCGTCGTGATCGGCACGGTTGCCTTGCGCCCGCCGACATGGCTGACGACGGTCGGATTTCCGGTCTTGTCGATGGTCGCCGGCAGGATGTTCATGGCCGGCGAGCCGATGAACTGGGCAACGAACAGATTGCCGGGTTTTTTGTAGAGATCCATCGGCGTGCCGACCTGTTCGATATGGCCGTCCTTGAGCACCACGATGCGGTCGGCCAGCGTCATCGCCTCGACCTGATCGTGGGTGACGTAGATCATGGTTGTGTTGGGCATCGATTCCTTGAGCTTGGCGATCTCTATGCGGGTCGCGACGCGCAGCGCCGCATCAAGGTTCGAAAGCGGCTCGTCGAACAGGAACACCTTCGGATTGCGCACGATGGCGCGGCCGATGGCGACGCGTTGGCGCTGGCCGCCCGACATCGCCTTGGGCAGGCGGTCGAGATATTTGGTCAGCTGCAGGATCTCGGCGGCCTGACGCACGCGGCGGTCGATCTCGGCCTTGTTCTCTTTGCCGATCTTCATCGAGAACGCCATATTGTCGTAGACGGTCATGTGCGGGTAGAGCGCGTAGGACTGGAACACCATGGCGATGCCCCGCTTTGACGGCGGCACGTCGTTCACCACCTCGCCGGCTATTCTGAGTTCGCCGGAGGTGATTTCCTCGAGCCCGGCGATCGACCTCAGCAATGTCGACTTGCCGCAGCCCGACGGGCCGACGAAGACGATGAACTCGCCCGACTTGATATCGAGATCGATGCCGTGGAGAATGTTCAGATTGCCGTAGGACTTCTTCACTTGTCTTAGCGTGACATCGGCCATTGGTTTCCTCCAGTGATTGGAAATTCAGTCGAGACGCCCGAACCAGGCGCCGTAGCCGCCAAGCTCGATGGAACCGCTGCTCGCCAGCCCCGCAAATCCATGCCCGGGCAGAGGTTGCAGCGATCGGCCGCCAAGGTCAACCTTGGCCGGACCGGCTCCCAGATTGAAGACGCAGACGATCTGCTCGTTGCCTGCGCGGCGCGTGAAAGCGACGGTATTTCCCTCACTTTCGATGAAGGTGATGTCGCCCTTGGCCAGCGCCGGATGGGCGCGCCGGAAGGTGAGGAAGCGCCGGTAATGCTCGAGCAGCGAAGCCTCGTCGCCCTGCTGGACATTGACCGCTTGCGCCAGATGCTTGGCCGGCACCGGCAGCCAGGGTTTTGCCTGGGAGAAGCCGCCATTCTTGGCGCCGCCGTCCCATACCATCGGTGTGCGGCAGCCGTCTCGGCCCTTGAATTCCGGCCAGAAGCGGATGCCGTAGGGATCCTGCAGATCCTCGAACCGCAACTCCGCTTCACCGAGCCCAAGTTCCTCTCCCTGATAGATGCAGACCGAACCACGCAACGACATCAGCAGCGCCGAGATGACCTTGAGGTAGGCGGTCGGGTCGGCCTCATTGGCGGCCCAGCGCGAGGCCGGGCGCATCACGTCATGATTGGAAAAGGCCCAGCACGACCAGCCGTCGCTGGCGACCTTGCCGAAGGATTCCAGCACCGAGCGGACCTTGCCCGCGCTGATCTTTTCCGGCGCCAGGAAATCGAAGGAGTAGCACATGTGCACGCGCTTGCCGCCGGCGGTGTAGGCGGCAACCACTTCAAGCCCGCGCTGCGAATCGCCGACCTCGCCGACCGCTGCGGTTGCCGGATATTCATCGAGCAGGGCGCGGAACCGTTCGAGGAAGCCGAGGTTCTCGGGGCGGCTCTTGTCATAGAGATGGTCCTGGTAGTTGTAGGGGTTGACCGCCGGCGCGGTCTGGTCGTTGCGCTCTTCCGGCGGCAGCGGCGGATTGTTTTCCAGGCCCTGGCTGTGGAAGTAGAAATTGATGGTGTCGAGCCGGAAACCATCAACGCCGCGCTCCAGCCAGAAGCGGGTGACGTCGAGCAATGCGTCTTGGACTTCGTGGTTGTGGAAGTTGAGGTCGGGCTGTTCGGCCAGGAAATTGTGCATGTAATATTGCTGGCGGCTGGTGTCCCATTGCCACGCCGAGCCGCCGAAGATCGACAGCCAGTTGTTGGGCGGCGTACCGTCCGGCCTAGCGTCTGCCCAGACGTACCAGTCGGCTTTCGGGTTGCTGCGGCTCGACCGGCTTTCCTTGAACCATGGGTGGTTGTCGGCGGTGTGCGACAGCACCTCGTCGATCATCACCTTCAAGCCCAGCCTGTGTGCCTCGGCGGTCAGTGCGTCGAAATCGGCCAGCGTGCCGAACATCGGATCGACATCGCAGTAATCCGATACGTCATAGCCGAAATCCTTCATCGGCGACTTGAAGAACGGCGAGATCCAGATGGCATCCGCGCCGAGTGCGGCGATGTAGGGGAGGCGCCCTATGATGCCCTTGAGATCACCGATGCCGTCGCCGTTCGAGTCCTGGTAGCTGCGCGGATAGATCTGGTAGATCACCGCGCCCCGCCACCAGTCGCGATCGACGGCGAGGTCAGGCTTCGAGCTGGCCTTCAAAGCGGATTGCATCGTCTCAGCCTCCTTTCACCGAGCCGGCAAGCAGCCCGCGGACAAAATAGCGCTGCAGCGAGAAAAACACGATCAGCGGCACAATGATGGTCACGAAAGCCGATGTCGTCAGGATCTCCCAGTCGCCGCCGCGTGAGCCCAACAGCGCGTTGAGCTTGGCGGTCAGCACGATCTGGTCTGCCTCTGTACCGAGGAAAACCATCGCCACCAGAAGATCGTTCCATACCCACAGGAACTGGAAGATGGCAAACGAAGCCAGCACCGGGAACGACAGCGGCAAGACGATCTTGACGAATATCTCGAAATCGCTGGCGCCGTCGATGCGCGCCGATTCCATGATTTCGCGCGGCAGGCCGGCAATGTAGCTGCGCAGCAGGTAGATGGCGAAGGGCAACCCGAAGCCGGTATGCGCCAGCCAGATGCCGAGGTAGGTCTTCGACGGCATGCCGAAAAAAGCGCCAACGCCATTGTAGAGTTTCAACAGCGGGATCAGCGACATCTGCAATGGCACCACCAGCAGGCCGATGATAACCGCGATCAGCAGCGCCCGGCCGGGAAACCGCATCCAGGCCAGTGCATAGGCGGCAAAGGCGGCGATCAGGATCGGGATGACGGTAGCCGGAATGGTGACGGTCAGAGAATTCATGAATGACCGTCCGATGCCTTCGGAGAACAGCACGGTTCTGTAGTTGTCGGTGGTGAATTTCGGCGGCGCCGACGAAGCATAATAGACGCGCTGGCCGCGATCGCCTTCGAACGCTTTCGGGGACTGCATGACGAAGCTGCCGTCGGCATTGAGCTGCAAGGTCACGCCGTCGCCGAGATCGGCTGAGGTGCCGGCGGGATATTGCGTCGGTGCCGCCGATTTGACGCCGAAGGCGCTGATGTCGCGCTTGGCGCCATCGCCGAAGATATTGCCCTCGAGGACGAACTTGCCATCCTTCTCGACCTGCGTCGAGGCGGGCGGGAGCCGGCCGGCTTCCGTCTGCGTGGAACTGGCGAACGAGTTCCACCAGCCCGAGGCGATGATCTGGTTCTTGTCCCGAAGCGATGAAACCAGGATGCCGAGCGTCGGTATGGTCCAGATCGCGACGAAGACGAGCACGGCGATGTGGACGCCAAAGCGGCTGGCGAAGGAATTTCCGGTCGCGACGGCCATCTCAATGTCCTCCCGTCTCTTTGTTCGCCTGGCGGATGTTCCAGACCATGATCGGAATGACCGCGATCATGATGATGATGGCGATGGTGGCGCCGCGGCCGAAATCGCCGCCGCCGCGGAACATCCAGTCGAACATCAGATTGGCCAGCACCTGGCTGTTCCACTGGCCGTTGGTCATGGTCAGCACGATGTCGAACACTTTGAGCACCAGAATGGTGATCGTGGTCCAGACCACGGCGATGGTGCTCCAGATCTGCGGCACCATGATCTTCCAGAATATCTGGAACGGATTGGCGCCGTCGATGACGGCGGCTTCCAGGGTTTCCTCGGGAATGCCGCGCAGGGCGGAAGACAGGATGACCATGGCAAAGCCGGTCTGAATCCAGATCAGGATGATCATCAGGAAGAAATTGTTCCAGAACGGCAGCGATATCCAGACCTGCGGCTGGCCGCCGAAATGCTGGATGATGGCGTTGAGGATGCCGATCTGCGTCTGGCCCTCGCCCCGATACTCGTAGATGAATTTCCAGATCACGCTGGCGCCGACGAAGGAGATCGCCAGCGGCAGGAAGATCAGGCTCTTGGCGATCGTGCCCCACCAGATCTTGTCCGTAAGCACGGCGATGATCAGCCCAAGGAAGGTGCAGGCGGCCGGCACCACCGCCAGCCAGATGATGTTGTTGAGGATCGAGTTGCGGAATTCGCGATCGCCGAACGCCCATTCATAGTTCGCCAGGCCTACGAAATTGATCCCGCTGCGATCGAGGAACGACAGCCGCAGCGTCTCGACCACCGGATAGATCAGGTAGATGGTCAGGATGATCATCGCCGGACCGACGAACAGCCATGGCCGGACCAGCCCTTGCCGGCGCAGATTGTCGATGGCCGCGGCACCCGCGACGCCGCGTGACGGGAATATCAGGTCGACCAGCCTGTTGGCGCCCCAGAAATAGGCGACGCAACCGCCGACGCCGACGATGATGACGAAAATGGCCGAGAAAATCTGAGCCGCCATGGGTCCCTCTCCCCCTGCGCATGACCCGACAAGGAATGACCTTGGTGACGGGGACCAGGCGCCGATTCAGTTGTTTGGAGCGCGTCATCGGCGGCTTGCGCACATTGCCGATCGCGCTTCATCTCAGTGCGCTCATGACGAAAGGCTGCGGCACGGGCCGCCGCTGGATCCGGGCCAGTACGGCCCGGATCCAGCGCGAGAATGGTTGGTCGTCTAAGTGCCAGCCGCCTACTTGATGGCGTCCCAGCTCTTCTGGATGTCGGTGGCGACGTCCTGTGCGGACTTGCCGCCGACCAGGTCGATCATGCCGGTCCAGAAGGCGCCGGCGCCGATCTTGCCCGGCATCAGGTCGGAACCGTCGAAGCGGAAGGTCGAGGCATTGGCGAGGATTTCGCCCTGCTTTTTCAGCGCGTCGCTGGCATAGGCATCCTTGTTGACCGACTTGAGCGGCGTCACGAAGCCGCCTTCGGCCATCCAGATCTCGTGGGCGAGCGGCATCTTCAGGAATTCGATGAATGCGCGCGCACTCTTGCTGTCCTTGGTGATCATCGCCAGCGTACCGGCGCCGAGCACCGGCGTGCCGAGTTCAGACTTGGAGGCATAGGGTGGGAAGTAGAAGAAGTCCGCGTCCTGGCCGACCTTGGTGCCTTCCGGGAAGAAGGTCGGGATAAAAGATGCCTGGTGGTGCAGGTAGCATTTCGGCGGCACCGAAAAGAGACCCTTCGGGCTGTCGCGGAAATCGGTCGCCGCAACCGCCTTGGCGCCGCCATCGACCATCTTGTCGTCGGTCGCGATCTTGCCGAAAATGTCGATGGCGTTGACCACTGCGGGGTCGTTGAACGGGATCTCGTTCTTCACCCATTTGTCGTAGACTTCCGGAGGCTGGGTGCGCAGCATCAGGTCTTCGACCCAGTCGGTCGCCGGCCAGCCGGTGGCGCCGCCGGAGCCGAGGCCGATGCACCACGGCTTGCCGCCATCGGCGATGATCTTCTTTTCGAGATCGGCGAGTTCTTCCTGGGTCTTCGGCACCTTGTAGCCGGCTTCCTCGAAATTATCCGGCGAGTACCAGACCAGCGACTTCACGTCGGCCTTGTATGGGAAGGCGAAGAAGCCCGGCTTGCCCTCCTTGTCCTTGAAGGTGCCGAGATCGACCCATGACTGGCCGGCACCGTAATTATCCTTGACCCATTTGGCGGTGTCATCACCGAGCGGCGTCAAAAGGCCCTTCGATGCCAGGTCCTGGATGAGGCCCGGCTGCGGCAGCACGGCGATGTTCGGCGGGCTGCCGGCCTGCGTGTCGATGACGATCTGCTGCTCGTAATTCTCCGAGGAGGAGTATTTGATCTCGACGCCGGTGGCTTCCGAGAAATAGTCGAGAACGCCGCGCACCAGGCCTTCGTCCTCGCCGCGCCACGGTCCGAAGATCGACAGCGTCTCACCCTTGAGGTCGACTTTCTTGAGCTCTTCGTAGTTCGCCCAGTTGAAGCGCTTGTCTTCGCCGGGCTTGAACTTCAGTTCGGCCTGCGCGGGCGCGTTCAGGGCGAACGTGGCAAACGCAGCACCCAGCAAAAGCATTTTCTTCATCGGTATTCCCTCCCAGTGGGTCTCACACACCGGACGGAACCTCCATTCCGCCCGCCGACGCCGCAGGACTGTGACTCAGTCGGAAAGGAACCGCAACCTTTCGAAGAGTCTTCCAAAGCGCTTTGGCTTTTTCGATCACGCCATCGAATAGCTAGGAAGTCAAGAGGCTGGCTAATTAATCGATTTAGGTTCGTGCATTTGCGCTCCTAAAAGTGCGCTGCAACATACTATTATGGCGATGCAGCAGCAATTTTGTTTCAAACACGCGCAAACCGCGTCTATGGTTCGGCTTCGTATGGCTCGGCCCCGGCGGCACTTGAGTCGATTCAATTTAAAAGCGCTTTGAGGGAATGGAGACCTTTCGTGAACCTCAAGCAGCTCGCCCACATGTTGGCACTTTCGCAAACCACGGTAAGCCGTGCGCTGAACGGCTATCCCGAGGTCAACGAGGAGACGCGCAGGCGTGTCATGGATGCCGCCAAGCGCCATGGCTATCGCCCCAACCCGAGCGCGCGCCGGCTGGCGACCGGCAAGACCGGCATGATCGGCTATGTCCTGCCGACCGGTGCGTCCGTCGACATCGATCCGCATTTCGTCGAGTTCCTGTCCGGCCTTGGCGACTATGCCCGCTCGCACGAGCTCGACCTTGTGCTGTCGCCGGCCGACGCCGACGACCAGGAAACCACTTACCGGCGCATCGTCGCCAACCGGCAGGTCGACGCTGTTTATATCTCCTCGCCGAGGCCGGTTGACCGGCGCGTGGCGCTGGTCAACACGCTCGGCATTCCCTTCATCGTCCATGGCCGTAGCGAAGGCTTTGATTTCGACTATGCCTTTACCGACATCGACAATGAGGGCGCCTTCCACGAGGCGGCCAGGCTGCTGATCCAGCTCGGTCATCGACGGCTGGCGCTGATCAATGGCGACGACCGTGAGACCTTCGCCATTCATCGCGAACGCGGCGTGCGCCGGGCGCTCGCCTCGAGCGGACTGACATTGAGCGAACGCCATGTCTGCTCGGTTGATATGACCGAGGAGAACGGCTATCGCGCCACCAGGCGTTTGCTGGAAGAAGGCGACGCGCCGACGGCGATCGCCTGCTCCAGCCTGATCATGGCGCTGGGCGTCGTGCGCGCCGTGCGCGACCTCGGCCTGAGCATTCCGGGCGACGTGTCGCTGATCGCCCATGATGACGTCTTCCCCTGGCTGAGGCCGGAGAATTTCTCGGTGCCGCTGTCGACGACGCGTTCATCGATCCGTCTTGCCGGCGCCCGCGTCGCCGAGCGGCTGGCGGCACGGATCTCGGGACTGGAGGAGGGCGCCCGCGGCGAGGTCTGGCCGGTTGACCTTGTGGTCAGGGGATCGGTGGCGGGGGCGCCTGTTTAGAACGATCTCCCGAAGCGCTGCAAGCGCCGACCTCACTCCTTCACCACCGCCGCCGCTTTGATGTCCAGCAGGCCGTAGCCGAAATCATTGTCGCGTCCCTTTGGGCCGAGATCCCTGGCCGTCGCCGCCAGCGCCTTCTCGATGTCGTCCGCGGTTCGGTCGGGCGCGGCATGGATGAGATTGGCGATGGCGCCGCTCACGATCGCCGCCGCGAACGAGGTGCCTGTGACCACGTCCGAACCGGCGCCGCTCGGCGCCACCATCTCGACGCCGGGCGCCGAGATGAAGACATAGGCGCCGCGATTGGCCTGCGGCATCAGCCCGTCCTTGGCGTCGGTGGCAGTCACCGCGATGACGCCGTCGAAGGCGGCCGGATAGCCATAGGGCGCCTTCGGCCCGTTGTTGCCGGCTGCGGCGACCAGCACCATGCCGAGCGCGCGGGCATTGCGGCAAGCGACGCCGAGCAAATCGTTCTTCGGCCCGACGAAGCTCATGTTGATGATTCGCACGTCCTGTTCCGCCGCCCAGTCGAGCGCCGACAGGATGACGTCCATGGTCGATTTGCCGCCCTCGAAGGCACGGGCGTGATAGATTTTTGCGCCCGGCGCCATGCCCTCCAGCGTGCCGACGCCGGCGATCAGGCCGTCGATCGACGTGCCGTGATCGCGCTTTTCGATAGGCACGTCGGGCATGGCGTCGAACTGCCCGGCAATGACGCCCGACAGCGCCGGGTTGGTGTCGTCGATGCCGGTGTCGATCACCGCGATGCGGACGTTTTCGCCGCTGGCCTGCTTGGCATCGAGCGCGATACGATCGAACGCATAGTTGACGATGCCGGCGGCCTGCTGCAGCGAATAGACATGGTTGGGCTCGCGCCGCTGGGTGCGGCCGTCGGCGGCCAATTGCGCCAAAACGACGCCGACGGGCCGGCCGTCGGGAATGCCGAAGCGCACCAGGGTGGTGCCAAGCAGCCGTGACTGGCGCTGCGAGCGCACCTGCAGGCCGAAGGAGGCGGCGATCTGCTGGACAGCGCCGGCATCGCCGTCGACGGTCACCAGCACCTCGTCGGGCACGAAATCGCCAACCACCGCGCGCGGCGGCTGAACGGCGATGAGATCGGTCGGCGAGACAATCGGGCCGCCAGGCGGGGGGCCGGCTTGAGTATCGGCAGGCGGCGTCGCAGGTGCCGGCCGTGGCGTCGGCACAGGGGTTGGAGGCGCCGCCGGGTTGGGAAACAGGTCGACGATCAGCGCTGGCAGGAAGACAGCGCCGGATTGGCCTGCGTCCGATCCGCTCTTTGTGTCATTGCCATCCTTGGCGCAGTTGGCGCCCGCCGCGTCGGTCCCGTCGCGGCAGTCGATTTTCGTCTGGTCTGGATTGGGGTCGTTGGTCTGCGCCGACGCGGGCACGGCGGCGATTGTCATCGCCGCCGCAAGCATTGCCGCAAATCGAATGACTGCCTCAGCCGCCATCAACCGGTTTCCTTCCCTCGATCACAGTCTCCGTGAAGGGCTGGGCGGCAATAAGGCTGATTTGCTTGGTGTAGTCGGCTGTGTTGGCAGCCGGGATGCCAAGCCGGAACACGCCGTCGGCGGTCGGTCCACCGATGATCTTCAGCCCGTTGCTGCCGAGGAAGGCGGAAATGTCCGACATCTTCGCATCCGGCTTGAACTTGACCAAGGCGAACGGCATTTTCGCCAGATCGTCTTGCGCGCCGGCAATCTCGAAATCATTGCCCTTGCCGCCAGGCTCGACAAACGACTGCACCATGACCAGGGCCAGCAGAACCGCGGCTGCTGCCCAGGCGACACCGACCGGCACCGCCATGAAGCGGCCCCAGGCCTGCGCCAGCCAGGACGATCCCGCCGGCTTGCGCGCAGGCCCGGCCTCGGCGTCGAGTGCCTTGGCGAAGCGGCTGAGCGCATCGGCCGGCGGCCGGATTGCTTCGTTGGCGGCGGTGGCGCCGGAGAATTCGGCTTCAGCCTCGCCAAGGGCGACAAGTGCGGCCGGATCGCTGGCCAGCCATTCCTCGACTGCTTCCAGGTCGGAACCTTCCAGCGAGCCGTTCAGGTAGAACGGCAGGAGCGTTTCCATTTCGTCGCGGCGCGACATCTTTTCAGCGGCGCTCATGGCCACCCCCTGTCGTAACCGGCGGCCTTGAGGGCCTCGCCGAGTTTCTTGCGGGCGTAGAACATCCGGGTCTTGACGGTGGCGACCGGAATGTCGAGCACCTCGCCGATTTCGCTCACCGACTGTCCGTGATAATAGGCAAGATCGATCACCACGCGGTGCTCTTCGGGCAAGGCGTCGACGAAGCGCCGCAAGGCGGCCGCCTTGTCTTCCTTCATGGTGACGACTTCCGGGGTGTCGGCGCTGTCCGGCACCGCTGCGGCGGCCTCGTCGTCGATCCAGTCTTCCTTCTTCTTGCGCAGCAAGGACAGTGCCTTGAAACGGGCTATGCCGAGCAGCCATGTCGAGACTTCGGAGCGTCCTTCGAAACCGGGCGCCTGGCGCCACAGCTCGAGAAACACTTCATTGGCGATATCGTCGGCCATCATTTCCGATCCCGTCTGGCGCGCCACGAAGCGGTAGACCCGCGCGTGGTGACGCATGAACAGGAGCCGCACGGCGGCACGGTCGCCCTTCGCGACCCGGTCGACAAGCACGCGATCGGTCTCCGTCGCTGCCGTCATGGCCGGTCGAGCCGCCTGGCTCCTGTCTGCTCTGTCGCTGATCGGCCCAAAAAGGTTCATCCTCCGCCAAGGAATTTTCGGGAGGCTAACCGAAGAGCGGGGCGGTTGCCAGAGGGTGAGGAGCGTCCCGCCGGAGGCGGGTCAATCGACAACGATTTGTCGATTGAAGTGACGAACGCCCGAAGCCATGGCGCAGGGCCGACAGGTGGATGGGCTATCACCGCCCGGCCCTTCGCAGGCTAAGGGCGTTCGAAGCTCGAAAAGCCAGGCAATTGGCTTTTCGTCCGCTACGCGGACCGCTTCTCACCCCAAAAACGGCTTGGCCTTCATCGTCTCTGGCACCGGAACACCCAGCCGGCTCAGCACCGTCGGCGCCAGCTGCAACTGGTCGAGCAGCGTGTCGGCATCCGGCCCTTTGCCAGGCCCGAAATAATACAGCGCGAAATCCTGCATCTCGTCGTCATGGCCGCCATGATGGCCACGGTCGGTCTGGCCGTGGTCGGCGGTAACCATGACCTCATAGCCGGCTTCGATCCAGCGCGGCAGGAAGGCGGCCAGCATGCCATCCATCGCATAGACGGCATGGTCCATTTCGTGGCAGTCGTGGCCGAAGCGGTGTCCCATCGAGTCCAGCGTGCAGGTGTGCAGGATGCCGTAGTCGATGCCATGGCGTTTCGTCAGCATCGTCAGCGTGGCGAACAGGTCGACATCGCTCGGCGTCATCTGGTTGCGGAGATTGTAACCGGTCATGGTGTGGAAGCGGCCATGCGTGATCGGTCCGCTTGGCTCGTCGAATTCCATGTCCTCGACCAGGTCGAACGGATAGGCGCGGAAGAATTCCGACCAGTAGGAATGGGTCACCGCCCCCGTCTTGCCGCCTGCCTTGCTGACCTCGGAGAAGATATCGGGCTGCTCGACGCGGAACCGGTTCTCGTTGGACAGGATGCCGTGCACCTGCGGTGAAACCCCGGTGTGGATCGACGCATAGCAGCAGGCCGAGGTCGACGGCAGCACCGAGCGCATCTTCCAGACGCGCGCCTCGCCCGATTGCACCCAACCTTCGAGATTGCCCATCAGCCGGCGCCAGTTCCGGTAAGGCACGCCATCAAGGATGATCAGCAGAAGCTTGGACTTGAGCGCCATGGGCTGCTCCATGCGGTTGGCGGTTGAAACGGGAACGCCGTGTGCCGTCCCGGGCACACGGCGTTCTTGAGAGATGAAATCGGACGATCAGAGTCCGCTCAAGCGTTGAGCCAGCACTCGGCAAGCGCGTAGCCGTCCATCATTTCGCCGATAGGGCTCTTGGCATAGCCACCGATCTTGTTGGTGGCGGCCGCGTCGATGAACTGGTTGAAAAAGGGCACGATCAGCCCGCCTTCGTCACGCATCATCACTGCCATATCGTGGTAGATCGCCTGGCGCTTGGCCTGATCGAGCTCGCCGCGCGCGGTAAACAGCATCTTGTCGAATTCCGGCCGCTTGAAGCGCGTGTCGTTCCAGTCGGCGGTCGAGACATAGCCGGTGGAATACATCTGGTCCTGCGTGGCGCGTCCGCCCCAGTAGGAGAGCGAGAAAGGCTGCTTGTTCCAGACTTCAGACCAGTAGCCGTCGCCGGGTTCGCGCTTGATCTCGATCTTGATGCCGGCTTTGGCGCAGGACTGCTGATAGAGCTGTGCGGCATCGACGGCGCCCGGGAAGGCGACGTCCGAGGTGCGCAGCACGATCGAGCCGCTGTGGCCTGATTTCTTGTAGGCTGCGGCCGCCTTGTCCGGATCGAACTTGCGCTGTTCGATGTCGGCGGAAAACAGTGGATAGGCCTCGTTGATCGGGAAGTCGTTACCCACCGAGCCATAGCCGCGCAGGATCTTTTCCAGCATCTCGTCACGGTCCATGGCGAGTTTCAGCGCCATCCGCAGGTCGTTGCTGTCGAAGGGCGCGGTGTCGCAGAACATGTTGAACGGGTAATAGCCCTTGCCCGAAGCGTTCTCGATGGAGACGCCGGGAATGCGCTTGACGAGATCGACCACCTTCGGCTCGACGCGGTTGATCATGTGCACCTGGCCGCCCTGCAAGGCTGCAAGCCGCGCGGTCGCATCATTGATGACGATGATCTCGACCTGGTCGGCATGGCCGGCCTTGTCGCCCTGCCAGTAATTGGCGAAGCGTTCGCCGCCATGGCGCACGCCCGGCTGGTTGACGCTGACCTTGTAAGGCCCGGCGCTGATGCCGGCATTCGGGTTGTCCTTGCCGCCATTCGGCTGGATGACGAGATGGTAGTCGGCCATCAAATAGGGGAAGTCGGCATCGGCGTCGCCGAGCGTGACGATGACTTCCTTGCCGCTCGCCTTGACGCCCTTGATGTTCTTGAGGATGCCGAGGGCTCCGGACTTGGACTTCTCGTCGGCATGGCGCTCGATGGTGGCGGCAACATCCCCCGCGCCGACCGTCTTGCCATTGTGGAACTCGATGCCGTCGCGGATCTTGATCGTCCACGTCTTGGCGTCGGCCGAAGCGCCGATCTCTTCGGCGATCAGGTTGACCAGCTTGTTGTCGGGGGTGAGGCGCACGAGATACTCGCCCCAAAGTTTGCCGAAGCTGAAGGTAACCTGGCTGAGGTTCAGCGCCGGATCGAGGCTGTTGGTGGATTCACCGCCCTGCAGGCCGGCCTTGATGATACCGCCCTTAACCGCCGTCTGGGCGAAAGCCTTGCCGGCCAGCGCCGGTATCAGGGCTGCTGACACGCCAAGCGCGGCGGCGCGCCCGAGAAAGGCGCGGCGCGATATCCGGCCTTGACCGGCGAGTTCGGCGAGATAATCGAGTTCAGTCTTCATGTCCTACCCCTGTTTAAAAGTCGTGCGAACGGCGCTCGCCCCGAAAGACGTGTGGCGTTCTAGTGTTGCATCCCGATGACGGTCGCCGGCGCCCCATGTGGCGGCCTGGTCTGACGCAATTTCCGGGGGGAAGCGCCATGCATTTCTTCCGGAGTACTGGTTCCCAGTTTTCCCGGAATTGCTTTAGTTCCCCGCGCTGGCCATGCGCCGCCCCCTGATTGCCTTTTCCAGCCAGCCGATTTCCATCTCTGGAACCGAGGAGAGCAGCAGGTCGGTGTAGGCGTCGAAGGGCGGGCTCAGCACCTTGCTCTTGGGGCCGTAGCGCACCACCTCGCCGCGATACATAACCGCGATCGAATCGGCGATCGACTTCACAGTGGCGAGGTCATGCGTGATGAACAGATAGGCGACGTTCTCCTCCTTCTGCAGCTCCAGCAGCAGCTTGAGGATGCCGTTGGCGACCAGCGGATCGAGCGCCGAGGTCACCTCGTCGCAGATGATCAGCTTCGGCTTGGCGGCAAGCGATCGGGCAATGCAGACACGCTGTTTCTGGCCGCCGGAAAGTTCGGCCGGGTAGCGATCGGAAAAGCCCTTGCCCATCTCGATCTTGTCGAGCAGTTCGGCGACGCGTCTGTCGCGTTCGCGGCCGCGCATGCCGAAATAGAACTCCAGCGGCCGCCCGATGATGGTGGCGACGGTCTGGCGGGGGTTCATCGCCACGTCGGCCATCTGGTAGATCATCTGCAACTGGCGCAAATCCTCCTTCGGCCGGTCGGCCAGCCGGTTGGCCAGCGGACGTCCGTCGAACGTCACCGTGCCCGCTTCGGGTGGCAAAAGCCCGGTGATGGCGCGTGCCAGCGTCGATTTGCCGGAGCCTGACTCGCCGACGACGGCCAGTGTCTGACCCGGATAGATGTCGACCGAGACGTTCTTCAGCACCTTGATGTCGCTGCGGCCATAGGCGGCGGTGACGTTCTTCACCGACAGGAACGGCGTCGTACCGGGCTTCTGCTCCTGGTGTTCGATCTCATGCACCGAGACCAGCGCGTTGGTGTATTCCTGGCGCGGCTCCTTGATGATCTGGCGGGTGCCACCCCATTCGACCAGCCGGCCATGGCGCAGCACCATGATCTCGTCCGACACCTGGGCGACGACGGCAAGGTCGTGGGTGATGTAGAGCGCCGCGACATGGGTGTCGCGAATGGCGTCCTTGATCGCCGCCAGCACGTCGATCTGCGTCGTCACGTCGAGCGCCGTTGTCGGCTCGTCGAAGACGATCAGGTCGGGTTCCGAGCACAGCGCCATCGCCGTCATTACCCGCTGCAGCTGGCCGCCGGAGACCTGATGCGGGAAGCGCTCGCCGATGGTTTCGGGGTTGGGCAGGCTGAGCTTCTTGAACAGCGCAATCGCGCGCTTCTCGGCCTCGGCACGCGTCGCCGTGCCGTGCAGCAGCGTGGCTTCCACCACCTGGTCCATCAGCCGGTGCGCCGGGTTGAAGGCCGCTGCCGCCGACTGCGCGACATAGCAGACCTCGCGGCCGCGTAATTTGCGGAAGCCGTCCTTGCCGCCCTTGAGTATGTCGCGGCCGTTCAGGATGACCTCGCCGCCGGTGATGCGCACGCCACCGCGGCCATAGCCCATCGACGACAGGCCGATGGTCGACTTGCCGGCCCCGGATTCGCCGATCAGGCCGAGCACCTTGCCCTTCTCGAGCGTCAGCGAGACATCGTGCACCAGCACGATGTTCTTCGGCGGCTCCCCGGGCGGGAAGACGGTGGCCTCGATGCGCAGATTGCGGATGTCGAGCAGCAGGCCAGGTTTCGCTTTGCTGTCGGCCATCACCCGCGTCCTCCCTTGAGGCTTGTCGTCCGGTTGAGCACCCAGTCGGCAACCAGGTTGACGGAAATCGCCAGCAGGGCGATCGCCGCCGCCGGGATGAGTGCGGCCGCGATGCCGAAGACGATGCCGTCCTTGTTTTCCTTGACCATTCCGCCCCAGTCGGCGTCCGGTGGCTGCACGCCAAGGCCGAGGAACGACAGCGTCGACAGGAATAGCACCGCGTAGATGAAGCGCAGGCCGAGTTCGGAAACCAGCGGCGACAATGCGTTGGGCAGTATTTCGCGGAAGATGATCCAACCGCTGCCCTCACCACGCAGTTTCGCCGCCTCGACATAGTCCATGACGTTGATGTCGACGGCGACCGCGCGCGACAGGCGATAGACGCGGGTCGAATCCAGAATGCCCATCACCAGGATCAGCGTCACCAGATTGGTCGGCAGCACGGACAGCACGACGAGACCCATGATCAGGGTCGGGATCGACATCAACAGATCGACGAGGCGCGACAGCAGCGTATCGAACCAGCCGCCGAAGACGGCCGCCGAGAAGCCGAGGATGGCGCCGAGCGAGAATGACAGCGCGGTGGCCAGCACTGCGATGAACAAAGTGATACGGGCGCCGTAGATCATGCGCGAAAGCAGGTCGCGGCCGAGATTGTCGGTGCCCAGCAAATGGGCGGCCGACATCGGTTCCCAGACATCGCCGACGATTTCGCCGTTGCCGTGCGGCGCGATCCAGGGGGCGAAGACCGCCGCCAGCACGAACAGTGCCGTCAGCACGATGCCGATCAGCGCGGGGATGGGGATGCGTTTGATATCGAGCATATCCGCCCCCTATTTCGGATGTCTGAGACGCGGATTGGCGACGATCGCCGCTATGTCCGCAATGATGTTCAGGCTGATATAGACGGCGGCGAAGATCAGGCCGACCGCCTGCACCACCGGCACGTCTCGCTTGGTGACGTGGTCGACCAGATACTGTCCCATGCCCGGATAGACGAAGATCACCTCGACCACGACGACGCCGACGATGAGATAAGCGAGGTTGAGCATGACGACGTTGATGATCGGCGCGATGGCATTGGGGAAGGCGTGCTTGCGGATGACGTTGAAGGCCGACAGGCCCTTCAGTTCCGCCGTCTCGACATAGGCCGACTGCATGACATTGAGGATCGCCGCGCGTGTCATGCGCATCATGTGGGCGAGCACGACCAGCGTCAGCGCGGCCGCCGGCAGAGCGATTGCCTGCATGCGCTCGCCAAAAGGCATGCCGTCATAGACGGTCGAGATGCCCGGGAAGATTTGCCATTTCACGGCGAAGAAATAGACCAGCACATAGCCGATGAAGAACTCGGGAAACGAGGTCGAGGCCAGCGCTAGCCCGGAGATCAGCTTGTCGACCCAGCCATTGCGGTAGCGCACCGCGATCAGGCCGAGGATGATCGCCAGCGGCACGGCGACGATCGCCGCCCAGAAGGCGAGGAACAGCGTGTTCCACAGTCGTCCCTTGATCGACGTGGCGATATCCTGGCCGCTCGACATGGCCGTGCCGAGATCGCCGGTCAGCACGCCGCCCAGCCAATGAAAATACCTGAGATAGGCTGGCTGGTTGAGCCCGAGCTGCTCGCGCAGATTGGCAAGCGACTCCGGCGTCGCCGACTGTCCGAGAATGGCTTGCGCGACGTCGCCGGGCAAGATTTGGGTGCCGGCGAAGATCAGGACCGAAACGGCCAATAAGAGGAGAATGCCCAGCGCAACGCGCTGGGCCACCAGTTTCAAGATGGGTGAGGACATATCCGCAAGGCCAAGCTCAGGCTTCGAGCCAGCACTTCGCCAGCGCGTAGCCGTTCATCAGCTCCTGATGCGGATCGTCGACCCAGCCGCCGACCTTGGCGCCGGTAGCGTCGATGAACTGGTTGAACATCGGCAGGATCAGGCCGCCATCGTCTCGTACCAGGACAGCCATGTCATGGTACATCTGCTTGCGCTTGGTCTCGTCGAGCTCGGCGCGCGCGGCCAGCACCATTTTGTCGAAGTCCGGGCGCTTGAAACGCGTGTCGTTCCAGTCGGCGGTCGACAGATAAGCGGTGGAGTACATCTGGTCCTGGGTCGAGCGGCCGCCCCAGTAGGAAGCGCAGAAGGGCTGCTTGTTCCAGACCTCGTTCCAATAGCCGTCGCCGGGCTCACGCTTCAGCTCGATCTGGATGCCGGCCTTGGCCGCGCTCTGCTGGAACAACTGCGATGCATCGACAGCGCCCGGGAAAGCGACGTCCGAGGTCCGCAGCAGAACGGCGCCATCATGGCCCGACTTCTTGAAGTGGAACTTGGCCTTGTCGGGATCGTATTTGCGCTGCTCGATCTCGGTAAACAGCGGATAGGACGCGTTGATCGGGAAGTCGTTGCCGAGCGAGCCGTAGCCGCGCAGGATCTTGTCCAGCATTTCCTCGCGGTCTATGGCCAGCTTCAGTGCCATGCGCAGATCGGCGTTGTCAAACGGCGCCGTGTTGCAATGCATGATGAACACGTAGTGGCCGGGACCCGCGTGGTTGCGGATGGTGACGCCCGGCAGGCGCTTGATCAGGTCGACGATCTTCGGCTCGACGCGGTTGATCATGTTGACCTGGCCGCCCTGCAGGGCGGCCGTGCGCGCCGTCGCATCGTTGATGACGATGATCTCGATCTGGTCGGCATGGCCCATCTTGTCGCCCTGCCAGTAATTGGCGAAACGCTCGCCGCCATGGCGCACGCCGGCCTCATTGGTCGTGACCTTGTAAGGACCGGCCGAGATGCCTGCGTCGGCCTTGTCCTTGCCGCCATTCGGTTGGACGATCAGGTGATAGTCGCTGAGCAGATAGGGCAGATCGGCATTGGCTTCCTTCAGGGTCAGCACGACTTCCTTGCCGCTGGCCTTGATGGTCTCGATGCCCTTCATGTAGCCGAGCGCGCCGGATTTCGACTTCTCGTCGGAATGGCGTTCAAGTGTGGCGGCCACGTCCTCGGCGGTCACGGTCTTGCCGTTGTGGAATTCGACGCCGTCGCGGATCTTCAGCGTCCACACCTTGGCGTCGTCCGACGAGCCGATCTCCTCGGCGATGCGGTTCTCGAGCTTGCCTTCCGGCGAAAGCTCGACAATCAATTCGCCCCACATCTTGCCGAAGGCGAACGGCACCTGAGTCATGAACAGTGCCGGATCAAGGCTGTTGGTGGACTCGCCGCCGACAAGTCCGGCCTTTAGTGTGCCGCCCTTGACCGGACCTGCCGCGCGCGCCGCACTTGAAAGCAGCGCGTTGGCGAAGGGCGCGGTGACGCCGAGCGCCGCCGCCCGGCCGAGAAAATCACGACGGCTCAGTTTGCCCGACGCGACACGCCGGCTAAGAAATTCCAGTTCGTTTGACATTTTGAGTTCCTCACTCTGTTGGTTCGACTCTGCGGTCGTTTTTCTTGTTTCTTGTGAGGAGAATAATGACCGCAAGGGAAAGCGGTAAGCAAGACCGAATGCGACATGCCGTGGCGTAAATCGTACGTCGCAATTGGACCAATGAAATCGGCTCTCAAAGAAGTGCGCGCGGCACCTTCTCTTCGAAATTGCGCTCGAAGACGAGGGTTTCGTCCTCATAGGCCTCGATTCTGGCGCTGACGATGAAGTTTTGCCCGTCCGACCGCATTTCGGCGGATGTATCGGTGCGTACCGACCATCCGTTTCGCGACAAGGTCTGCGTCCAGTGCGTCTTCCCGGAGGCCGACAGCGGATCGTCGGGATGGATCGTCCAGGTCTCGCGAGCGATGCTGCCATTGGCGAGGCCATGGGCGAGATCGCGCACCTCGCCGAAGTCATCAACGATGGAAAGCGTCACTATTCCGGTCTTTTCATCACGATCGACATGACGTTCGGAACTGGTGGCGCGGATCGTCTCCGTTGCCCAGGGGGTGGCCCCTTCCGGCTCGGCGAACGTTACTTCGTCGCCTGTCGCCAGCGGCCGCAGCGGCAAACTGAGCGTCGCCGCAGACAAGGTGAGCTGTACCCGCTCCGGCGACGGCCAGATAGCAGGCCAATAGGCATTCGAAACGGCAACACGCAGCCGGTGGCCGGCCGGCACGCGATAGGCGCATTGATCGAGCACGACGCGCACCGGGACGGTTTCGCCCGGCACCAGCGCCTCGGGAAATTCGTGCGAATTGCGGTGCGTCAGATTGAGTACGCCATAGGAGATCAACTCCGAGGCGCCGTCGGGATGCACATCGCAAAGCCGGACCGCGATGTTGGCCTGCGGACGATCAGAGGACAGCTGCAGCTCGACCCCCGGCGCTCCGACGATGTCGATCGGCTCGCCGAGTTCCGGCTGGTCGAAACACACCGACAGGGCATCATCGGGGCGTTGGTCGCCGGGCAGTTCGGGGCCGAAGGTGAAGGGAAAATACTCGCCGCCGGCCAGGCCGCAGCTTTGCGGCGAGGCGATGATGGCAGGTTTTTCGCCTGCGCGGATCAGATCGACCGTTTGCGTCTTGATGGTTGGCGAGGGCCATTCCTGCTCCGCCACCCAACGGCCGGGACGCTCGGGGTGCCAGCGCGCCGGACGCACGCTGTCCATGACATAGGCGCGGTAGGCCGGGTCGGACTCGACACCGGTGTCGACACCCTTCAGCCAGCGGTCCCACCAGCGCAAAGCCTCCTGCAGGAAGCCGATGGCGGGTTTTGGTCCTGCGTAATGCGGGTATTTGTGGATCCATGGCCCGATAATGCCCTTGACCGGGGCTTCGATATTGCTGGCCAGATGCGAGACCGTGTTACGGTAGCCGTCATGCCAGCCGCCGATCGACAGCACTGCCGCTTTGACGGCGGAAAAATCCTCGCAGATCGAGCCGCGCTTCCAGTAGGCATCGCGGTGCTGGTGCTTCAGCCATAACGGCGCCAGGAAGTACTGGTTCTCCAGCCGGGTCAGCCACAGATCGCGCCATCTGTTGTCGCCGGCCAGCAGCGGGTCCGGCGGCCGCGACGAGTAGGACAGCATCGTCGAGGCCCAGCCGAAATTCTCGATCAGCAGGCAGCCGCCCTTGTAGTGGATGTCGTCGGCATAGCGGTCGACCGTCGAGCACAGGCTGATCACCGCCTTCAGCGCCGGCGGCTGCTTGGCCGCCACCTGCAGGCAATTGAAGCCGCCCCAGGAAATGCCCATCATGCCGACATTGCCGTTGCACCAGGGCTGGCTTGCGGCCCAGGCGATGACGTCGGAGGCGTCCTGCAATTCCTGCTCGGAATATTCGTCGTCCATCAGCCCTTCGGAATCGCCATTGCCGCGCATGTCGACGCGGATCGAGGCATAGCCGTGGCCGGCGAAATAGGGATGCGTCAGCTGATCGCGAAAGATGGTGCCGTCACGCTTGCGATAGGGAAGATGCTCGAGGATGACAGGCACCGGATCGTCGCCGGCGTCCTCCGGCATCCACACCCGCGCCGACAGCCGGCAGCCATCCGGCATGACGATGCCCATGTCCGGAAATTCGACGATTTTGCGGGGAAATTCGGTGACGGTTTTCATGGCATGCTCCAGCATCGCCAGATGATGGAGCCTGCCGTGCCGCGTCGTGGGCCAGCCAACGAATTCGGTTGGTCAATCCGCGTCAGTTTAGCGGAATGTCATTCTCGACCTTGTTCGCCTGATAGATGCCGGACAAGTCGTCGTAACGCGCCGAAATCGCGCCTATGCGTGTTTCCAGCCGTTGCCGCTCTGCCTCGGGCAACGCTCGCACCAGCCTGCGGATCGAAAAGCTCTTCCAATACGCGTTCTCGGCATTGTAGCCGCCGGGGTCGAGAGTGAAGACCTCTTTCAGGATTTTCAGGTCGTGCGGGATAGCAAAACTGTCGCGCGAATCCTCGTGGCTGAACAGATAGTAGAAATTGTCGAAGCCGGTCCAGGTGATCGCCGACAGGCACAGCGAGCATGGCTCATGCGTGGCGATGAAGATGGCGTCTTTCGTCTCAACACGCTCGGCCTTCGGCATTTCGTAGAAACGCTTCAGGCAGTGTACTTCGCCATGCCAGAGCGGGTTTTCGATCTCGTTGTTGGTCTCGGCCAGCACCAGCGAACGGTCCTCCTTGCGCAGGATCGCCGCGCCGAAAAGCTTGTTGCCATGGGCGACGCCTTCGGCCGTCTTCGGCACGATATCGTGCTCGATGACGTCGAGCAGCCGGTCGATCAGCGAAATGTCGGTCATAACAGCGTCTCCTGCTGCATGTCGCCCAAAAGTGCCCCCGGTTTTGGGGTAACGACATGCACAAAAGTTAAGGGAGATGGATCTCGTAGGCGTGCGAGAAATGGAATTCCTCGAGGTTGGAGCCGTCGCCGCCACGGTCGACGATCAGGAAATCCTGGGCCTCGCCGAGTGGCGTCAGCACGCCATGCCATAGATTGCGCCGGTAGTTGATGCCTTGGCCGGGCGCGGTGATGAAGGCATGCGGCTCGCCCGGTCCCTGATCGCCGTCATGGCAGACAACGACCAGGAAAGGGCGCGGCGACAGAGGAATGAAGGCCTGGCTGCCGAAGGGGTGGCGCTCGACCATGCTCAGCTTCAGCGGCAGTTCGTAGGGTGTGCCGCGCACCATCGAGATCAGCACACGGGCATTCGGTCCGGTTGCTTCGGCGGTGGCGAGATCGTGATAGCGCTCGGCCCTGCCGCCATTGATCGGGTAGTGGTTGTCGCCGCCCATGTCGATGACGTCGCCGAAGGGGGCAAAGCTCTCGCGGGTCAGCGGCCGCGCGACGATGCGGGTCATGGGGCGCGCTTTGCTATGCCGGCGCCGCCGAGCTTGGCGTGCCGGTTGACGTCCTTGTAGAGCAGATAGCGGAATTTTCCTGGGCCGCCGGCATAGCAGGCCTGCGGGCAGAAGGCGCGCAGCCACATATAGTCGCCGGCCTCGACCTCCACCCAGTCCTGGTTGAGGCGATAGACCGCCTTGCCTTCCAGCACATAGAGACCGTGTTCCATGACATGGGTCTCGGCGAAGGGAATGACCGCGCCGGGTTCCAGCGTGACAATGGTCATGTGCATGTCGTGGCGCAAATCGGCCGGATCGACGAACCGCGTCGTCGCCCAGCGACCTTCGGTGCCGAGCATCGGCGTCGGCGCGATCTCATGTTCGTTTGTGAAGAAGGCTTCCGGCACATCGAGACCGTCGACCGCCTCGTAAGCCTTGCGAATCCAGTGGAAGCGCACGTCGGCCTTGCTTTCGTTGCGAACTGTCCAGCCGCTGGCCGGCGGCAGGAAGGCAAAGCCGCCGGGCCGCAAGACATGCTCCTTGCCGGCCAGCAGAACCGTCAACTCGCCCTCGACCACGAACAGCGCGCCCTCGGCGCCGGCATCGGGTTCCGGCCGGTCGCTGCCGCCGCCGGGCGCGACCTCGACAATGTATTGCGAGAATGTTTCGGCAAAGCCGGACAACGGTCGCGACAAGATCCAGACGCGGGTCTTGTCCCAGAACGGCAACGCACTGGTCACGATGTCCTGCATCACACCCCGGGGAATGACGGCATAGGCCTCGGTGAAGACGGCGCGGCCGGTCAGAAGCTCGCTCTGGCCGGGGTGGCCGCCATGTGGTGCGTAATAGGTTCGCTCGGGCATCCTGATCGTATCCATGGGTTCAAACCTATTGCGGAAGCATGTCCTTGAGGCGGAGCAGCGCGATGCGCTCGACCTGTTTGCAGGCGGTCTCGAATTCGACGCCGCGGCTGTTGCCGATGCGCGCCTCGAATTCCGCCAGGATCTCCTCCTTCGTCTTGCCCTTCACCGCGATGATAAAGGGGAAACCGAAGGTGGTGACGTAGGCGGCATTGAGCTTGGAAAACAGTTCGCGCTCCTTATCGGTCAGCGCGTCGAGGCCGGCCGAGGCCTGTTCCCTGGTCGATTCCGCCGTCAGCCGTTTGGCCTTGGCCAGTTTGCCGGCAAGGTCGGGATGAGCGTTGAGCACCGAAAGCCGCTCGGCCTCGCTGGCGGAACGGAAGATACGGCAGAGCGCATTGTGCAAGCCGCCGGCCGTGTCATGCGCCGGCCCCAGTTCCAGCTCGTAGGCGCGTTCCGCGATCCAGGGCGAATGCTCGAAGACGCCACCGAAGGTGTGGACGAAGGTCTCGAACTCCATCTTGGATGGACGCAGTGCCGCCGGCTTGTAAGGATGATTCTCTTGCCAGTGCTTGGCGATGTCGATGCGCCGCGCCAGCCAGACCTTGTCGTGCGATTTCACATAGTCGACGAAGCGCTTCAGCGCCGCCACCCGGCCCGGTCGCCCGACGAGGCGGCAATGCAGGCCGATGTTCATCATGCGCGGCCGGCCGGCCTGGCCCTCGGCATAGAGCGTGTCGAAGCTGTCCTTCAGATAGGCAAAGAACTGGTCGCCTGAGTTGAAGCCTTGCGGCGTGGCGAAGCGCATGTCGTTGGCGTCGAGCGTATAGGGGATGATGAGCTGCGTGCCGCCCTCATGCTCGAACCAATAGGGCAGTTCGTCGTCATAGGTGTCCGACACATAATCGAAACCGCCTTCTTCTGCCACGATCCGCACCGTGTTGACCGAAGTGCGGCCCGTGTACCAGCCGGTGGGGCGTGTCCCCGTCACCTCGTAATGCAATTTGATCGCGGCTTCGAGGTCGCGGCGTTCGTCCTCGGCGCTGTGGTCGCGGTAGTCGATCCATCTCAGCCCGTGCGAAGCGATTTCCCAGCCGGCTTCCTGCATGGCCGTCACCTGATCGGGCGAACGGGCGAGCGCGGTGGCGACGCCATAGCAGGTGATCGGCACTTGCGACTCGCTGAACAGCCGGAGCAGACGCCAGAAGCCGGCCCGCGCCCCGTATTCGTAGATCGATTCCATGTTCCAGTGGCGCTGGCCCACCCAGGGTGCCGCGCCGACGATTTCCGACAGGAAGGCTTCAGAGGCCTTGTCGCCATGCAGCACGCAGTTTTCGCCGCCTTCCTCGTAATTGACGACGAACTGCACGGCGACATGCGCACCGCCAGGCCATTTCGGGTCCGGCGGATTGGCTCCGTAGCCGCGCATGTCTCTGCTGTAACGCATCGTCCCTCCCGCCGGGCATGGCCCGAAGTATGATCAGGATATCGAAAGGGCTGCCTAGGCATTCCCCCGAAAATTTTTGAAAGTGTTTTTGTCGCACTCCGCTCGACCGGGACTTATGCATCGCCTTTAATTGGCGCACAATTCACTGTTGATACTTGATCGTACCGGGCCAATTCGCTCGTACCGGAAATGGGAGGCGGCCAATGGCAGAAACGTCGAAAGCCGATGGCGGGCGTCTAACGACCCATGTCCTCGACACGGCGACCGGCAAGCCGGCAGCAGGACTGTCGATCACGCTTTATCACCTTCAGGGCAAGGCGCGGACACATCTGAAGACCGTTGTCACGAATGCCGACGGCCGTTGCGACAAGCCGCTGCTTGCCGGCGCGGAATTCCGCACCGGCGAATACGAACTGGTCTTCGCCGCGGGCGACTATTTGCGCCAGCAGGGGTTGAGCCTGCCGAAACCGGCCTTTCTCGATGTGATACCGCTCCGCTTCGGCATGGCCGAACCGGTGCACTATCATGTGCCACTGCTGGTCTCGCCTTACGGCTATTCGACCTACAGGGGGAGCTGAGACATGGCCAAAATTAGCATCCGCAACGAGATCTGCTTCATCCTCAATGGCAGGGATGTGGCGCTTTCGTCGGTGGCGCCCGATGCGACCCTGCTCGACTGGCTGCGGCTCGACCGGTCGCTGCGTGGCACCAAGGAAGGCTGCGCCGAAGGCGACTGCGGCGCCTGCACGGTGCTGGTCGGCAAGCTCTTCGCTGGCGGTCTGGTCTATGAAAGCGTCAATGCCTGCATCCGCTTCCTCGGCTCGCTCGACGGCACACACGTCGTGACGGTCGAGCATCTGCGTGGCGGGTCAGGCCAATTGCACCCGGTGCAGCAGGCGATGGTCGATTTCCACGGCTCGCAATGCGGCTTCTGCACGCCGGGCTTCGTCATGTCGCTCTATGGCCTATGGATGAAGTCGCCTGACCCTTCGAACGCGGATATCGAAAAGGCTTTGCAAGGCAATCTCTGCCGCTGCACCGGCTACGAGGCGATCATGCGCGCGGCCAAGGCCATCTCGAGCTACGGCAAGGCGGCAAAGGACCCGCTGGCCACGGAACGCAAGGCGATCATTGCGAGGCTCGAGGCCATGCATGACGGCGCCCGGGTCGAGATCGGAACCGGCAAGGCGCGGCTGGTTGTGCCGGCCGATGTCGACGATTTCGCCGCCGTGCTGGACAAGGAACCCGGTGCCACCATCGTTGCCGGCTCGACCGATGTCGGCCTATGGGTGACCAAGCATATGCGCGATATTTCGCCGGCCATTTTCATCGGCAATCTCGACGGCCTTTGCACCATCTCGGAAGACAAGGGCGTCATTTCGATCGGCGCCGGCGTCACCTACACTGACGCCTTCGCGACATTGGCGAAGCGCATCCCGGCGCTGGGGCCGTTGTTCGATCGCATCGGCGGCGAACAGGTACGCAACATGGGCACCATCGGCGGCAACATCGCCAACGGCTCGCCGATCGGCGACACGCCGCCGCCCTTGATCGCGCTTGGCGCAAGTCTCACCCTGCGCAAGGGCAAGAAGCGGCGGACGATCCCGCTGGAAACCTTCTTCATCGCCTACGGCAGACAGGATCGGCGGCCGGGCGAGTTCGTCGAGGCTGTGCACGTGCCCGTGCCGGCCAAGGGCACGAAATTCGCCGTCCACAAGATCACCAAGCGCCGAGACGAGGACATTACCGCGGCCCTTGGCGCCTTCTTCCTGACGCTGGCCGGGGATGGCGCGGTGGCGGAGGTGCGCATCGCCTATGGCGGCATGGCGGCGACGCCGAAACGGGCGTCTTCCGTCGAAAAAGCGTTGCTCGGCAAGCCGTGGACCGAACAGACGGTTGCAGCGGCGATGGCCGAATATGCCAGGGATTTCACTCCGCTCACCGACATGCGGGCTTCGGCCGAATATCGGGCGCTGGCGGCGAAGAACCTGCTGCTGCGCTTCTTTGCCGAGACCAGCGGCACCAGAGAGCCGCTTCAGGTTTCAAGGCACGAGGCGGCATGATGAACAAGCACGCTGCCCCCAACCTCAAAGCCGAAAAGATCGCCGGCGGCGTTGCCACCGATCAGCGCCATGACTCCGCCCACAAGCATGTCGGCGGCACGGCCGTCTATATCGACGACATGCCAGAACCGGCCGGCACGCTGCATGGCTGCCTCGGGCTTTCTGCCGCCACGCATGCCACGATCACCAGCATCGATCTCTCGGCGGTGCGTACAGCGCCAGGCGTTGTCGACGTGCTGACGGCCAATGACGTGCCCGGCGAGAACGACATTTCGCCAACCGGCCGCCACGACGAGCCGGTGCTTGCTGACGGCAAGGTGCAGTTCTACGGCCAGCCGATCTTCTGCGTCATCGCCGAGACGCGCGAGCAGGCGCGCCGCGCCACGCGGCTGGCCAAGGTCGAATACAAGGAATTGCCTTTCGTCACCGACATTGGTGCGCTCGATCCGAAGAGGGACAAGCTCGTCACGCCGCCTCTCACGCTGAAGCGCGGTGATGCCGCCACAGCGATCCGTCAGGCGCCGCGCCGGCTGAAGGGAAAAATGCGCATCGGCGGCCAGGAACACTTCTACCTCGAAGGCCATATCGCCATGGCCATTCCGGGCGAGGACCAGGACGTCACCATCTATTCCTCGACCCAGCATCCGAGCGAAGTCCAGCACATGGTCAGCCATGCACTCGGCGTGCCGAGCAATGCCATCACGGTGGAAATCCGCCGCATGGGCGGTGGCTTCGGCGGCAAGGAAACGCAAGGCAACCAGTTTGCCGCATTGGCCGCGATCGCCGCGAAGAAACACCATCGCGCCGTGAAAATCCGGCCGGACCGCGATGACGACATGATCGCCACCGGCAAGCGTCATGATTTCCTCGTCGACTATGAGGTCGGCTTCGATGACGAGGGCAATATCCTCGGCGTCGACTTCATGTTCGCGGCGCGCTGCGGTTTTTCGTCGGACCTTTCCGGCCCGGTGACCGATCGCGCGCTGTTCCACTGCGACAACACTTATTTCTGGCCGGCGGTGCACGCCCAGTCGGCGCCGCTCTACACCAACACCGTGTCGAACACCGCCTTTCGTGGTTTCGGCGGCCCGCAAGGCATGGTCGGAGCCGAACGCGTCATCGACGAGGTGGCCTTTGCCGTCGGCAAGGATCCGCTCGAAATCCGCAAGAAGAATTTCTACGGCACATCAGATCGCAATATCACGCCCTACCACCAGACGGTCGAGGACAACATCATCCAGCGCATCGTCGCCGAGCTGGAGCAAAGCGCCAGCTATGCGCGGCGGCGGCGCGAAATATCGGCCTTCAATGCCAACAGCCGCTTCATCAAGCGCGGCCTGGCGCTGACGCCGGTCAAGTTCGGCATCTCGTTCACCGCCTCGCATTACAATCAGGCCGGTGCGCTGGTGCATGTCTATACCGACGGTTCGGTGCATCTGAACCATGGCGGCACCGAGATGGGGCAGGGCCTCTACGTCAAAGTGGCGCAGGTGGTGGCGGAAGAGTTCCAGATCGACCTCGACCAGGTGAAGATCACCGCGACCACCACCGGCAAGGTACCGAACACCTCGGCCACGGCAGCGTCCTCCGGTTCCGACCTCAACGGCATGGCGGCGCAGAATGGCGCTCGGCAGATCAAGGATCGGCTGATCGATTTCGCCGCCGAAAAATACCAGGTGCCGCGCGATCAGGTGCTGTTCCTGCCCAACCGGGTGCGCATCGGCAACCAGGAAATCGCCTTCGCCGACCTCGTCAAGCAGGCCTATATGGCCCGCATCCAGCTGTCGGCGGCGGGTTTCTACAAGACCCCGAAAATCCACTGGAACCGCGACAAGGGCGAGGGCCGCCCCTTCTATTATTTCGCCTATGGCGCCTCGTGTTCGGAAGTCTCGATCGACACGCTGACCGGCGAATACATGGTCGAGCGCACCGATATTCTCCATGACTGCGGCCGATCTCTGAACCGCGCCATCGACATCGGCCAGATCGAGGGCGGCTTCATCCAGGGTATGGGCTGGCTGACGACGGAAGAACTGTGGTGGGATGCCAAGGGCCGGCTGCGCACGCATGCGCCGTCGACCTACAAGATCCCGCTCGCCTCCGACCGCCCAAAAATCTTCAACGTCACCTTGGCCGACTGGCCGGAAGCCGGCGAGCCGACCATCCACCGCTCCAAGGCGGTCGGCGAGCCGCCATTCCCGCTCGGCATGTCGGTGCTGCACGCGCTGTCGGATGCGGTGGCGAGCGTGGCTGATCACAAGATCTGTCCGCGCCTCGATGCTCCGGCGACCCCGGAGCGGGTTCTGATGGCGATCGAGTGGCTGAAGAAAGAGGCCAAAGCCTGAATCTTGCAAGGGGTGCAATTCAGGCCGAAAAACGCTATGTTTCCCGTACGGGAATGCAAGATATGAACTCAAATGTGCAAAGCCTGAAAGCCTTTCTCGCCAGCGCCGGCCGGGTTGCCCTGGTCGAAGTGGCTGGCACCAAAGGCTCGACGCCACGCGAGAAGGGCGCCTTCATGCTCGTCTCGCAGGCGGCGATCTTTGGCACGATTGGCGGCGGTCAGCTCGAATACATGGCGATCGACAAGGCCAGGCAGATGCTTTTCTCCCCCCTTGAGGGGGAGATGGCCGCGAAGCGGCCAGAGGGGGTCCTATCAGAAGGCACCGCCAGGGCGTTGAGCCCGGTCGATCCGACCCCACCCGGCGGCTTCGCCGCCACCCTCCCCTCAAGGGGGAGGGATAGCCGCGCAACCCTCGACGTCCCGCTCGGGCCGGAAATCGGCCAATGCTGCGGCGGGCGCGTCGAAGTGCTGATCCGGCTCGTGGATGCCACGCTCGCCGCTGAGCTGGTTGCGGCTGCGGAAGCCGAGGAGGCGCACCTGCCGCATGTCTACATCTTCGGCGGCGGCCATGTCGGCCAGGCGCTGGCGTCGACGATCGCACTTCTTCCCGTGCACGGCATCGTCATCGAGACGCGCGCCGAAGCACTGGAAGGCATGCCGGAAACCGTGGAGACGCGGCTGACGCCGATGCCCGAGGCCGAAGTGCGAAATGCCCCTGCCGGCACCGCCTTCGCCATCCTCACCCACGACCATGCGCTGGATTTCCTGATCGTCGCCGAGGCGCTGAAACGCGGCGACACCGCCTATGTCGGCATGATTGGTTCGAAGACCAAGAAAGCGACGTTCAGGAGCTGGTTCCTGAAATCGGCGGACGGCCGCCAAGCAGAGTTTGCCCGCCTCGTCTCGCCAATTGGCGGCGACACCGTCAAGGACAAGCGCCCGCAAGTCATTGCGGCGCTGGCCGCGGCGGAGATCATGACAGCGCTGGTCGCCCACGCCGCCGCGTCAAATGCCGATCATCATGCCCTGCATGACAAGGTGCTGGCAGGCTAAGCTGCGCCGCAGCTAAACCGGCTGTTTCAGACCCAGATGGTCGCGCAGTGTGCGACCCTCGTATTCCGTGCGAAACAGGCCACGCCGCTGCAGTTCCGGCACGACGAGCGTCGCAAAAGCATGGAGTTCGCCGGGGAAATAAGAGGGCATGACGTTAAAGCCGTCGGCCGCACCGCCCTCGAACCGCGCCTGCAACTCGTCGGCCACCTGGGCCGCTGTGCCGACGATGCGCCAATGGCCGCGCGCGCCGGCGAAATGCCGAGCAAGCTGGCGAATCGAGAGGCCGTCGCGGCGCGATTGCTCGACCACCAGCGCCTGCCGGCTCTTCATCCCCTCGCTCTCCGGCAGTTCAGGCAGCGGGCCGTCGATCGGATGGCGCCACAGATCGGAGATGCTGAGATAGCTGGACAGCAGCGCCACGCCGACATCGTCGGGGATCAGCTCCTGCAACTCCTCGTATTTCTCGCGGGCCTCAGCCTCGGTTTCCGCCACCACCGGGGCGACGCCCGGCATGATCTTGATGTCGTCGGGCTCACGCCCGTAGGCCCCCAGACGTCCCTTGAGATCGTCGTAGAAGGCCTTGGCCTCCTCGAAAGTCTGCGCCGCCGTGAACACCACATCGGCGGTGCGAGCGGCGAGGTCGCGGCCGACATCCGAGGCGCCGGCCTGAACCATGACCGGGGCGCCTTGCGGCGAGCGTGGCAGGTCGAGCGGGTCGCGAACCGAAAAGCTCTGGCCGTCGTGGCCGGAAGCCTGCTTGTCCTGCCAAAGCCCCGTGACGGCCTCGGCGAATTCGCGCGCCCGCTCATAGCGGTCGGCATGGGGCTTGAGGCCCGTCGAGCCGAAATTGGCAGCCTCGATGGGGCTGGCCGAGGTGACCAGATTCCAGCCGGCCCTGCCGCCACTCAGATGGTCGAGCGACAGGAAGGTTCGTGCCAGCCCATAGGGCTCGTTGTAGCTAGTCGACGCCGTGGAGACGAGGCCGATGCGGCTGGTCTGGACGGCAAGCGCCGAAAGCAGGCTGATCGGCTCGAAACCGATCGAGCGCGACGTCTGGCTGGCAATGCCGATATTGGCTTCGCGCAGGCCGGCAGCGTCCTCGCAGAAGATCATATCGAACTTCGCCGCCTCCGCCGTGAGCGCCAGCTGGATGTAATGGTCGATGTCTATGCCGGCGGTCACGTGCGCCTTGGGATGGCGCCAGGCGGCGATGTGGTGGCCTGTCGCCCATAGAAAGGCGCCGAGCTTCATCTGGCGAGCGGTCATTGGTCACCTCCGCCGGCAAGCCCTAGGTGCGAGCGCAACGTTTTTCCGCGATAGCTTTCTCGAACCAAGCCACGCCGCCGCAGTTCCGGCAGAATCAAGCCGACGAAATCGTCTAGCGCTGAAAACTGTGCCGGCATATGGATGGTGAACCCGTCGCAGCTTTTCGCCCGGAAGCCTTTTTCCATGCTGTCGGCGACGGCAGCAGCCGGCTTGTTATCGGCGATAGGCGCGACGTTCGTCAGCACTTTCACAGCATCCGGATCGCGTCCGCACGCCGTGACACGACGCCTGATATCGTCATAGCGTGCTGTCGCGCCCTCCACCGGTTCGCCGTCCAGCACGATGACATCGGCGGTGCGGGCGGCAATATCCAGGTCGGCTTCGCTCAGGCCCGACAAGACGAGCACTGGCGTATCCTGCGGCGACCGGGCGACGTTCAGCGGTCCGCGCACCGAAAAGAACGCGCCCTTGTGCTCGAGCAGATGCATTTTTTCGGGATCGTGGAAGCGGCCGCCGCTCTGATCGAACAGCAGCGCGTCCGCATCCCAACCCTGCCACAGACCTTGCACGATGCCGATATATTCCTCGCTGCGACGGCGGAAATCCTCAGGCGAAAATCCTTCGGGCCGGCTGAAATTGGCTGCTTCCCGTGGCGCCTGCGCCATGGTCGCGTGCCAGCCGGCGCGGCCATCGCTGATGATGTCGAGCGAAGCGAAACGGCGCGCCAGATTGTAAGGTTGGTGGGCAATTGTCGAGGCAGCGGCAACCAGGCCGATCCTGCTTGTGACGGTTGCCAATGCGGCCAGCAAAGTGGTCGCTTCGAAGGGCATCGGGCTGTTCGCGGCACCGCCGCCGGAAGCTGGCGCTGAATCGGCAAGCAGCACCATGTCCAGCCCGGCTGCTTCGGCCTTTTGCACTGAACCGGCCAGGCGGCTGAATTCCGGTCCCGGTGATGGATCGGCGATCCCCGGAAACAGCGAAACGGCAAGATGCATTGTGGCGCCGTCCATCGATGGTCCCTGCGAGACGAAATACCACTGGAACTATGTTCGTCACATCCAGGGATGGCAACCGTTGGCGCTGTGCCAAACGCCGGTCACTTGCCGGCCAGCCTTTATTGGGGGTCAGCCCTATTTGCCAGCAAGCAGATCGTTGATCAGCCGCTGGCAGCGTTCGGCCATGAAGTCGAGCAGCAGCCGTACTTTTGGATCCTGCAGCTTCTTGTGCGGATAGACGGCGGCGAACTGCACCGGTGTCGGCGGCGTGCTGCTCAGGATCACCTTCAGCCGCCGGTCGCGGATGAACGGCTCGACCTCGAAGCGCGGCTTGTTGATGATGCCGCGGCCTGAAAGCGCCCAGCCGGTCAGCACGTCGCCATCGTCGGTGTCGTAAGGCCCGTGCACCTCGAATTTCTGCGGGCCTGTGGGGGTCTGCAGCGTCCACACATATTCGCGCGCGCCGGAATAACGCAGCATCAGGCAGTCGTGTTTCTTGCCAATCAGCTCCTGCGGCTCAATCGGTTCGCCGCGTGCCTCCAGATATTTCGGCGCCGCCACCAGCACGCGCTCGCATTCCATGATGCCGCGCATCCTGAGGCTGGAATCCTCGATGATGCCGAGCCGGAAGGCGACATCGATGCCTTCTTTCATGATGTCGACATTGTGGTCCGAGAGCCTCAGCCGCACCTCGATGTCAGGATATTTGTCGTGGAAATCCGGAATGCCCGAAGCCACCAGCCGTCGCCCGAGGCCCAAGGGGGCGGTGACGCGGATGGTGCCGCGCGGCTGGCCGGAAAGCGCCGAGACCGCGGCTTCCGCCTCGGTGATCGCCTCCAGCACCTGCTTGGCGCCGCCGTAAAAAACCGTGCCATGCTCGGTCGGCATCAGCTGCCGTGTGGTGCGGTTGAACAGCCGCACGCCAAGGTGCTTCTCCAGTTCCTTGATGCGATTGGAAGCGACAGCCGGCGAAATGCGCATGTCGCGCCCGGCCGCCGACAGATTGCCGAGTTCGACGACGCGAACGAAGACGGCAATGTTGTCGAGATAGGCCATGCGGTTCTGTGGCTTTCCTGAGGCCGCCTTCGGGCGGCTCCTATCCTGCTGCGTGTGACTACCCTAGTATTTTCCATTTTTTTTTGAAAGTCATCGTGCACCTCGCCTCTTTCCGTTTGCGCGCCACGCCGTAAAGTCACCCAATCGGCAGGGACGACTTCAATGATGGATTTCGCGATTTTCTGGGACTGGCTGAGCTTCGCGGTGCGCTGGCTGCACGTCGTCACCGGCATCGCCTGGATCGGCTCGTCGTTCTATTTCGTCGCACTCGATCTCGGCCTGCGCCAGCGCCCGGGCATGCCGGTCGGCGCCTTCGGCGAGGAATGGCAGGTGCATGGCGGCGGTTTCTACCACATCCAGAAATATCTGGTGGCGCCGGCCGAGATGCCCGAACACCTGACCTGGTTCAAATGGGAATCCTACGCCACCTGGCTGTCCGGTTTCGCCATGCTGTGCGTCGTCTATTATGCCGGAGCCGATCTGTTCCTGATCGATCCCAATGTGCTGCCGATGTCGGTGCCTACAGGCATCCTGCTGTCGTTGGCGACGATAGGCGTCGGCTGGGTGGTCTATGATCTGCTGTGCCGCTCGCCGCTGGGCAAGAGCGACACCGGGCTGATGCTGGTGCTCTACTGCGTGCTGGTGTTCATCGCCTGGGGGCTGACCCATCTGTTCACCGGGCGTGCCGCCTTCCTGCATCTGGGCGCCATCACCGCCACGATCATGTCGGCCAACGTCTTCATGGTCATCATCCCAAACCAGAAGATCGTCGTCGCCGACCTCATCGCTGGCCGCAAGCCTGATCCGAAATACGGCAAGATCGCCAAGCAGCGTTCGCTCCACAACAATTATCTGACGCTGCCGGTGCTGTTCCTGATGCTGTCGAACCACTATCCCCTGGCGTTCGGCACTGAGTTCAACTGGGTCATCGCCTCGCTGGTGTTCATCATCGGCGTGCTGATCCGGCATTATTTCAACTCCATCCATGCCCGCAAGGGCAACCCGACCTGGACGTGGATGGCGGCGCTTGTCCTGTTCATCATCATCATCTGGCTGTCGACCGCGCCGAAAGTGCTGACCGGCGAGCCCAAGGAGTCGGCCGCGGCGCAGGTCTATGTCGCCTCGGCACATTTCCCGGCGGTGCGCGACACCGTACTCGGCCGCTGCTCGATGTGCCATGCGGCGGAGCCGGTCTATGAGGGCATCTATCATGCGCCCAAGGGCGTGATGCTCGACACCGATGCCGATATCGCCAAGCACGCCCGCGAAATCTATCTGCAGGCCGGCCGCAGCCACGCCATGCCGCCGGCCAACGTCTCCCAGATTACCGACAAGGAGCGGGCGCTGCTGGTGGCCTGGTTCGAAGGCGCAGGGGAATAGCATGACCTCGATACTCCTGCGCGGCCGCACGCTGTCCTTCGTGCGCTGGCCGCAAACCATCGATGACCACTCCGCCTGGCGCTACGAGGAGGATGGCGGCCTGCTGATCCGCGACGGCCGGATCGTCGCTGCGGGCCTCTATGCCGAGGTTGAAAAGCAGGCCGGCGAAGCGGCGAAGAGAATCGACCATCGGCCGCATCTGCTGCTGCCCGGTTTCATCGATGCGCATGTGCATTTTCCGCAGATGCAGATCATCGCCTCCTATGGCGCTGAACTGCTCGACTGGCTCAACACCTACACTTTTCCGGAAGAAACGAAGTTCGCCAACGCCCAGCACGGCCGCCGCATCGCGCGGCTGTTCCTCGACGAAATGGTGCGCCATGGCACCACGACGGTTGCCGCCTACTGCTCGGTGCACAAGGCTTCGGCAGAGGCGTTTTTCGCCGAGTCGCATGACCGCAACATGCTCAACATCGCCGGCAAGGTGATGATGGATCGCAATGCGCCCGACGGCGTGCTCGACACACCGCAATCCGGTTATGACGACACAAAGGCGCTGATCAAGGAATGGCACGGCAAGGGACGGCAGCTTTATGCAGTCACGCCGCGCTTCGCCATCACCTCGTCGCCGGAGCAGATGGAGCTGGCCGGGACGCTGTGCCGCGAACATCCCGACCTGCACATGCAGACGCATCTGTCGGAAAACCACGCCGAGATCGCCTTCACGCAGCAACTCTATCCGTGGTCGCGCGACTATACCGACGTTTACGAGCGCTACGGGCTGTTGGGGGAAAAGAGCCTGTTCGGGCACTGCATCCATTTGTCGGAGCGCGAAGCGGATGCGCTTTCCGACAGTGGCTCGGTGGCGGTGTTCTGCCCGACCTCGAACCTGTTCCTCGGTTCCGGCCTGTTCGACTATCAGCGCTTTCGTCGCCGCGAAAAGCCGCTCCGCATCGCCGCCGCCACCGATGTCGGCGGCGGCACCAACTACTCCATGCTGCGCACCATGGACGAGGGCTACAAGGTGATCGCGCTGAACGGCGAGAAGCTCAACCCGTTCCAGTCCTTCTGGCAGATGACGCGTGGCAATGCCGAGGCGCTGTCGGTGGCGGAAAAGATCGGCACGCTGGATGAAGGCAGCGATGCCGACATCGTCGTGCTGGACGCCAGGGCAACGCCGGCGATGCGGCTCAGGATGGAAACGGTCGAGACGCTGGCGCAGGAACTGTTTCTCCTGCAAACGCTGGGTGACGACCGCACTGTCCGCGAGGTTTATGTGGCGGGGCGGCCAGCCAAGGCTGACATGGCAGTTTAGACGCTCGGACGTGTTCCTTGCTTGACCCGGCGGCAGCCATCGGTCAAAGCGTGCGGCGAAGTTGACAGGGTGAACGACATGGCCGTTGCTGACGACATCGCTCTGATCAAGAGACAGGAAGAGACCCTTGTCTTGGACGCTTTCGACGAGGCCGTTGCTTTCAAGATCGGTTCGGCCATTCGCGATCGTGCAATCGCCGAAGATCTACCCATCATAGTCGACATCAGGCTGTGGGACCGGCCGCTGTTCTATGCCGCGCTGCCGGGCTCGAATGCTTCCAATCCCGACTGGGCGCGGCGCAAGATCAATGTGGTCAGGCGTTATCTCAGGAGCACCTACGGGTTAGTGCTGGAGCAGCAGCGCCCGGACCGCACCTTCAAGATCGGCGAAGGCCTCGACATCTCGGACTATGTGCTGGCTGGCGGCGGCTTTCCGGTGACGGTCAAGGGCGCCGGCGTCATTGGTGTGATCGCCGTCTCCGGACTGCCGGAGCGCGAGGATCACGGCGTCGTGGTCGATGCGTTGTGCGATCATTTGGGCGTCGACAAGCGCGGGCTGGCATTGCCTCGGGAAGCCGAATGACCGTGCGCGATCCCAAATCGTTCCTCACCTCCATCTTCAACGCGGCCGTCGCCGCCGCCGATCCGGAAAGAACCATCAGGGATCATCTGCCGGCCAAGCCCAAGGGCCGCACCATAGTCATCGGCGCGGGAAAAGGCTCTGCGCAGATGGCGGCGGCGTTCGAGAAGGTGTGGGACGGCCCCATCGAAGGGCTGGTTGTCACCCGCTATGGCTATGGCGCGACATGCGAGCGCATCGAGATCATCGAGGCGGCGCATCCGGTGCCGGACGCTGCCGGGCTCGAAGCCTCGCGGCGTCTGCTCGCCAAGGTCCAAGGGTTGACGGCGGACGATCTGGTCGTGGCGCTGATTTCGGGTGGCGGCTCGGCGCTGTTGCCATCGCCGGCCGGCAGCCTGACGCTGGCCGACGAGATCACCGTCAATGAGGCGCTGCTTGCCTCCGGCGCGCCGATCGCGGCGATGAACACCATCCGCAAGCACCTTTCCACCATCAAGGGCGGCAGGCTGGCAGCGGCCGCATGGCCGGCCAGGGTGGTGTCGCTGATCGTCTCTGATATTCCCGGCGACAATCCGGCAATGGTCGCCTCCGGCCCAACCGTACCGGATACAGGCAGCCGCGCCGACGCGCTGGCCTCGATATCGGCCTATGGCATGAAACTGCCGGCCTCGGTGATGGCGCATATCAATTCGCCGGCCGCCGATGCGCCAAGCCCGGATGACGAGCGCTTTTCGCGCAACGAAGTGCATCTGATCGCCTCTGCCGGCGTGTCGCTCCAAGCGGCTGCTGCGGAAGCGAAACGGCTAGGCGTCGAAGCCATCATCCTCTCCGATGCCATCGAAGGCGAGGCGCGCGAGGTTGGCGGCGTCCATGCCGCGATCGCGCGCGAAGTGGCGATCCGCAACCGGCCATTTCAAAAGCCGGTGCTGATCCTGTCGGGCGGCGAGACAACCGTGACGCTGCGCGCAAAAGGCAAGGGCGGCCGCAATTCGGAATTCCTGCTCGCCTTCGCCATCGGCATCAATGGCGTCGACGGCATCCACGCACTGGCCGCCGACACCGACGGCATCGACGGTTCGGAAGACAATGCCGGCGCTTTCGCCGATGCTTCGACGGTATCGCGCATGCGCACAGCCGGGGTTGACGCCAAGGCTATGCTTGCCGGCAACAATGCCTGGACGGCCTTCAACGCGGTTGGCGATCTCTTCGTACCCGGCCCGACCGGTACGAATGTCAACGATCTCAGGGCGATTCTGATCAGGTAGCTGAAGCAATTCCAAGAAAAGTGTGAAGCGGTTTTCCGTCCGGAATTGCGCAAAACAGACTGATCACGCGGCCATCAGCCGCTTCACCAGCTTCATATCCTGCAGGAACCGTTCGCGTTCAGCCTCCTTGTCCGCGGGTTCGCGGATGCGCAGGATGAAGGAGGGATGGATGGTGATGAACACGCGCAATCCGTCCTCGCGCTCGATCACTTGTCCGCGCATCTTTGTCACCGGGATCGCCTTGCCGAGCAGCGACATCGCAGCTGTCGCGCCGAGTGCCACGGCGAGGTTCGGCTTGATCAGCTCGAATTCTTGGTCGATCCACCAGCGGCAGGCCTGAATCTCACCGGAATTCGGCTTGGAGTGGATGCGGCGCTTGCCGCGCGGCTCGAACTTGAAGTGCTTGACCGCGTTGGTGACATAGACCTTTTGCCGATCGACACCGGCATCGTCCAGGATCGCATCGAACACCTTGCCGGCCGGACCGACGAAAGGTTTGCCGGCGAGATCCTCCTGATCCCCCGGCTGTTCGCCGACGAAGATCACCTTGGCATTGTCAGGGCCTTCACCGAAGACGGTCTGCGTCGCGTCGCGCCACAGCGGGCAGCGGCGGCAGCCTTTCGCTGCCTCGCGCAATTCGGGAATCGTGTTTGCATCATCTTCTGGTGCTACGGCGGGCTGCTTCGGCCAATGCCGTGCCTGCACCTTTGCGTGGTGCGGCGCGGGTGTTGTCGGCATCTTCGCAATCATGTCCTTGGCGGCCTTGTCCGCTCCTGCGATCATGTCTGGAATGAGCGAGGCCTCGGGAAGGTTCCGCCAATATTTCTTTGGCATCTCCTTCTGCATGGCCTTCACCTTCAATCGCGCCGGATTGAAGATGTTCTCGAAATAGGTTTGCCACAGCGCCTCGGTGTCGTCCTGATCAGGCGCATCGCCCTTGGCCGCGCCCGGCCCGATAGCCAGCCTTTCGCCATCCCAATCGGCAGAGGCATAGGGCGTCAGGATCGTCCAGCGCATGCCGGTGAAACGTCTGACGAAGAAATCGGCGTTGCGCTCGACGATGAAATGATCCGGCTCGAACCAGGCGACATAGCGCTCATCGGCACCGTCGCCGATTTTCCGGAAGCGTACGAAGGCGTGCATCTTGTGGCTGTCGCGCCGCACCGCCTTTTCCATGGCCTCAAGCCGCCTGGTGTCGGGATCCGACGCGATTTCCAGCAGTTTAGGCTCGTGGCGCAATCGCCAAAGCATTCGGTAGAGAAAGGCAAACCGGCCGGGATCGGAATGGCAGAACGCCGTTTCGGCATGCCCGATGAAGTCGCGCGGCACGACGAGTTGCGCGCCCGCGGGCACTTCAGGCAATTCTGCCTGATCAGAGCCCGGCGCGACATGCCAGTCGACGTCCTCGGGCCTGACCTCATTCAGGGCGAGCCGCCGTGCCGCGTCACGCCAGCCGGCAAAATCCGTCTCGCTGTCGAGCCGAACTCTGTATCTGGCGAGATCGAGTTGCGCCGGCCGCATGATCAGAACAACGACAATTGTTCGCAGGAGTGGGCGATCTTGTCGCGCAGGCCGGCCTTGTCGGTCAGCGCACCGGGTGACCAGCCTTCGGCGATGACGAAGGGCCTGAGCTTGGCGACCGACAGGCAGATCCGTCCGACGTCCTCGAGCCGCATGCGCCGGTGCCGGCGTGTCTCCAAAATTTTTGCCACCACCTTGGTGCCGAGACCCGGCACCCGCAGCAGCGCCTCGCGGTCGGCGCGATTGATGTCGACGGGAAACTGCCCCCGGTTGCGCAACGCCCAGGCGAGCTTCGGGTCGATGGCTAGATCGAGCATGCCGTCGCTGCTCCCGGCAAGGATTTCCGGCTGTGAAAACCCATAGAACCGCATCAGCCAGTCGGCCTGATAGAGCCGGTGCTCGCGCATCAGCGGCGGCTTCTGCAGGGGCAGCGACGATGACGAATCCGGAATCGGGCTGAAGGCCGAGTAATAGACCCGCCGCAGATGATAGCTGCCATAGAGCCGGGCGCTCGTGTGCAATATGCCGTCATCAGATGTTTTGTCGGCGCCGATGATCATCTGCGTCGACTGCCCACCCGGCGCAAAGCGTTCGCGTTTTTTGGTCTTCCAAGTCGGCTCGGCCTTCTCCTCCATCTTCTGGCGCAGCCTGGCCATGGAAAGCCGGATTGTCTCCGGCTTCTTTTCGGGCGCCAGCCGCCTCACACCTTCGTCGGTCGGCAGTTCGACGTTGATCGACAGCCGATCGGCATAGAGACCGGCCTTCTCGACCAGCTCTGCCGAGCTTTCAGGTATCGTCTTCAGATGGATATAGCCGGAGAATTTCTCCTCCAAGCGCAGTCGGCGCGCCACCTCGACCATCTCGCCCATGGTCTCGTCCGGCGAGCGGATGACTCCCGAGGACAGGAACAGGCCTTCGATATAGTTGCGCCTGTAGAAATCCATGGTCAGCTTCACCACCTCGTCGATGCTGAAGCGTGCGCGCCGCACATTGGACGACGATCGGTTGATGCAATAGCTGCAATCGTAGATGCAGAAATTGGTGAGAAGGATTTTGAGCAGCGAAATGCAGCGGCCGTCCGGCGCATAGGAATGGCAGATGCCCATGCCCTCGGTGGATCCGATGCCGCCGGACTTCAGCGAATCCTTTTTCGCCGCACCCGATGAGGCGCAGGACGCATCGTATTTGGCGGCATCGGAGAGGATCGCCAGTTTTTCACGGACGGTGAGTGCGCTCATTAGTTCATGATATGTTCTTGTGAGGAGTTGCGCTACCTCATTTGATGGACGCGGCGAAAAAGTGATCGCCGCCTATCATGAATCCATCAAACCTCGTGCAGATAGAGGTGGTAATCCAGTTCGCTGACCGTGCGTGCCACACGCAGGTACTCGGACTGCTTAATCGCCACGAAGGTGCGGTGCAGGTCTTCGCCGAGCGCGTTCTTCAGGAAGCTGGACGTCCGCGCCGCTTCGATCGCGGCGCGCCAGTCGACAGGCATGGTGGTGCGCGTGACCGCGGCCTCATAGCCGTTGCCGGTCGTTTCGGGTCCCGGATCGAGGCCTTCATCCATGCCCTTGATGATACCGGCGAGCACGGTCGCGGCGATCAGATAGGGGTTGGCGTCGACGCCGGACGGCCGGTGCTCGATGCGCCGGTTTTTGGCGTCGCCTGCCGGCACGCGCAGCGCCACCGAGCGATTGTTGACGCCCCAGGTCGGCGCCACCGGCGCATAGGATTGCGAAACGAAGCGCCGCCACGAATTGGCGTGCGGTGCAAACACCAGCATCGATTCCGCCATCGTCTGGATCAAGCCGCCGAGCCCTTGCAGCAGCGGCAGCGACCAGCTCTCGCCGCCGGCTTCTGCAAAGACGTTTCGGCCGGCCTTGTCCTGCAGCGAAACGTGGAAATGCATGCCCGAGCCGGCATATTTCTCGATCGGCTTGGCCATGAAACAGGCGGTGACGCCGTGGCGGCGCGCCTGCGCCCGTACCAGGCGCTTCAGCATGACCAGATCGTCGGCCGCCCGCATCACGTCCTTGCGGTAGTTCAGCGTCAATTCGTACTGGCCGGGCGCATATTCGGAAATCACCGTCTCGGCCGGAATGCCTTGCGCCTTGGCAGCGGCATAGATGTCGGAGAACAGCGGCTCCATGCCGTGCAGATGGTCGACGGAATAAACCTCGGTCTTGCCCGAGACGCGGCCATCGAGCACGGCGCGCGCCGGCTGCACCTTGCCGTCGGCGTCGCGTTCGTTGGCCAGCAGAAAAAATTCGAGTTCGAAGGCGCCGGCCGGGTACAGACCCTTGGCCGCCAGGATGTCGACTTGCCGCGCAAGCGCAAGCCGCGGATCCGACGACATCGGCCGGCCGTCGAGCATGTACATCGCCATCAGCAACTGGCCGCGCGGCGGGCTCGTGCCATAGAGCGGCACTAGCGTGCCGGGGATCGGCCAGGCCCTGAGGTCGCCGTCCCCGGTCGTCCAGATCAGCCCGGTCTCGTGCACATCCTCGCCGGTGATGTCGAGGCCGAGGATCGAGATCGGCATGTGGCGGCCGCCCTCGAAGATGCTCTTCAGTTCATGCCGGCGCACGATCTTGCCACGGCCGACGCCATTGGCATCGGTCAGCACGATATCGAAGGCTTCGATCTCGGGATGGGCGTCGAGAAAGGCTTGCGCCTCGGCGGGTGTCGAGCCCGAAGGTGAGGTCATAATAGCATTGGGATGGTCCATCGCCGCTTGTCTCATGCCGCAAGCTTTGCCGCAACCGCGCCGAAAGCGGTGATCAGCCGGTTGACCTGGGGACCTGACGTTGCCGGCGAGATCAGCATCATGTTGTGGAAGGGTGCGATCAGCACGCCGCGATTGACCAGCGCGACATGGATGGCGGCCTCCAGTTCCGGTGCATGCGCTGTTTCCGCCTCGGCGCCATTCCTCAACGGGCCGGGCGCGCAGATAAACTCGACACGGGCGCCGACGCGCGAAACATGCCAGGGCAAGCGGTAGCGATCGATCACGCCGGTCAGCCCGGCATCGAGCCGCCGCGCCAGATGATCCATCCGGTCATAATTTTCCTGCGTCATCACCTCTTCGAGTGTGGCGCGCATCGCCGCGAACTGCAGCGGGTTGGCCGAGAGCGTCGTGCCCATGCCGGAATAGCCCGGCTCCTTGATCCTGTTGTAATCTGCGTAGCGTGAGGCAACGTCGTCGCTCATGCCCCACACACTGGCCGGCACGCCGCCGGCGATCGGCTTGCCCAGCACGAAGAAGTCCGGGTCGAGACCATACTTCCTCGTATAGCCGCCGGGGCCGGTCGAGATCGTGTGCGTCTCGTCGATCAGAAGCAGAGTGCCTGCCTGGCGCGTCAGTTTGCGCAGCGCGTCATGGTAGCCCGGATCGGCAAGCACCATGCAGGAATTGGTCAGCACCGGCTCGGCGATGACGCAGGCGACGTCCTTATCCCCAAGCGCGGCTTCGAGTGCTGAGATATCGTTGAACTCGATGACCTTGGCCGTACGAGTCAGGTCGCGGAACTCTCCGGCCAATCCCGGCCGGTTGACAGGCTTGCCGTCGATCAGCCGCACCATCGTTTCGTCGACCGAGCCGTGATAGCAGCCGTTGAACACCAGTATCTTCTCCCGGCCGGTGACGGCGCGGGCGACGCGCAATGCAAAGCGGTTGGCGTCGGTCGCCGTCGTCGCGATCTGCCAGAACGGCAGGCTGAAACGCTGTTGCAGCAGCGGCCCGATGGCGAGCGCATCTTCCGAAGGCAGCATATAGGTAAGGCCGCGCCCGGCCTGGCGGCGGATGGCGCGTGCCACCGGCGGCGGCGAATGACCGAACATCGAGCCGGTGTCTCCAAGGCAGAAATCGTCGAGCTTGTTCCCGTCGATATCGGTGATCGTCGCACCCCTGGCGCTGTCGACCAGGATCGGGAACGGCGTCGGCCAGTCGTTCATCCAGTGCATAGGGACGCCGCCGAAGAAGCCGGGCAGGCCGTTGCCGACCTTTGCGTGCGATTGCGGCCGCGCCTTGCGGAAGGCTGCCCCCTCGGTCTCGCCCAAATCGGCAATGCGGTCGCGGCCGATGCCGCCGATGGACGTTTTGGACATATCGCTGTGCATGAAGACCCCTCTGGTCGATCCCTCTTAGCCAATCCGTGTCTGCATCCGCAATTGGCCGCGCATCTGTCCTGCGTTGGCTCAGCCTTTGGCAGCGGCGCTTGACCGTGCTGCCGAAGTCAGCGCCAATATGAGCGGGAGTTGAGGTGGAGGGGCGAAATGCGAACGATCATCTGTGTGGCAGTGCTGCTGTCGTCGGCTGGCGCCTCCTTCGCGTCGGGTGGCATCTGGTGCTCCACCGAGGACGCGGCGGCGACATTCGAGGTCGAAGCCGGCGTCACCAGAGGCATGGGTGGGCCGACCTTCAACTTTCGCGGCAACCTCGAAATTCTGAGCCGGCCTGCCGGCGACAGCCTGCGCAAGACCGTGTTCGAGGATTCCAACCTGACGCAGTACTGGCTCGACGGCAAGGAATTGCGGCTGAACATCTATCGTGAGCACGAGGCCGCGCAAAAGATCAACTCGGTCGAACTGACGATCCTGACCAAGACCAGCGACGAAGGCGTCTACGACGGGAGCTATACGCTCTCCATCTACGACGCCGCGGCGGATACGGACCAGGACGGCGAACCGGTTGAAATCAGCGGCAAAGTGTCGTGCGGAGCGGAGTGAGCGGGGTCAGGCCGTGATGTCGATGACGCCGCAATCGCCGGCGGCACTGCCGAAGGCGACACGGCGTTCTTCCTTGTCCCACATCATCGCGGTGATGGCGCCCTTGCCCGGCCGCCGCAACAGCACTTCCTTGGCGTCGGCAAAACGCACCGCCATCACCATGCCGTCATCATAGCCGACGGCGACGACATCCTGGCTCGGATGGCAGGCGACAGCCGTCACCATGGCGTTGCCGCGCGTGCCGAGTTCCAGCGGCGCCTTGCCCATCGGGCCATCCTTGCCTGAAAACGGCCAGACGATCGCCGCCGGTGCGCCGGAGCTCGCCAGCCACTTGCCCTTCACGCTCCACGACAGGCTTTTGACCTTGCCGGGATAGCCGGTCATGCGCATGTGCTTGCCGTCGGCGAGCTTCCAACCGTGCAGCGCGTTTTCCTGCATGGTGGTGACGAGGAAGGCGCCATCCGGCGAGAAGGTGATGCCGGTGTGGGCGCCGGCCCATTCGAGTTCCACCGGCTTGCCCTCGGCGGCCGGGAAATGCAGCGTCGCGCCATTGTAGCGGGCAACGCCGAAGCGCATGCCCTTGGGCGAGAAGGCCAGCCCCTCCACCGAACGCGGATGGATGAATTCCCTGGTCTTGCCGTCGGCAAAGAGCACGAAGGCGGTCTTGCCTGAGGCATAGGCGATGGCGCCCTGTGGCCCGGCGGCAACGCTGGTGATCCACTTTTTTCCGGCACTGGTCAGTTCGGTGGCCTCGCCGCCCGCTTTCACGGCAAACACCTTGCCGTCCTCGCCGCCGGTGATCAGCCGGTCATTGGCGACATCGTGGAAGGCGGCTAGCAGCCCGTCATTGGCCTGAACCGTTTTGTGGCCATGGTCGAGCCGATGGATGGCGCCGTCAGCCAGCGCGAAATGCGGCACGTCGCCAAGGAAGACGGCGGCAATGCAATGGCCTTCGAGATCAAGCGGGGCGACTGTGGGCATGGTTATCTTGTTCACCTAGATGAGATGCAGAGACAGCCCGGGCGGCTTACTCGACGTTTGCGGTTCCGGCAACCAAAAGGGTTGGCAAGTCGCAAGAGACGATCGTCAAAGCAGTCCCTTGTCCCGCAGATCAGTCGCAAATGTTGCCAGGGGCATTACCAAGGTCAACTCCGATCCCTGGAGGTGCTCGGCGCCATAGCTGGCGTACCAACTTGCCGCCCGCTTGCTCTTAGCATCGATGATGAGCAGGATGCCGCCGCCCTCGCCAGCGAGCCGCAGGCAACGCAATGCTGCGGCAGCAAGCAACTGACCTCCGAGTCCTTGCCCTGCGACGGTGCCATCGGTCGCGAGCCGGGCAAGCTTGAAACCGGAAACCTCGTGTCGCGCCAAGCCTCTCGTCATGGCTTCGGGCACGGTTTCATGGAAGACTGCAGACGGCGCGATCGTGTAGAACCCAAGGATACGTTCCGAAGCGGCGTCATCGATCGCACAGAAGGTCTTGGCCGCATTCTGCTCGTGGCTCTGTCGCGCGAACCGCCGTAGAAAATCGTTCATCTGCGCGTCGCCGCAATCGAAGGACGCCCGATCGTGACGTTTCGCAATTGGTTCTTCGTGCCAGGACGGGAGTGTCACAGAGTGTTCGGCAAAGCGGCGATCGCGGCCTTGAGTCTGGCGTTGGGTTTTGGCGGATGTTCCAGCAGATCGAGGATGCGCGAGAAATCGCGACTCGACACCTTCGTCACCTCGGCTGCTTCGATCACGGCCTGCGCCTCGGGCACGACCTTGTCGAGGATAAAGTCGGCCATGTCCTTATGTGACAGCGCTGCGGCGCGGGAGATCATCGCCTTCTGCTCAGGCGGAATGCGGATTTGGTAGCGCTCGGTCTTGTTGTCGGATGATCTAGGCATAAATCACTCCTCGCCACTGGCTTCATGTACACATGATATGTGTACATGAAGAGATATTCAACCCGCATTGAACAGCGGTACGAGGGATTGCCTAGGCCTGGCAGGCATCAAAACTCTTCTTCAGCCGCTCGGCGTCGAGTTCCCTGCCGATGAACACCAGCCGGCTCTCGTGCTTTTCGCCGTCTTTCCAGGCGCGCTGGTGGTCGCCCTCGATGATCATGTGCACGCCTTGTATGACATAGCGCTCATCATCGCCCTTGAGCGCGATGATGCCCTTCAGCCGCAGGATGTTGGGGCCTTCCATCTGGGTGATCTTCTCGATCCACGGGAAGAACTTCTTCGGGTCCATCTCGCCGCCGCGCAGCGACACCGACTGTACCGTCACGTCATGGATGTCGGACGCATGGTCGTGATGGTGGTGCCCGTCATGATCATGATCATGATGATCGTGGCCGTCATGATCGTGGTCGTGATGGTGGTGATCCTCATGCGCCTCGAGGAAGTGCGGATCGTTTTCCAGTGCCCTGGACAGGTCGAAGGCGCCGCGGTCGAGCACTTCGGTCAGGTCGACGCCGGCTCGCGTCGTGCGGTGGATCTTTGCCGCCGGATTGATGGCGCGGATCGTCGCCTCGACCTTGGCGAGCTCTTCTGGTGTGACGAGGTCGGTCTTGTTGAGCACGACGACGTCGGCAAAGGCGATCTGGTCCTCGGCCTCCCTGGAATCCTTGAGCCGCAGCGGCAGGTGCTTGGCGTCGACCAGCGCCACCACCGCGTCAAGCCTGGTCTTGGAGCGCACGTCGTCGTCCATGAAGAAGGTCTGCGCCACCGGCACCGGATCGGCGAGCCCGGTGGTCTCGACGACGATGGCGTCGAAGCGGCCGGGGCGGCGCATCAGACCCTCGACGACACGGATTAGGTCGCCGCGCACCGTGCAGCAGACGCAGCCATTGTTCATCTCGTAGATTTCCTCGTCGGATTCCACGATCAGGTCGTTGTCGATGCCGATTTCGCCGAACTCGTTGACGATGACAGCGTAGCGCTTGCCGTGGTTTTCCGACAGGATGCGGTTGAGCAGTGTCGTCTTGCCGGCGCCGAGATAGCCGGTGAGAACGGTTACGGGGATCTGCGTCTGTACGTCGCTCATGGCTGCCTCGAAAGTGCTGGGCCGCGAAAGTCCGGCCCTCAAAAAAGGGATTGTTGGTTCCATATAGGATGTGCGCCGGGCTTTTGCACGGGGCAAACCGATGGGCCAAACCGGCTTGCTGCATTACCGGATTTTGACTGGCGAGAGCCGCTGTGATTGCCAAGGTCAGGATGCGGAAGGCCAATTCGAGAAGCGAGATATGTCCGCAAGCCATACGCCTTCTCATTGAGCCGGCGCCAGGCGCTCGGGTTGATCGCGGTCACCGCCGGAGGTGGTGCCTTCCTGCCGGCCTCGGCAATGGCCGCCCAATCTTCGGCTACCTAGGCCTCGCTTTATGGCTGCGCTGCGCGAACTGCAGGATGCCTATCAGCGCTGATGATCGCGGCGGTGAAGCCCGGCTGAGCGGCGGTCACTCCACCATCCTGCTCGCGACGAAAACTCAGGCTCGGAATTCGTTTGTCATCTAACTGAAATAAACATCTGGCATTAGCCACGGCGGACACCACAATGCTTGCCGGCAAAGCTGTTTGAAGCACCGGAATCTTTTTGATCGTCGATTGCCAACCGGCCGGCTGCCTCTATGCTGCCCCGCACCGGTACGGCCGAAGAGGGAAGACCATGGCCAAGGCGGACAAGACTGCGACAATGAGCCGGCTGCATTCCGCGGCAAGGCTGGCAAGAACGGCGCTGGCGGCCCGGCTTCTGGCGCACGGCTTCTATGCCGGCCAGGACCAGATCATGCTGGCGCTCGACCGTGAGGACGGCCAGACGCCGGGCAATCTTGCCGGACGTCTCGGCGTGCGCCCGCCGACGATCACCAAGACCATCAACCGGCTGCAGGCCCAGGGTTTCCTAGAGAAGCGCGCCTCGGAGGCCGACGCCCGCCAGGCCCATATCTTCCTCACCGATACAGGCCGCGACATCATCCACGCCATCGAGAAATCGGTGAAGAAGACCGAAAAGCAGGCGCTGAAGGGCCTCGACAAGAAGGACCAGAAGTCGCTGTTCAAACTGCTTGCCCGCATCGAGGCCAACCTCTCGAACGAGGAACTGGTGCTCATCGACGACGACGCCGAGTCGGACGACTGACCCGGCAGATTGTCGCGGCAGGCGATCAAGCCGCCGCGGCAGAGCCCTGGATCAGCGACGACCAGCGTCCCGGTGTCATGCCGAACGCCTTCTTGAATTGCCTGATGAAATGGCTCTGGTCGCTGAAGCCGGCTTCGACCGCGATCTGTGCCAATGGTTCGCCGGCGGCGATCATCCGCCGCGCGCGTTGAAGCCGGCGCATCACCAGGAAGCGATGCGGACTGGTCGAGAAAGCGGCGCGGAAATGCCGTGACAAGGCATAGCGGTCGAGCCCGGTTATCGCTTCCAGTTCGCCGGAACGCACCGGCCGGGTCAGGTTTTCCGTGAGATAGTCGCGTGCCAGTGCCGCCGCCCGCCACGCCGTCCTGGTCATCGGCTTTGCCGGCTGGCCGCCATGGCGTGTCAGGCTTTGCATCAGTTGCACCAGGAAGTCGTCGACGAACAACGCATCGAGCTCCTGCCCCAGCGGCCCCAGCGCCGAAAGCAGCGTTGCGCAAAAGGCCGCGTCCGTCACCACGCCATCCCTGACAAACGGCAGCGAAGCGCCGCCAAGGCAATCGAGCATCAGCGACGGCTCCAAATAGAGCATCCGGTAGCGCAGGCCGTCCTCGGTGCCGGCACCGCCATCGTGCAACTCGTCTGGATGCAGCACGATGATCTGGCCGGGCAGGCTGTGGCGCGCAGCGCCGAGATAGCGAAACGTCTGCACCCCGTGCAGCGTCACCCCGATCGAGTAGGTGTCGTGGCGATGCAGGTCGAACGCGCTGCCATGGAAACGCGCCTCGATCCGCTCCATGCCGGCGGGATCGGGGGCGGAGATGATGCAGTTTTCCGCGGCATCAACGCACAAACGTCCAAGACCCCTGAAGGCCTGGCTGTCTAGATCGTGCGACATCGTCTCCTTCAGTCCCGAAACCGGGGCGCAACCTCGAATGGCCTATTTTCTCATGTTCAATACGAAATTTGCAATCGTGCTCCGGGAGGATCTGCCTGTCTGGCAGAAACTCAACGTCACCGCCTTCCTGACCAGCGGCATCGTCGCCCAGTTTCCCGACATCATCGGCGAACCCTATCGCGACCGGGCCGGCAATCTCTACAACCCGCTGTCGATCCAGCCGGTCATCGTTTTGTCGGCCGACCAGGCGACGCTGGGCACCATCCACCGGCGCACGCTGGAGCGCGGCGTGACCACCTCGCTCTATGTCGAGGAAATGTTCGCCACCGGCTTTGACGCGGCCAACCGCGCCGTCTTCGCCGAATTCGCGCCTGAAGACGCCAAGGTGGTCGGTATTGCGCTTCGCGCCGAGAAGAAGCTGGTCGACAAGATCACCAAGGGCGCCCGTATGCACCCGTAGCTTTCAAAGGTATCGACTAAGCCTGCCGCCGACACTTTGTTATGCCAGCCGGCTTTGGCGTGGCGATAGCCGACAATTGGCTTGCCGGGAGCCGGCAATTCCCGCAAAGGTGGGCTCCAGCCCAGCTTCCCACCCGGTCTGCAAGTGAGTGCTCCCCAAAGACATGTAGAAAGCGCGACACCGCCGGTGGCGATCCTGTGCATGCTTTCCACCTATGTCTGCTTCACCTTCCTCGACACATCAAGCAAATACCTCGTCCTCGCCGGCGTCTCCGTGCTGATCGTTGCTTGGGTGCGCTTTGCCGTGCATGTCGTGCTGGTCGGCACGCTGCTGCGCGGCTGGCGCGAACCGGTGCGGTTTCGTCCGGTCAACCTGCCGGCGCATATCTTGCGTGGGGCATTCCTGTTCGGATCGACGATATTCAATGTCCTGGCGCTCAAATCCTTGCAACTGGCCGAGACCACCTCGATCTATTTCTTCGGGCCGATGGTGATCACGGCGCTGGCCGGTCCGCTGCTTGGCGAGTGGGCAGGCTGGCGGCGCTGGCTGGCCATTCTGACGGCCTTTGCCGGCGTCCTCATTATCACCCGGCCGGGCGTCGGCGTTTTCGGCGTTGGACACCTCTTTGCGCTCGGCTCGATGCTGTCCAACTGCTTCTACGTCATCATGACGCGCCGCATGTCGGCGACCGAGACGTCGGAAAGCCTTATCCTGTTTTCGGCCCTGGCGCCGGCGCTGCTGCTGTTGCCCTTGCTGCCGTTTTCGTTTTCCCTGCCGCATGACGCCTGGCACTGGTTCGTGCTGCTTATGCTCGGCGTGTTCGGCGGCGTCGGTCACTGGCTGCTGGTCCAGGCCTACCGGCTGGCGACAACCACGGCATTGGCGCCTTATCCCTATTCGCAGATGGTGTGGATGATCATTTCGGGATGGATCGTCTTCAAGCAGTTTCCCGATCGCTGGACATTGGTCGGCGCCGCCATCATCGTCGCCAGCGGCCTCTACATCGTCCATCGCGAGCATCGGCTTCGGCTGCGGAGCCGCGCTGCCTCGGATGTCGAGGCCGAAGCGCTGGCAAAAAAACTTTGATTTGCCCCCGATCGATGGCATAACGCCGCCTTTAAACGGTTTAGGTCTGGAAATTCAGATCCGGGGAGCACACGTCGCTGGCACAAAAAATCAAGCTTTCGACGATCGCGGATGCGCTCGGCGTGTCCACGGCCACGGTCTCGCTGGCTCTGCGCGACAGCCCTCTGGTTGCCGGCACCACCCGCGACCGCATCAAGGAACATGCCCGCGCCATCGGCTATATCTATAACCGTCGCGCCGCCAGCCTGCGCACCTCGCGTTCCGGTATTGTCGGCGTCGTCGTCCACGACATCATGAATCCGTTCTTCGCCGAGATACTGCGCTCGATCGAAAGCGAGCTCGACCGCAGCCGGCAGACCTTCATCCTGTCCAATCATTATGATCAGCTCGAAAAGCAGCGCACCTTCATCGATACGCTTTTGCAGCTCGGCGCCGACGGCGTGATCATGTCGCCGGCCATCGGCACGCCGGCTTCCGACATCGTGATGGCCGAGGAGAACGGCCTCCCTGCGGTGCTGATCGCTCGCACCGTCGAGGGTGCCGATGTGCCGGTGTTTCGCGGCGACGACTCTTATGGAACAGGCCTCGCCACCAACCACCTGATCTCGCTCGGCCACAAGCGCATCGCCATGATTGGCGGCACCGACCAGACCTCGACCGGCCGTGACCGCTACCAGGGCTATGTCAACGCGATGGAGGCGGCCGGGCTGGAAGTCAGGCCGTCATGGCGCATCGCCGGCCCGCGCACCAAGCAGGCCGGCTTCGAGGCCGCCGGACAGTTCCTGGCGCTGAAGGACAGACCGACGGCTGCCTGCTGCTGGAACGACCTCGTCGCCATCGGCCTGATGAACGGCATTGCCCGTGCCGGCCTTGTGCCCGGCGTCGACATCTCCGTCACCGGCTATGACGACCTCGAAGAGGCGGCGATCGCGACGCCGGCGCTGACCACCGTCTGGAACGGCCAGCGCGAGGTTGGCCGCCGCGCCGCCAGCGCGCTGCTCGACAAGCTCAACGGCCAGACGGTGCGGCCCTCTCAGGAACTGATCAAGCCGGAACTGCATGTGCGTCAGTCGACCGGCAAGCCGGTGGAGCGTGCATGACCAAGGCCGAACAGCTGCAATCCGTGGCCATCCTGGTGCCGGGCGATTTCAACGACCATGCGGTCGACCGCATCAACCGCACGTTCAGGCGTGTCAGAATCGAACGCGCCGATCCGGCGCTCGTCACCGACGAGATGCGCAGTGATGTGCGCGGCATCGCTTCGTTCGCCGGCATCAACGCGGCGATGATGGATGCATTGCCCAACCTCGAGCTCATCGCCTCGTTCGGCGTCGGCTATGATTCGGTCGATGTCGGCCATGCCCGAGCGAAGAACATCATGGTCACCAACACGCCGGACGTGTTGACCGAGGAGGTCGCCGACACCACGATCGGGCTGTTGATCAACACCATCCGCGATCTGCCGCGCGCCGAAACCTGGCTGCGCGACGGCAGCTGGGTGCGCAAGGGCAACTATCCGCTGAGCCGGCTGACCTTGCGCGGGCGCAGTGTGGGTATTTTTGGCATGGGCCGCATCGGGCAGGCCGTCGCCCGGCGTCTGGCAGCTTTTGGCTTGCCGGTCGCCTACCACAACCGGCGCCGTGTCGATGGTCTTTCCTACCAGTACCATGCGACCCTGAAAGGGCTTGCCGAAGCCGTCGATACGCTGATTTCGGTCGCGCCGGGGGGCGCCTCGACGGAGAAGGCGGTCAATGCCGAAATCCTGTCGGCGCTTGGCGCCAATGGCGTCTTCGTCAACATCGGTCGCGGCAGCACGGTCGACGAGGCAGCGCTTGCGGCAGCCCTCGCCACCGGCATCATCGCCGCTGCCGGCCTCGACGTCTTTGCCGACGAACCGAACGTGCCCAAGGCGCTGCTCGATGCGCCCAACACCTCGCTGCTGCCGCATGTCGGCTCGGCCTCGGACCACACTCGCCGCGCCATGGCGGATCTGTGCGTCGACAATCTGGTGTCCTGGTTCACCGAGCGCCGTCCGCTGACCCCGGTGCCAGAGACGGTGAATGTGAAGGCCAGGACCTAGCAAGGTAGGCCGCAATAGGCGGCGAAACGTGGCTGATCTGCAACCATAGGTCGGAAATCGGCGCTTCTGACACCTCGGCACCCTGATCCGCGCTTGATACGCGGCTGAAGCAAGGTATTTTGCCGACAACCAACGAGCGGGGCGCTACGTGAAAACTCTTCTTCTTGCATCGACAATGCTTGTCGTCGTTTCAGGCAGCGCTTTCGCTGCCGATGCGCTCGTCTCTGCTCCCGTCGCCTACGACTGGACCGGCGCCTATGTCGGCGCTCAGATCGGGTATGGCTGGGGAGATGTCGACAGCCATGATTCAGGGATAGGAACTGGCGTTTCCGATTGGTCCGATTCGTGGAAATCCAACGGCGTGCTCGGCGGCATTCACCTCGGCTACAATCAGGCATTCGGTTCATATGTTCTCGGCGTCGAAGGCGATATCGAGGGCTCGGGAGCGAGCGGCTCAGTAGATTCCGAGTTTGCTGGCACCATCAAAACCAAAATCGACGTCCAGGGTTCTTTACGAGCACGCCTTGGCTACGCGATGGGACCGGCCCTGTTGTACGCGACTGGCGGTCTTGCGGTTGCTCACTTCGATACTAAGTACGACGATGGTGGAACGACCGACGACTCGTCCAATACCAAAGCCGGGTGGACCTTGGGCGCCGGTCTCGAGTATGCCTTCACGCAAAACTGGACGACGCGCGTCGAGTATCGCTACAGTGATTTCGGCACCTTCACCGACAATCCGGCGACCGATAGCGGCTTCAATTATCCGACCGATGTAAAGACCCAGGCTGTCCGCGTCGGCTTCAGCTACAAGTTTTGATATAAACTAGTCGCGGTCCCTGACTACGGAATGTACGCCTTGTTCGCGGTGCCGACGGCAGTTTGCCACATTTATTAACGCCGGCTTAACCCTTTGAAATCATTCTTCATCCTGTCCTCGTGCATGGATGAGAATGATGAAAGTGCTTTCCCCATTAATCGCAGCCGCAGCCTTGGTTGGCGGCGTTCAACTGTTTCATGACGGCAATGGGGAAAGCGTCGCCAATGAAGCCGCGCCGTCCAACACGTACAGGCTGGTTGCCAATGGCGATGAGGGGGATTGCGCGGTGAGGCGTGGCGCTTCGATCTCGGATGGCCTGTCACTGTTGACGGTGGCAGCGAACTGCCGCCGGCTGCTGCCCGGCATCGAGCGGGCGAAGTTCTGGCGCGAACAAAACGACGGCACGGTCGCCTTCAGCGTCAATGGCACCGATCCAATCGTCACCTTCGCGGCTGCCGATGGCGACGGCTACGAATCCTATGCCCCGGCGCTGCCGCTGCTGTCGCTGGCGGCCACCGGTAACAAGAAATCTGGCGACTGATTATTCCGCTGCGGCCCGCGCGCCAGCCTTCGCTGCGGCGTGCAGCCGAACCGCATCGCCGAAGGCACGGAATATCTTCACCGAGTTGCTGTCCGACTTGACCCAGTATTCCGGGTGCCATTGCACGCCGACGGCGAAAGCGCGGGCGTCGCGCACCGAAACCGCCTCGACCGTCCCGTCGGTGGCGACGGCCTCGACCTGCAGCTTCGAGCCCAGCCGGTCGATCGCCTGGCGGTGCAACGAATTGACCTTGATGTCGCCGGCACCGAACACGCCGGCCAGGCAACTGTCAGGTTTGATCGAAATGGTCTGGTGGATGGCGAAGCGTTCGTCCTGCTTGTCGCTCACCGGCGCGCGGTGGTCGAGCGAGCCTTCGCGCTCCTGGATCTCGGTGCCGAGCGTGCCGCCCAACGCCACGTTCAATTCCTGGATGCCGCGGCAGATGGCGAGCAGCGGCACGCCGCGTTCGATCGCCCGCCGGATCAGCGGCAGCGTCGTGGCGTCGCGCGCCGGATCATAGGGGCCATTGGCTTCGCTGGCGTCGCCGCCATAGAGCGAGGGATGCACATTGGATTTCGAGCCGGTGACCATGACGCCGTTGACCGACGACAGAAGTTCGTCGAAATCGAGCCGGTCGCCGAACGATGGCACCAGCACCGGAAACACGCCGGCGCCGGTGATCGCCGCTTCCAGATATTGTTGTGGGGCGGCATGCCAGGTGTAGTTGTCGAACTGACGGACGTCGGTCGATATGGCGACGAGCGGCTGGTGCATTTGGCTCTGTGTTCCATCTGGGCAAGGATGTCCTGCCTGCAAAATAGGCCATCGCCGGGCATTTTTCCATGCCAAGTTTCAACGTCTCGCATGGGCCACCAAACGGCCTGTTAGACTATAGTTGCAGGGCAGCCGGGCTTCGCCGTCAAATCGGGCCGGCCTGCTGGACTCGACTTCTTGCCTGTGTATTGTCTCCAACGAACCGACAGGGAAACCGAGGATTTCCTGACGTCGGCCTGTTGATCCAAAAGGGAGGAAGTTCATGGATCGTCGTTCATTCATTCGCAAGACCGGTGTCACCGGCGTCGGTGCCGCGGCGGCGGCGGCCGCGCTGGCGGCGCCTGCAATCGCCCAGTCCAATCCCAAGGTGACGTGGCGGCTGGCGTCGTCCTTCCCGAAGTCGCTCGACACCATCTACGGCGGCGCCGAGGTGTTTTCCAAGATGCTGTCGGAAGCCACCGATGGCAATTTCCAGATCCAGGTTTTTGCTGCCGGGGAGCTGGTGCCTGGTCTGCAGGCCGCCGACGCCGCCACGGCCGGCACGGTCGAGGCCTGCCATACGGTGGCATATTATTACTGGGGCAAGGACCCGACATGGGCGCTCGGTGCGGCGGTTCCCTTTTCGCTCAACGCACGCGGCATGAATGCCTGGCATTACCATGGCGGCGGCATCGACCTGTTCAACGAGTTTCTCGCCACGCAGGGCCTTTTCGGCCTGCCGGGCGGCAACACCGGCGTGCAGATGGGCGGCTGGTTCCGCAAGGAAATCAACACGGTGGCCGACCTTTCCGGCCTCAAGATGCGAATCGGCGGTTTTGCCGGCAAGGTGGTGCAGAAGCTCGGCGTCGTGCCGCAGCAGATCGCCGGCGGTGATATCTATCCCGCGCTGGAGAAAGGCACCATCGACGCGGCCGAATGGGTTGGTCCCTATGACGACGAGAAGCTCGGCTTCTACAAGGTCGCGCCCTATTATTACTATCCCGGCTGGTGGGAGGGCGGCCCGACCGTCCACCTGATGTTCAACAAGGCGAAGTACGAAGAACTTTCGCCGACGTACAAGTCGCTGCTGCACACCGCCGCGCAGGCGGCCGACGCCAACATGCTGCAGAAATACGATTATCTGAACCCTGCGGCGGTGAAGCGGCTGGTAGCCGGCGGCGCGAAACTGCGCCCGTTCAGCCAGGAGATCATGGCTGCCTGCTTCGAAAAGGCCAACGAGGTCTATACCGAAATGGAAGCCTCCAACGCCCCGTTCAAGAAGATCTGGGAATCGATCAAGGGCTTCCGCAAGGAGCATTATCTCTGGGCGCAGGTGGCCGAATACAATTACGACACCTTCATGATGGTCCAGCAGCGCAACGGCAAGCTGTAGTCGGCCGGACTTCTGCTCAAAAGCTCTCTGGGCGGAACCCGCTCAGGGAGCTTTTCTGTATATCCCGGGAGGGCGAAGCCAGCGGTTCAGCCTCGCCCCGGCACCACGAGAACCTTGACCTCGCCGGGCGCCGGCGGATTGGCGATCACCGCTGGCGCTTCTTCAAGCGATACCTGCCTGGAGATCAGCCTGTCGATCTCGATCGCACCGGAAGCGATGAGTTCGGCGGCGCGGCGATGGGTGTAGGGATTGAGGAAGGAACCGAGCACCTTCAGTTCCCGGAACAACAGGTCGAACGGCTCGAATTCCACTTTCATGCCTTGCGGCGTTACGCCGACGATGACGATCGTGCCACCGGCGCGGGCCAGCCGCATCGACTGCTCGACGGTCTCTTGCACGCCCGCGCATTCGAAGACGACGTCGACACCGCCTGGCACCAGCCCCGCCGGTCCGGCGATGGCATCGATGACATTGGCGGTTGGATCGATCGTCACTGTCGCGCCGAGGTCCTCGGCGAGCGCGCGCCGCGAGGCTTGCCTGGTCGACAGGATGATGGTCGTGGCTCCCGCCAATGTGCCAGCTGCACGGTGAGCAGGCCGATCACGCCGCCACCAAGCACGACCACCGAACTGCCCGGTTTGATACCGGCAAGGTCGACGCCGTGCAGGCAACAGCCGAGCGGCTCGCAGAAGGCACCGTGCATGGGATTCAAGCCGGCAGGCAGGACGAAAGCCTGCTTCTGCGGCAACGCAAGATATTCGGCAAAGCCGCCGTCGCGATGAATGCCGATGGCGCGCAGATTGCTGCAGAGATTGACTTGTCCCGCGTGACAACGCGCGCAGCGCCCGCAGGCGATGTTGGGGTCGCCGGTGACACGATCGCCGATGGCAAAACCCGAGACCGATTTTCCGATCGCCTCGACGGTACCGGAGAACTCATGGCCGGGCGTCACCGGCGGCGTGCACGGAAATTCGCCGTGAAACAGATGCCGATCCGTGCCGCAGACGCCGCAGGCTTCGATGCGCACCAGTAGCTCATCCGCACCGATGTCAGGCATGTCGACTTCGCGCAGCGTGATGCCGCCCACTGCTTCCAGCCGCACCGCTTTCATGGTTTTGACCATGCCGGTTCAGTTGAAGCTTGGCGGTTGCGACAAGTCGGGCTGTGGCGCTGCCGGCTTTGCCGGTGTCGGATCGCCGAAACTGGGCGGTTGCGAAAGGTCAGGAGCTGCCGGCGCCGTGCCGCCACCAACTGGCGCCGCTCCATCCGCCGGCGGCGTGCCGAGCGGCGACAGGCCGGGCACCTCCGGTACCTTGTAGTCGATGGTGCCCGGATCGACGGCCGTTCCCTTGTAGTGCATCACCATTTGCGGGAAGGCGATGGTCAACCCGATCATGATCACCTGGATGCAGACAAAGGGCACCGCGCCCCAATAGATCTGTCCGGTGGTCACCGGCGCGATTTGTTTGCCGGTGAGACGATCGAGATGGGGTACGCGCGCGGCCACCGAACGCAGGTAGAACAGCGCGAAGCCGAAGGGCGGGTGCATGAAGCTGGTCTGCATGTTGATGCCCAGGAGCACGCCGAACCAGATCAGGTCGATGCCGAGCTTGTCGGCGGCGGGCGCCAGCAACGGTACGATGATGAACGCCAATTCGAAGAAGTCGAGGAAGAAGGCGAGGAAGAAGACGAGCATGTTGACGCCGATCAGGAAGCCGACCTCGCCGCCCGGCAGCGACGTCAAAAGGTGCTCGACCCAGATGTGGCCGTTGACGCCGTAGAAGGTCAGTGAGAACACCCGTGCGCCGATCAGGATGAACAGCACGAATGACGACAGCCTTGTCGTCGAGGCCAGTGCCTGCTTGACGACGTCAAGCGACAAGCGCCCCTTGGCCGCCGCCATGAACAAGGCGCCGACGGAGCCCATTGCGCCGCCTTCGGTCGGCGTGGCGATGCCCAGGAAGATGGTGCCCAGCACCAGGAAGATCAGCGCCAGTGGCGGGATCAGCACGATGATCACCTGCTGCGCGAGCCTGGACATCATGTTGAAGTTCAGGCGCTTGTCGGCAATGGCGACGATGTAGATGAACAGCACTCCGGCAGTCGCACCGAGAATGTCGGCATTGTCGCCATGTGCCGGCGCCAGATAACGATACGCCGCGTAGGAAACCGCTGATGTGACAAGCAAAGCCACCAGCAGCGACATCACGCCATGGCCGAGTGTACGGGCCTCGAGCGGCAGCGCCGGCATCGAGTTCGGCCGGATGATCGACATGATCAGGATGTAGGACATGTAGAGGCCGGTGAGCACGAGGCCCGGGATCAACGCGCCCGCGTACATATCGCCGACCGAGCGGCCGAGCTGGTCGGCAAGCACGATCAGCACCAGCGACGGCGGGATGATCTGGGCAAGTGTGCCGGAGGCGGCAATGACACCGGATGCGAGCCGGCGGTCATAACCATAGCGCAGCATGATCGGCAGCGAGATCAGGCCCATGGCGATGACGGAAGCCGCCACCACGCCGGTGGTCGCCGCCAAAAGCGCGCCGACGAAGATCACCGCATAGGCAAGGCCGCCACGGATGGGCCCGAACAACTGGCCGATCGTGTCGAGCAGGTCTTCGGCCATACCCGATCGCTCGAGCACGATGCCCATGAAGGTGAAGAACGGGATGGCCAGCAGCGTGTCGTTCGACATCACCCGGCTGCCGTAGAAATTATCCGGCAATGCATGCAGGAGCGGCCAGGCGAGGTTGATCGATCCTCCGGAATAGGGGGATAGCAGCACGCCGATGAAGAAGAACATCAAGCCGTTGGCGGCCAAGGAAAAAGCGACGGGGTAGCCGATCAGCAGGAAGATGATCAGCGAGGCGAACATGATCGGCGCCATGTTCTGCGCGATGAACTCCATCACGAGCGCACCTCGTCGGCCAGCGCCTTGGCTTCGAGTTCGGCCTGCTCATGCACCGATATGAACGGATTGGGGTCGTCCATGTCTCCGCGCATGATGGCGATCTTCTTGATGATCTCGGAGATGCCCTGCAGAGCGAGCAGGAAAAAACCGATGAGCAGGATGGCCTTGGCCGGCCAGATGATCAGACCGCCGGAATTGTTGGACATCTCGCCGCTGCGAAACGACAGCGACACATAGGGCACGAAATAAATCACCATCAGCGTCACGAACGGCATCAGGAAGAAGAGATGCCCGAGCAGGTCGATCCAGTGCTGTACGCGGCGTGAAAACAGGCCGTAGACGATGTCGATGCGGATATGTTCGTTCTGCTTCAGCGTATAGGCGGCGGCCAGCATGAAGGCGGCGCCGAACAGATACCATTGCAGCTCGAGCCAGGCGTTCGAGGATATGTCGAACACCTTGCGGATAATGGCGTTGGCGGCGCTCACCAGGATCGCCAGCAGGATCAGCCACGATATCCATTTGCCGATGAATTCGTTGGCGCGATCAATAGTCCTGGATAGAGCAAGAAGCCCTGCCATGCATTCCTCCCTTGTACCGGAGGCGTGCCGGCTTCCCCCTTTTGTCCGTCACGCCGCGTGGTCCAACGGTATGCCGCGCGTGGACTGACGGGTCAACAAGGATAGAGGCAGCAAATATCACCGCATGGCAGACAGTGCCCGATACCGGCGATCTGCCCTCGCGTCATGCAACCAAAGTCTGACGTTTTCAGGCAATTTTGCCGGTGTCGCGGCCGGCGCCGATCAGGATCAGCGTCGTGACCAGGAACAGATACATCCACGCGTCGCGCCACTCGACCGGGAAATAGCCGGCCCACAGCGATTCGGCCATGCCGAAGGCGGCCGCGCCGAGTGCCGCGCGCGGCGGCGAGAGATAGCCGCCGACTGCCGTCACGAACAGGATTTTCAGTCCGTAGACGAGGCCCGACCCAAAGCTGACATTACCGTAATAGAGGCCGGCCATGACACCGGCCAGCGCGGCGCAGAAACCACCGAACAGCACCGCGTGCCGGAACACCGCACGCACGTCGACGCCGCACATCGCGGCTGCCTTGGGGTCGTCGGAGACGGCGCGCCAGCGCCGTCCGAAGCTCGACCGGGCAAAAGCCCGGCTGGCCAGCGCGATTGCCGCCACCGCCACGGCGCAGTCGATGAGCTGGATGAGCGTCAGCGTTGCCTTGAAGGTCGCGCCCTGCGCAAAAACGATGGGCTGCGCCAGCATCGGCGGCAGCCACAGATCATGCGTGTCGGCGGCGATGCGGCTCGCTTCGGACAGCAGCAGCAAGATGCCGAGCGTCGTCACCACGATTGCATTGGGCGTGCGATCGGCCAAAGGTTCGAAGACACTGCGCGACAGCACGTGGCTGATCAGCGCGGCATAGAAGAACGCAGCGACGACGCCCAGCGCCACCGCCGCCAGCAGCGTCAGCCACAGCACCTGGTAGCCGAAGGCCGCGGTCAGGATCATCGTCTGGCCGCAAAAGGCGAACAACGCGCCATAGGCGAGATTGGTGCGGTGCAGGATGCCGTTGGTCAGCACATAGCCAAAGGCGAGCAGCGCATAGAGCGCGCCCGAATGCAGCCCGTTCAACACCTGCTGGAAGAAATAGAGCATGCAAAACCTCGAAGCATGCCGCCAAAAGTGCGAAGCGGTCCTGGCCAACGACATGCTCAAAAGGCTGCGGAGACCGCCGCATCCCGGAGTGAGGTTGCATCGCCGAATCTAACTTGTCAAACGCGATTTATAGGTTAGATTTTCGGCATGACGGTATCCTGGACCCCGCACCGCTTCACCGGCGGCCTGCTTGCGCTCGACACGGCGAACACCGTCGTGCTGCGCGGCGATCCGGAGCGGACCTTCGACCGCTTCGACGATCCGGCCGAGATTGCCCGCTTCGCCGACGCGGCGAGCCGCTTTCGCGCCGCCGAACTTGGCGACAGGCCGCTGGCGGTATCCTCGGCGGCGGCGATCGCGCCCGTCGTGCTGTCGATCCGCGAGGCGACGGACCGGCTGTTTCGTGGAGCGGCGTCGAAAGGCGCGGTCGCCACCACCGATCTGGCCGGATTCCTGAGAGCTTGTGCCGATGGCCTTGCCGGCAGCCGGACCGAGATCGGTGCGCCGGGAAGGCCGTTCGGCGATCCTCTGACGCCGATCGCCTTCGAGGCGGCGCTGGCGGTTTCGGCGCTATCGCTTCTGCGTGACGACACTGTCGCAAGGCTGAGGATCTGCCCCAACTGCACTTGGCTATTCGTCGACAGAAGCCGCAATTCCAGCCGCCTTTGGTGCGACATGGCGGTGTGCGGCAACCGTCAGAAGGCAAGCCGTCACTATCGCCGCCGTCGCATGGCGGAAAATGAGGTTAGGAATGCGTAGCGGCCTTTCCCGTTCGATCCTTGTTGGCGCGGCGCTCATCGTGGCCGTTGCGCTCGGTGCCTGCCGCGATGCCGGTAATGACGAAGGCAAGCTGTTCGAGATTTCCGGCAAGATATTCGTCTTCAACTACCGCCTCGCCAGGGCGACTTATGTGGTGACCCTGCGGCCGCTGAAGCCGATGGGAGAGGGCCAGGTGGCGGTGGCCAGCTTCCAGGATCCCGCCGGCGGCGCACCTCTGGTGGTCGAGCAGAAGGTCTGGCCGAAGCTCGACAAGGTGACGCTGGAGAGCCCGGCACTGACCTGCGTCGTCAAGAACAAGCCCTATGCGATTGCCATCAGCATCAAGGGCGCCGACGGCGCGGTCCTGCAGAAGATCGACACCACGCTGATGTCGACGGAAGACCAGTCGATCCTGCCCGACCGGCCGCTGGTCATCGACCAGCTCTACACCGCCAATCCCGATCTGGTCGGCCATCCCGACGGCAAGCTGCCGGGCGAGCCGAAGCCGGATTGCTCGAAGGGCAGCTGACGCGTCGCGGCCGCTCGGGCCGCAGCTGAAATTTTCGTGCGCCGGGCAATGTCCGCGGATCGGTTTCATACCCGATTCAGGATGGCCGCGGACTGTTCGTTGCGCGTTGCCTGGCATCTGCGATTTTGTTTGACCTGCCTTGCAAGGGGGGAAAGGATGCGTCATCCGACCCCGACGTTGGCTGCCTGCCCCCTCGTGGCCTCCGCAGAGGAAATGCCTGATGACGCTGCACGACGTCGCGCTCGACGACAAGTTCGATCTCGCAAAGGAGCGCATCTTCCTGTCTGGCGCGCAGGCGGTCATTCGCATGCTGCTGATGCAGCGCGAGCGCGACCGCCGGGCCGGCTTGAACACGGCCGGCTTCGTCTCCGGCTATCGCGGTTCGCCGCTCGGCGGCCTCGACATGCAGCTGTGGAAGGCGAAGAAACAGCTCGCCCAGGCTGACATCATCTTCCAGCCGGGTCTCAACGAGGAGCTTGCCGCCACCGCTTGCTGGGGGGCACAGCAGACGGAACTGCTTGATGAGGGCACTCATGACGGCGTCTTTTCGGTCTGGTACGGCAAGGGACCGGGCGTCGATCGTTCCGGCGACGTGTTCCGGCATGCCAACCTGGCCGGATCGTCGAAGCATGGCGGCGTGCTTGCGCTGATGGGCGACGACCATATGGCCGAATCCTCGACCAATGCGCACGCCACCGAATTCCTGTTCGTCGACACGATGGTGCCGATCCTCAACCCGGCCGGCGTCCAGGAGATCATCGACTATGGGCTCTACGGCTTCGCCATGTCGCGTTTTGCCGGCACGTGGGCGGCGATCAAATGCGTCAAGGACAACATCGAATCGACCGCCTCGGTCGATGCCGCGCTCGAGCGGCTGAACATCGTCGTGCCGGAGTTCGACATGCCGCCAGGCGGTCTCAACATCCGCCATGAGATCGACATGCTCGGCCAGGAGGAGCGGCTGCATGAATACAAGCGCGCCGCGGCCTCCGCCTTCATCCTTGCCAACGGGCTGAACCGCATTGTCTATTCGGGCGGCCGCAACCCGAAGATAGGCATCATCACGCTGGGCAAGAGCTACCTCGATGTCCGCCAGGCGCTGGAGGATATCGGCGTCGACGAGGCGGCCGCCAACCGCATCGGGGTGCGGCTGTTCAAGGTCGGCTGCCCCTGGCCGCTCGACCTGCATCACATCGCCGATTTCGCCCGCGGCCTCGACACCATTGTCGTCGTCGAGGAGAAGCGCTCGCTGATCGAGGTGCAGTTGCGCGAAAGCCTTTATGGCACTGCCACCCAACCCGTCATTATCGGCAAGAAGGACGAGCGCGGCGACTGGCTGTTTCCGGCCAAGGGCGCGCTCGATCCCAACGAGATCGCCATCGCGCTTGGCGAGAGGATCGTCAGGACCATCGGCCCGTCCGAAGAGATTTCGGCGCGGGTGGCAAAACTGCGCCAGTTCCAGGCAATGCTCACCGAGGCCACCGACATCGGCTCGCGCACGCCGTTCTTCTGTTCCGGTTGCCCGCACAATTCGTCCACCAAGGTGCCGGACGGCTCTATCGCCGCGGCCGGCATCGGTTGTCACTTCATGGCGCTGTGGATGGACCGCAATACCGTCGGCTTCACGGCCATGGGCGGCGAGGGCGCACAGTGGGTCGGCCAGGCGCCGTTCTCCAAGCGAGAGCACATCTTCCAGAATCTTGGCGACGGCACCTACAACCATTCCGGCACGCTGGCGATCCGCTTCGCGCTGTCGAGCGATGCCAACATCACCTACAAGATCCTCTACAACGACGCCGTCGCCATGACCGGCGGCCAGCCGCACGAAGGCGGCCTGACCGTCGACATGATCGCCAGGCAGGTGCGCGCCGAAGGCGTCGACCGCATCGTCATCGTCACCGATGAGCCCAGCAAATATGCCGGGAAGGCCGAATTCCCGGCCGGCGCCACCATCCATCACCGCGACGACCTCGATCTCGTCCAGCGCGAGCTGCGCGACGTCAAGGGCGTTTCGGTGCTGCTCTACGACCAGACCTGCGCCGCCGAAAAGCGCCGCCGCCGCAAGCGCGGCACCTTCCCCGATCCCGACAAGCGGGTCTTCATCAACGAGCTGGTCTGCGAAGGCTGCGGCGATTGCGGCGTGCAGTCGAACTGCGTCTCGATCCAGCCGGTCGAGACCGAATTCGGCCGCAAGCGCAAGATCGACCAGTCGAGCTGCAACAAGGATTTCTCCTGCGTCAACGGCTTCTGCCCGTCCTTCGTCACCGTGCACGGTGCCAAGATCCGCAAGGCCGAGGGCCTGGCCGGCAAAGCCGATCCGCTGGAAGGCGTGCCCGTGCCGGTGCAATTCCCACTTGGCCAGCAGGGCTGGGCGGCGATCATCGACGGCGTCGGCGGCACCGGCGTCGTCACCGTCGGTGCGGTGCTTGGCATGGCTGCGCATCTTGAGGACAAGGGCTGCGGCATGATCGACATGGCCGGCCTCGCCCAGAAGGGTGGCTCGGTGTTCACGCATGTCCGCATCGCCCGCACCCCGGACGACATCCATGCCATCCGCGTTTCGGCCGGCAAGGCCGATCTGGTGCTTGGCTGCGACCTCGTCGTGTCGGGCGCGAAGAAGGTGCTGACCGCGGTGCGCGAGGGCCACACCATCTTCGTCGCCAACACCGCCGAGATCATGCCCGGCGAATTCGCCCGCTCGGCTGATTTTTCGTTGCCGATAGAGCGGCTGAAAAAGGCGATCCGCGCGGCAGCGGGCGACGACAAGGCGCATTTCTTCGACGCCACCCGCACCGCCACGGCACTTTTCGGCAATTCGCTCGGCGCCAACATGTTCATGCTCGGCTTTGCCTTCCAGCACGGCGGCCTGCCATTGTCGGCTGAGGCCGTCGAGAAGGCGATCGAACTCAATGGCGAAGCCGTGGCGATGAACATCGCCGCTTTCCGCTGGGGACGTCGCGCTGCCCATCAGCCGGATTTCGTGCGCGGGCTCGTTGCCCAGCCGGGTCGAGCCGTGGCTGGAAAGACCGGCCAGGCCACGGATATCGCCGAGACACTGGACGAAATCATCGCCCGCCGCGTCGCCTTCCTGACCGCCTATCAGAACGCCGCTTATGGCAGGCGTTATGCCGAAAAACTGGCCGTTTTGCGCGCCGCCGAAGCGAAAGCCGTGCCTGGTTCGACCGCGGTGTCGCAGGCAGCCGCCAGGAACTTGTTCAAGCTGATGGCGATCAAGGACGAATACGAGGTGGCGCGTCTTTACACGGACGGCTCTTTCGTCGCCGAACTTGGAAAACAGTTCCAGAGCTATGACAAACTTGAATTCCACCTCGCTCCGCCGATCATGGGCCGTCGTGGCAATGACGGCAGCCCTAGGAAATCGAGCTTCGGCCCGTGGATGATGAAGGGTTTTCGGATTCTGGCGGCGATGAAGGGCCTGCGCGGCACCGCCTTCGACCTGTTCGGCTACACCGCCGAACGGCGCATGGAGCGACAGCTGCTGGCGCGGTACGAGGCGGATCTGGAACTCATCGCCGGATCGTTGGCCCCGGCCAGGGTCGATGCGGCGGCTGCATTGGCTTCGGTGCCTGCCCTCATTCGCGGCTACGGCCACGTCCGTCGAGCCAGCGCCGACAAGGCTTCGAGCGAACGCCAAAGGCTGCTCGAACGCCTGTCGGGTACGCCGGCGCGGCCCGAACTTCAGGCCGCCGAATGATCGATACGCCTTGTTTACCTGAACGACAGTTTCCTAGCTTTCCGTAACGTCACTCGGCTTGACGGCAGGAGCGCGAGCGGCTCTCTAAATCTTTCTTAAGGCGGATGTGGCACTGCTTGGCTCCCCAGGGTTGGGATTCAGGCGTTGAATCTGATAAAGAAGAACGAGATCCCGGTCGACGTCTACATTCCGTTCGTGGAAACCTTGTTTCGCGACGGGCTGACGCTTTCGATCGGCATTCTTGCGCAGACTTTCCTGATTGCCCTCGTCTGGTGGAAGAACGGCGATCCGCTGTATTTGCTGGTCGCCATTTCGATGGTCCTCGTCGGCATTTTCCGCATGAGGAACTTTCGAAAATACAACAGCATGCCGTCGCCGACGACCTGGGAAGAAGCGCACAAACGTGAGAATGACTACATTCTCTATGGCTCCCTGCATGGTTTGACACTTGGCGCCTTCTGCCTGCTCGGCATCTATTTCGCGCGCGACGGTTTCGCCGAAATCGCCTCCGTTTGCCTGACGCTGGCGACGGCGTCCTCCATCGCCGGCCGAAACTATGGCTCGCCGCGCATGGTCACAATCCTGACCCTTGCCCTGACCTGGCCGATCTCACTTGGTTTCCTGCTGCGTGGCGACATCTATCATGTCCTTCTCGGGCTCCTGTCGGCGCCGTTCCTGTTCGCCATCCGGAAATTCGCCAACACCGTACGCGATGTGCTTTTTGCGGCCGTCTCGGAAGAGAAGAAGGCCAACCGCATTGCGCAACGCTTCAATCGTGCGCTCAACACCATGTCGCACGGCCTTGTCATGCTCGGCCCGGACGGCCGCGTCGCGGTCGCCAATGCCGAGGCCGCGCATCTGATGTCGCTCAAGTCGCCCGATGCGCTGCTCGGCCGGTCGATCCATGGTCTGTTGATGCGCGGTGTCGCCGGTGGCATGCTGGCGCCCAAGGATTGCCGCTATATCGAGGCTCAACTGACGCGTGCCCTGCGTGAGGGCCGCGACCGCAAGGTGCTGGTTTCCCTCGCCAACGGCCAGCATTACGAGTTCTCGGCTCGCGAAGGCAGCCAGGAACTGGGCGTCATCACCTTCGAGGACGTCACCGCCCGTGTCGAGGCGGAAGACAAGATCCGCTTCATGGCACGTTACGACAACCTCACCGGCCTGCCCAACCGCGCCTATTTCCACGAACTGATCGGCGAGGCCATGGTATCAGGCGATCGCGATCGTCTCTGCGGCCTGGCGGTGCTCGACCTCGACGATTTCAAGAGCGTCAACGACACGCTTGGCCATCCAATCGGCGACGGCTTGATCTACGCCGTTGCCGAGCGGCTTGCCGCCATTGCCAGGCAAGATATCACGGTCAGCCGTTTTGGTGGCGACGAGTTCATGGTCTTCTTCGACCGCGTCGAGGATGAGAGCCATCTGACCAGCCAGCTCGACGAGATTTTCGCCGGCTTGCAAGGGGAAGTCGACGTCGCCGGTCACGGGCTGCGCATCCAGGCCAGCGGCGGCGCCGTGCTTTCACGGGTCAAGGATACCGATGTCGACGCCATGATCGTCAAGGCGGACCTGGCGCTCTACAAGGCCAAAGAGCTCGGCAAGAACAGCTGGCGGCTGTTCGAAGCCTCGATGGATGCCGCTTTCCGCAACCGTCAGCTGATGAAGGCGGATCTGCGCACAGCCGTGGAAAGCAAAAGCCTGCGGGTGGTCTATCAGCCGATCGTGGCGATGAGCACCATGCGCATCGCCAGCTGCGAGGCGCTGTGCCGGTGGGATCATCCAGATCTCGGGCCGATCTCGCCCAGCATCTTCATTCCACTGGCCGAGGAAATGGGTATCATTTCCGAGATCAGCACTTTTGTGCTGCAGGCAGCCTGCGCCGAATGCGCCAAATGGCCGGACCAGACCAGCGTCTCGGTCAATCTCTCCGCCAAGGATTTCCGCAACCGCGATGTCATCCAGAAGGTTCGCGATGCGCTGGCGAGCTCCGGCCTCGCCGCCAGCCGGCTCGAGATCGAGGTCACCGAAACGGCGCTGCTCGACGACAAGTCGCTGACGCGCCAGTACATCGAGGAGCTGAAGCAGATCGGGGTGCGCATTGCGCTCGACGATTTCGGCACCGGCTATTCGAGCCTGAGCTACCTGCACAAGCTGCCGCTCGACAAGATCAAGATCGACCGCTCTTTCCTGATGGACGTCACCCAGAATCCCCGTTCGCTCGATCTGCTCAAGGGCATCGTCAACCTGTCGCGCCCGCTGGGGCTTTCGGTGACAGTCGAAGGGGTCGAGACCTTCGAGCAGCTCAAGATCCTGGCGTTGCAGGTCAAGCCTGATCTTGTCCAGGGGTTCCTGTTCGGTTCGGCGCTCAGCGCTTCCGGCATCGAGACGATGTCGAACACGGTATGGCCCTTCGCCAAGGATATCAGGACCGCCAAAAAGGCGGTACGTCGCTGATTTGCGGCGCATGGCGCATGGTGCCCAGGCACTGAGAGCCCATCCCTGGTTCCATCAGGATTGAACAGGCTCCGAGGTTTCCTTGCACGTCGCGGGCCATGCCAAAATTTCCGCCGCTTCCCCTCATGTTGGAGATACGCTCTTTCCCTGTCGCGACGCAGAAAATCAAGAAAAGCACCAATTTTAGTTTTATTTTAGCAATCGTTAACCTTAACGACTGGTAAACGGGCTGCTTCCCATTTTCATCTTTTACATCCCAGGGCCCTGTCGTAGTGTCGGATCGCGGCGGCAATGTACGGGGATTGAGTTGATGATTGTGCAGTTGAGTTCGCTTCGTCCGGTGACGGGCGAGGACGGCAAGGACGGCAAGGACGCCGCCGACACCATGTCCAGCTTCGCCCGCAACGTCTCGGCGATGCTTGAGCGGACAGAGTACCGCCGTTGCGACAAGGGCGAAGATCTCGAGGACATCTACCGCCTGCGCTACAAGTCATATCGCTCGAACGATATGGTGCCCGACAACGAAAACCACACCATTCACGATGAGCTCGACGAGGCACCGAATGTGTACCGCTTCGGGGTCTATATCGACCAGGAACTCGTCAGCACGCTGCGTATCCATCACGTCACCTTGGCGACGCCGATGTCGCCTTCCACCAAGGCCTTTGCCGACATCGTCATGCCGATGCTTCGTGACGGGCTGAGCTTCATCTGCCCCAGCCGGTTTGCGTCCGATCCCGAATGGTCGCGCGTCTACCCGCAGATCCCTTACCTGACGCTGCGGCTGGCCGGCATGGCGTGTTTCCATTTCAACGCGCCCTACTGCCTGTCGACCATTCGCGAGGATCACGCCGGCTTCTACAAGCGTATCTACTACTCGGAGAAGATCAGCGAGTCGCGCGCCTATCCGGGCGTTTTCAACAAGGTCGTGCTCTACCGCGCCGACGTCAACGCCATCCGCGAGAGGTCCTTCTCACGGTTCCCGTTCTTCCGCTCGACGCCAATGGAACAGCGCATGCTGTTCGATACGCCGCATGTCGGAGAACTCCCGCCGCTGACCATCCTGCCCACGGCAAAGTACTATCACGAAGCCGCCTGATACGGCAGGATTCACACGATTTTGCAGGGCCGACAGGGAGCCTTTTGGCGACTTCGGCGTTCTGGGTGAGGCCACGAGCAGCGCTCCGGGTCTTAAGTTTTTGAGGGAACCCGCCATGACCATTTCCACACTTGCGCTAACCCCGCTCATCTCGCTGATCGCCGGCGTGCTGATCCTGGTCATGCCAAGGCTGTTGAACTACATCGTCGCGCTCTATCTGATCGTCGTCGGGTTGCTCGGGCTATTTCCGCATTTAGCCGGCTGAGGGCGCCGGCTTAGGCACGCAAGCGTCCGCCTTCGGAGCATCTTTCCGCATCAAGCATCAGAATCCAGCGGTCGACTCCGTCGCGCGTCGGCAGCCGGCTTCAACCTTTCTTTGAGGCAGTTGTCGGTTGTTGTGCGGCAATAGCGCCATTGCTCTCGGCCCGGCTTTTCGCTATGTGCCTGAAAGATGTCTTCGAAGGGGTATTCCTATGGCTGATCACTCGCCGACCGGTCCTGTCGAACTGGGTGCGAAGATGGACTATGCCGAGCATGACCGCACCTATGCGGGCTTCCTCGCGCTGGCCAAGTACGGCTCGCTGTTTTGCGGCGCCCTGCTCCTGGCGATGGCCTTCGGCTTCTTCGCGGGCGGCTTTTTCTCGGCGACCATTCTGTTCGTGCTGATTCTGGCCGTCGGCGCCTTTATCCTCCGATAGATTTTCCGACACCTTGTCCACGGCGCCGCCGCGAGGCCGGCCGGCGTCTTGCGGGAAATAGCTTCCGGCCGAAAGGATCATGCGGTGGGACAGACGGTTTTCATCCCTCGTGAGCTCGATGCCAACGAGCCGCGCGTCGCGGCCTCGCCCGATACGGTGAAACGGCTGGCGGCGCTGGGCTTCGACGTCGTCATCGAGGCCGGTGCCGGTCTGAAGTCGCGCATCATCGATGCCGAATATGCCAGCGCCGGCGCCGCCATCGGCAAGGCTTCCGATGTCGCCAAGGCCGATGTGGTGCTGAAGGTGCGCCGGCCGAGTGATGCCGAGCTGAAGAGCTACAAGCCCGGCGCGGCTGTGATCGCCATCATGGACCCCTACGGCAACGATGCCGCCGTGGCGGCTCTGGCCAAGGCCGGTGTCACCGCCTTCTCGATGGAATTCATGCCGCGCATCACCCGGGCGCAGTCGATGGACGTGTTGTCCTCGCAGGCAAACCTTGCCGGCTACCAGGCGGTGATCGACGGCGCTTCGGAATATGACCGCGCCTTGCCGATGATGATGACAGCGGCCGGCACGGTGCCGGCGGCGAAGGTCTTCATCATGGGCGTCGGCGTCGCCGGCCTGCAGGCGATCGCCACGGCGCGCCGGCTTGGTGCGGTCGTCACCGCCACCGACGTTCGCCCCGCCGCCAAGGAACAGGTCGCCTCGCTCGGCGCCAAGTTCCTCGCCGTAGAGGACGAGGAATTCAAGGCTGCGGAAACGGCCGGCGGCTACGCCAAGGAAATGTCGAAGGAATACCAGGCCAAGCAGGCGGCACTCACATCAGAGCACATCGCCAAGCAGGACATCGTCATCACCACGGCGCTGATCCCAGGCCGTCCGGCGCCGAAGCTGGTCTCGGCTGACATGGTCGCTTCGATGAAGCCGGGTTCGGTTCTCGTCGATCTGGCGGTCGAGCGCGGCGGCAATGTCGAGGGCGCCGAAGCCGGAAAGGTCGTCACCACCGCCAACAACGTCAAGATTGTCGGCCATCTCAATGTGCCAGGCCGCATCGCGGCGTCGGCCTCGCTGCTTTATGCCAGGAACCTGTTCGCCTTTCTCGAGACGCTGATCGACAAGACGACCAAGACGCTTGCCATCAACCGCGACGACGACTTGGTCAAGGCGACGATGCTGACCGATGGCGGCAAGGTGGTTCATCCGGCTTTCGTAAAAGCCGACCAGCAGCCCCATGTCGAGCCGGCCGCGATCCCGGCCAAGACCATGGTCGCCGACGCTTTGCCCAAGAAAGCCGCGCCCAAGAAGGCGGCCGCACCCAAGTCGCCCTCGTCGAAGCCGAAAGGGATCGCGTGATGGACCAGACCCTGCAGAAAGCCCTCGACCAGCTAGATCAGGCGTCCGCCGCCGTTCGACTGGCAGTGCACAATCTGGCGACCGCGCCGGGTGGCACTGACGCGGCCGGTGATGCCGCGCATGCGCTCTCCGGCGGCGTCATCGATCCCTTCGTTTTCCGCTTCGCCATCTTCGTCCTGGCGATCTTCGTCGGCTACTACGTCGTCTGGTCGGTGACCCCCGCACTGCATACGCCGCTGATGGCCGTCACCAACGCCATCTCCTCGGTTATCGTCGTCGGCGCCCTGCTTGCCGTGGGGATCGCCGCCTCCGGCATTGCCGCCGGCTTCGGCTTCGTCGCCCTGATGCTGGTCTCGGTCAACATTTTCGGCGGCTTCCTCGTCACCCAGCGCATGCTGGCCATGTACAAGAAGAAGGACAAGTAGAGCGCCATGAACGCCAACTTCGCGTCCTTCCTCTACCTCGTCTCCGGTGTCCTGTTCATCATGGCGCTGCGCGGCCTGTCGCATCCGACCACCAGTCGCCAGGGCAATCTCTACGGCATGATCGGCATGGCCATCGCCATCGCCACCACGCTGGCGCTGGCAACCCCGTCGGCCGGCCGCTTCGGCCTGATCGTGCTCGGCCTCGCCATTGGTGGTGGTGTCGGCGCCGTCACAGCGCGCCGCATCGCCATGACCTCGATGCCGCAGCTGGTTGCGGCCTTCCACTCGCTGGTCGGCCTTGCCGCCGTCATGGTGGCGGCCGCCGCCATCTATGCGCCGGAAAGTTTTGGCATCGGCACGGATGGCGACATCCATGCCCAGGCCCTGATCGAAATGAGCCTTGGCGTCGCCATCGGCGCCATCACCTTCACCGGCTCGGTCATCGCCTTCCTCAAGCTCGACAGCCGCATGTCGGGCAAGCCGATCATGATCGGCGGCCGCCACTTCATCAACGCCGCACTTGCCATCGCGCTCGTCGTGCTGATCGTGCTGCTGGTCACCACCGAGTCCAAGCTGGTCTTCTGGCTGATCGTTGCCGCCTCGCTGGTGCTCGGTATCCTGCTGATCATCCCGATCGGCGGCGCCGACATGCCGGTCGTCGTCTCTATGCTCAACTCCTATTCGGGCTGGGCGGCGGCGGCCCTCGGCTTTACGCTCGGCAATCTGGCGCTGATCATCACCGGCGCGCTGGTCGGCTCGTCCGGTGCGATCCTGTCCTACATCATGTGCAAGGGCATGAACCGATCGTTCATCTCCGTCATCCTCGGCGGCTTCGGCGGCGAGACGGCGGCAGCGGCGGACGATGGCATCGAACGCACGGTCAAGCAGGGCTCGGCCGACGACGCCGCCTACCTGATGATGAACGCACAGAAGGTTATCATCGTGCCAGGCTACGGCATGGCCGTCGCCCAGGCCCAGCACGCGCTGCGCGAAATGGCAGACAAGCTCAAGGCCAACGGCGTCGACGTCAAATACGCCATTCATCCGGTCGCCGGCCGCATGCCCGGCCACATGAACGTGCTGCTCGCCGAAGCCAATGTGCCCTACGACGAAGTGTTCGAACTGGAGGACATCAACTCCGAATTCGCGCAGGCCGATGTCGCCTATGTCATTGGCGCCAACGACGTCACCAACCCGTCCGCGCGCGACGACAAGTCCTCACCCATCTACGGCATGCCGATCCTCGACGTAGACAAGGCGCGCACCTGCCTGTTCGTCAAGCGCTCGCTCGGTTCCGGCTATGCCGGCATCGACAACACGCTGTTCTACAAGGACGGCACCATGATGCTGCTCGGCGACGCCAAGAAGATGACCGAAGAGATCGTCAAGGCCATGGATCACTGATCCGGGATCAGCGCCGGGACACGCCAAGAACCGCCCGGCTTCGCGCCGGGCTTTTTCTTGGCCGTGCTTTCTTGGCTTGACGGCGATTTCGGCGCTACGATGACGAATCCCGTCTCGACGGCGGGACTGTCGTCGACGGAGACGTTGGTGCCCGACCCGATCGCATCGCCGCTCGCCGGAAAAGCGCCGCGCAAGCCTGGCCAGGCGGTGGTGATCGTTCATGGCATGGGCGAACAGCGGCCGATGGATACGTTGCGCCGCTTTGTCCAGGCCGTCTGGAGCCATGACCCCAGCCGCGCGCCGTTTTATGCCCGTGTCGCCGATCCGGCCAACCCCGCCGGCGCGAAGATCAACCAGAGCTGGATCACGCCCGACAGCCGGACCAATTCGTACGAACTTCGCCGCATCACCACGCCCTACGATGTCGATGGCCGCCGCACCGATTTTTACGAGCTTTACTGGGCCGACATCACGCAGGGCACGACGCGGGGCCGGCTTGCAGCCTGGGTGACAAACCTGCTGTGGCGCAAGCCCGCCGACATACCGCCCGACGCCCGAAAGCTCTATCTGGTCACGCTGGTCGCCGTCATCATCGTCCTGGCCGCGGTGCTCGCGCTCGCGACGTCGGTTTGGCAGCAGCAAATTTCGTGGACCATCGGCGCGCTTGTCACCATCCTGGCCTCGTTCGTCATCTGGTCGGTGGACCGTTTTGGCCTTCCCTATTTCGGCGATGTCGCGGCCTATGTGCGCGCTGAAGCTGCAACCGTCGAGAAGCGGGCTCTGATCCGCAGCCGCGGTCTGAGGCTGCTGAAACGTCTGATGATGGACGATACCTACGATCGCATCGTGCTGGTGTCGCACAGCCTCGGCTCTATGATTGCCTATGACCTGTTGCAGATCTTGTGGGCCGATTTCAGGCCCCGAAAACTGGAGGCCATCCGCGACAAGGCGAAACTGAAGGCGATCCACGCCATCGACAAGGCGACGCTTGTTGCCGACGGCTCGGCATGGCCCAGTAGCCTGGACGATCTTGCCGGGTTCCGGCGCGATCAGTGGGAGCTCTATCGCCAACTGCGCACCAAGGACGACAACCATCGGCCTTGGAAGATCAGCGATTTCGTCACGCTTGGCAGCCCGCTGACCCACAGCGAATTTCTGGTGACACACAATCTCGCCGAATTCAGACACGGCATCGCCGAGCGTCTGTTCTCGGCATGTCCGCCTGTCGCCGAGGGAGCGGCGGCCGGTGGCACCGTGCTTTATCAGGAAGGGCGCAACCGTTCTTCGGGCAAACCGCAGCGCGCGGTGCATCATGGCGCGGTGTTTGCTGCGACGCGCTGGACCAATATCTTCGACCGCGGCAACGGTTGGCTGACGGGCGATCCGATCTCCGGGCCGATGGCCGAGAATTTCGGCCCGGGCGTGGAGAACATCCAGGTTGAGCTACGCGGTTCCCTTGGCCGTATCTTCACCCACACGCTGTACTGGTCGTTGACGGCGACCGGTATCGAGGCCGGCGATCAGCCGCGCTCGCATCTTGCCGTGCTGCGCTACGCTGTCGACCTCGGCCGAAAGCTGGAGCCGAGCCAGGCGGAAGCACGGGCGATACCTCCCGAGAAATGAGAACGGCGAACGGGAGCGAGACTCCACGCGCCGCCTGGCAATTCAAACAGAAAATCCACCCCGGGTTTTCGCCCGGAGTGGATCGATCTGCTTCAGGTCCAGATCAGCGGCTGGTCAGGAACACCGCTTCTTCGTCATCGCGCTGCCTGCCCCCGAGAGCGGCTGCCGCACTGGCGATGAAGGCGCCGATGGCCAGCGAGAGGGCACCAAGCAGGGCAAACGTCGCGCCAGCCTTTCTGGCGGTGTCGGCGGCCTCCTGCGCCTTGACCTTCGCGTCCTGGGCCCTGGCGATGATCGCATCCACCCGCGCCTTGGCATCTGCTTCCGAAAGGCCGGTGCGGGCGGCAACGAGTTGCGACAGATAGGTCTTGTCGTCGGCCGAAACTTCGCCTGCCGCTGCACCGGCGATCAGGATGCGAGAGGCCTGCCCGGTCGCAGCCGCATCGCTGTCCGGATTGGCGGCCGCAAGCTTGCCCGGGTCAGCCGGGCGGAACAGTGAATCCACCAGGTAGGATGTCGCATTGTCGACCGATGCGGTGCCGGCATTGGCCGAAGCCCCTGCCGATGCGCCCATGGCAGCGCCAGACGCGACAGTGGACACCGCCTGCACGCCTGAACCGATCGCTGCGGAAAGGGCAGAACCAAGCACGCCGACGACGAGCAAGGTGGCCAGCGCCCAGGCAAGAAAGCCGTGTGCGGTGTCCCGGAAATAGACTTCATCGGTGTGGATGCCGACCCATTTGGTACGCAGGCGCCCGGCAAGATAGCCTCCGACACCCGAGGACAGCCATTGCACGATGACAAGCCAGATCGCGGTGGACGCCGCGAAAGTGGTGACAGATGCGCCGGATCCCGACCATGGCGACACCATGGTCAACCCCAGCCCCGAACCGAGCAGCATGAGGATGAAGGTCAACGTCGAAGCCGCGAAGGCACCGGCGATGATCGGGCCCCAACTGACGGCGGTAGAGGAGGATTCTGTTGAAGTGGAAACGTCGACAGCCGACAGGGTGGACTGCATAAGTGCCCCCTATCGTACGAACAGCATGATCAGAATGATGATCGGGATCGGTATGCCGAGCAACCAGAGCAAAATGCCGCGTCCCATGAAGGCCTCCTGTGAGAATTGTGATCGATGTTGTCACAATGTTCCGCAGGGACTTCCGTTCCGGCCCGTTGTAAAATGATTTTGTTGCGCCCGGTGGAACAATTGGCGCGCCGCAGCGCGCCAATTCACATTTAATGTCCAGATCAGATATCCAGATTGGCGACCGACAGCGCGTTGTCCTGGATGAACTCGCGCCTGGGTTCGACCTCGTCGCCCATCAGCCGCGAGAACAGGCTGTCCGCGTCGGTCGCGTCATTGACCTTGACCTGCAACAGCGAGCGCACATTCGGATCCAGCGTAGTTTCCCACAGCTGTTCGGCGTTCATCTCGCCGAGACCCTTGTAGCGCTGCATTGTCAGGCCCTTGCGGCCGGTCGCAAAGACCGCATTGAGCATCGCCAGCGGCCCCGAGATGGTTTCGGAGACATCCTTGCGGCGCAGCACCGGCGGCGCCCCGTAGACCTCGCTGAGGCGCTGTGCGTAGCGGTCGATCTGGCGTGCGTCGGCCGAATTGATCAGCGCCAGGTCGAGATGAGCGTATTCCTTGACGCTGCGCACCGTGCGCTCGAACACATAGCCGCCAACGCCTTCATTCGAAGTCGACATGCGGCCGGTCCAGCCGCGCTCGGTGTCCTCGGCGATGATGTCGAGGCGTTTTGCAATCCGCTCCGCCATGTCGTTGGCGCGGCCGAGATCGGTGAACACGTCCGGGTTGAGCCCGCCGGCGATCGCCGCCTGCTCGACGACGCCTCTGTTGTAGCGCGTGTGCAAGCCGTTGATTAGCTGGCGCACCGCCAGCGCGTCGTCGATGGCTCCGCGCAGGTCCTGTCCGATGCGAACCTCGCCCGAGCCGAGCGTCAGCGATGCTTCCTCCAGTCCCGAGCCGATCAGGAACTCCTCGAACGCGCTCTCGTCCTTGATGTATTGCGAACTCTTGCCGCGCGTCACCTTGTAGAGCGGCGGCTGGGCGATGTAGAGATGGCCGCGCTCGATCAGCTCCGGCATCTGCCGGAAGAAGAAGGTCAGCAGCAAGGTTCTGATATGGGCGCCGTCCACGTCGGCGTCGGTCATCAGGATGATCTTGTGGTAGCGCAGCTTGTCGGCGTTGAACTCGTCCTTGCCGATCGAGGTGCCGAGCGCCGTGATCAACGTGCCGATCATGTCGGAGCCGAGCATGCGGTCGAAGCGCGCCCGCTCGACATTGAGGATCTTGCCGCGCAACGGCAGGATCGCCTGGTTCTGGCGCGAACGCCCACCTTTGGCGGAGCCGCCGGCGGAATCACCCTCGACGATGAAGATTTCGGATTTCGCCGGGTCGCGTTCCTGGCAGTCGGCCAGTTTGCCGGGCAGGGAAGTGACGCCGAGCGAGCTCTTGCGGGTGATATCGCGCGCCTTGCGCGCCGCTTCACGCGCCGCCGCGGCCTGGATCACCTTGTCGACGACCACCTTGCCTTCGCTAGGATGTTCTTCCAGCCAGGTGCCGAGCGCTTCGTTGACCAGGCCTTCGACGACAGGACGGACTTCCGACGAGACCAGCTTGTCTTTGGTCTGCGAGGAGAATTTCGGATCTGGAACCTTGACCGAAAGCACCGCCGTCAGACCTTCGCGGCAATCGTCGCCGATCAGCGAGACCTTTTCCTTCTTGGTCAGCCCAGAGGATTCGCCATAGCCGGTGATCTGACGCGTCAGCGCGCCGCGAAAGCCGGCCAGATGCGTGCCGCCATCGCGCTGCGGGATGTTGTTGGTGAAAGCCAGCACGTTCTCGTGGTAGCTGTCGTTCCACCACATAGCCACTTCGACGGTGATGCCGTCGCGCTCGGCCTTGATGGCGATCGGCTTGTCGATCAGCGGTTTCTTGACCCGGTCGAGATATTTGACGAACTCTTCGAGGCCTCCATCATAGTGCAGCTCATGGCGCACGACGTCGGCATGGCGGGCATCGGTCAAAATGATGCGCACGCCGGAATTGAGGAAGGCAAGCTCGCGCAGCCGGTGTTCCAGCGTACCGAAGTCGAACTCGACCATGGTGAAGGTCTCGGACGACGGGGAGAAGGTGATCTGGCTGCCGCTGCGGCCCTCATAGGTGCCCGGCTGCTTGTCCTGCTCATAGCTGCCGGTCGCCTTCAGCGGTGCGTCGGCATTGCCATGCGTGAAACTCATCTCGAAGATCTGGCCGTTGCGGCGGATTTTCAGCTTTAGCCATGCCGACAGCGCGTTGACCACCGAGACGCCGACGCCATGCAGGCCGCCCGAGACCTTGTAGGAATTCTGGTCGAACTTGCCGCCGGCATGCAGCTGCGTCATGATCACTTCGGCCGCCGAAATGCCTTCTCCGGTGTGGATATCGGTCGGAATTCCGCGGCCATTGTCGATCACAGTGACCGAACCATCGGGGTTGAGCGTCACGGTGACGAGGTCGGCGTGACCGGCCAGCGCCTCGTCGATGGCGTTGTCGACCACTTCATAGACCATATGATGCAGGCCCGAGCCGTCGTCGGTATCGCCGATATACATTCCGGGGCGTTTGCGGACAGCATCCAACCCCTTCAAAACCTTGATGGAATCGGCGCCGTATTCGGCTTCAGCGCCGTTGTTGTTGTCGATCTGATCGCTCATGAAAACCTGTTGTCTGGATGCCGCTTGCACAGCGCAAAAAATCCGCGCCGAATCGCGCCTCTGATATCGATTAGATATAGGCGCAAAAGGCGGTTTTTCCAAGGTTTGCAGGCATTTCACGGGGAATGAGCCGGCTGTCCATGGCAGGCTCTCGCCAAGTCCTATTTCACTTTGGCCAGCCGGTCCTTGAGAAACTTGATCATGAACTTGTATCGCGGCGCCAGCCGCCCGCTGCGGTCGAGCTCCAGCGTCATGTCGAGCGCCTGCAAAAGCACCGTCCTTGGGTTCTTTGGCGACCTGAGCGTAGTCGATCATGGCCACCACCAGGTCGCGCTGCCAGGTAGCGTTGTTCGGATCTGCCTCGGCAAGCCGCTGGCGGATGTCGAGGCTGTCGTGGAAAGCCTGCCGCGCGCCTTTGACGTCGCGCTGCTTGGCCTTGAGCATGCCGATCTCGGACAGCGTGATCGACAGGTCGCGTTGCCAGTCGGCATTGGCAGGATCGAGCTTGGCCAGTCGGTCGGCGATAGCGAAACTGTCTGTATAGGCGTTGAGCGCTCCGGCGCGGTCGCCCTGTATCGCCAGAATGCCGGCGACCTTCTCCAGGCCGACCGAAAGGTCGCGTTGCCAGTCGGTGTTGGCGGGGTCACTGGCCGCCAGCACGCGGGCTATCGAGAGGGCTTGCCTGTAGGCGGCGAGGGCGGCCGGCCAGTCCTCCTGGTCGCTCAGCGCATTGCCGATTTTTGCGTTGCCGACCGACAAGTCGCGCTTCAGCTCGCTGTCGTCGGGGTCGCGGCCCACCAGCCGCTCGACGATCGCATGGCCCGCTTTATACGAAGCGAGTGCGCCCGCCGCATCGCCGCGCTCGCGCTTGAGATCGCCGATCGTATCATGGCTGACCGACACATCGCGCTGTCGTTCGGCATCCTGCGGCTTCTTTTCGGCCAATGCCAATCGGATCTTCAGGCTCTCCTCGTAGGCCACCTGGGCGTTGTCCAACTGCCCGGCGGTACGCGCCAGTGCACCGATCTCGTCATAGCTGATGGTCAGGTCGCGCTGCAGTTCGGCGCGCTCCGGCTCGTTGTCGGCAAGCTGCTTCTTGACCGACAGGCCTTCTTGGTAGATTTGCGAGGCCCCAGCCAGATCGCCTTGCGTCACAAGCACATTGCCGATCTTGTCGTCGGCCATGGCGAAGTCACCGAACCATGGCAGCCGATCGGGTTCGGCAACGGTCAAATCCCTGAGCATGGTTCTGGCGGTCTGATAGTTTTCAAGCGCTTCCGGCAGGTCTCCTTGCGCCAGCTTGATGTTGCCGAGCTTGATGTGGCTGACGGCAAAATCGCGCTTGACGCTCGGGTCGGTTTCCCGGGCCGAACGCAGCTCGATATTGGATACCAGCGCTGCAAAGGCGCGACCTGCCGCATCGGTGTTGCCGACAAGGGTGTAGAGCTTGCCGAGCTCGTCCAGCGTGCGGATCTGGCGGTCGGCCTGGTCCAGGGTCAGATCGGTCTGTCCGCCGTAAAGGGCCAGAACCGATTCATAATCCTTGATGGCCGTGGCGTAGTCGAGGTCGGCGCGCGCCGCACCGCCGGACAAGAAACGCGTCGCCGCCTCGGACAGTGTGCGGTTGACGAAGTTGGCCTTCAAGGCGTTGCGCGAAACATTGTCGATGTCGGCCGCCTTTGCAAGGATGGCGCGAGCCCCATCGAATGCGCCGAGTGCGAGCTGCTCCTCGGCCTGCCGGCGCAATTCCGTCACCTGTGGGTCATCGGAGGCCAGCGTCCTCATTTCGCCACGCACCTTGACGAAGGCGTCGGCCGCCTCTCGCAGCCTGGCACTCAGGCTGTCCGCCGAAAGGTGGCTGGCGTCGGAACTGATCAGCGCGCCATAGAGCGGCGCCAGCGGCATGTCGGCATCGCTGGCAACCTGCTCTACCTCACCGCGCATTTCCGGCGTCACGTCGGCCATGGCAAGCAACAGGCGCTCGCGCTCCGGCAGCTGTTTCTTGGCCGCCGCGGCAAAGAACAGCTTCGGCAGGCCGCTCTCGACATAGGGCAACTGCCTGCCCCGCGACAGGTCATAGACTTCCTGCTGCACCAGCGTCAGCACCGAGCGGATCTCGAGCCCGTCGGTGCCGAGATATTTGGTCAGCGCTGTCGTGAACGGCGAGTTCTGGCCGGTTCCGTCGGCGGCCGTCTCACCCGGTGCGGCGGAAAAGGCAAACAGGATGTTTTCGGCGCGGCCAGTTCGGCCGAGACCCGGCCGGACTTTTTCCACGACATCCTTTGCCAGCGACGTCGCGCCGCGCCCTTCACCACTGCTTCCCGAGAAGGGATCGCTGCGGCAGGCATCGAGCATGATCAGGCCGACCTTGGCCGTGGCGGCCACGCTGTCGCGCACCTCCTCCAGCGGCAGGCTGGTCTTCTCCAGCGCATCGAGCGAGGAGGCGTCGGCATCGACTGGGAGCAGCCGGTTGTCGCCCGAGATTTCGACACCATGGCCGGAGAAATAGACCAGCGCCACGTCGGCGCCTTTGGCATCCTGGCGAAAATCGTCGAGCGCGCGGCGCATGCGCCGCAGGTCGCGATTGGTTTCGAGGGCGACCTCGAAGCCGAGCTTCTTCAGCATCGCTGCCATCGCCTCGCCGTCATGGACCGGATTGGCAAGCGGGCGGATCAGGCGGTAGTCGTCGTCGGCGAGGACCAGTGCCACGCGCCGCTCAGCCACCGCGGCGGCGGCGGTCATGAGCATCAGCAGCAAGGCAAGAAGCAAACGCAAGTCGAACCGCCCCCCGGCTTGTCCCTTTGCGCGAACATTCCACCTCTTTATGGCGTGGGCAAGCCGGGCTTTTGGGGGAAGCCCAGGCTTTCAGCCAGCCCGCATCGGCTTCAAAGCCTCGCTCCAGCGCAGCAGCTCGTCGAGCATGGTTTTGGCGCCGCCCTGCACCTGTTCGCTGGCGTTGAAAGCGCCGTTCTCGTCGAGCAGTTTCTGATACATAGGCAGGGCGACGCCTTCCGAGATCGGCATGACGCCCACCGAGGTCAGCAGCGGCTTCAGCGCTTGCGCCGCGCGCAGGCCGCCGGAGACGCCGCCATAGCTGAAAATGGCGGCTGGCTTGTACTTCCATTCGCGCGAGAGATAGTCGATCGCGTTGACGATCGCCGGCGCCACGAAATAATTGTATTCCGGCGCCACGAAGACGAAGGCATCGGCGGCATCGATCGCTTTCGACCAGGCTTTGGTATGGTCGTTCTGGTAGTTGCCGAGCCTTGGATGATGCGGTTCGTCCAGCACCGGAAGCTTGAACGTGTCGATGTCGGTCAGTACCGGCTCGAATTTTCCATGCTCACGCGCGAACCCCTCCAGCCACTCGGCAAAAACCGGCCCGGCGCGGCCTGGCCGCGTGCTGCCGATGATGATGTTCAACTGGTGCTTCAAGGCGGACCCTTTCGTTGGCGGTATCTGTTGGTGACCGTGACCTATGGCAGAGCACGGCCGCGGGCAAGGCGGTGCCGCCATGGAGGCGGTCACAATCGGCTGAACGGATCGTCTGCCGTGACCACTCGGGCCGCACACATGCGCCTGCCGTTCGGTCACATGGACGCCCGCATCGGCAGCCACTACATTGGGGTATCAGCGGAGCACAGCATGGACATCCAGCCCGCCCCCTTCATTCCCCCGGCGCCGAAGCCGCGCACCACGCCGCCCTCGACGCTGGAGATGATCCGCATCGTCTACCGCAACCCGCTCGAACTGTGGGGTGAACACACCTACAACGAGCCCTGGATTTCGGCGAATGGCGTTGGCGGACATCTGATCGTCGCCAACGATCCCGGCCTGATCCGCCACGTGCTTGTCGACAACGCCAGGAACTACAAGATGGCGACGGTGCGCCAGAAGATCCTGCGGCCGATCCTGCGCGACGGCCTGCTGACAGCCGAGGGCGAGGTCTGGAAGCGGTCGCGCAAGGCGATGGCGCCGGTGTTCACGCCGCGCCACATCTTCGGCTTCGCCCAGCCGATGCTGAGGCGCACGCAGGACTTCGTCACCCGTTACGAAGACGGCGGCACGTCTGACATCGCCCATGACATGACGCTGCTCACCTACGACATCCTCGCCGAGACGCTGTTTTCCGGCGAGATATCAGGCGAGCCCGGCAGTTTCGCCAACGAGATCGACCGCCTGTTCGAGACCATGGGCCGCGTCGATCCGCTCGATCTGTTGCGCGCGCCCGACTGGCTGCCGAGGCTGACCCGCATCCGTGGCCGCAAGACCATGGCCTATTTCCGCAGGATCGTCACCGACACGGTCAAGATGCGCGAAGCGAAATTCAAGCGCGATCCAGATGCCGTGCCGCAGGATTTCCTGACGCTGCTGCTCAAGGCCGAGGGACCCGACGGACTGACGCGGGCCGAGGTCGAGGACAACATCATCACCTTCATCGGCGCCGGCCATGAGACGACCGCGCGGGCTCTGGGCTGGACGCTCTATTGCCTGGCGGAATCGCCGTGGGAGCGCGACAGGATCGAACAGGAGATCGACCAGGTGCTGGCGCGCGAGCCCGATCCGACGAAATGGCTCGATGCCATGCCATTCACGCGTGCGGCTTTCGACGAAGCGCTCAGGCTCTATCCGCCGGCACCGTCGATCAACCGCGAGCCGATCGAGCCGGAAATGTGGCAGGATCTTCATATCCCCAAGCACGCCGCGGTGCTGGTGATGCCATGGGTCGTGCATCGCCACAGGAAGCTTTGGGACCGGCCGGATGCCTTCCTGCCGGAGCGCTTCCACCCGGGAAATCGCGAAAAGATCGACCGCTTCCAGTATCTGCCGTTTGGCGCCGGCCCGCGCGTCTGCATCGGCGCCAGCTTCGCCATGCAGGAGGCGATCATCGCGCTGGCGATCATGCTGTCGCGCTTCCGCTTCGACACGACAGCCGAAACGAAACCCTGGCCGGTACAGAAACTCACCACGCAGCCGCAAGGCGGCTTGCCGATGCGGGTCACGCCGAGATAGGCGTGCGCACCTTCAGGCGGTTGCGCTGAATTAAGCAGCAGGCTTGCGTTGCTGGAACTGGCCGGCGGCGCGGTAGCGCCAGAGATAGCTGGGCAGGATCGTCGCGATCGATTGCGGCTGGATGCCGAGCCCCGCAAGCGTCCTGTTGGTCTGGGCAGCCTCATCCGAGACGATGTTGTGCTCGCGCAACTGCATCACCTGGTCCTTGGTCAGCAGCGGATTGGGCAACAGGCCGAGGATCGATGCCTGGATGTTGGCCACCCACCACGGTACCGGCACCAGCAGGCGCTTGCGCTCGATCACTTCAAGCAGCTCTTCCATGCACTCCTTGAAGGTGAGCACCTTCGGTCCACCAAGTTCATAGATATGGCCGCCATCGATCTTGCCGTCGACCGAGCGCGCCACCGCTTCGGCAACGTCGCCGACATAAACCGGCTGGAACTTGGTCTGGCCGCCGCCGATCAGCGGCAGCACCGGCGAATAGCGCGCCATGTTGGCGAAGCGATTGAAGAAGCTGTCCTCGGGTCCGAAATTGATCGACGGCCGGAAGATCACGGCATCCTTGATCGTCTCGAGGACGGCCTTTTCGCCAAGCGCCTTGGTGCGCGCGTAGTCCGATTCGGAGTTCGCATCCGCGCCTAGCGCCGAGAAATGGGTGAGGCCGGCGCCGACGGCGCGCGCGGCTTCGGCCACTGCGCGGGCGCCGAATTCGTGCACGGCGGAGAATTTTTGGCGCCCGCTCTCATGCAGGATGGCGACCAGATTGACGACATGGTCGGCCCCTTGCACGGCGCGGTCAACCGACCAGCGCACGCGCACATTGGCCTGCACCGGCTGGATCTGGCCGACGTTGCCAAGCGGCTGCAAATGGCCGGCAAGATCGGGCCGCCGGCAGGCGACCCGGATGCGATAGCCGCGCTTGGCCAACGCGCGCACGACATGGCGGCCGACAAAGCCTGACCCGCCAAAGACGACGACGAGCTTTGGGGTCTGCAGGATTTCGGTCATGGCTGGCTCCGGCGCTCGCAAGCTTGGCTGAAGCCGCTTCATAATCCGTTTCGTGCCAAAGGCAAAGGGCGACGCGTCGTCGCTATCAGCCTGTCAGAACGCTTTGCCGATACGGGCGTCGACCGAATGGCGGTTGCCGCCGCGAATGACGAAGAAGAGCAGGATCGCCGCCCATAGAAGCGACTTTTCCGCGCCCGAATAACCTTGGTCCATCGTGACCCAGTGGAACCAGACCGTGACCAGCAGCACGAACAGGCCGGCAAAGGCGGCCGGCCGCGTCAAAAACCCGATGGCGATGAAGATGCCGCCGAAGAATTCAGTGCAGGCCAGAAGCAACGACCACAACGCGCCCGGATAGAAGCCGAGACCCTCGACCATCTCGGCTGCGCCGAAAGGATTGGTGATCTTCTGCGAACCATGGATGGCGAGAAACCCACCGGCGACGATGCGAAGAGCGGTTTCGGCACCATCGTGCAGAGCCGCGTAAAACCTGCCAAGGACCGGGATGACAAGGGCGTTGCGGGGATTGTCCGTGCTTGCCGACATTATAGCTCCTCTGTTTTGCTCAATCAGCGCAAACGGCCGATCGGGTTGGTCGAAGTCAAATAAAAAAAGTTGACCTGAATTGGAATGTTTTACCATTGTGCGATCGAAACGCAGAAAACCCCGCCGAAGCGGGGTTTCCGGGTGACATCCGTGCGAAGTCAGGGGCCGACGGAGCGGCCTGACCTGAGACGGTATCAGGAGGGCGTGAAGCAAGTACGCCCACCCCAGCCCTGAACATCCGACATGGTGCCACCAACCTTCTTGCAGGCCGCGACGAAATCGGCGCTGCAGTTGGCGAATTTTGCATGGCCGTTCTTGCAGTAATGATCCTCGGTGGCGCCGCCGCTCGGGGCGGTGATGACGCCCGGGCTGGACGGCTTGACCGGCGCGGCCTTCAGACTGGCTGCCTGTGTGGCGCCCATGAACGAGCCGAGAAGAAGGACGGCGGTGAGCATGGTGATCTTGGTGTTGGTCATGACAATTTCCTTTGATTTGGGTTGAGTTTTCCGAGGCGCGAAGGACCGGCCTTCGCGTGATGCAGTTTTTCGATTTCGGTTTGCTGCTTCCCTCGGTGTGGATCGGGCAAGCTCGCCTTGCCCTGGACAAAGCTGTGTCGCTGCGATGCGCGGAAAGGTTCAGCAGCGCGCAAAGAAAATCGCACCGCGCCGCGCCGCAAGCAGGCAGATATAGGTAACTATCTGATACGTAACGATTTATTCAGGAAGAGTAGCGTGCGGCGAATTCGGAAATGCGCTGCACCACCGCCTTGGATGCGGTGATGCCGCGCGCTTGCGCCTTCTCGGCGGCCTCTGCGCGGGCACGGCCCGGCACATGCACGCCGAAGCGCCGCCGCAACCGGTCGAGCTGGTCCTTCATTCGTTGCTCGAAATCCGGGTCGAGCAGCTTAGGCTCGACGGCAAGCACGAACAGCCCGGTGCCGGGGCTGTCCGGTCCGCCGCTGAACCATGGCGCGTCGAGCGACCAGTTGGCGCCCGATAGGCCCGCCGCCAGCACCTCGACCATCAGCGCGATGTTGGCGCCGCGCTGGCCGCCGAAGGCAAGCATGGCGCCTTTCATGGCGGCAGCCGGATCGGTGGTCGGGTTGCCGCTGGCGTCCAGCGCCCAGCCTTCCGGGATTGCCTTGCCGTCCTCGGCCGCTTTGCGGATGTTGACGAAAGCGGTGGCGCTCGACGACTGGTCGATGACCAGCGGCGCCCCGTCGGCGGCAGGCGCGGCAAACGACATCGGATTGGTGCAGTAGACCGGCTTGACCGACCCCGAGCCGGCAAGCACGGCCGGGCCGTTGGTGGCGGCGAACGAGACCAGCCCAAGTGCTGCCAGCCTTCCGGTGAAATAGCCGAGCGCGCCGCACGTATAGGCGTTCTTCTGCGAGAAGATGGCGACACCGAACAGCTTTGCAGCCTTGGCGAGGTCGTCGATGGTGCGGTCGAAGCCGGTATGCGCCAGCCCGCCGCGTGCATCGGAGAGATAGACCGCCAGCGCCGGTCGGGTGATCACCGGGTCGGCATTGCCGTCGATGCGTCCGGCTTCCAGTGCCTCGAGGTAATCGATGAAATGCGACAGTCCGACGGACGAGAGCCCTTCGGCCTCGGCTGATATGATCGAAGCAGTGAGCGATTGTGCCGCTTCCTCATTGGCGCCGGCGCCAAGTGCCGCCATCCGGCACAGTCCTTTTGCCTGGTCGAGACTGAGTTGCATGATGGCCGTCCTAGGGGAGTAAGGGAATAGGGGAGTACGGGAGTAGGGACAGTGGGCAGTGAATAGCGAATGGGGATGGAAATGTGAATGTGGATAGTGGCCTGATACTCCCCTACTCCCCTACTCCCCTACTCCCCTACTCCCCTACTCCTCACTAGCCGATCTTGTTGGGAATCCGCGCCTCGATCCTGCTGAAGGCGAAGACCAGAATACCGGTGATCGTCATGTAGATCAGCGCCAGCAGCAACAAGGGTTCATAGGTGAGGTAGGTGTCCTGCCGCACCTTGGACGAGACGGCGAAGATGTCGATGACGCTGATCGTCGCCACCAGCGGCGTCGATTTCAACTGCAGCACGGTCTCGCCGGTCAGCGTCGGCAGCGCCCGGTAGATGGCTTGCGGCAGCCAGATGCGCCGGAACGCCTTCCAGCGGCTCATGCCGAAGGCGCGGGCGGCCTCCAGTTGTCCCTTGGGCACGCCGGCAAAGGCGCCGCGCATCACCTCGCCCTCATAGCCGGCGAACGACAAGGTCAACGCCAGCACGCCATAGGGCCAGGCTTGCCGCAGATATGGCCACATCCAGGATTCGCGGATCCACGGATTTTGCGGGAACAGCGAACCCAGGCCGTAATAGAGCAGCCAGAGCTGGATCAGCAGCGGCGTGCCCCGGATCACCGTGCAAAACACCTTGGCGGGGGCGGCGAACCAGAACGAGCCGGCGGCCTGCGCCAGGCCAAGCGGCACGGCCAGCAGGAAGCCCAGAACGCAGGTGACCGCCAGGATCCACAGCGAGCGCCAGATGCCGATCAAGCCCATTTCATAATATTGCGGCAGCCAGTCCCAGCGCATGAAAAAGGCCGCCGACAGAACCAGGCCCAGTGCGATCAGGATCAGCACGATGCGGTGCGGCTGCAGCCACAGCGACGTTCGCGCGACGACGTTGATGATGGCCGCCTCGTTGGCCATCAGCGCGTCTCCTTGAGCGAAGGCATGCCGCGCCGCGACCAGGTCTCGACCCGGCCGATGATGAGGTTGGAGAACAACGACAAAAGCAGATAGAGCACGCCCGCCGCGAAAAAGAAGGTGAAATAGGCCTTGGTGACGCCCGCTGCCTGCCGCGTTGCCAGCGCCAGCTCGTAGAAGCCTACGACCGCCAGCAGCGCGGTGTCCTTGGTGGCGATCAGCCAGAGATTGGCGAGGCCCGGAATGGCGAAGGGCAGCATTGACGGCAAGGTGATGCGCCGCAACAGCAGGCCCGGAGACATTCCATAGGCGCGGGCGGCTTCGATCTGGCCCTGCGGAATGGCCAGGATCGCGCCGCGTATCACCTCTGTCGAATAGGCGCCCTGGACGAAGCCGAGCACGGCGATGCCGGCGGCAAGGCCGCTCACGTCGACGCGCTGATAGCCCATGGCCGTTAGCGCCTGATTGATCAGGTCGGTTCCGGCGTAATAGAGCAGCAGGATCAGCACCAGTTCGGGCACGGCGCGCACGATGGTGGTGTAGACCGCCAGGAGATCGCGCACCACCGGCCCGCCATAGAGCTTGCCATAGGCCCCGCCGGTGCCGATCAGAAGGCCGAGGCACGTGGCGCCCAGCGCGATCTCGATCGAATGTAGCAGCCCAACCAGAAGCGCCCCGCCCCAGCCTGGCGGGTAGGGCGAGAGAAGCTCGGTGATGCCGGCCGCGGAGGCCGAAAGAAGTGCGTCGATCAGCGTCGCCCCCGAAGTGCTGGCTAACCGCCGACGGCTGCGTCGGCGGCAAACATGCCTGGGAAAGATCGAGCAGGTGGGGCATGGCGCTGACGCCATGCCCCACAGCTCATACGAGGATCGTCAGTTCGACTGCGCGCCGCCGCCGCCATAAATGTCGAAATCGAAGTATTTCTTCGAGATCTCGTCATATTTGCCGTTGGCGCGGATCGCCTTGATGCCGGCGTTGATTTTGCCCTTCAGTTCGGTGTCTTCCTTGCGCACGCCGGCCCCGACGCCCGGTCCGAGCACCTCGTCGTCCGGAGCGACCATGCCCTTCAGGTCGCAGCAGGCTTTGCCTTGGTCGGATTTGAGGAATTCGCCAAGCGCGATGGAATCGGCCTGCACCGCGTCGAGACGGCCGGCGGCCAGATCGTTGTTGGCCTCGTCCTGGGTTTGGTATTCCTTGATCTCGGAGGCTGTGCTGCCAAAGTGCTTCTTGGCGTAGACAGCGTGCACCGTCGACACTTGCACGCCGACGATCTTGCCCTTGAGGTCGTCCGGAGCGGAGCCGAATTTCTGGTCCTTCGGCCCGATGATCGCGGTCGGCGTGTTATAGTATTTGTCCGAAAAATCGATCGTCTTCTCGCGTTCGGCGGTGATCGACATCGAGGAGACGATGAGGTCGATCTTCTTGGTCGTCAGTGCCGGAATGATACCGTCCCAGGCAACCGGGGTGATGACGCAATCGAGCTTCTCCTCGGCGCAGACGGCGTCGATGAAGTCGATCTCCCAGCCGACCCACTTGCCCGAAGCATCGGGCGAGGTGAAGGGCGGATAGGGCTCGGCGGCCACGCCGATCTTGACCGGATCGGCCTTGGCCACGCCCATCGCGGCGACGCCCAGCAGCAGCGCTGCGGCGAATGTCTTCAGAACAGTCTTCATGTCACGACTCCCAGTTTGTTGTTGGTTCCCGGTTTTCTTCCGTCCCGGCCTGTCCCTAGCCGATGTTGCGGATGAACTGCTTCAGCCTTTCGGATTTGGGCGCGCCGAAAATCTGCTCCGGCGGGCCTTCTTCCTCGACCAATCCATTGTAGAGATAGACGACATGCGTCGCGACCTCGCGGGCGAACTTCATCTCGTGGGTGACCAGCACCATGGTGCGGCCTTCGCGCGCCAGGTCGCCGATCACCTTCAGCACCTCGCCGACCAACTCGGGATCGAGTGCGGAGGTGGGCTCGTCGAACAGCATGACGCGCGGATTGATGGCCAGCGCCCGGGCGATCGCAGCGCGCTGCTGCTGGCCGCCCGACAGATAGGCGGGATAGACGTCGCGCTTTTCAGCCAGACCGACACGGGCGAGCAGCTTCTCGGCCTCGCCGATCGCCACATCGCGCTTGATGCCGAGCACATGCACGGGAACCTCGATGACGTTTTCGAGCAGCGTCATGTGGCTCCACAGGTTGAAGTTCTGGAACACCATGCCGAGCTTGGAGCGGATGCGCTCGATCTGCTTGCGGTCGGCCGGTATGGTGTGACCGTGGCTGTCGGCCTTGAGCTTGATCTCCTCGCCATTGACGCGAATGATGCCGCTGGTCGGGTTTTCCAGACAGTTGATGCAGCGCAGCAGGGTCGATTTGCCGGAGCCCGAGCCGCCGATGATGGCGATGACCTCGCCGTCGCGCGCCGACAGCGAGACGCCCTTCAGCACATGCAACTCACCGAATCGCTTGTGCAGGTGTTCGACATGGATGGCTTCGGCGGCGCCGTCCTGCGCCGTGCCAGATTGGACTGCGGCAGCTTCCGCCGCGCTCACCGTGTGGCCTCTATAGGGTAGGCGGCAGTTCGTCGAACGTCCATCCGGCTAATCAACATATACGCTGTACTGCCCCGCTCCAGACTTCAGCATGGACCCAACGGCGCGAGCCCGTCAATCCTGCTCATTACGGCACTTGCGAGCTTGTTGTGCAAGTGTATAAATAGCCGTCCATGAAATTTCCTCGATTTTTTTCAGCGAAAAGGGCTTCGATGAGCGCTTTCGGATCACAGTCCATGGCGGCGCCGCTGCGCCGCGTGCTGATGCGGTCGGCGGCCAACGCCATGCGCAATGCCGACAGGGCTGCCTGGCACTATGGCCCGGGATTCAATCCGGCGAAAGCAGCATCGCAGCACGCGCTCCTTGCTGAACTGGTGGCGGCTTCCGGTGCCGAAATCGAATGGATCGAGGACACGGCGGATGGACTTTCGGATTCGGTGTTCACGCACGACCCGTCGCTGATGACCGATCGCGGCGCGCTGATTCTGTCCATGGGCAAGCCGTTGCGCGCCACAGAGCCCACGCTGCATGAGGAAACCTACCGAAGGCTGGGCATTCCAATCCTGGGCCGGGTCGAGGTTCCTGGCCAGGTCGAAGGCGGTGATTGTGTATGGCTCGATGCCCGCACGCTGGTGATCGGGCGCGGTGTCCGCTCCAACCAGGAAGGCATCCAGCAGGTTTCCAACCTGCTGACGCCGCTGGGCGTTACCGTCTACGGCTTTGATCTGCCGCTGTGGCAAGGCGAAGAGGCGTGCCTGCATCTGATGTCGGTGATCAGCCCGCTGGCCGACGACCTCGCACTGGTCTATTCACCGCTTTTGCCGGCCCCGTTCTATCAAATGCTGAAGGCGCACAACATCCGGCTGGTCGAAGGCGACGCCGAAGAGTTCGCGGCTTCCAACGGCCTTAGCCTGAACGTGCTGCCGACCAGCCCACACAAGGTCATTGCCGTTGCAGGCTTTCCAAAGACCAAAGCCGCGATGGAAGCCGCCGGCTGCACGGTCGAAATCTTCGAGGCGGATGCGCTCTGCATCGCCTGCGAGGGCGGGCCGACATGCCTGACGCGACCGATCCTGCGCCAATGAATACGCCGTCCCGCCGCAGGTTCCGTCGCGAGGGCGAGGAGCGGCGGCGGCAGGATCTAATCGAGGCCACTCTGGACAGCGTGGCGGAACATGGCCTGCAGGGCGCCACCTTGCGCACCATCGCATTGCGTGCCGGCGTCACCGCTGGGCTGATCCGGCACTATTTTCCCGGCAAGGAAGAATTGCTGCAGGAAGCCTATGCAGCGCTGATGGGCCGCATGACCGAGCAGGCGAAAGCGGCGTTGGTCAGGGAGGATACCTCGCCTCGTCAGCGCCTTGCGGCTTTCGTCACCGCCAACCTCAATGCGCCGATCATCGATGCGCGGGTGTTTTCGGTCTGGGCAACCTTCATCGGCCGCGCCAGAGCGGATCCGACCTTGGCCCACGCCCACCGCGAAGGCTACCTTGGTTTTCGCAATGAGGTGGAAGCGGTTGTGGCTGAGGTGCTCGCCGCCGAACGGCGCAATCCGGACACAAGCCAATTGCGCCACCATGCCATCGCGATTAATGCGATCATCGACGGACTCTGGATCGAAGGCTGCCTGGCTGGCGAGATGTTCTCGCCCGGCGAATTGGCGGCGATCGGCATCAAGACTGTCGAGGCCGAACTAGGCCTCGCGCCGGAAGGGGAGGAAAACCAATGACGACGCTCGGGGAGGCGCTGATTTCACTGCTCGAAGCGCATGGCGTCGACACGGTGTTCGGGATTCCGGGCGTCCACACGGTCGAACTTTACCGCGGGCTGGCGCGTTCGAAGATCCGCCACGTTACGCCGCGCCACGAACAGGGCGCCGGCTTCATGGCCGACGGCTATGCGCGCGCCGGCGGCAGGCCGGGCGTCGCTTTCGTCATCACCGGACCGGGGCTGACCAACACCATCACCGCCATGGGGCAGGCACGCGCCGATTCGGTGCCGATGCTGGTCATATCAGGCGTCAACGCCACGCCGACGCTGGGCAAGGGGCTGGGCCATCTGCATGAACTGCCCGACCAGCGCGGCATGATGGAGAAAGTGGCGCTGTTTTCGCAGCGCGTCACCGAGGCCAGCGAATTGCCCGGTGCCCTGGCGCAGGCCTTCGCCCTGTTTTCATCGGCCCGGCCCGGCCCGGTGCATATCGAGATCCCGACCGATGTCATGGTCAAGCCGGCGGATGGCATCACTGCCATGCTGAGCAATGTCACGCCACCCGCGTCGGAAGGTGCTGCAATTGCGAGCGCAGCCAAACTCATTACGGCCTCGCGCCGCCCGTTGATCCTGGTCGGCGGCGGCGCCAAACGCGCCGAAGCGCCATTGCGGCGTCTGGCCGAACGGCTGGGAGCGCCGGTTGTCCAGACCGCCAATGCGCGCGGCCTGCTGCATGGTCATCCGCTTTGCGTGCCGGCCAGTCCCAGCCTGAAGGCGGTGCGGGCGCTGATGGCCGACGCCGATCTGGTCATTGCCGCCGGCACCGAATTCGGCCCGACCGACTATGACGGCTACAGCGATGGCGGCTTCGTCCTCCCCGTCAACCTGATCCGGATCGATATCGGCGCCGACCAGCTTGCCCGCCGCCCGGCGACGGTTTCGATCCAGGCCGATTGCCCCGAGGCGCTCGAAGCGCTGCTTCTGGAAACGGGCCATGTCCCGGCGAGCGAGGGCGGGTCGTCGCGCGCCGCCGCTGCACGAAAAGCAGCCTTTGCCGAACTCAATCCGACCCTGCAGGCGCAGGTGCGTGCGGTCGAGATGATCCGCGACGCCTTGCCGGGTGCGCTCATCGTAGGCGATTCGACGCAGCCGATCTACGCCGCCAACCTCTATTACGACCATGACCGGCCGGGCGGCTGGTTCAATGCCGCCACCGGCTTCGGCGCCCTCGGCTACGGCCCGCCGGCGGCGATCGGTGCCGCCCTTGCGGTGCCGGATGCGCCGGTTGTCTGCCTCACCGGCGATGGCGGCTTCCAGTTCACTCTGCCGGAACTGGGCGCCGCACTCGACGCGCGGGCACCGGTCATCTTCGTCGTCTGGAATAACAGAGGCTATCGCGAGATCGAAACCTCGATGCTCGATGTCGGTGTCGAACCGGTTGGCGTGTCGCCGGCGCCGCCGGATTTCTGCAAGCTGGCCGAGGCCTATGGCATCGGCGCCGAACGGCTTGCCGATATCGACGCTCTGGCGGACGCGCTGAAACGCGCACGGGCAACCGGACTGCCGCGCGTCATCGAAATCACGGTTGACTGAATATCAGCGCGTGGTTCCCGTCTCGCCGGCCCTGAACCATGGCTGGCCGGTGGGGGACGCATGCAAAGACGCGACAACTGCCATGTCGAGATGTCAATTGAGTGACGGCGCAAAAGGCGCGACGCTTTGCGTCGGCGGCACAGAAACGACCTAACGATAAAAAAATGACAGGAGCGTCCAAGATGACGGAAACACTTGAAGGCAAGCATATCGTCGTGACCGGTGGGACCGGTGCGCTCGGCGGTGCGGTTGTCGGCAAACTGCTGAGTGACGGCGCGATCTGCCATGTGCCCAACGCCCATGCTGCCGCCCCCACGCATTTCCCCTTTACCACGCATGACCGTGTCCAACTGGTGCACAACGTCGATCTCTCCGACCCCGCCAAGGTCGAAGCGTTCTACAGCCAGGTTCCGGGCCTTTGGGGCTCGATCCATCTGGCCGGCGGCTTCACCTCGGCACCTGTTGAAAAGATCGAGTCGGCGTCCTTTGCCGAGATGATGGACACCAATGCGCGCACCGCCTTCCTGTGCTGCCGCGCCGCGATCCGCTCGATGCTGTCGTCGGATACCGCAGGCCGTATCGTCAACGTCACCGCGCGCGCCGGGCTCGATCCCCGGCGCGGCGCTGGCATGGTCGCTTACGCCGCCAGCAAGGCGGCGGTGGCAGCCATGACGGTGGCGATGGCCGAAGAGCTGAAGCACAAGGGCATTCTGGTCAATGCCGTGGCGCCGTCGACGCTCGATACGCCGGCAAACCGCGCCGATATGCCGGATGCCGATGTCACCAGATGGGTCAGCCTCGAAGCCGCCGCCGAAGCCATCGCCTATTTGGCATCGCCGGCCAATCAGGCGATGAGTGGTACGCTGGTGCCGCTTTACGGCAGGGCGTAACCTTCCAACCTTTAGCTCGGTCAAAGAAAAACCCCGCCGGATCGCTCCGGCGGGGTTTTGTTTTCGAGCCTATGCGAAGGGCTTCGCGGTGCGAAGGGCTTAGCTGCCCTGCTTCTTCAGCGCGGCACCCAGGATATCGCCCAGCGAAGCGCCGGAGTCGGTCGAGCCGTACTGAGCGACCGCTTCCTTCTCTTCGGCGATTTCCAGCGCCTTGATCGAGACCTGCAGCTTGCGGGTCTTCTTGTCGAAGGCGATGACGCGGGCATCGAGCTTCTGGCCGACCGAGAAGCGCTCGGGGCGCTGCTCGTCACGGTCACGGCTGAGGTCGTTGCGCTTGATGAAGGTCTCGATGCCGCTGTCGACCAGCCGCACTTCCAGACCGCCATCCTTGATGCCGGTGACTTCGCAGGTGACGACCGCGTTCTTGCGCAGTTCGCCTGAAGTCGCCGCTTCGCCGACCGTATCCTTGGCCAGCTGCTTGATGCCGAGCGAGATGCGCTCCTTGTCGATGTCGACGTCGAGAACCTGCGCCTTGACCATGTCGCCGCGGTTGTACTCTTCGATGACCTGCTCGCCCGGACGGGTCCAGTCGAGGTCGGAAAGGTGGACCATGCCGTCCACGTCGCCTTCGAGGCCGATGAACAGGCCGAACTCGGTCTTGTTCTTGACCTCGCCCTCGACCTGGCTGCCGACCGGATGGCTCGAGGCGAAAGCCTGCCACGGATTCTCAAGCGTCTGCTTGAGGCCGAGCGAGATGCGGCGCTTGGCCGGATCGACCTCGAGTACCACCACGTCGACTTCCTGGGTCGTCGACAGGATCTTGCCGGGATGCACATTCTTCTTGGTCCACGACATTTCCGAAACGTGGATGAGACCCTCGATGCCCGGCTCCAGTTCGACGAACGCGCCGTAGTCGGTGATGTTGGTGACGGTACCTTTGATCTTCTTGCCGATCGGGAACTTGGTGCCGATCTCGGACCACGGATCGCTCTCGAGCTGCTTCATGCCGAGCGAGATGCGGTGGGTTTCCTGGTTGATGCGGATGATCTGCACCTTGACCGTCTGACCGATGTTGAGGATTTCGGTCGGATGGTTGACGCGGCGCCATGCCATGTCGGTGACATGCAGCAGGCCGTCGATGCCGCCGAGGTCGACGAACGCACCGTAATCGGTGATGTTCTTGACGACGCCTTCGACAACCTGGCCTTCTTCGAGGTTCTGCACGATTTCCGAACGCTGTTCGGCGCGGCTCTCTTCGAGCACGGTACGGCGCGACACCACGATGTTGCCGCGGCGGCGATCCATCTTGAGAATCTCGAAGGGCTGCGGGTTGTGCATCAGCGGGGAGACGTCGCGGATCGGGCGGATATCGACCTGGCTGCGCGGCAGGAAGGCCACGGCGCCGTCGAGGTCGACCGTGAAGCCGCCCTTGACCTGGTTGAAGATGACGCCTTCGACGCGCTCACCCTTGGTGAACTTCTCTTCGAGACGAACCCAGCTCTCTTCGCGGCGGGCCTTCTCACGGGAAAGCATTGCTTCGCCAAGCGCGTTTTCGATGCGCTCGACATAGACTTCGACGGTGTCACCAACCTTGAGGGTGGTGTCCTTGCCCTTGACGCCGAATTCCTTCAGCGGCACGCGGCCTTCGACCTTGAGGCCGACGTCGATGATGGCCATGTCCTTTTCGATCGCGGTGATCGTGCCCTTGACGACCTGGCCTTCGCCGGAATGGCCGGCGGTAAAAGATTCTTCGAGCAGGCTCGCGAAATCATCGCGAGTGGGATTTGCAGCTGACATTGTTTCTCCTGGAGTGCCCCGCATCTAGAAGCGGGACGGGCGCCGTGGGTTAGCGTTGCGTTGGCCTGCCGGCGTTCCGGGCTACAAAAGCCCTGGGCCGCTCTTTAAGCGGCAATTCCGGCGCATGAAGAATGCTGGCAGGCTGGTTCGTGCCCGATATGGGTATTTTCTTCGCCTCCGACAACGGAAACACGAGGGAAACCCGGATCAGGCCTTGTCTCTCTTGGCCAAGACGTCGTCGATGATCGCCATGGCTGCAAGAAACGCGGCTTCTATAGCCATTTCGCTGGTATCAAGCAAGTGCGCGTCAGGGGCGGGCTTCAAAGGTGAGTCCGCACGGCCCATGTCGCGCTCGTCGCGGCGCACGATATCGGCGAGGATCCCGGCGAAATCAGCGGTGCCGCCGATGCTCTCGATCTCCGCCAGCCGGCGTTGTGCGCGTACCTCGGCGCTCGCCGTTACATAGAGTTTTATGTCGGCATCTGGGCAGACGACGGTGCCGATGTCGCGCCCGTCGAGCACCGCACCCGGCGGCGTCTTGGCGAAGTCGCGCTGCTTTTCGACGAGAATCCGTCGCACCGTCGGGAATACCGCGACCTTCGAGGCCGCTTCGCCCACCGCATGCGCCGACAGCACCGCCCGATCGAGCTTGGCCAGATCGACCTGTCGCGCGGCGGTTTCCGCCGCCGAGACATTGTCGAGCGGCAGCGCGTGCTGGATTAGCGCATAGGCCACGGCGCGATAGGTGAGGCCGGTGTCCAGCAGGTTCAGCCGGTAGTGGTCGGCCAGCCGGCGGGCGAGTGTGCCCTTGCCGGCGCCTGCCGGGCCGTCGATGGCGATGGTGAAGGTCATGGGGACGCCACCAAAAGGGACCCGGGCAAGCGCCGAGATCCTTTGCACCCCCCTCTGTCCTGCCGGACATCTCCCCCGCAAGGGGGGAGATCGGCCGTCATCGCGGCTTTCGCCAATTGTCTACGTTGCAGGATTGAGCGATGCACCAAAGCCGCCAATCTCCCCCCTTGCGGGGGAGATGTCCGGCAGGACAGAGGGGGGTGCTGTCCCACCGACTCTCCAAGGCTAGCGGTCGCCATCACCCGATCTCCGCGCCCAATCCCGTCATCAGCCCCATGAATTCCGGAAAACTCGTCGCGATCATCGCCTGATCGTCGATGGTAACAGGCTTTTCCGTCGCCAGCCCCATGACCAGAAAGCTCATGGCGATGCGGTGATCGAGATGGGTCTGCACGGTGGTGTCCTGGCCGTTGGGATGGCCGCCAAGGCCCTTGCCGCCCGGTTTGCCGCGCACGGCAAGCGAGGCCTCGCCCTCGGTGCAGTCGACGCCGTTGAGTTTCAGCCCGTTGGCGACGGCCGACAGCCGATCGGATTCCTTCACCCGCAGTTCCTCCAGCCCCTGCATCAGCGTTTCGCCCTCGGCGAAGCTGGCGGCGACCGCAAGCACCGGATATTCGTCGATCATCGTCGGCGCCCGCTCGGGCGGCACGGCAACGCCTTTGAGTTCGGAGTAACGCACGCGCAGATCGGCGACATCCTCGCCGCCGGCGTTGCGCGGGTTCAAAATGTCGATCTTGCCGCCCATTTCCTGCAGCGTCAGCAGAAGCCCGGTGCGGGTCGGGTTCATCAGCACGTTTTCGATGACAATGTCGGATCCCGGCACGATCAGTGCGGCCACCAGCGGGAAGCCGGCCGAGGACGGGTCACCCGGCACCGCGATGGTCTGGCCGATCAGCTTTCCCTGGCCCTCGATGAAGATGTGGCGGACGCCGCGTTCGTCGGTTTCGACCGACAGATTGGCGCCAAACCCCTTCAGCATCTTTTCGGTGTGGTCGCGTGTCATCACCGGCTCGATCACGGTGGTGATGCCGGGCGTGTTGAGGCCGGCGAGCAGCACTGCGGACTTCACCTGCGCCGAGGCCATCGGCACGCGATAGGTGATCGGCGCCGCATGCTTGGGTCCATGCAGCGTGATCGGCATGCGGTCGCCCGGCGTCGCCTTCAGCACCTGCACGCCCATCTGGCGCAACGGTTCCAGCACGCGGCCCATCGGCCGGCCCGACAGCGAGGCATCGCCGATGAAGGTCGTCTCCATGTCATAGGTGCCGACAAGGCCCATGGTCAGCCGCGAACCGGTGCCGGCATTGCCGAAATCGAGCGGGCCTTCCGGCTGCAGCAGTGCGCCGTTGCCGGTGCCGCGGATCACCCACTCGTCGCCATGCTTCTCGATATGTGCGCCCATTGCCTTCATGGCCGCACCCGTGCGCATCACGTCCTCGCCTTCCAGCAGGCCGGTGATGCGGGTCTCGCCGGAGGCGAGACCGCCGAACATGAAGGAACGGTGCGAGATCGACTTGTCGCCCGGCACGCGAGCGGTGCCGGAAAGGGCTGGGGATCGGCGGGCGGTGGCCGGCTTGGGGGCGGCGGCGTGAGACATGTAATTTCCCTGGACGGAATGCCGGCGGGCCGGCGCTTTTCATTTGTTGCGGCGGTCTCGTATCACGGCGGACCGAAATGGTCATCCCCATGGTCGTCACTTGACGCGAGGCCTTCCAATGCATGGTTTTGTGACGCCGGCTTTTCGCTTTGACAGCGCTGCAAACTGTGGTTAAGGGGACCACTCTTTTATTGACGAGGCTTGCCGTGGCAAAAACCGAACTTGGCACAAAACGTATCGACCCGGAGACGGGCCGAAAATTCTACGACCTGAACAAGGACCCGATCGTCTCGCCCTACACCGGCAAGACCTATCCGCGTTCCTATTTCGAGGAAGGCAAGATTGCCGCCCTCGAGGAGGAAGAGGAAGTGGCCGAGAAGGAAGTGGACGCCGAGGAAGAAGAGGGCGTTGAGGTCGTGTCGCTCGAAGAGGCCGATGAGGACGTCAAGGGCGACGACCTGCCGGATCTCGGCGATGATGAGGACGACGTCGATCTCGGCGACGACGAGGACGACACCTTCCTCGCCGACGAAGAGGAAGAAGATGACGACGTTGCCGACATGATCGGCGTCGGCGACGACGACGACGAGGTTTGATCGGGCCTTGAAAGCGGGCATTTGCAGGCTTTCGCGGCCTGCAAAGAAAAAGCGGCTCTCGAAGGCTTGATATCTGAGAAGGGCGGGGTTAGAAGCCGCCTGCACTAACGGCGCGGTCTCCAACCCGCGCCGGATCTCTTCGCCGGAAACGGCGCCGGTTGACTGCCGGAAGTGGGGCCATAGCTCAGTTGGGAGAGCGCTTGAATGGCATTCAAGAGGTCGTCGGTTCGATCCCGATTGGCTCCACCAAAACAGTCCCTCTGCAATTCGCTGCCGATGAACGTGCCGCACTGCGGTCATCTGCGTTTGATGGTCAGTCCAGGCAACGCCGCTGAAAGCGCCTCCATCAAACGGAACGAACCAGCCATTTCTCGAGAGCAACTGCTCGCCGGACAAAGTCTTCTGTTCATGGAGCGCTTAGAGACTGAAAGCCAGCCCGATCACCACTCGGCGAAAGAACCGTCCTTGTGGCGCCAGATCGGGTTGCGCCAGCGGTGACCTTCCTTGGCCCGCTCCTGCACATACTCCTCGTCGATCTCGACACCCAGGCCCGGGCCGTCGGGAATGGCGACATAGCCATCCTCGTAGCGGAAGACATCCTTGTTGGCGGCATAGTCGAGCAGATCGTTGGCGGCATTGTAGTGGATGCCGAGGCTCTGTTCCTGGATGAAGCAGTTGTAGCTGACCGCGTCGAGCTGCAGGCAGGCGGCAAGCGCGATCGGCCCGAGCGGGCAATGCGGCGCCACGGCGACGTCATAGGCTTCCGCCATCGCCGCGATCTTACGGCATTCGGTGATGCCGCCGGCATGCGAGAGGTCGGGCTGGATGATGTCGACGACGCCCTCCTCGAACACCGACTTGAAATCCCAGCGGCTGTAGAGGCGCTCGCCAAGCGCGATCGGCGTCGAGCCGAGAGCGGCGATCTCCTTCAGCGCTTCTCGGTTTTCGCTGAGCACCGGCTCCTCGATGAACATCAGCCTATAGGGTTCGAGTTCCTTGACCAGCGCACGCGCCATCGGCCGGTGCACGCGGCCATGAAAATCGACGGCGATGCCGATGTTGGGCCCGACGGCCTCGCGCACCATGGCGACGCGCTCGACAGCGGCGTCGATCTTGTCGTGGCTGTCGACGATCTGCAGTTCCTCGGTGCCGTTCATCTTCAACGCCAGGAAACCGCGCGCAACCATTTCCTTCGCACCAGCGGCCACTTCGGCCGGCCGGTCGCCGCCGATCCAGGAATAGACCTTGATCGTGTCGCGCAGCTTGCCACCGAGCAACTCGTGCACGGGCACGCCGAGCGCCTTGCCCTTGATGTCCCACAGCGCCTGGTCGATGCCGGCAATGGCGCTCATCAGGATCGGCCCGCCACGATAGAAGCCGCCGCGGTGCATCACCGTCCAGTGATCCTCGATCAGGCGGGGATCCTTGCCGATCAGGTAATCGCCAAGCTCCTTGACCGCTGCCTCGACGGTCAACGCCCGGCCTTCGACGACCGGCTCGCCCCAGCCGGTGACGCCGGCATCGGTTTCGATCTTCAGGAACAGCCAGCGGGGCGGAACGATGTAGGTGGTGAGCGAGATGATTTTCATGCGCAGTCTCAGTTGCTCTTGAGTTTCTTGGCGCTGACGAGGTCGCGCGCCGCGAGGTCGAGGATCTTGTTTGCGGCCCCACGCGCCGCCTCGGCGTCGCGCATGCGCAGCGCTTCGACCACCTCGCGGTGTGCCGCAACGGCCTCCATGCGCCGGTCGAGCGAAATCACAGCCGTCGCCTCCAGCGAGAATTTCAGCCCTGTGTCGATCAGATTGCCGATCTGGCGAAAGATCGGGTTGTGGCTCGCGGCGTAGACGATCTGATGGAAGGCGATGTCGCTGCGCGAGAAGGCGGCGAGATCCTCGCCCGCGCCGGCCATGCCGCGCCATGCGGCTTCGAGATCGGCGATCTCCTGCAGCGTCGCGCGCGTGGCAGCCAGTTCGGCAACCAGCGGTTCGATGGCGCGGCGCGTTTCGAGGATGGCATCGAAGAGCTTGTCGTCCAGTGCATGCGGCGCGTGCCAGGCCAGCACCTGTGGGTCGATGATGTTCCAGTCGTCCTCGTTGCAGACGATCGTGCCGACGCGTGGCCGCGACAGCACCAGCCCCTTTGCCGCCAACACTTTCAGGGCCTCACGGATGACGGTGCGGCTGACGCCGTATTCGACGCCGAGTTCGTTTTCGGTCGGCAGTGAGGAACCGGCCGGATAGCGCCCGGAAAAGATGTCCGAGGCGATCGCCTTGGTCACGTCGGGCATGACGCGCGGGCGGCGAGTTGCTGTGTCGCCTTGCGGTTTCTTCAAAGTCCCGGTCACCTCAGCCCTCCTCCAAGGCGGCGAACCGCTGGTTTCGCACAACCGGCCCGGCCTTAACGGATGCGGATCAATTGCGCCAGCGATCGCTGGTCAGAGCATGTACATTAATTATCATACCAGATCAATTGACGAGTATGATAAAAGCGATTAGAGACTCCGGCACCCGGGCTGAGCGCCCGGCCTATCGCTGGGAGGTAATCATGCGACTTTTGAAGACCGCGCTCGTCGCGGGCGCGCTTGCCGTGCTGTCCGTCACGACCATCGCTGCATATGCTCAGGACACCAAGATCGGTTTCATCGTCAAACAGCCCGAGGAACCGTGGTTCCAGGACGAATGGAAGTTCGCCGACCAGGCCGCTAAGGAAAAAGGCTTTACCCTGGTCAAGATCGGCGCCGAGGACGGCGAGAAGCTGATGTCGGCGATCGACAATCTCGGCGCCCAGGGCGCCCAGGGCTTTATCGTCTGCACGCCCGACGTGAAGCTCGGCCCCGGCATCGTCGCCAAGGCCGCCGCCAACAATCTCAAGCTGATGACCGTCGACGACCGCCTGGTCGGCGCCGACGGCAAGGCGCTGGAAGACGTGCCGCATATGGGAATCTCGGCAACCAAGATCGGCGAGGCCGTCGGCCAGGCGATCGTCGACGAAATGAAAGCGCGCGGCTGGAAGGCCGACGAGGTTGGCGCCATCCGCGTCTCCTACGACCAACTGCCGACCGCGGTCGATCGCGTCGAAGGTGCCATCTCGGTGCTGAAGGCAAACGGCTTCAAGGCCGAGAACATTTTTGACGCCCCGCAGGCCAAGACCGACACGGAAGCTGCCCTCAACGCAGCGACGGTCGTGCTCAACGCCCATGCCGACATCAAGAAGTGGGTCTCCTTCGGTCTCAACGACGAGGCGGTGCTCGGCGCCGTGCGTGCAGCCGAAAGCGTTGGCATTCCGGCGGACGCCATGATCGGCGTTGGCATTGGCGGCGCGGATTCGGCGATCAACGAGTTTAAGAAGCCGACGGCCACCGGCTTCGTCGGCACCGTGATCATCTCGCCGAAGCGCCATGGCTACGAGACGGCGCTCAACATGTATGACTGGGTTGCCAACAACAAGGAACCGGAGAAGCTGATCCTGACCTCGGGTGCGCTCGCAAAGCGCGACGACTACCAGAAGGTCCGCCAGGGCCTCGGTATCGAATAATCCTCCCTGTACAACAGGCGGCGGCTCAACCCGCCGCCTGTTGTACAGGCATAAGAAGGATCGGCCCGTGTCCTTTCTCAACTTTTCGCACATCACCAAGACCTATCCGGGCGTCAAGGCGCTGTCGGACGTGTCGTTCGGCGTCGACAAGGGCGCCGTGCACGGCCTGATGGGCGAGAACGGCGCCGGCAAATCCACCCTGATCAAGATCCTGTCCGGCGACCAGCATGCCGACGAGGGCGAGATAAGCATCGACGGCAAGGTTCAGGCCTATGCCTCGACCAGGGATGCCTTCGACAATGGCGTCATCGTCATTCATCAGGAACTGCAGCTGGTTCCTGAACTCACCGTTGCCGAAAATCTCAGCCTCGGTCGTTTCCCCGCCAACGCCGGCATCATCGCCGGCCGCCGGATGCTGGACGACGTCGGTGCCAAGCTGAGATCGGCCGGCATCGACATCGACATGCGCCGCAAGGTCAAGACGCTGTCCATCGGCGAACGCCAGATGGTCGAGATCGCCAAGGCGGTCATGCTCGACGCACGCGTCATCGCGCTGGACGAGCCGACCTCGTCGCTGTCCTCGCGCGAAAGCGAAATCCTGTTTGCCCTGATCGACCGCCTGCGCGGCGAGGGTAAGGTCATCATCTACGTCTCGCACAGGCTCGACGAAGTGTTCCGGCTCTGCGACAGCCTGACCGTGCTGCGCGACGGCAAGCTCGCGGCGCACCACGCTTCGCTGAAAGGCGTCACCCGCGATCAGGTCGTCGCCGAGATGGTCGGCCGCGAGATTTCGGATATCTGGGGTTTTCGCGCACGAAAAACGGGCGATGTCCGCCTGAAAGTCGACGCTCTCAGCGGCCCCAAACTGAAGACGCCGGCCAGTTTCGAGGCGAGGGCAGGCGAGATTGTCGGCTTCTTCGGCCTGATCGGCGCAGGGCGCTCGGAACTGATGCGGCTGGTCTATGGCGCCGATCCGCGTACGGGCGGCACCATCACCGTCGACGGCAAGCTGGCCCGTGCCACCGATCCGCGTGGCATGATCCGGGCCGGCATCGTGCTGTGCTCGGAGGATCGCAAGCATGACGGCATCATCCAGGGCCGCTCGGTCGAGGAGAACATCAACATCTCGTCGCGGCGCCATCACACGCGCTTCGGCGTGCTCAACCGCGCCAGCGAGATCGCCACGGCCGAGACCTTCATCAAGAAGCTCAAGGTGCGCACGCCGTCGCGCAAGCAGGACATCATCAACCTCTCCGGCGGCAACCAGCAGAAGGTCATCCTCGGCCGCTGGCTGTCGGAGCAAGGCGTGCGGGTGCTCATCATCGACGAGCCGACGCGCGGCATCGATGTCGGTGCCAAATCGGAAATCTACGAACTGCTCTACCAGCTTGCCCAGGACGGTATGGCGATCGTCGTCGTCTCGTCCGAACTGCCGGAGGTGATGGGCATCTGCGATCGCATTCTGGTGATGTGCGGCGGCCGCGTCAGCGCCGAACTCACCCGCGACCAGTTCGCCGAAAGGGCGATCCTGGCCGCCGCTCTACCCGATCAGAAAACCCCCGACGCGATCGCATCCTGAGGACTTTTGGCATGACCGACCAGTTGAAAAAAATCCTGCTCGGCGAACAGGGCCTCGTCGTCATCTTCGTCGTCGCCTTCGCGCTGGTGTCGCTCTTGGTGCCGAACTTCCTCACCGACCGCAACATGCTCGGCCTGCTGCAGTCGGTGGTCACCGTCGGCATCGTCGCCTGCACCATGATGTTCTGCCTTGCCGCGCGTGACTTCGACCTGTCAGTCGGCTCCATCGTCGCCTTTGCCGGCATGGTCGCGGTGATGGCGTCGAATTACACCGGCTCGATCCTGCTCGGCCTGCTGGCGGCAATTGCGTGCGGCGCCTTCGTCGGCTTCATCAACGGTGTCGTCATCGCCAAATTCCGCATCAACGCGCTGATCACGACACTGGCCACCATGCAGATCGTGCGCGGGTTTGCGCTGATTGCGTCCGACGGCCGTGCCGTCGGTATCAACAGCCCGGATTTCTATCAGCTCGCGCTGTCGAAACTGCTCGGCATACCGACGCCTGTCTGGGTGCTCGCCATCCTGTTTTGCATCTTCGGCTTCGTCCTCAACCGCACCGTCTTCGGCAAGAACACGCTGGCCATCGGCGGCAATCCCGAGGCCTCGCGCCTTGCCGGCGTCAATGTCGACCGGACGCGCATCTGGATATTCGCGCTGCAGGGCGTCGTCTGCGGCATCGCCGGCATCCTGCTCGCGTCGCGCATCACTTCCGGGCAGCCCAACGCTGCGGTCGGGCTCGAGCTTTCGGTCATCTCGGCCTGCGTGCTCGGCGGCGTCTCGCTTGCCGGCGGCCGCGCCACCATGTCGGGCGTCATCGTCGGCGTGCTGATCATGGGCATCGCCGAGAACGCCATGAACCTGCTCAACATCCCGGCCTTCTACCAGTACATCGTGCGGGGCGTGATCCTGCTGCTGGCCGTGCTGCTCGACAATCTGCGCTCGTCGGCACTGGGCCGGCGTTAGGCTGGAGGAACAAAAATGGCTGAGCGCCTTTCCGGCAAACGCATCTTCCTGACCGGTGCCGCGCAAGGCATCGGGCTCGCCATCGCCGAGGCCTGCCTAGCCGAAGGCGCAAAACTGTTCCTGGTCGACCGCGACGGCGCACTGCTGGACAAGGCCGTCGCCGGTCTCGCCGCACCGCAAGGCCGTGTCGGGCGTGTTGTAGCCGACATAAGCGACAGTGCCGCGATTGCTGCTGCCGTCAGCCAAGCGAACGCCGAGATCGGCCCGGTCAACGCGCTGATCAACAATGCCGGGGTCAATGTGTTCTCGACTCCGCTCGAGGCGACCGAGGAAGAGTGGAACCGCAACTTCGACGTCAACGTCAAGGGAGCCTGGAACTGCAGCAAGGCGGTGCTGCCAGGCATGATCGCGAGCGGCGGCGGCGCCATCCTCAACATCGCCTCGACGCACAGCTTCACCATCATCCCGCACACCTTCCCCTATCCGGTCGCCAAGCACGCGCTGCTTGGCCTGACCAAATCGCTGGCACTCGAATATGCAGCGCAAGGCGTGCGCGTGAACGCGCTGGCGCCGGGCTATGTCGAGACGCAGAAGGCCATCGACTACTGGAACAGCTTTCCCGATCCGGCCGCAGCACGCACCAACACCATGGCGCTGCATCCCGGCGGCCGCATCGCCACGGCGCACGAGATCGCGCTGGCCGCGGTGTTCATGATTTCCGACGAGTGCCGGTTCATGAACGCGGCGACACTCGTCGTCGATGGCGGGCTGAGCCAGCTCCAGCATCCTGCCTGAATTCCGGGAAAACCATGACCAAGAGACGATCGCAGCACTGGTTCGGGGGCCAAGGCAAGGATGCCTTCATCCACCGCAGCTGGATGAAGAACAACGGCCTGCCCGACGATGCCTTCGACGGCCGCCCGGTGATCGGCATCTGCAACACATTTTCCGAATTCACGCCGTGCCATGTGCATTTCCGTGGCCTGATCGAACACATCAAGGCGGGCGTGCTGGAGGCCGGCGGTCTGCCGCTGGAATTCCCGGTCTTCTCCTGCGGTGAGTCCAACCTGCGCCCGACGGCGATGCTGTTTCGCAACCTCGCTTCGATGGATGTCGAAGAAGCAATCCGCGGCAATCCAATGGATGGCGTCGTGCTGATGGCCGGCTGTGACAAGACCACGCCGTCGCTGGTCATGGGCGCGGCCTCCTGCGACCTGCCGTCGATCGTCATCTCCGGCGGGCCGATGCTTAATGGCCGCTTCCAGGGCCACGAGATCGGCTCCGGCACCGATGTGTGGAAGTTTTCGGAAGACGTTCGCGCCGGGGTGATGAGCGAGCAGGATTTCGCCAATGCCGAGAGCGCGATGTCACGCTCGCCGGGTCACTGCATGACCATGGGCACGGCCTCGACCATGGCCTCGATGGTTGAGGCGCTCGGCCTGGCACTGCCCGGCAACGCCGCCTATCCCGCCGTCGACGCGCGCCGCAGCCGCATCGCCCGCATGACCGGGCGGCGCATCGTCGAGATGGTCAATGAGGATTTGCGCCTGTCGGCCATCCTCACGAGGGCAGCCTTCGCCAACGCCATCCGCGTCAATGGTGCCATCGGCGGCTCGACCAATGCGGTCGTGCATCTGCTGGCGATTGCCGGCCGCGTCGGCACCGAGCTGACGCTGGACGATTGGGATCGATATGGCCGCGATGTGCCGACCATCCTCGACCTGATGCCGTCCGGCCGCTTCCTGATGGAGGATTTCTGCTACGCCGGCGGCATTCCGGCTGTCATGAAGGAGATCGCCGATCTGCTCGATCTCGACGCGCTGACCGTCGCCGGCAAGAGCGTGCGCGACAACATCAGTGATGCCCAAAACTACAATCCGGAGGTGATCCGCCCGCGCGACAAAGCGCTCACGCCGCAGGGCGGCATTGCGGTGCTGCGCGGCAATCTGGCGCCCGATGGTGCCATCATCAAGCCGTCCGCCGCGTCGCCAGCCCTGATGAAGCATCGTGGCCGCGCTGTCGTCTTCGAGGACATTGACGACTACAAGGCGCGCGTCGACGATCCCTTGCTGGACATCGACGAAGCGTCGATCATGGTGTTGAAGAATTGCGGGCCGAAGGGCTATCCCGGCATGGCCGAAGTCGGCAACATGGCGCTGCCTCGGAAGCTGCTGAAGCAAGGCGTCCGCGATATGATCCGCATTTCCGATGCCCGCATGTCGGGCACCGCCTTTGGCACCGTCATTCTGCATGCCGCGCCCGAAGCCGCTATCGGCGGCCCGCTGGCGCTGGTCCGGAGCGGCGACTTCATCGAGCTCGACGTCGAAGCAAGAAAGCTGCATCTCGACGTGTCGGAACAGGAGTTGGCGCGGCGTCGTGAATCCTGGCTACCGCCCATCCCGGCGATGCGCGGCGGCTATCAGGGCCTCTACGTCGACCGTGTTCTGCAGGCGGACCGCGGCGCCGATCTCGACTTTCTCGTCGGATGCCGTGGTCACGCCATTCCACGCGAAAGCCATTGAGGTCGACCAGCATGCCCAATTTCCGGCCTGACGATTTCCACGGCATTCACGCCATTCTCTACGCGCTCTTTGACGTGAACGAACAGCTGGACCGCGCGGCGATGCGCAGGCAGGTCGAGATCTGCCTGGCGGCGGCGTGCACGGCATGGCCGCACTCGGCCTGGCGACGGAAGTCGCCAAGCTGACCGAGGCCGAGCGCCGGACGATCATGGACTGGACGGCGGAGGACACCGCCGGAAAAGTGCCGCTCGCCTTCACCATATTCGGCGCTTCGGTGGCCGAGCAGATCGCACACGTTCGGCACGCCGAAGCGTGGGAGCGGATTGGGTGATCCTGCAGCCGCCGCCGGTCGGGGTCTATGGTGCGCCGGAATACATCAGGTTCTTCGGCCGCGTCGCCGAGGCGACCGACCTGCCGGTGGCGATCCAGAATGCGCCGGCCTTTTTCGGGCGCGGCCTGTCATCGGACGAAATCCGCGAACTCATCACGCTGCATCCCAACATAAGGCTGATCAAGGGCGAGGGTCCGGTCACCGATATTGCCGGATTGATCGAACGCACCGAAGGCCGCATTCCGGTTTTCAACGGACGCGGCGGCCTGGAGCTGGTCGACAATTTGCGCATCGGTTGCCGCGGCATGATCCTGGCGCCGGATTGCGTCGACTATGCCGTGCGCGCCTATCATGCGTTCCGCGCCGGAGGCGAAGTCACGGCCGAGGCTGAATATGCAAGAATGTTGCCGGCAGCCGTCTTCGTCATGCAAGGCATCGAAAACCATGATCTGCTACGGCAAGCGGCTGTTCGGCGCCCGCGCAGGCATCCCGATACACGACCGGGCTCCGGCGATGCGGCCCAACGAGCCTGGCCTTGCGATGGTGGCGCGCTTTGCGGCTGGCCTCGGTTGGTTGCCTGGCTGAACGGCAACTGCCTTTCAATAGGTCGTCCGCCCACCCGACAGGTCGAACGTGGAGGCGGTTGTAAAACTGTTCTCCTTGGAGACGAGCCAGGCGACCATTGCCGCGGCTTCGTCGACCTCCAGCAGGCGGCCCCGCGGAATGCGCGAGCGCATATATTCGATGTGCTCCGGCGTCAGCTGTTCGAGGATGCGCGTCTGTGCCGTGGCCGGCGAGATGCAGTTCACGGCGATGTCGTACTGCGCCAGTTCCTTGCCGAGCGACTTGGTCAAGCCGATGACCGCCGCCTTCGAGGCTGAATAGGCGGAGGCGTTGGGGTTGCCCTCCTTGCCGGCGACCGAAGCGATGTTGACGATCCGACCGTAATTGCGCTCCTTCATTCCGGGAACCACGGCGCGATTTACGTAGAACGTGCCGTTTACGTTGACGTCGATGACCTTCTTCCACGTCTCGATGTCGTAGACGTCGAGCGGGGCGGCCGGGCCGGCAATTCCGGCGGAATTGACCAGAATGGAAATCTTGCCGGCCAGCTCTTCGGTCCTGGCGCGCGCCGCGTCCACCGACGCCCACTCGGCGACATCCACGATCTCTGTCGAGGCGGCGCTGCCCAGTTCCTTCTGGGCGGTTTCGAGGCGGGCCTCATCGAGATCCCACAAGGTCACCGTCGCGCCGGAGGCGACGAAACGTCTGGCCATGGCAAAGCCGAGGCCTTGGGCGCCGCCGGTGACCACAGCGTGCTGGCCGTCAAGATCAATCCTGTTCATGTCGAGCGGTTCTTTCCGTTTGAGCTATTTCCGGGATAAGGGCCAGCCTGTGTAGGCGGGCGATATCGCTACATGGTCGCGCCAAGGGCCCATGGCACGAACTCGTTGTCGCCATAGCCGAGCGCTTCCGACCTGGTGCGCCCGCCGGAAGCGACGCGCAGGATCTCGGCGAAGATCTCCTCGCCCTTCTCGGCCAGCGAGACGCCGTCCAGGATGTCTCCACAATTGATGTCCATGTCCTCGCGCATCTGCTCGAAGATGAAGCTGTTGGAGGCAAGCTTGATCGAGGGCGTCGGCTTGCAGCCGAAGGCCGAACCGCGACCGGTGGTGAAGCACAATATGTTGGCGCCGCCGGCAACCTGTCCGGTCGCCGAGACCGGGTCGTAGCCGGGCGTGTCCATGAAAACGAGGCCTCGCTCGGTGATCGGCTCGGCATATTCCAGCACCGCGCGCAGATTGGTGGTGCCGCCTTTGGCGGAGGCGCCGAGCGATTTCTCCAGGATGGTCGTCAGCCCACCCAGCTTGTTGCCGGGCGAAGGGTTGTTGTTCATCTCCATATCGTGCCTGGCGGTATAATCTTCCCACCAGCGGATGCGCTCGATCAGCTTTTCGCCCACCGTGCGGCTCTCGGCGCGCAAGGCGAGGAGGTGTTCGGCGCCATAGATCTCGGGCGTCTCCGAGAGCACCGCCGTACCGCCTTGCGCGACAAGCAGGTCCACCGCCGCGCCAAGCGCCGGATTGGCGCTGATGCCGGAATAGCCGTCCGATCCGCCGCATTGCAGTGCAAGCAACAGTTCGGAGGCTGGTTGCGGCGTCCTTTCGGCGGCGTTCACCGTAGGCAGCATGTCGACGATCGCCTTCACGCCAGCCTCGACCGTCTTTCGCGTGCCGCCGGTTTCCTGGATGGTCATCGTGCGGAAAATCGTGCTTTCCTCGATGTTGTACGATTGCATCCAGCGCGGGATCTGGAACGCCTCGCAGCCGAGTCCGACCATCAGCACGCCGCCGACATTGGGGTTGGTGGCAAAGCCCCATTGCGTCCGTTTCAACAGGTCGTAAGCGGGACCCTTGGTGTCGATGCCGCAGCCGGTGCCGTGGACGAGTGCGATGATGCCGTCGACATTGGGATAGTCGCGCAGGATGCCAGACCGGTTGACCTCGTCGACGATGAACCGGGCGACGCTGGCAGAGCAGTTCACCGAGGTCAGGACGGCAATGAAGTTGCGCGTGCCCACCTTGCGGCTCGGCCGGCGGTAACCCATGAAAGTAGCGCGGTCGGCCTCGGCAACGATCTCGGTTTGCCTGGTATTCGTGCCGAAGACGTAGTCGCGTTCGAAATTTCGCAGATACACATTGTGCTCGTGAACCCAGTCGCCGGCGACAATGGGTTCCCGCGCAAAGCCGATGGTCTGGCCGTATTTCACGATCGGCTCGTCCGAGCCGATGTCGCGCAAGGCCATCTTGTGCCCGCGCGGTATGCGTGCCCTGGCCGCCACGTCCCCGGCCTTGTCGCCGATCTTCAACGGATCGACCGCCAGAAGAATGTTGTCGGCCTCCGAAAGTGTGATGAACCGTGCCATGACCCCAAACTCTGAAAAAGTTCTCCGCGACAGGAAGTCGAGAGGTAAAGAATACTAATATAATAGAATGTCAGAGGTCAAGGCCGGAGGCTGGATGAGGTCGTCGTGAAGGACAGGCGGGTCGTCCACCTCGTGTGGGGCATATCCGGGAGAGAAAGCGACTGCCGGACAACAGCTCCGGGTCAGTCGAGATGGAAGACCTGTTCCATGGCGGCCCACCATTCCCCGTCGGCGCGCGTCGGCAGCGGCATCTGCATGGGATCGCACAACGCCCACCATTTGCGCATGGCAGGGGATTCACCCATCAGCGCCGCATCCCTGGCGAAGTCGCTGCCGTGATACTCCCAGCAGGCGAACAGAAGGTTCTCCGGTTCGCGCAGGAAGGTCGAATAGTTGCGGATGTTGGCGCGGCTGATGACGTCGAGCACTTCGGGCCAGACCGCAGCGTGGACGCGCTTGTAGTCCGCGATCGCCTCGGCCTTGATGCCGATACAAAGCCCCATTCTTTGCATGTGCTGTCCGGTTGTTCGCGAGGCTTCAGCCGAGAAGGTCGGCGGCGACTTCGAGCGTGTTGCGGAACGACGTCTCGAGATGATGTTCCATCGCTTGCGCCGCACCCTCGGCGTCGTGGCGCTTCAGCGCGTCGAAAATGGCCTCGTGCTGCTCGATCGTCTGTTCGCCATAACCCGGTCTTGGGATAGCGAGATAGCGCCCCCGATCCATCTGTGCCTTCGAGATGTCGACGGCTCTCCAGATCATCGGCAGGCCGCAGATCTCGGCTATGGTGCGGTGGAAGACGTCGTCGAGCTGTATCGCGGTGGCATATCTGCCGCGGGATATGGCCAGCCGGTGCGCCGCCATGTTGTCTTCCAGCAACTCGCTGGCTGCCGCTGTGAACTTGGCGGCCGCGCGTCGGGCGCTTTCCATCTCCAGTGCCCGCCGGATGACGTAGGCTTCTTCCAGGTCGGCCCGGCTGATCGGAGCAACATAGGTGCCGGTCTGTGCCAGGATCTTGACCAGGCCCTCGTCGCTGATGCGCTTGACCGCTTCGCGAACGGGGGTGCGAGAGACCCCCAGGGCCTCCGCGATGGCGACCTCGTTGATGACCTCTCCCGGCTTCAGCTGCCCGACGACGATCAGGTTGCGGATCTTGTGGTAGATCTGATCGCGGAGCGGAAGAGCCCGATTGAGCGTCGAAGGGTCCAGGTCCATTGCAAATCCGTGTCTTCGTTCACCAGAAATGGCCTGATAATACTAGAATGTCAATTGGAGCGCATCCACTGCAGGCGACGGGGGTCAGTGACCCACGATGTCCATAACGACCGCCGGAATCCAGCTTGCCAGAACTGTTATATTAGTGCAATAGTGAGTATGGACGATGGGAGATTCAATCCGGGACCGAGGCCCGGGTCTTCGACAGTACAGGCCATTCGAGCTTGTTCGAAGAAGCCTGAACTGCGTTTGCATCGCTATTATACTAACATATCGAAGGCCGATGTAGCGCATTGGCCGGCTGCCAGGAGGAACCTAGCCAGATATGACCGTCGCCGCCGATTGCGCCTTGGATATGCGAGGCATCAGCAAGAATTTTCCAGGTGTGAAGGCTCTGTCCAACGTCAATTTTGCCGTGAAATTCGGCACCGTTCATGCGGTCGTGGGTGAGAACGGCGCCGGCAAATCGACGCTCATGAAGGTCCTCAACGGATCCTACGCGCCCACCAGCGGCACGATCAAGGTCGGCGGTGCCGAGGTGCGCATGCGCCGGCCTGCCGACGCCCAGGCGCTCGGCATTCGCATGGTGCATCAGGAAATCAATCTTGTCCCCGACCTGACTGTCGCCGAAAATGTCTATCTCGGCCGCATGCCGGGTAAGTGGACCTTTCTGCGCAAGGGCGAGATGGTCCGGAAGGCGGCTGCCGTACTTGATGAGTTGGGGGCGGCCATCAACCCGCGTGAACGGCTCGGCAACCTTTCTATCAGCCAGCAGCAGCTCGTCGAGATCGCCAAGGCTTATGCGGCGCAGCCGAGGATCATCGTGCTGGACGAGCCGACATCCAGCCTCAGCGAGCATGAGACGGCGGCGCTGTTCCGGATCCTGCGCAAGATGCGCGATGACGGCATCGCCATCGTCTACATCAGCCACCGGCTGAAGGAGGTGCTCGAAATCGCCGACGAGGTGACGGTGCTGCGCGATGGCTCAATGATCGAGACGCGTCCGATCGAGGGCATAAATGCTGCCCATATGATCAGACTGATGGTCGGTCGCGAGGTCAGCAATGTCTTCCCGAAAAGTCCGGCCGCGATTGGCAAGTCCGTGTTGCGCGTGGAGCATATCAGCGACGGAAAGCGCTTCCGCGACGTCAGCTTCGATGTACGCGCCGGCGAGATACTGGGCTTGACCGGGCTGGTGGGCGCTGGCCGCACCGAGGTTGCCCGCGCAATCTTCGGCCTGTCGCGGCTTGTCGAGGGCACGGTCAGCGTCAACGGACGCGAGGTCTCGATCAACTCGCCATCCCAGGCGGTCAGGGCAGGCATTGCCTATGTTCCGGAAGATCGCAAGGGCGATGGCGTGGTGCCTGGAATGTCGATCCGGGAAAACATCAGCCTGCCCATCCTGCGCCGCCTGAGCCGTTTCGGGCGCATCAGCCGCAGCGCCGATCGCGCGCTTGCCGGGGATTCAGTGAAGCAGTTTTCGATTTCACCGCCCGACGGCGAACGGCGCATCAGCCTTCTGTCGGGCGGCAACCAGCAGAAGGCGGTCATTGCCAAATGGCTTGCCGCCAGACCTTCGGCCTTGATCCTCGACGAGCCGACGCGGGGCGTCGACGTCGGCGCCAAGGCCGAGATCCACCACATCATCGGCCAGCTCGTCGCCGGCGGCATGGCGGTCGTGATGATCTCGTCGGAGCTGCCCGAAATCCTCGGCGTCTGCGACCGGGTGGTGGTGATGCGCGATGGCTATGCGTCCGAGCCTCTCTTGCGCAGCGAATTAAGCGAGGAGCGCATCATGGCGCTGGCCACCGGGGAGGAGATGGGTTGACCGGAGCGGCCATGGAGATCGGTGGCGTGAACCGCAACGACCGCTTTACGCGTGGCAGCAGGCTTGTCGATGTCCTGTCGAAGGCGGGGCTGGCCTTCGCCATCCTCGCCGTGATGCTCTACGGCTCCCTCGTCAGCTCCGCCTTCTTCACGTCAGGCAATTTGCTCAACGTCCTGACCTCGATGTCCATCGTTGGCATCGTCGTCGTCGGCATGACGTTCGTGCTCGTGGTCGGCGGCCTGGCCGACCTGTCGGTGCCGGCCACCATCGCCTGCGGCGCCATCCTGTCGCTCGGGCTGCAGCCGATGATCGGGCCGCTGCCGGCGATCCTGCTGGCGGTGGGTCTCGCGGGCCTCATAGGCCTGCTCAACGGGGTCCTGGTCGGCTACGTTGGCATCAATCCCATCATTGCCACGCTCGGCGTTGGCACGATCGGACTGGGCATCGTCCAGGCGGCTGTCGGCGGGGTCATCGTCTATGGCAGCAATCCCGCCTCCGCCGAATTCGCCAAGGGCCGGCTGTTCGGCATTCCAGTCGTGGTGCTGATCTTCCTGGTAATTGCTCTTGTCGGCCATTTGGTCCTGTCCCGCTCCTTCTGGGGCAGATGGACGCTCGCTACCGGCGGAAATTACAGCGCCGCCGAGGCAAGTGCGGTTCCGGTGCAGGCCGTGAAGGCTGGAGCCTTCGTGATCACGGCGCTGGCTTCCGGCATCAGCGGCGGCCTGCTCGGACTGACACTGCAAAGCGCGCGGCCGCTCATCGGCGCTGGTTACGAATTCAGTGCCATCACCGCGGTGGTGGTCGGCGGCGTGTCGATCGTCGGCGGCTTCGGCTCCGTTCCGCGGGCCATCGCCGGCCTCATCTTCGTGCAACTGCTGACCAACGTCATGGTGCTCGATGGCGTGCGCACGCCGATCCAGGGTTTCGTGCTCGGCATCCTCATCGTCGGCGCCGTCGGCATGGATGCGGCACTGCGCAAGCGAGGCGTGGCATGATGCGGTTTCTTTCGCTCGCCTCGCAGCATCGCGTCGTCATCATTCTCGGCCTGACGCTCGTCATTTCCGCGCTCGTGGTCCCCGGCTACCTCTCGGCGTCGACCCTCGGTCTCGGCCTCGACCGGGCGGCAACGATCGGCCTGATCGCCATCGGCCTGACGGTGCTTTTGATATCGGGCCAGATCGACCTCTCCGGTGGCGCGGTGTTTGCTCTGGCCGGCATCGTATCGGTCATCCTGCAGCGAGAGATCGGCATCCTGCCTGCCGCGATCGTCGGCATCCTGGTCGGCACGCTGGCAGGCGCCATCAATGGCATGCTGGTCGTCGGCCTGAAGGTGAACTCCCTCGTGCTGACGCTTGCGACGATGCTGATCTTCCGCTCGCTCGCGCACTGGATCACCAACAGCCAGCCGGTGACCGGCGCCGACATCATGCTCTCGCTGGCGATGGCCAAGATCTATCTCGATGTCTTCACCATCCGCAGCGCGCTGTTCATCGTTCTGATCGTGCTGCTGCATTTTTGGCTGACGCGTACCATACCGGGCCGCAACGTCTTTGCGGTGGGGTCCAATCCGGCGGCAGCCAAGGAAAGCGGCATCGCCTCGGACCGCATCGTCTTTCTCGGCTTTGTCTTTGCCGGCACGCTTGCCGGTCTGGCGGGGGTTCTCCAGAGCCTCGTCACCAACACCGGCTCGCCTGTCTTCGGCTCGGAACTGACGGTCGCCGTCATTGCCGCGGTCGTTGTCGGCGGGACTCGTCTCGAAGGCGGCAAGGGATCCGCGCTGGGCACGCTCGGCGGCGTGCTGACGATCGGCTCGCTGACCATCGCGATGGAGTTCCAATCCGTTCCCGCATACGTCCAGCAGGTCGTGTCCGGGCTTATCCTGATCCTGCTCGTCGTGCTCGATCGGGCCGTTACCACCAAGGGGAGGGCTTCGGGCACGCGCCCGGCGCTCGTTCGCGACAATCCAATCACTCAAGGAGGAACCACATGATTGGGAGGAAACACATGATTGGCAAAAAAAGCATGCTTCACGTCGCCGCCATGGCGGCTGTGTTGGCATCGACGGGCTGGGCCAGCGCCAAGACGGTCTGCTACGTGACGGCAGCGGATTCACATGCCTACGCGACGCCGGCCAACAAGGCGCTTCAGGCGCGCGCCGCGGAACTCGGCATCGAGATCCTGAGCCTCAGCCAGGATTTTGACGTCCAGAAAGGCACCGAGCAGCTCAACACCTGCGTTGCGCGCAAAGTCGATGGCATCATCCTGTGGCCGCTCGACCCGCAGGCTTACATACCGGGGCTGGCGCGCGCGCAGCAGGCGAACATTCCGGCGATCCTCATCAATTCGCCGATGAGCGACGATGCCAAGCCGTTCATCAAGTCGTTCACCGGGCCTGACGTCTACGAGGAAGGCAAGCTGGCGGCGGACTCGCTGAGCAAGGCGCTGGGCGGCAAGGGCTCCGTCGTCATCATCGCCGGCCAGGCCGGCAACGGCACCACGATCGGACGCGTCAGCGGGTTCACCGACCGTCTCAAGGAAACCAATGCCGACATCAAGGTGCTCGACACGGTCAACGCCGACTTCGACCAGCAAAAGGCGCTGGTGGTGAGCCGCGATCTGATCACACGCTTCGGCGACCAGATCAGCGGTGTCTACGCCAATGACGACACGATGGCCCGCGGCTTCATCGACGCATGGAAGGAGGCGAACCCCTCCAAGGCCGCACCGCCGATCGTCGGCATCAATGGCCAGAAGGATGCGTTCGAATCGATCCGCACCAATGAGATGTACTCGACCATCGTCCAGTCTCCCGTCGAGGATGGCCGCCTGGCGATCAACACGATGGCCGAGATCATCGACGGCAAGGAGGTCAAGGACCGGCTGCCCATCCCGCTGACCGTCGTCACCAAGGACAACGTCAACGCGGTCGAACCAGCGTTCTGATACGAAGGGGCCGGTCCGGTGTATTCGGGCCGGCCCCCCTTCCCATGCCAGAGAGAGAAATTCTAATAGCGGCAATAGAATTGGAATAAACTAACTCTACAGAGTTTGTAGAATAAGCAATCTACACTGGCGATCTGGTTTCCACCCGGACAGGACCACGCCATGCCCACTTTTTCGCATCAGCCACCCGCCAACGGAGGCAAATCCGGCCGCCTTCGCCAGGCAGCGGGAGAAAGGCCATGAGCCGGGCCGTGCCAGACCGCATCAAGGTGCTCTGGTTTCTGCCGACGCATGGCGACAGCCGCTATCTCGGCACGGCCGAGGGCGGCAGATCGGTCGATCTGCCGTATCTGACGCAAGTGGCAAAGGCGGCCGACACGCTCGGCTACTATGGCGTGCTGTTGCCGACCGGCCGCTCGTGCGAGGATTCCTGGGTGATCGCATCGGCGCTCGTGCCGCTGACCGAGCGCTTGCGCTTCCTCGTCGCCGTGCGGCCTGGCCTGCAGTCGCCGACGCTCGCCGCACGAATGACTGCGACGCTGGATCGCATCTCCAACGGCCGCCTGCTGATCAACGTGGTCACCGGCGGCGATCCGCTGGAGAACAAGGGCGACGGCATCTTCCTGTCGCATGCCGAGCGCTATGAGGTGACGCAGGAGTTCCTGCGGATCTACAAGCGGGTGCTGAGCGGCGAGACGGTCGAGCACGAGGGCAAGCATTTCCGCGTCGAGGATGGAAGGCTGCTGTTTCCGCCGGTGCAGACGCCCTATCCGCCGCTCTATTTCGGCGGCTCGTCCGACGCCGGCTCCGTGGTGGCGGCGCAGGAGATCGACAAATATCTGACCTGGGGCGAGCCGCCAGCCGATGTCGAGCGCAAGCTGGACGGCATGCGTGAACTGGCGCAGAAGGCCGGCCGCAAGCTCTCCTTCGGCATTAGGCTGCATGTCATCGCCCGCGAAACCACCGGGGAGGCCTGGGCCGCCGCCGACAGGCTGATCAGCCGGCTCGACGATGCGACGATCGCCTCGGCGCAGAAGGTCTTTGCCCGCATGGATTCGGTCGGCCAGGCGCGGATGAGCGCACTGCATGGCGGCAATCGCGCCAAGCTCGAGATCGCCCCCAACCTCTGGGCCGGTGTCGGCCTGGTGCGCGGCGGTGCCGGTACCGCCCTTGTGGGCGACCCCGACACGATCGCCGAGCGCATCGACGAATACCGGCGCCTCGGCATCGATACCTTCATCCTTTCCGGCTATCCGCATCTCGAAGAAGCCTATCGCTTCGGCGAGCTGGTGCTGCCGAAACTGCCGACCGACCATCCGGTCAAGGCAGCCGGCTCGTCCGTCAACACCGGCCCGTTCGGCGAGACCATCGCCGGCGACCACCGGCCGAAGTCACTCGCCAGCGCCTCGTGAACTTGCTTCCTCCGTCCTTGCGGTTGCGCGTCGCCATCATTGGCGGGGGCTTTTCCGGTGCGGCGGTGGCGTGGCACCTGGCGCAACTGCATCGGCCGGAGCGCATTTCCATTTCCGTGATTGAGCCGCGACCCTTGCTTGGCGGTGGCCTTGCCTATTCCAGCGAGGAACCGTCGCATCGGGTCAATGTCCCCGCGGTCAGGATGAGCATGGCTCCCGACGACCCGCAACATTTTGCACGCTGGTTGACTGGCAGCGGAGAACTCGAACACGACCCGGATGCCATCTGGAAGAACGGCGACGCTTTTCCGCGCCGGCGCGTGTTCGGCCGCTACGTCGCCGAGCATCTGGCGCCGTATCTCAGTTCCGGCCTTGTCCGTCATCTCGAAGGTCCCGCCATTCGCGTGACGCGCGAGACGGATGGCGCGGGTTGGACGGTGCACACGTCCAGTGGGCCGGTCGCCGCCGATATCGTCGTCCTCGCAGCAACGCATCCGCGGCCCGGAGTTCCCAACGCGCTGGCCTCGCTGACGGAAGCGCCGGGTTTTATCGCCGACCCATACGCATCCGCAGCGCTTTCAGGGATCGGGCCGGACGCCTCGGTGCTGATCGTCGGCTCCGGGCTGACCTCTGCCGACACGGTCGCCGAACTTGACCGTCGCGGCCATCGTGGCCGCATCCTCACGCTGTCGCGCCACGGCTTACGCTCGCGCGGACACCCCGATGTCAGGGGCGAGCCTTTTGGCGATTTTGCATCCGCGCCGGCCACGACGGCGCTCGGCCTGCTCAGGACAATTCGCGCGATGCTGGCAGCGGCAAGGGCGGCCAATGTCAACTGGCAGTCGGTCTTCGATCAGCTGCGCCTGCAGGGGCCGGTGCTGTGGGCCGCACTTGCCCCGCCGGAGCGGGCAAGGCTGGTCCGCCAGTTGCGCGTGTTCTGGGACGTGCATCGCTTCAGGATCGCGCCGCAGGTCGCCGCCGTGCTCGACCGGCGTCATGCGACCGGCACGTTTGCCACCATTGCCGCCAGGCTTGTCGCGTCGAACGACGAGAACGGCAGCCTGGCTGTCAGCTTTCAACGGCGCGGGCAGACCCGGATCGAGACGGCACGCTTCGCTGCCGTCATCAACACCACCGGTCCGGCCCATGGGCAGGCACTGCAGCTGAACCCGGCGCTAAGCTCGCTGGCGGAAGCCGGCTTGATCAGGACGGACCAATACGGACTGGGCATCGAGACAGGTTTCGACAGCCGCGCGATCGGCCGGGACGGCGAGGCGGTCGCGACACTCCTGGTCGCCGGCCCGCTGGCGCGAGGGACTTTCGGCGAGCTCATGGGTCTGCCCGAAGTCGCCCGTCATGCCCAGGCGGTCGCGGTTGAAATTGCCAAGCTGCTGGCAACGCTGCCGTCAGCGCAGACCATCGGTGCCAATGCCGCGCACCGCTCACCCGCGAGCTGACACCTGCGGGCCGGGGGTCGGCGGCGAAAATTGGTATTTCCGTCCCAAGAGGGTCTTAAAAACGGAAAATCCTTCTTTGTATATATATTCTATAAACATAATAAATATCGCGAGCCGGCGCGGCCGGAGCGATCAACGACACGGCCTGAATGGGAGACAGTTCATGGCACACACAGAAGCCGATCCGATCAAATTCGCCTACTGGGTGCCGAATGTTTCGGGCGGCCTGGTGATTTCCAACATCGAGCAGCGCACCAATCATTCGGCCGAGTACAATCGCAAGCTGGCGCAGATCGCCGAGAGGGCCGGCTTCGATTACGCGCTCAGCCAAATCCGGTTCACCGCCGGCTACGGCGCCGACGAACAGCATGAATCGGTGGCGTTCAGCCATGATCTGCTGGCGGCGACCACCACGCTCAAGGTCATCGCGGCGATCCTGCCCGGACCATGGAACCCGGCGCTGGCGGCCAAGCAGATCGCCACCATCAGCTATCTCACCAATGGCCGTGTCGCGATCAACCTCGTCTCCGGCTGGTTCCGTGGTGAGTTCCATGCCATCGGCGAGCATTGGCTCGATCATGACGAGCGCTATCGCCGCTCGGAGGAATTCATCCGTGCGCTGCGCGGAATATGGACTGAAGACAGCTTCACCTTCCGTGGCGATTTCTACCGCTTCAACGAGTATTCGCTGAAGCCGAAGCCGCCGCTGCCCGAAATCTTCCAGGGCGGTTCGTCGCGGGCCGCACGCGACATGGCATCGCGGGTTTCGGACTGGTACTTCACCAACGGCAACACGCCGGCCGAAATCGCCAAGCAGGTCGACGACCTCAGGGCCAAGGCGAAGGCCAACAACCATTCCGTCAGGGTCGGCGTCAACGCCTTCGCGGTCGTCCGCGAGACCGAGGACGAGGCCAGGGCGGTGCTCGCCGAAATCATCGCCAAGGCCAATCCCGAGGCGGTCAACGCCTTTGGCCACGAGGTGAAGAATGCCGGCAAGGCCTCGCCGGAGGGCGAGGGCAATTGGGCGAAATCCTCCTTCGACGACCTGGTCCAGTACAATGACGGCTTCCGCTCGAACCTGATCGGCACGCCAAGGCAGGTCGCCCAGCGCATCGCCGACCTGAAGCGCGCCGGGGCTGATCTCATCCTGCTCGGCTTCCTGCATTTCCAGGAAGAAGTCGAGTATTTCGGCAAGCACGTCATCCCGCTCGTCCGCGAACTGGAAAATGCCGAGGCGGCAGCCTCGCTGGCGGCGGAATAGTCACCCCATAGGCTGGCCGGACAAGCACCGGCCGGCACACCAATGAAAGTACCCGGCGCGCTCGATCGATCGAGCGGCATCGAGGGTTTGCGCGCCTAATCGAGGACGACTGGAATGCCGTTGCCCAGCCATGCCCTAGGAGTGATGGACGCCTCGGTCTACGCGCCGGAGGTTTTTGCGCGCGGCCTGCCGTCAACCTTGCGCCAGGAGCAGCAGCCCAAAGGCAGCGGCGAGCCGGCGGGCTCCGTTGCCGCCGCCGCTCCGCTGCTGTCGCTTCAGGGCATCGGCCTGTCGTTCGGCGGTGTCGTCGCACTGGCCGATATCGATCTGTCGGTTCGCCCCGGCGAGATCCGCGCCATCATCGGTCCGAACGGGGCCGGCAAAAGCTCGCTGATCAACGTCATCAGCGGCGTCTACCGGCCGGATCGCGGCCATGTCCAGCTCGACGGCGCCGTCTATGCCCAGGTGCCGACGCAGCGGCTGGCGCATCTCGGCGTCGCCAGGACATTCCAGAACCTCGCACTGTTCAAGGGCCTCAGCGTCCTCGACAATGTCGCTTCCGGTCTCGCTTACAAGGTCCGCTCCAACTTCGCCGGCCAGGTGCTCGGCATCGGCCGCTCGCGCGGCGAGCAGCGCGTCTCTCTCAGCCGTGCCGAACAGATCCTCGAATTCCTTGACCTCACCGCTGTCCGCGACCGTCTTGCCGGCACGCTGCCTTACGGGCTGCAGAAGCGGGTCGAACTGGCTCGCGCGCTGGTCGCCGAGCCGCGCCTGCTTCTGCTCGACGAGCCGATGGCCGGCATGACATTAAGCGAAAAGAGCGAGATGGCGGCTTTCGTCCGTGCTGCGCGCGATCGTTTCGCCACCACCGTGGTGCTGATCGAGCACGATGTCGGCGTCGTCATGGGCCTGTCCGATCGCGTCGCCGTTCTCGATTACGGTCGCAAGATCGCCGACGCCACGCCCGATGAAGTCAGGAACGACCAGCGCGTCATTGATGCCTATCTCGGCGTCGCCTCCGACAATGAGGGCACCTCCAGCAATGAAGAGGGGGCAGGCATATGATCGCCGATTTCGACTACCAGTTCTTCATCGAAGTGCTCGTCGGCGGCCTGCTCTCCGGCGTCATGTATTCGCTGGTCGCGATCGGCTTCGTGCTGATCTACAAGACCTCGGGCGTGCTCAATTTCGCGCAAGGCGCGATGCTCTTGTTCGCGGCCCTCACCTTCGTCAGCCTTGTCGAGCGCGGCATTCCGTTCGCGCTGGCGCTGGCGGTCACCTTCGCCATCATGGTGGCGATGGGTGTCGCCATCGAGCGCACGGTGCTGCGGCCGCTGACCAACAAGCCACCGATCACACTGTTCATGGCGACGCTCGGCCTGTCCTACATCATCGAGGGCGCCGCGCAGCTGATCTGGGGCACGCAGGTCCACGGCCTCGACCTCGGCATCGAGGACGTGCCGCTGGAAATCGGCGGCGTGCTGATCAGCCAGTTCGACATTTTTGCCGCGGTGGTTGCCGCCGGCATGGTCCTCCTGCTGTCGCTGTTCTTCCGCTACACCCGCATCGGTCTCTCCTTTCGCGCCGTTGCCGACGACCAGTTCGCGGCCCTCGCGGTCGGTCTCAGGCTGCCGCTGATCTGGGCCACCGTCTGGGCTGCTGCCGGTCTTGTCGCACTGGTGGCGGGACTGCTCTGGGGTGCGCGCCTCGGCGTGCAGTTCTCGCTGTCGCTGGTGGTGCTGAAGGCACTGCCGGTGCTGGTGCTCGGCGGCTTCGATTCCATCCTCGGCGCCATCGTCGGCGGGCTCTTGATCGGCGCCAGCGAGAAGCTCGCCGAGGTCTATATCGGCGACTATTTCGGTGGCGGCATCGAGAGCTGGTTCGCCTATGTCGTCGCGCTCGTCTTCCTGCTGATCCGCCCTTCCGGCCTGTTCGGCCAGAAGCTCGTCGAGAGGATCTGAACGATGACCGCGATAACAAGCGATTTCGCCGCCGCGCCGGTGCTGCCGAAATGGGTCGTGACCGTGCTGCTGCTCGCCTTCGCCTATGGCGTCGTCCCGCTGATCGGCTCGAGCTATCTGTTCGAGGCCATCCTGCTGCCGTTCCTGGCGCTCAGCCTCGCCGGCGTGGGCTTGAACATCCTCACCGGCTATGCCGGCCAGGTGTCGCTAGGCAGTGCTGCCTTCATGGCGGCTGGCGCCTTCGCCGCCTATAATTTCAACCTGAGGATCGAGGGCCTGCCGCTGATCGGCAGCATCTTCCTGGCCGGCATCGTCGCCGCCGGGATAGGCATCGTCTTTGGCCTGCCGAGCCTGCGTCTGAAGGGCTTTTATCTCGCGGTCTCGACGCTTGCCGCGCAGTTCTTCGTGCAATGGGCGCTGACCAAGTTCAGCTGGTTCTCCAACAACTCGGCGTCCGGCGTCATCGACGCGCCGAGACTGTCGATTTCAGGCTTTGCGCTGGACGGCGCCATCGGCCGCTATCTCTTCGCACTGACCATCGTCACAGCGCTGACCTTCCTTGCCTATCGGCTGGTCTCGTCGCAGACCGGGCGCAATTTCATCGCCATCCGCGACAATGAAACCGCGGCCCGCATCATCGGCATCCCGGTGCTGAAGACCAAGCTCCTGGCCTTTGCCATCTCATCCTTCATCATCGGCGTTGCCGGCGTCATCTGGGCCTTTGCCTATCTGCGGACCGTCGAGCCGGATGGCTTCGATCTCGACCGCTCGTTCCAGATCCTGTTCATCATCATCATCGGCGGCCTGGCTTCGATCCGCGGCGCGTTTTTCGGCGCGGCCCTCATCGTGGTCTTTCCGCTTGGCTTATCGCGCCTCGGCGGCTTCCTGCTCGGCGATCTCTTCGACTCGGGCGTGCTCGACATGAGCCAGCGCATCGTGCTGGGCGCGCTCATCATCCTGTTTCTGATCCTTGAACCCGACGGGTTGGTGGCGCTGTGGGACAGGATCCGAAGACGGCTCCTGTTCGCCTGGCAGTCGACCTGAGCCCGATGCACCCACTTCGAACCGACATTTGAAAATGAACCAGAGGCCGAACCCAAGACGGCCCATACCGGGAGTACCTCGACCATGACTTTCCTCAGCACAATCAAGACGGCGGCGCTGTCCGCGGCGATGATCGTGTCGGTGGCCTTGCCCGCCGCACACGCCGACGAACAATATTTCCCGCTGCAGAGCTATCGCGTCGGACCGTACGCGGCCGGCGGCACCGGCTTCTTCGGCGGTTTCATCGACTATCTCAACCTCATCAACATCCGCGACGGCGGCGTCAATGGCGTCAAACTGACCTGGGACGAATGCGAGACCCAGTACGAGGTCGAGCGTGGCGTCGAATGCTACGAGCGGCAGAAGAGCCATGCTGGTGCCGCCGCCTGGAACCCGCTTTCGGTCGGCATCGCCTATGCCATGATCGATCGCATCACCGCCGACAAGGTGCCGCTGATCACCGTCAACCACGGCCGCACCGACTCCACCGACGGGCGGGTGTTTCCCTACGTCTTCCCGCTGCTGCTCAATCCCTACAGCGAGACATCAGGCATCGTGAACTACATCGCCTCCACGGAAGGCGGCATCGACAAGCTGAAGGGCAAGAAGATCGTCGTGCTCTATCACGGCTCGCCCTACGGCAAGGAGACTATCCCGATCTATGATTTGCTGGCGCAGAAATACGGCTTCACCGTGCAGCAGATCGAGGTGCCGCATCCCGGCAACGAGCAGCAGTCGCAGTGGCTGACCATCCGCCGCGCCAAGCCGGACTTCGTCGTCCTGCGCGGCTGGGGCGTGATGAACCCGGTGGCGCTGAAGACGGCGGTCAAGGTCGGCTACCCCGTCGATCACATCGTCGGCAACGTCTGGTCGAATTCTGAAGAGGACGTCATCCCGGCCGGCGACGCCGCCAAGGGTTACACCGCCATAACCACGCAGGCTTCGGGCAACTCCTACCCGGTGGTTCAGGAGATCGTGAAGACGGTCTACGGCGCCGGCAAGGGCAATCTGGAAGACAAGGCGCGCATCGGCTCGGTCTACCACAATCTCGGCATCGTCAACGGCATCCTCAATGTAGAGGCGATCCGCGTCGCGCAGGAGAAGTTCGGCCCCCGCACGCTGACCGGCGACGAGGTCCGCTGGGGCTTCGAGCATCTCAAGCTCGATCCGGCCAAGGTCGAGGCGCTCGGCGCCAAGGACCTGTTCCACTCGATCAATGTCAGCTGGGATAACCACGAAGGCGAAGGCTACGTGACCTTCCAGCAGTGGGACGGCAAGAAGTGGAACGTCGTCTCCGACTGGATCGCGCCGGACTGGGCGCTGCTGCGGCCGATCATCGAGAAGTCCGCCGAGGCCTATGCCGCCGAAAAGGGCATCAAGCTGCGCACCGCCGACGATGCCAACGCCGTGACCACCAACTGATCAGTCAGCGCCGGGCGCTGCGGACAACTTTCCGCAGCGCCCGGCTGTTCATCGAACCACGCAATGAGAGCCCTATGCCGGACGATGATGTCATTCTTGCCGTGGACGCGGTCCATGCCACCTACAACCACGCCATCACGGCGCTGCATGGCGTCAGCTTCGAACTCAGGCGCGGCCAGATCCTGGCCCTGCTCGGAGCCAACGGCGCCGGCAAGACCACGACGCTGAAGGCCGTCTCCAACCTGCTGCCCGCCGAACGCGGCCAGGTCAATGCCGGCACCATCCGCTATGAAGGCTCCGATGTCTCGCGCCGCAAGCCGGGCGATCTGGTGCGCGCCGGGCTGGTCCAGGTGCTGGAAGGCCGCCACTGTTTCAAGAGCCTCACTGTCGAGGAAAATCTGGTTGCCGGCGGCATCGGCCGCAGCGGCAGCCGCGCCGAGATCAATCAAGACCTCGAGCGGATCTATGGCTATTTCCCGAGGCTTCGGGAAAAGCGCCGGACATTGTCCGGCCTGACTTCGGGCGGCGAACAGCAGATGACCGCGATCGGCCGGGCGCTGATGTCGCGGCCGCGTCTGCTGGTCCTCGACGAACCGTCGATGGGGCTCGCCCCGCTCATCGTCCAGGACATCTTCCAGAGCCTGAGAAAACTCAACCGCGAGACCGGCCTGTCGATCCTGGTCGCCGAGCAGAATTCGGCGGTCGCGCTGCGATATGCCGACCATGCCACCGTCCTCGAAAACGGCGTCTCCGCTCTCTCTGGCACCGCTGCCGAGCTGCGCCAGCGCGAGGACATCAGGGCCTTCTATCTCGGTCAATCGACCACCGGGCAGCAGGCGTCACCCGCCACCAAGCCCGCCCATCTCCATGCCGTTGCATGAACCGAATCCGAAGGAGCAGTGAAATGACCGTTTCGATCGTCAAGACCGACCACGCTTCCGCCGCCGTGCCGCCAGTCGCGCGGCCAACCGTGCCTGCGCACATCATCAAGGACGACGCCGAGGCGATTGCGGTTGCCCATGCGCTCGCCGCCGAATTCGTCAAGGACTCCTCCCGGCGCGACCGTGAGCGGATCTGGCCGGTCGCCGAACTCGATGCGTTCTCGCAAAGCGGCCTGTGGTCGATCAATGTGCCCAAGGCATTCGGCGGGCCGGAGGTGTCCTATGCGACGCTGGCAAAGGTGATCGAGATCATCTCGGCCGCCGATTCCTCGATCGGCCAGGTTGCGCAGAACCATCTCGGCGTCGTCGCCGCCGTCCGCACCGTGTCCGATCCGGACCAGCAGAAGCTGCTGTTCGCCGAAGCGTTGAAGGGCACCCGGTTCGGCAACGCCTTTTCTGAGTTCGGCTCCAAGCGCGCTGCTGATTTCGAGACCCGCTTCACCGATGCCGGCGATCATGTCGTCGTCAACGGCCGGAAATTCTATTCGTCCGGCGCGCTGCTGGCCCATCTGGTGCCGATCGTGGCGCTCGATGACGAGGGCCGCGCCTGGTACGCCATCGCCGACCGCGGCGCGCCCGGCCTGACGGTCATCGACGACTGGTCGAGCTTCGGCCAGCGCACCACATTGTCCGGCACCGTCATCATCGACAACGTCAAGGTGCCGAAGACTTTTCTGGTGCCCGGCTACAAGGGCTACGACAGACCGACCGCCGACGGCGCCATCTTCCAGATCATCCAGGTGGCGGTCGACACCGGCATCGCCCAGGCGGCGATCGACGAGACGGTGCACTTCGTCAGGACGAAGAGCCGCGCCTGGATCGACAGCGGCGTCGACAACGCCTGGGACGATCCCTACACCATCCAGGCCATCGGCGACCTGACGCTGCGCCTGCACGCGGCGCAGGCGCTGCTCGAAAAAGCCGGTCATGCGATCGACCGGGCAGTGATCGACCCGACCGCCGAGACTGTGGCGCATGCGCAGATCGTCACCGCCGAGGCGAAGATACTGTCCACCGAGATCGCCATTGCCGCCACCAACAAGCTGTTCGAACTTGCGGGTACCCGCTCGACGCTGGCCGAACACAATCTCGACCGGCATTGGCGCAATGCGCGCACGCACACGCTGCACGATCCGGTGCGCTGGAAATATTCCATCCTCGGCAAATATTTCCTCAACGGCGAAAATCCGCCGCTGCACGCCTGGAGCTGATTTCCCACCGGCGGGCGGGCGGCCCGCCACGTCAAACCTTCGACCATCCAAGAGGCCACTGCCATGTCAAATCCAACAGTCGTCGGCTTTTCCGGCAACATCACCAGGCCGTCAAAGACGCGCGCCTTCGTCGATCTGGTCACCAGGGACATCGCCGCCAGCCACGGCCTGTCGGCGAGCACCTATGATATCGAAGATCTCGGTCCATCGCTGGGAACGGCGAAATGGGCCCGCGATCTCGACGGCCAGGCACGCGCGATCCTGGAACAAATCCTCGCCACCGACGTGCTCGTCGTGGGCTCACCGACCTACAAGGGCAGCTATACCGGGCTGTTCAAGCATTTCTTCGACCTGATCGATCCGGCAGCATTGCGAGGAAAGCCCATCGTGTTGACGGCGACTGGCGGTGGCGAGCGCCATGCCCTGATCGTCGAACATCAGCTGCGGCCGCTGTTCGGCTTCTTCGAGGCCTTCGCCCTGCCAACCGCCGTCTACGCCACCGACAAGGATTTCACCGACGGCGTGCTGCGCTCCGAGGCGATCCTGAAGCGTGCGGCGCAGGCGGTTGACGAGGTCGGCTTCGTGCTGGCCAACCGCTTGGCCGGCAGGATCGCCGCCGAATAAATCGCCGTCGCCAGATTGCGCCGCGATCGAAATAAGCGAGGGCAGCGCCCTTCGCTTACGCGCAGTTTACGACCGCCCGCTAAAAACGTTCCTGTCTGATTCGTCTGGTACAGGAACGTCATGAGCAAAGCCCTTACATCCTTCGCACTCGTTGCCGTGCTGACCGCCTTGCTCATGGCATTGAGCCTGGCTGTGGCCAGGCACGGTTATCCCTATGGCGCGATCGGCGTCAGGCGCCTTGACGGCATTGCCGATGCCGGCGTGTTCATCCCGATTGCCGCTGTTTATTTCTTCAGCGCGATGCTGATGATGATCCTGCCGATCAGGGCGGCCGGCATTGTCCTGACCCACGCCGCCGATGCCCTCTTCTGGACCGTGATCGCGCTGTTTGCGACCATCGTCGGCTGTCTGGTCGCCAGATGGGCGTTCGGCCAGGGCAGCGCCGTGTGGGCGCTGCTGAACTGGCGGTTCCTGTTTGCGGCGGCGACCGTCGGTTGTCACTTCGTCATGAACGAGCTGCGCCGCAACGTGCTGCTGCGCAGCCTGTTCTTCGTGGTGTTTGCCGCTGCGACGCTGGCCTGCCTGTTCTGGTCGTTCACGCTTTGACGTGTCGCCGGCTAGGCGGCTGATCCGGTGGCGATGTTGCCGGCCGCCGTTTCCATCCATGTCCAGAGATAGGCCGCAAGACCACGGTCGACATGGATGCGCAATTTGTCTTCATGGCGATAGACGATGGCGCTGATGCCGGCGAAGGAAAGTGCTGCACTGGCACTCGCTTGGCCGGGATCGAGCGTTGTCCCGCGCGCGATGAAACCGTCGAGCGCCGTGCCCTCGGCCTCAAATATTTGCAACCCGGCGCTGATCGCCGTCACTGCGAACCCGTCTGCGTGCCAGCCCGTCGCGATGGCTAGCGGGCTGTTCGACACGACAAGCAGCCGGTCGCGTGCCAGCCGCGCCGCATAGCGGTCGCCCTGCGCCGCACCAAAAGCACGCACGCCAGGTCCGTCGACGCCGGAAGCCCGTGCCCACGCGTCGAGATCGCCGCTGACCATCAACTGGTTGAGGTCGAGGACTGCTCGTACCGCGAGGCCGGGCGCCGTGATCACCGCCGATTGCCAGTTAGGTCCAACAGACCATTTTTCTGCGAGATCACGCATGCAGCCGGTCTCCTGCCGGGTCGAAGGCGCAAGGGGCTGTAATCGTCGCCTTGCTGATCTTGCCGAGATTCTGGATGTCGATCGCCTCGCCGTGGCGGGCCGCACCGCGCTCGATCAGGCCAAGCGCAACCGGGCGGCCAAGCGTCGGGCTCTGGTAGCTCGAGGTGACAAAGCCCTGGCTGCGCAATCTGCCGTCGATCCGTTTGATGCCATGCGCGCCGGTTGGCAGCGGCGCTTCGCCTTGCGGCACCGTAAGGCCGACAAGTTGCATGCGGTTGTCACGCGAGGCCTCTTCGGTGAACAGCGAGCGGCGGCCGACGAACTCGCTCTGGCGCTTGGCGCGCGGCCCGTCGACGCCGAGATCGTGCGGCAGCGTGGTGCCGTCAGTGTCCTTGCCGATGACGATGAAGCCTTTCTCGGCGCGCAGGATCATGAGCGCCTCGAGACCGATGACAACGGCGTCGAAGGCCTGTCCGGCCTGGCGCAGTTGCGCCCATAGCGGCTCGGCGTGATCCGCCCGGATGGAGATTTCGTAGCTCCTGTCGCCGGTAAAGCTGACGCGGGCGATGCGGATCTCGTCGCCGGCATAGGTGCCATGACCGACCGCCATATGCGGCAGGTCGGCGTCGTCGAGCGAAAGTCCGAGATCCAGCGTTTCGAGCAGTTTTCGGGCGTTCGGCCCCGAAACGGTCAGCGTCGCCATGTCTGATGTGGCATTGTGGATGTAGACGGCGTCGCGCCCAAAACGGTCCTGGCGCCATTCCTCCAGTCGTGCGTGGACGGCAGTGACATGCGAGGACGAGCACGACACGACAAAACGATGCTCGTCCAGTCGCACCAGAACGCCGTCATCGAAGACCACGCCATTCTCCGACAGCATGAAGCCGTAGCGGCAGCGGCCCGGTTTCAGCGTCGACATGGTGTTGTAGTAGAGGAAGTCGACGAACGCGGCCGCCTGCGGCCCGATCACCTCGATCTTGCCGAGCGTCGAACCATCGAACAGCGCGACCGACTGACGGGCGCGCAGCGCCTCTTCCTGGGTTGAGCGTTCCGCGTCAGCGCCGCCGCCATAGTGGGCCGGGCGCAGCCAGCCGCCATATTCCTGGAAGACAGCGCCATTGGCGCGGTGGACAGTCTCCAGCGGCAGCCGGCGCACTGGCGCCATCAATTCGCCGACGCGCGCGCCGGCAAAGCTTGCCAACGGCACTGGCGTGAACGGCGGCCGATAGGTGGTGGTGCCAACCTCCGGCACCGTGCGGCCGGTAATCCCGGCCATCAGCGCCAGGCCGGGCAGGTTGGAGGTCTTGCCCTGATCGGTCGCCATGCCGAGCGTGGTGTAGCGCTTCAGATGTTCGACCGAGACGAAGTTTTCGCGCGCCGCCAGTTCGACGTCCTTCACCGTCACGTCGTTCTGGTAGTCGATCCAGATGCGTCCTTTCGAGCCCGGCATTGGCCATGCTGCTACTATGCCGTCCGTCGCCTCCGGCCCGGTACTGCGTGGTGTTGCCGCGTTATCTTTGCCGGTGAATGCCTTTCCCGCGCCGGCAAACACCTCCGACAAGGAAACCGCGCCGGCTGCTGCACCCGCCACGGCGATACCGTCGACCGGATCGCCCGGCAGGAAGGCCGCGCGCGCATCGCTCCAGGCGAGCTTGCCCTTGGCTTGGCCGAAAAGATGAATGGTCGGCGTCCAGCCGCCGGAGACCAGCACGCAATCGGCATCCAATCTCGTGTCGTCGTCGAGCGTCACGCCGTCGACGCGCAGTCTGCCGCTGGCAGAGGCGAGGGCACGTCCTGTGGCCAGCCGGACATTGGCGGGCGTGGCGGGCGTGCCGTCGCGCCTGATGTCGACAAGCGTGACTTCGGCCCCGGCCTCGGCGAGCGCCACGGCCACCTCATAGGCGCTGTCATTATTGGTGGCGACGACGATGCGGCGGCCGACCAGCACCGCGTGGCGCCTGAGATAGACGAGCGCCGCATCCGCCGACATGATGCCCGGCAGGTCATTGTTGGCAAAAGGCAGCGGCCGCTCGATGGCGCCGGTCGCCAGTACGATCTGGCGCGGCCTGACGCGCCACAGCGTATCCGGCGGGCCCTCGAAATGACGCTGGTTCAGCCCGACCAGATTGTGATCGTAGATACCGAAGGCGGTTGTCGAAGGCAGGATCAGCTGACCGGCCGAGGCAAGTGCTGCAACCGTCTCCGCGATCCAGGCGGTCGCCGGCTTGCCATCGATCTCACCGGCACGATGGCCGAGCGATCCGCCGGGGCTCTGCTGGTCGTCGACCAGTGTGACGGTCAGGCCAGCACCAGACGCCAGCCTTGCCGCCGCCAGCCCTGCCGGTCCCGCGCCCACCACCAGAAGGTCGCAATGATGGTTGATCTGGTCTGCTGTGCCCGGCGAGGTCCAGTCCGCATCGACCTTGCCCAGCCCCGCCATGGCGCGGATGCGCAGCTCGAACCTGTGCCAGTCCGGCCACATGAAGGTCTTGTAGTAGAACGCCGCCGGAATGAAGCGCGCAAAACGGTCGAGGAAGGCGTTGCGGTCGGCCAGCGCGCTGGGCGTGGCGTTGACGCTTTTTGCCACCAGCCCGTCGCGCGCCGGCTCGGTCGTGGCGCGGGTGTTGGGCGTCACCCGCGGGCCGCCGAGATCGATCAGCGCGTTCGGCTCCTCGACGCCGGCGCCCCATATGCCGCGCGGCCGGTGATACTTGAAGCTGCGGCCGACGACCGCGACATCGCCGGCCAGCAGCGCCGAGGCGATGGTGTCACCGGCAAAGCCGTGCACGGTGGCGCCGTCGAAGCTGAAACGGATGGGGCGCGAGCGGTCGATGGCGCTGCCGCCGATGGCAAGACGCGAGGCGGTCACGCCGCGTGCTCCCCGCCGAGAGCGGCCGAGGACAGCACATTGTGGGTGACGGTGTCGCGCTCCATGACGAAGAACTCGCCGCAAGTCATGTGGACCCAGATCTCGCGCGCCGTGCCTTTCGGGTTGGTGCGCAGATAGAGGTAACCGGCCCAGCGATCGATCGGCATCTCGGCGCCATCCGGCCTGATGTTTCCGGCATCGCCGCCATAGTGGAATTCGGTCTCGTCACGCGGGCCGCAGAATGGGCAAGGAAAGAGCTGCATGGCAAACCTCTAATGCGCGATGCCGGAGCCGGCCGCTTCGTCGATCAGCCGCCCGCTGGCGAAGCGATCGAGGTCGAAGGGGCGGCTGATGTCGTGGTGCTTGCCTGTCGCCAGCAAGTGCGCCAGCAGCGTGCCGCCGGCTGGAATGGCCTTAAAGCCGCCCGTGCCCCAGCCGCAATTGAGGAACAGTCCCGGTAGGGGCGATTCGCCGATGATCGGCGAGGAGTCCGGCACGACGTCGACGATGCCGGCCCATTGCCGCATCAGCTTGAGCTGGCCGAAGATCGGGAACATTTCCAAAAGGCCGGCAATCACCGCCTCCAGCGTCGGCAGATTGCCACGTTGCGCATAGGAGGGGATGCGGTCGAGCCCGCCGCCGATGACGATCTCGCCCTTGTCCGACTGACTGACATAGACGCCGCAGCCGGGCGACAACACCACCGTGTCGAGGATCGGCTTGACCGGCTCGGAAACGCAGGCCTGCAGCGCGTAGGAATTGATCGGCAGCCGGAACCCGGCCTTGGCCGCCAGCACCGAAGAATGCCCGGCTACCGCCATGCCGATGCGCTCGGCACGGATCGCGCCACGCGAAGTCTGGACGCCGCGGCAGCGGCCCCCCTCGATGATGAAATCAGTGATCTCGCAGTTCTGGATAATGTCGACGCCGAGCCGGCTCGCCGCCCGCGCGTAACCCCAGGCGACGGCGTCATGGCGCGCCGTGCCGGCCCGGCCTTGCCAGATGCCGCCGAACACCGGGAAGCGCGCATTGGCCGAGAAATTATAGATCGGCGCCACGCGGCGCACGTCCTCGGGGGAAAACAGCTCGGCATCGATGCCGTTGATCTGCATGGCGTTGACGGTGCGCGCGCCGATCTCCATCTCGGCGGTCGAGTGGCAGAGATTGACCATGCCGCGCTGCGACAGCATGATGTTGTAGTTGAGGTCTTTCGACAATCCCTCGTAGAGCCGGTGCGCCAGCCCGTAGAGCTCGACGCTTTCCGGATAATAGTAGTTGGAGCGCACCACGGTGGTGTTGCGGCCCGTGTTGCCGCCGCCGATCCAGCCTTTCTCCAGCACGGCAACTCGGGCGATCCCATGGTTCTTTGCCAGGTAATAGGCTGTCGCCAGCCCATGGCCGCCGCCGCCGATGACGATGGCGTCGTAAGACGGTTTCGGCTCGGGCGAGCGCCAGGCCGGCTGCCAGCCGGTCTGGCCGGCCAGACCCTCCTTGAACAGCGACAGAGCGGAATAGCGTCGGGTCATGGCGTGCCGGACAGGCCTGATTTTCGGAAAGGAGCGTGGATCATCGCATGGTCTTTTGCAGGGATGGCGCCGGTTCGATCGGTCATGCCCGCATCGCCTTGCCCAGTGGATCGTATGGCGAGGAAGCGATGACGCGCGCCTCTCTTTCGACGCCGACGACGTGGGTTGTCAACTGCGTATCGATATCGGCCGCTTCGCGCTCGACCAGCGCCATGGCGAGGCTCCTACCGACCGTGTGGCCATAGCCGCCGGAGGTGACGAAGCCGGCAAGCCTACCCTTGTTCCAGATCGGCTCATAGCCGCTGGCATCGGCGTCCGCTGCCTCGATTTCGAGCGTCACCAGCGTGCGCCTGGCGCCGGCCTTCTGCTCTTGCAGGGCCGCCTCACGCCCGATGAAATCGCCCTTGTCGAAGGCGACCCAGCGGTCCATGCCGGTCTCGGCCGGTGTGTAGTCCTGCGTGAACTCGCGCGACCAGATGCCAAAACTCTTTTCGAGTCGCAGCGAATTGACCGCGCCGAAGCCATATTCGGTCACGCCGAGGTCGCTGCCTGCCGTCAGCAGCGCGCGGCGCAGGCCGGCGTGCTCATTGGCCTGGCAGTGGATCTCGTAGCCGAGTTCGCCGATGACCGAGAGCCGCCCCACCTTGGCCCGCACCAGTCCGACATCCAATGTCTTGCAGGCAAGAAAGCCGAAGGCCTCGTGCGAAACGTCCTGATGTGTGAGGCGCTCCAGCAGCATTCGCGCATTGGGACCGGCGAGCGAGAAACCGACGACCGCGTCCGAAATGTCGCGGACGGTGACGCCGTCGCTAAGATGCTGTTCGAACCAGCGCATGTGCCACTGGCGCAGGTAGTAGGACCCCATGATCCACCAGGAGCCATCGCCCCAGTTGAAGACAGTGAGGTCGCCCTTGAGCTTGCCGTTTTCGCCCAGCATCGGCGCGAGTTTTGCGCGACCCGGCTTGGGCAGCGCACAGGCCAGAAGCCGGTCGAGCCAAGCTTCCGCCCGCGGCCCGGTGATCTCGTAGCGCGAGAAGGCTGATATATCGAGCAGGCCGACACCTTCGCGCACCTTGCGGCATTCCTGCGCGACGATGTCGAAGGCGTTGGAGCGCTTCAGCGTCGGGGTTTCGACGAAGTCTTGCGGCGCGAAATAGAGCGGCACTTCCATGCCCCAGGAACTGCCCCAGCGCGCGCCGGCGGCGTCCATGGCGTCATGCGCGCCGGCCGTCTTCAAGGGCCGTCCCGCCGGCAGCTGCTCGTTGGGATAGCTCATGACGAAACGGCGCGAATAGAATTGCCCGGTGGTCTGCCTGATGTATTCGCGGTTGGAGGCGAAGTCGCCATAGCGGGCGATGTCCATACCGTAGACGTCGGCTTCCGGCTCGCCATGGATCATCCATTCGGCTAGCGACTTGCCGACGCCGCCGCCTTGCAGGAAGCCGGCCATGACGCCGCACGCCACCCAGTAATTGGGCACGCCGCGCACCGGGCCAACCAGCGGATTGCCGTCCGGCGAGAAGGTGAAGGCGCCGTTCACCCAACGCTTGATGCCGGCATTCTCCAGGCAGGGGTAGCGGCTGAAGCCGAGCGCCAGCTCGTCGGCGATGCGGTCTGTGTCTTCCTGGATCAGCTCGATGCCGTAGTCCCACGGCGCGCCGTCCATGTTCCAGTGCTTGTGGTTGATCTCGTAGATGCCGAGCAGCAGGCCCTTCTGCTCCTGGCGCATGTAGGTGAAGCCTTCGAGATCGACGATCAGCGGCAATTCCTTGTCAAGCGCCTGGATTTCGGGCAGCGCCTCGGTGACGAGATAATGGTGCTCCATCGGCGACACCGGCAGGTCGATACCGGCCATCCGCCCGACCTGCTTGGCCCACAGCCCGCCGGCATTGACGACGTGCTCGGCAATCACCGTGCCCTTCTCGGTGACCACGTCCCAGGAGCCGTCCGCGCGGCGGTTCAGTGCCAGCACCCGGTTGTGCTCGATGATGTCGGCGCCACGCAGCCTGGCTGCCTTGGCATAGGCGTGCACCACGCCCGAGGGGTCGATATGGCCTTCGCGCGCGGCATAAAGCCCACCAAGCATGCCGTCGGTGTTGAGGATCGGGCAGCGCTGCTTGATCTCATCGACACCGACCAGGTGGACATCGTCGATGCCCATGGTCTGGAAGATACGGTAGGAGGCCTTCAACCATTCCCAGCGCTCCGGCGCCGAGGCGACCGAGATGCCGCCGGTCATATGCATGCCGATGCTCTGGCCCGATTCCTTCTCGACTTCGGAGAGCAGGTCGATCGTGTAGGCCTGCAAGGCGGCGATGTTGGGATCGGCGTTGAGTGCATGGAAGCCGCCGGCCGCATGCCAGCTCGATCCCGCTGTCAGTACCTCGCGTTCGATCAGCGCGACGTCGCTCCAGCCGAACTTCGCCAGGTGATAGAGCACCGAGGCTCCAACCACGCCGCCGCCGATGACGATCGCCCTATATTGGGGTTTCATCCTGTCGCACTCCACTCAGTCAGTGTGGCGTACCCTATCGGTATTGTACATATGTGTCTAGTAGTTGCGAGCCCTAACCCAATCGCCAGAGCGAGAGGAAGCCCCCTTCGCCTGTCAGCGAAACAAGCGTGCTGGTTGTTTGGGAGCCGTGGCGATTTATGGGCGCTGGCTGTGCCTACCGGTTGCCGGCGAGCGTCTTCTCGACATAGCGCGAGAAGTCCTCGATATCCTCGGCCGAAGGCTCCTGGCCGGTGAAGCTGCGCAGATAGGACGCGACGTATGTAATGCGGCTGCTCATCGGCTCGTTGAGTTCGAGCGAGTAATAGCCGATCTGCATGAAATAGAGAACACGGGCCCGCACGAACGCATCCACCTCGTCATAGCCATGGTGCATGAACATGTCGCGAATGGCGTTGACGCGCTCCTCGTCGGCCTCGTCGAGCGCGCGCCGGATGGCGGGCGAGCGGCGGGCCCAGGCCCTGATCGCGAAATCCAGCTGCGGATCGAACAGCCTTTCGTCCACCCAGCATTCGAAAATGCTCATCACCCCGCGGATGACGGTCGCGGAAGGCCGCCTGGCGCGTTCGACGATGAATTTGGTGTTGGTCTGCCGCCAGTAGTCGAGCAACTGGTCGAGCAGGTCCTGCCGGCTCTTGAAATACCAGTAGAAGCTGGAGCGCGACACATCGAGCTTCTGGCCCAGCGTCAGCACGCGGACGCGTTCGACGCCGTCAGAGATCAACGTTTCAAGCGCAAGCTTCAGCCAGTCTTCGCGAGTGGCCTTGATGTTGCCGGTGGCGCCGGCGCGCTGGATCGTCGTTTCGAGAGCTGCCATCGACACGACGCATGACATGCTGCCTCAGGCAAATCAAGGCTATAGACAGAAGTGTACAGCGTTAAATCGACCCAAGCCGAACGATGCATCTTGGATGTTGGCCGCATCGAGGCTCGATGAGGCATTGTCCTCAGTCGCCATCCGCGCGGCGCAAGCGGGGGAATTTTTGTCGCGGCTGCTGGTTCACTGTTTGCTTTCCCGCGAGGCAATTGTCTGGCAAATACCAGTTCAGACAGATGCCCGCGCGGCCAACAAGCAGGAACACACGATATGACGCTGTTTCGACAAAACCTCATCGATGGCGAATGGGTCGGCGACGCCGGTTCGCGCAACATCAACCCCTCGGATACCGGCGACGTCGTCGGCGACTATGCATCCGCGGGAGCCGAGCAGGCGGGGCAGGCGATCGCCGCGGCCAAGGCGGCGTTCCCGGCTTGGTCCCGCTCCGGTCCGCTGGCGCGTCACGCGGTGTTGAAAAAGGCCTCCGACGAGATTCTGGCGCGCAAGGACGAGATCGGCCGCAACCTGGCGCGTGAGGAAGGCAAGACGCTGGCGGAAGGCATCGGCGAGACCATTCGCGCCGCCCAGATATTCGACTTCTTTGCCGGCGAAACGTTGCGTTTGACCGGAGAGGTCGTGCCGAGCGTGCGGCCGGGCGTCGGCGTCGAGATGACGCGCGAGGCGGTCGGCGTCGTCGGCATCATCACGCCGTGGAATTTTCCGATCGCCATTCCGGCCTGGAAGATCGCTCCGGCGCTGACACACGGCAACACCGTCGTCTTCAAGCCGGCTGAGCTGGTTCCCGAGAGCGCTTGGACCATCGTCGACATCCTGCATCGCGCCGGCCTGCCGAAGGGCGTGCTCAATCTCGTCATGGGCAAGGGCTCGGTCGTCGGTCAGGCGATGCTCGACAGTCCCGATGTCAATGCCATCAGCTTCACCGGCTCGGTCGGCACCGGCAAGCGCGTCGCCGCGGCAAGCATCGAACACATGCGCAAGTTCCAGCTTGAAATGGGCGGCAAGAACCCGCTGGTCGTGCTCGACGATGCCGACCTCGCGATCGCCGTCGATTGCGCGCTCAACGGTGCCTTCTTCTCGACCGGCCAGCGTTGCACCGCCTCGTCCAGGCTGATTGTGGCTGACGGCATTCATGACCGTTTCGTCGACGCCCTCAAGGACCGCATGAGCAAGCTTGTGATCGGCGATGCGCTGGACGCGCAGACCCAGATCGGTCCTGTCGTCGACGCGACGCAGCTGAAGCAGGACGAGGATTATATCGCCATCGGCGTCAGGGAAGGTGCCACGCTTGCCTTCGGCGGCGAGCGGCTCGACCGCAAGACGCCGGGCTTCTACCTGCAGCCGGCACTGCTGACCGAGGCTACCAACGCCATGCGCAGTTCACGCGAGGAGATTTTCGGACCTGTCGCCAGCGTCATTCGCGTCAAGGACTATGACGAGGCGCTTTCCGTCGCCAACGACACGCCCTTCGGCTTGACCTCCGGCATTTGCACCTCGAGCCTCAAGCATGCCACGCACTTCAAGCGCAATTCGGAGGCCGGCATGGTGATGGTCAACCTGCCGACGGCGGGCGTCGATTTCCATGTTCCCTTCGGCGGCCGCAAGGGTTCGAGCTATGGGCCGCGCGAGCAGGGCCACTATGCGGCGGAGTTCTACACCACGGTGAAGACGGCCTATACATTCGCCGGCTGATCGGCCGCTGCCGACCATGCCGGGCTGATCGGCCACGGCCGATCATGCCGGGCAACCCCGCCATGCAGATCTGGACTGGAGCGGCGAAAAGGGATGACAGTGCAGAACCTGACCTGGCTTAACCCGCCGCCGCACCATTCCATCGATGGCGACAGTGTTCGTGTGCGCACTGGCAAGGAGACCGATTTCTGGCGCGAGACCTTTTACGGTTTCTGGCGCGACAATGGCCATTTCCTGTCCCGGCCGGTCGAAGGCGATTTCACCGCCGAGGTCACCGTCAAAGGCGACTACAAGGTGCTTTATGATCAGGCGGGGCTGATGGTCCGGCTCAGCGAAACCCACTGGATCAAGGCCGGCATCGAATATACCGACGGCCTTGCCTATTTCTCCGTCGTCGTCACCAACGACACGTCAGACTGGTCGCTGGTGGCCATCCATGCCGGTCCGAACGGCGTCAGGATCCGGTTGACCCGTCACGCCGAGGCGATCCGCGTCCAGTATCTCGATGCTTCTGACGGCCACTGGAAGCCTGTGAGGCTTGCCTATTTTCCGACGTCGAAGACGGTCGATATCGGCATGATGTGCTGTTCGCCGCAGCGCGAAGGCTTTCAGGTCACGTTCTCCGATTTCTCCGTCGGTCCACCGATATCGCGGAAATTGCACGATTGAGACGTGCGGCCTTGCGCTGAACCGCAAGCCCTTCGACCTTTGTCATAATCAAGTCTGTAGACGCCGCGTGCCTCGCCGGCGGCTGCGCCTGTCGTGAGTTGGGTTCTCCGGAGCCGGAAGGATATCGCCGGGACCCCCGCACCTGTTGAGGAAACACGGTTTGAAACTTTTGGCCTTTGTTCCGCTCAAGGCGAATATGCCAGGCAGGACGTTGCAACGGTATTGGCATCCGCGATAGGAGTTGCCGATGGGCAGGTTGCGAAGGGCAGTCAAAAGAGCCGTCTATTCCAGGGCGCTGAGATTTCTTGGCGTTCCGCCCGTGCTGTGGTCGCAGGGCATCGGGCATTTCTGCGATTTCGCCGGGCCGCGCTGGTATCGCAACGCGCCAACTGCATCGACGCAGAGCGAGGCATTTTTCCGCCAACATTACAGCGGCGCGAATGGCATCGTCTGGCTGCGTCTGAGCACCTTGTCCAGGGATGCGCAAACCTGCGACCTCGACACGTTCGTCAAGATCGTGCTGCCGACGATCACGGCACCGTTCACGCTGCTGACGACCGATGGCGATGCTTCGGTGCCGTCGGATCTGGCGAAGGACACCGTCGACCAGCTTCTCGCCAACCCCTTCCTGGTCGCCTGGTACAGCCAGAATTGTGATGGCACTCACCCCAAGGTCAAACCTTTCCCGATCGGGCTCGATCTTCACACGCCTCGGTCCCTCGCCACGCCGGCGGGGCTTGTGAAGCAACTGGAAATCATACGCGCCCGGCAGGATCATGTGGATCGCCGCCCGCCGAGGCTGTTCTCTGATTTCAGCATCAGCAATGGTTCCAGGCAGCGCCGGGAACTGCTTGATGCCCTGAGCGGATGTCCGCATGTCGATTTCCTGACGAAACGCGTCTCGCAGCGCTCGATCTGGCAACTGTACTCACAATACCCGCTTGTGCTGTCCACCGAAGGCAATGGCCTGGACTGCCATAGGACATGGGAGTTGTTTTATCTCGGCTGCATCGTCGTCACCAAGACCTCGCCGCTCGATTCGCTCTATCAGGGCCTGCCGGTCATTATCGTCGACGACTGGCATGAGGTCAGGGACCCCGATGCGCCGAGGCGCTGGATAGAGCAGGTCGCGCATCTGACCGAGCGGGATCATGTTTGGGGACGCTTGCATCCGCAAACCTATCTCGAGCCTATTCGGCAAGAACTTCAGCACGCATCCTGACAGGGCAGGCCGCGAAATTCCGGTTGGACGCTGTGCGAAGCGGGGCTCCTGCGAGCGATGTCGAGCGATGCCGCTCCTCCATGTCTGGTGGAGGCAGGGATCATGCGCCAGCCTCGTCCAGCCCCAGCCCGCCGCGGACGGCATCGCGGATGGCTTGTGGGCCGAACCTTGCCCAAACCGCTTGATGCGCGCGAATGCGCTGCCGGGCTCTGCGGTCCGCGTCCAGGCAAAGTCCGGCGGCCAACTCGGCAAGCCCTTCGTCGTTCTCCGACAGCAGCAGCTCCTGCCCGTCGACCAGATCCAGACCCTCGGCCGCCAAAGGCGTGGCGATCACCGGCACGCCCCACGCCATCGCCTCCAGAATCTTGATGCGGGTGCCGCCGCCTGCCGCAAGCGGGATGATGGTGAGATGCGCCCTCGACAGAAGCGGCGCCGTGTCTTCGGGGTCTTCGACGAGCTCCACGCCAGGCAATCCTGCCAGCGCTTGCACGACCGTTTTCGGATTACGCCCAGCGAGAATCAGTGTCGCGGTCGGCAAGGCCCGTCGGATCCGCGGAAGTATGGAGCCGGCTAATCTCTGGACGGCATCGACGTTTGGCGGATAGCCGAGATGGCCGATGAACAGAATGACCGGAAAGCTTTTACCGGATCCGGGTTCGGCGGGCAGCGTTTCGGGGCTGTGCCCGGCGTGCGGAATTCCGTTTGGAACGACATCGATCGGCAACTTGTGCCGGGAAAGCGCCATCAGCCGCTCTCGATCCTGGCCCGAGCAGACCCAGACCCTGTCGACAAGGGCAAGCGCCTTTCTCTCGATATGCCTGATGCCAAGGCCCGCGCTGATCGACGCCACCGCAGGCCACTTCGCATCGACGTGCCGCAACTGTCCCGCTAGGTCGGACTCCACATTGTGCATGTCGAGGATGAGTTGCTTCGTCCGCGCCCGCAAAGGCCGCAGCAGCTTGAACAGGCTGATGCCCTCGATCAGCACCGTGTCCGGGCGGAAGTCCCGAACCAATGTCTCCAGCCGCGTCAAGGCGACGCGCGAGATGCGACGCTCCGCGCTTATTCGCCACCACCCGATCGAGCCGGAGCGGGCCTCTCCCTTGATCGACAAGGCTTCGGTGCGGATCGACGGATCGGTCGTTTCCGTCGCCTGCGGCAGCACAGATACCAGGCAGACCGGACCGAATTGCGCAGCAGACTCAGCATTGCGATAGTTCCGCAGATCTGCGCCGGAGATCGGCGGAAGGGCTGGATCGTGGGACACAACCAGCACACGTCGCCCGGCTTTCGCGGCGGAGAGGGCATCGAGCGGTTGTGCGCTCGAGGGCTTCAAAGCGGACGCTCTGGGCTTTGCGCCGGAGGCTTCATTCCTAACGGCATGCGCGACGGCCCCAAAACCATAACAATCGGCTTCGATTTGTTCAGCGAACGCCGGTTTCGTCAAGCGTCGCATCGTCCCTGAATGTCAGTTGCACCAGCTGCGGCAGGCTGCCGGAATGTCACCATCTCCTGGACCACGCCAACCAGCGGCCTGCCAGATGCTTCCATGATGAGGTGAGCCTTGTCCGCCGATAGGCGTCGCCGGCCATCTGGATGCCTTGCGCCTGCGTTGGAAAGGGATGGATGACGTCGGCCAGCGCACGCAATCCCATGCCCGATTTGATCGCCAGCGACACCGCATTGATCATCTCGCCGGCGTGGCTGGCGACGACCGTGGCACCCAGGATGCGGTCGGATCCCTCCCTGACGTGGATTTTGACAAAACCCTCTTCCTCGCCATCCATGACCGCCCGGGCGACATCGTGCATCAGCACCGTATAGGTCTTGACCGGGATGCCGTTCTGACGCGCCTCCGCCGGATAGAGGCCGACATGGGCGATCTCCGGATCGGTATAGGTGCACCACGGAATGACCAGCTCGCTCAGTTTCCTGCGTCCGAGAAACAGGGCATTGCGCACGACCATGCGGGCTGTCGCCTCGGCGGTGTGGGTGAATTTGTAGGCGAGGCAGACATCGCCCGCCGCATAGATGCGCGGATTTTTGGTGCGGAGATAGTCGTCCACCTTGATGCCGTCGGCATCATATGCCACCCCGGCGTTCTCCAGGTCGAGACCGTCGACATTGGGCGACCGGCCGATGCCGGTGATGATCTCGTCGACGGAAATCGTTGTCGTGATGTCGTCGCACACCAGGTCGGCGAGCTTCTTGCCGCCTTCCATTCGTACCGCCACCACCTCGGTGTTGAGGCGAACCTCGACACCTTCGCGCGCCAGCGCGTCCGAAAGGATCTGGGCGGCATCGCGTTCCTCGCCGGGCAGGAACATCGGTTCGCGCTGCGCCTGGATGACCTTCGCGCCCAGCAGGCAGAAGGCCTGCGCCGCCTCGCAACCGAGCGGGCCGCCGCCGATGACCAGAAGCCGCTTCGGGCACTCCGTGAGATCGAACATGCTCTCGTTGCTGAGATAGCCGGCTTCGGCAAGCCCTGGGATGGTCGGCAGTCTCGGGCGTGCGCCTGTCGCGATCAGCACCTTCCTGAAACGCAAGGTTTGTCCGGCGACCGTGACAGCGTCCCTTCCGGAAAACCGCGCTTCGCCGAAATAAAGGTCGATGCCTTCGGAAACCAGGCTATCGGCGGCATCGGCGCGGCTGATCCGCTGCCGGATCTGCCGCATCCGTGTCATGGCGCGCTGAAAGTCGACGTGAAGACGGTCCGGCGGATCGCCGCCGAAATTCTCGGCATCGCGCATGTCGGCATAGAGTCTGGCCGTGCGGATGATCGATTTCGACGGGATGCAGCCGACATTGATACAGGTCCCGCCGATCAGATTGCGCTCGATAAGCGCGACCTTTGCGCCAAGGCCGGCCGCTTCATAGGCGGCAGTCAGCCCAGCCGGCCCGGCACCGATGACAACGAGGTTGTAGGGCCCGTCCGGCTGCGGGTTCTTCCAGTGCGGCGGATGGGCGCTCGCGATCAGACTGATGTCGTTGTAATCGACAGGAAAGGCAATGGTCCTGGTCCGGTCACGCGACATCGCCGCCACCTGACGCCGGACTTGCCGGCTGAGACAGCCAGCCGCCATTGAATCCTGCCTTGCGCAGGCCGTTGCGGATGTGCTGATTTGACCGCATCAGTCTCCAGATCAACCCGGACCGATGGTTCTCGATCATCATCGCCACGATGCCTTGATCCAGCCCATAGTGGCCATCCGACACCCAGCCGTGCCTCCCGAATTTACGCCGGTTCGCCAATGTCGGATTGAAGCCGCTCGGCAGCCGGAAATTATCGATCACCTCGGGGTAGCGATCACCGAGATGGCGCAGCGCTGCCAGGCAGATGTCCGGCGCGAAAGGCAGTGACGCGGGATAGGACCACGGCGCGATCGTCCCGTCGTCGGGTCCGAAAGGCGCGCCGCGCGCGGCATAGCCGGAAAACCGGCGGCGCTGTCGCTCCACGCTGGTGCGAAAGCCGCCTGGGCCGTCGCCCGCCGAAAGACCCCAAAGGTTCTCGTCGTAGCCGCCGTAGCCGTAAGGGTTGTGGCGCGCATAGTCGCGATGCAGGTAGGTCGCGCGGCGGCTGTTTTCGAAATAGTCGGAGTTCTTCTCGCGCATGAAGGCGTCGCGGATGCCGGCAAAGTCAATCCAGGCATGCGAGAATTGGTGCATGAACAGCGGCCCGCCATAGAGCACGTCGTAGCCGTAGATGTTTTCCCACTGGTAGGTCGCCGTCCAGCCCTCGTAGCTGCTGTCCGAGGTCGGGCTGTCGGGCGAGGCCATCGACAGCACGTAGAGGATCGTCGCTTCGTTGTAGCCTTCCCAGCCATAGTGGAGAAAGCCGCTCTTCGGCTTCCAGCCCTGACGGAGCGTCGGGCTTGAGCCTTGCGCCCATCGCCAGTCGACGCGCCGGTAGAGCGCCTCGGCCAGTTGGCGGATTTCGGCTTCCTCCTCATCCTCGCCAGAGAAATAGGCGCCCGCCACCAGCATGCCCGATATCAGCAATGCCGTGTCCACCATCGACAGTTCGCAGCGCCAGACGCGCAGGCCGGTCCGCATATCGAGGAAATGGTAGTAGAAACCCTTGTGGCCGGTGACCTCCTCGCCATTGCCTTGCCGGCTGGCCGAGAAGAAACGCAGCGCGGCAAGCGTCAGCTTCACGGCCGCATCGCGCGTCATCCAGCCGCGCTCGACGCCGATCGGATAGATGGACAGCGCGAAGCCGACGACAGCGATGCTGGCCGGCGAATCCGGCCGCGACGTATCGGCGACCAGCCCATTTTCGGGGTTCACGTTCTCGCTGAAATAGTCGAAGGCTGCGCGCTGATAGCGGTCCAGAAGCTCGTCATCGGACAGTGCGGCAGGCTCGGCTCTAAGCAAAGGAAGCAAGCTCCCGCCTGATGGCTGCATCCCGTGTCATGGTTTCCCGCTACCTTGTCGCGACTCGTCGATTCGAAGCCTGCAACTATACGCCCATACGTCCCCGTTCGTTGCACCGTCACGCGGAATTGAGTTTCGCTCTGCCTCAATAGGTGGCGCGGCCTCCGGAAACATCGAACACGGCGGCCGTCGTGAACGAACACTCTTCCGAGGCGATCCAGCAGATCAGCGCCGCCACCTCGTCGACCTCACCGAAGCGCGCCATCGGTATCTTGGACAGCATGAAGTCGATGTGCTCCTGGCTCATCTGCTTGAAGATCGCGGTGCGCACGGCTGCCGGTGTGACGCAATTGACCGTCACCCTGGTCTTGGCCAGTTCCTTGCCGAGCGACTTGGTCAGGCCGATCACCGCGGCCTTCGAGGTGCTGTAGGCAGAGGCGTTGGGATTGCCTTCCTTGCCGGCAATCGAGGCGATGTTGACGATGCGGCCATAGTTGCGCTCGAGCATGTGCGGCACGAGGGCCTTGTTGCAGTAGAAGACGCCGTTGATGTTGATGTCGATGACCTTCTGCCAATCCTCGACCGTATAGTTCCAGGTCGTCATGTTCGGCCCGGTGATCGCCGCACTGGTGACCAGGATGTCGACACCGCCAAGCGCTTCGAGCGTCGACCGTGCAGCGCGTTCCACGCCGGCGGCATCGGCGACGTCGATAGCAATGCCGTGAAGACTGGGGATGACGGCCTTGGCCTGTTCGATCTGGGCGGGATCGCGATCCCAGACGCAAACCCGTCCGCCCTCTTCGACGATTCTCTGCGCCACTGCCAAGCCGATGCCCGATGCGCCGCCGGTGATGACCGCTGCCCGATCGCTGAATCGTCCTGCAAAATTCGTCGGCATCTGATTTCCCCCATCACTGAACGCTATGGACACTGACGACGCGCGACCGCCATACCATCAGGGGTGACTGTGCGGTCACCATCAGGCAAGTTCAAGCCGGCATGCAGGCCGATCGTCTGGGCCAATCCCGTGCCGTGATCACACGGGAGTTCCCTCGAGTTGATTGCCCAGCGCTTTCACCATTGCCACCAGCGCCGGTCCGATCTCGGCATGCGCGCGGTCCTCGGTGATGATCTCGCCGATGCCGCCGCAGGTGATGGCAACCAGCGGCGAGCCGTCACGTGGGCGGAACGGCACGCCGACCGCATGGATGTAGCTGTGCCAGGCGCCGAACGACGTCACGTAGCCTTGGCGTGCATACTGGGCGATCGCATCGTCGATCGCCGCCGCGATCATCGCAGCCCTGTCCGGCTCCGCCTCCTGCAAAGCCCGCACAAGGCTGGTGCGCTCCTCGGATGAAAGGGCCGCCGCATAGGCCAGCCCCATCGACGTCTTCCAGATCGGCAGGTAGGAGCCTGGATTGAGCCGCAGCGTGACAAGGCTCTCCGACCGGCAGTTGGCGAGATAGACCATGTTGAGGCTGTCGCGCGTGCCGAGCGCCACCGCCGCTCCAGTCAGGTCGGCCAGCGGCTGCATCAGCGGTCGGGCGACGTGGACGACGGCGCTGGAACTGAGCGCCGAATAGCCGAGCGCCACGGTGGCCGGTCCCAGGCTGTAGCGGCCGAGATCCTTGTCGTACAGGAGGTAGCCGAGCGCGCTCAGCGTATAGGTGATGCGCGAAACCGTGGCCTTGGGCAGACCGGTGCGGACAATGATGTCCTGGTTGCCGAGCGAGGCGTCGCCCGGCCGGAAGGCGCGCAGGATGCCGAGCCCGCGCATCAGCGACGACGAAAGCTGCGCGCCTTCGCCTTCAAGCTCCGTCTCGTCCTTGGTCGCTCGCTTGCGCACGCTGCGGGTCTTTCTGGCGTCGTCGTCCGCCTGTCGCGCCGGGGAGCCGGCGTTGTCGGTCGAAAATGAAATTAAATTCCATTTATATTGACAGGGGCTTTCGCGGGCTGTCAATATGCTCCCATCGATGGCGTGTCCCCGCGCCTTGTGCCATCTTACGAAGCCCGTCCTTGTGAAGGTAGCCACGTGTCTCGCTATATTTTGCGCCGGCTTATCGCAATGCCGTTTCTGGTGCTCGGCATCGTCACCATCGCCTTCCTGATCACCACGGTGACCAAAGGCGATCCGCTGACCGCCATTGTCGCCGAACAGCAGATGAGCAACCCGGAGGTGGTGGCCGCTGCCAAGGCGCGCTGGGGTCTCGATCGTCCGTTGCCGGAACGCTATATGATATATCTTCGTAATCTGCTGAGCGGCGATCTTGGCACCTCCTTCATCACCAAGCGCAATGTCGGCACCGACATTCTCTACCGCTTGCCGGCAACGCTCGAACTGGTTTTCGCCGCGATGATCTTCGGCACCACGCTCGGCATCGTGCTCGGCGTGCTGGCCGCTTATTTCCGCAATAGCCTGATCGACCATGGCGCTCGGCTCTTTGCCCTGTTCGGCTCGTCACTGCCGGTGTTCTGGTCGGGACTCGGCCTTCTTTTCATCTTCTCGGTCATGCTGAATTGGCTACCGGGGCCGGGCAGGGTTGATGCCCGCCTGGCATTGCCGCCCGGCATCACCGGCTTCCTCACCATCGATTCGCTGCTGGCTGGCGACTGGACCGTCTTCAAGGATGCGCTCTGGCACCTGCTTCTGCCGGCCTTCGTCCTCGGCTGGACGGTTTCTGGCACCATATCGCGGCTGGTGCGCGCCAACATGCTGGATGTGATGAGCCGCGAGTTCGTGCTCACCGCGCGCGCCAAGGGGGCGAGCGAAGTCCGCGTTGTCATCGTGCATGCGCTGCGCAACACCATGGTGCCGACCTTGACCGTCATCGGCTATTCCTTTGCCTATCTGATAACCGGCGCGGTGCTGACCGAAACCATCTTTTCCTGGCCCGGCATGGGCTCCTATGCCGTCGAGGCGGCACGCGCGCTCGACTTCCCGGCGATCATCGGCGTCACCATCGTCGGCGGCCTCGCCTTCCTGGTCACCAACCTCATCACCGACATACTCTATGTCGTGGCCAATCCGCGCGTGAGATTGAGCTGATGTCGGCGGTCGCCACCAAATCCCGTTCCGCCGCTGTTCCCGAATGGCTGACCGCGCCATTGGTCATCGGCACGGTCGTCATCCTATTCTGGCTGTTCATGACGGTCTTCGCCAATCTGGTCGTGCAGTTCGATCCGCTCGAGATGGTGGCGCGCCGGCTGCAGCCGCCGAGCTGGGCGCACTGGCTGGGCACCGATGCGCTCGGCCGCGATGTTCTGAGCCGCACCTTGCACGGAGCGGCGCATTCGCTGCCGATCGCGGTTCTGGTCGTCGTCTCGGCCGTCGTCATAGGTTCGCTGCTTGGCGCCATCTCCGGCTTCGTCGGCGGCCTGACCGGTGCGGCGATCATGCGGCTTGTCGACGTGACCTTGTCGTTCCCGCCGATGCTGCTCGCCATGGCCGTCGCGGCGTCGCTCGGGCCGGGCCTCGGCAATGCTGCCATCGCCATGGTGCTGGTCTGGTGGCCGGTCTACGCCCGCCTGATGCGGGCGCAGGTGCTGGAGGTGAAGGAGCGCGAACATGTCGAGGCGGCAATCGCTGCCGGCGCCAGGCCGCGGCGCGTGCTGTTCACGCACATATTGCCGCTTTGCTGGACCCCGGTGCTGATCAGCGCGACCATGGATTTGGGCCAGGTCGTGCTGCTTGCCGCGTCGCTCAGCTTCATCGGTCTCGGCGCCACGCCGCCGACGCCCGAATGGGGGTCGATGATCTCTGACGGTGCGGTCCATTTCTATCAATGGTGGATCGCCTTCGGTCCCGGCGTCGCCATCCTCACCATCGTGCTCGGCTTCAACTTCATCGGCGACGGCTTGCGCGACATTCTCGATCCAAGGTCGGACTAGGCGATGAGCGCACAGATATCTTCAGCGCCACCGGGCGCAGTCGACAAGGCAGGCGAGCGCGAGCCGCTGCTGTCCATACGCGGCCTGCGGGTCGGGTTCCGGCGGGCGGGCGATCAGTTCGAAGCGGTGCGCGGCATCGATCTCGACGTCGCCAAGGGCGAGGTGATCGGCATTGTCGGCGAATCCGGCTCGGGCAAGTCCGTCGGCATGCTTGCGGCGCTCGGCCTGACCTCCAAGAACGCGGTGGTCACCGGCTCGGTGCGCTTCAACGGCGACGAACTGGTCGGCAAACCGGCGCGCGAGATGCGCAAGATCAGGGGCGCGCGCATCGCCATGATTTTCCAGGACCCGCTGTCCTCGCTGAACCCGGTGATGACCGTCGGCGCCCAGATCGCCGAAGCGGTCAGGCTGCATCAGCGCGTGACGCGCAAGCAGGCCGTGGCGCGTGCCGTGGAGCTGCTCCATCTGGTGGCGATCCCGCAGCCGGAGCGCCGGGTCAACCAGTATCCGCACGAATTCTCCGGCGGCATGCGCCAGCGCGCGGTCATCGCCATGGCCGTCGCCAACGATCCAGACCTGTTGATCGCCGACGAGCCGACCACGGCGCTCGATGTCACCGTGCAGGCGCAGATCCTGTCGGTGCTGCGCTCGCTGCAGGAAAGGCTCGGTCTCGGCCTGGTGCTGATCACCCATGATCTCGGCGTCGTTGCCGGTCATGCCGACCGTGTCGCGGTCGTCTATTCCGGGCGCGTCGTCGAACAGGCTGGTGTGTCCGAGCTGTTCGCCGACCCGCGCCATCCTTACACACGCGGCCTCATCGCCTCGATCCCCAACCTCGAGGAAAGCCGCGAGCGGCTGTTCTCGATCGACGGCTCGCCGCCCGCACTTGGCCGCTTGCCGGGCGGCTGCGCCTTCCATCCGCGCTGCATCTATGCCGAGGCACGCTGCCGGACCGAGGATCCGCCTTTGCACGATATCGGCGGCCGGTTCTCGGCCTGCCATTTCGCGACGACCTTGCCGCCCTTCCACAGCGCCGCGCTGGCTGCGGTAAGCCTGAACAATGGAAGCGTGGCCCCATGAGCGCAGCAGAGCAACTCCAGGCGGAAACCGAACCGGCGCCGGCATTGTCGGTTCGCCATCTCGTCAAGGACTTTCCGGTTCGCGGCGGCCTCGTCTTCGACCGCGCCATTGCCCATGTCCGTGCGGTCGCCGATGTCTCGTTCGACGTAGCGTCAGGCGAAACGCTGGGGCTGGTCGGTGAATCCGGTTGCGGCAAGTCGACCCTCGGGCGTTGCCTGATGCGGCTGATCGAGCCGACCAGCGGCGAAAGCTGGTTCCGTGGCCAGAACGTGCTCGCGCTCAACCACGAAGACATGCGCCTGATGCGGCGCTACATCCAGCTGGTCTTCCAGGACCCCTACGGCTCGCTCCATCCGCGCATGCGCATTGCCGACAACATCGCCGAGCCGCTGCGCATGAGCGACATGTCGGCGGCCGACCGCCGCGCGCGGGTTACCGAACTGCTCGAGCTGGTGCGGCTCAATCCCGAGCATGGCAGGCGTTATCCGCACGAACTGTCCGGCGGCCAGCGCCAGCGTGTCGTCATCGCGCGCGCGCTCGCGTTGAACCCGCAAGTGGTGATTCTCGACGAGCCGGTTTCGGCGCTCGATGTTTCGGTGCAGGCCGGCGTGCTGAACCTGCTCAAGGACATCCAGCAGTCCTTCGGCACCTCCTATCTTTTCATCGCCCATGACCTCTCGGTCGTGCGCCACATCTCGCACCAGGTCGCGGTGATGTATCTCGGCAAGATCGTCGAGATCGCGCCCGCGGCCGAGCTCTATTCGAGGGCGCTGCATCCCTATACCCAGGCGCTGCTGTCGGCGGTGCCGCTCGCCAATCCCGAGAAGGAGCGCAAGCGCGAGCGCATCGTGCTCGCCGGCGATGTGCCGAGCCCGCTCAACCCGCCATCCGGCTGCCGCTTCCGCACGCGCTGCTTCAAGGCGCAGGCGATCTGCGCTGCCGTCGAACCGCCGCTCGATCCGGCTGGCGGTTCGCATCGCGTCGCCTGCCATTTTCCGGAACCGGTCAACACTTTCAAGGCTGTCTGATTGGCCTGCCGAATTCACCCGAAGGAATTTTGATCGTGACTGAGGACCATTCCGAAAATGCCGGTACGGCAGGACCCGCGCGTTTGCCGCTCGAAGGCATCAAGGTTCTCGATCTCTCGCGCGTGCTGGCCGGACCGTGGGCGACGATGAGCTTGGCCGATCTCGGCGCCGAGGTCTGGAAGATCGAGAACATCGATGGTGGCGACGACACCAGGGCGTGGTCGGTGCCGAGTTACAAGGGCGTCTCGACCTACTATCTCTGCGCCAATCGCGGCAAGCAGAGCATCGCACTCGACATGAAGACCCCTGAGGGGCTGGCCATCGTGCGCGAACTGGCGGCCAAGGCCGACATCGTTGTCGAGAATTTCCGCTCCGGCACCGCCGATCGGCTTGGCGTCGGTTTCAAGGAGCTCAGCGCCTCGAATCCACGCCTGATCTACTGCTCGATCTCCGGCTACGGCCAGACCGGCCCCGATGCCGGGCGGCCTGGCTATGACTTCGTCATGCAGGCCGAGAGCGGCCTGATGGCCATCACCGGCGAGAGCGATGGCGAGCCGATGCGTGTCGGCGTCGCCATCACCGACATCGTCTGCGGCATGGTTGCGACACAGTCGATCCTGGCGGCGCTTTTCGAGCGGTCGACGACCGGCAAGGGCCAGTTACTCGACCTGTCGCTGATCGACTGCGCACTCAGCCTGCTGATCAATGTCGGCAGCGGTTATCTCAACACCGGCCGCGAGGTCGCCCGCTACGGCAATGCGCATCCGACGGTGGTTCCCTACCAGATCTTCGAAGCTTTCGATGGCGGCTTCGCGCTGGCGGTCGGCAATGATCGTCAGTTCGCAGCGCTATGCGAGCAGGTCGTGGACTTGCCACATCTGGCTAGGGATGCGCGCTTCATCAAGGCAGGCGCGCGTGCCACCAACCGCGAGGCGCTGATCCCGCAGCTTGCCGCCGTCTTCAAGACCAGGACGCGTGATCACTGGATGACGGCCTGCGCCGCCGCCAGCGTGCCGGCCGGCACGGTAAAATCGATACCGGAAGTTTTCGACAGTCCCAATGTGCGCGAGCGCTGCCTCGTCCAGACCTTGCCGCATCCGCATCTTGGGTCCGTCGCCATGGTGCGCCCGGCGCAGGGACTTGCCGCGCAATTGACCGCCGACTTCACCGCGCCGCCGATGCTGGGCCAGGACACGGCTGCCGTGCTGACCGGCGTGCTCGGCTACAGCGCCGAGACCATCGCCCAGCTGATCGGCACCGGCGCCATCGGCGTCTATACGCAGGCCACCGAGCCCGTACCTGCCTGATTTTCCACGAAGCCCCTCATCTCGCATTTGCAGGTTGATTGAGTGGTTCTTCGCTTCAAGGGGGCGAAGAACCTTCCTTGTTTTGGCGCAATTCCCAAGGGAAAGCGCTATGCGCTTTTCCCGGGAAAACCGCTTCACACTTTTTCTGGAATTGCTCGGCCGGTTATTTCTGCTGGCCGTAATTCTTGTAGCGCCCGCGAATGGCGGCAAGCTCGCTGCCCTCGATCAGCACTGGCGCGCCGGCACTGCGCGCCAGCAGATATTGCCGCGCCAGGGTTTCGAGCTTGATGGTGCGGACGAGCGCCGTGTCGAGATCCGCGCCGAAGGCGATCATGCCGTGATTGGCGAGCAGGCAGGCCGTGCGGTCCTTGAGCGCGACGACGGCAACCTTGGCCAGTTCGCTTGATGCGAACAACGCATAGTCCGAACACCGCACGTCGTCGCCGCCGAAACCGGCGACCATGTAGTGGAACAGCGGCAGCGGTTCGCGCAGGCACGATAGCGCCACGCAATGATCGGGATGGGCATGCACGATGGCGCCCGCCTCGGGAAACGCCTTGTAGATCTCGGCATGCATCTCCCATTCGCTCGACGGACGGAATGCACCGTCCCAGGATCCATCGAGCTGCATCGCCACCATCTGCTCCGGCCGCAGGGCGCTTGTGGCTATTCCCGTCGGCGTGATCAGCATGCCGCTTGTCGTGCGCACGCTGATGTTGCCGGTGGTGCCGACATTCATCCCACTGGCGTCCAGCGTCTCAGTCGCGGCGATCAGCCGGGCGCGAGCGGTCTCGGTGTCCATCACGATGCTCTCCCTGTCGCGGCCTTTGCCGGGGGCCATGTGTCGATTGCCGGCGCAATAGTGCTCGGCCGTGTCATGTCTTGCAGAACGTCGGTGAAGATGTCCGAGCCGCCGAGCTTTCCCGATTTCAGCATCAGCGCCAGCGGATCGGACGGCAGGCCGGGAAGTTGGGCAATGGCGCGCGACAGTCCGGGGCCTTCATAGGCGCCCATGGCGATGCGGTCGATGCCGAGCGCCTTGACCACCGAACCGGCGGTCTCGCCGCCGGCGACGACGAGCCGGCGTACGCCGAGTTCGCGCACCAGGATCTCTGCAATCCCGGCCAGGATCTCTTCTGCTTTCGCCGCCACCACATCGCGGCCGTGTGCCTGCTGCAGCGTTTCGACCGTCACCTGTGGAGCGGTCGTGGCAATCGCGATCGTCGCGCCGGGCAAATGCCGCCGGGCGAAGGCACGCGCTTCGGCCACGACATCGGCGCCGGCAAAGGCGCGGGCCAGATCGATCGTCAGCAGTGGATTGTTCTGCGCAAAACGTTCGAGTTGTTCGATGGTGCGATCGGCGACGCTGCCGGCCAGCACCGCTGCCGGCCCTTCGACGGCCGGTAGGCTGGCGGCAACGAGGTCCCCTGAATTCATCAGCCCATGCGTGAGCCAAGCCGGCGGCAGATGCGCCGCGACCGAGGAATTGCCGGTCATCAGCGGCAAGTCGAAGGCGGCTTCCGCGATCGCCGCCAGGTCGCGCTCGCGGATCGTGTCGGTGACCAGCAGCGTCTCGCCGCGCGCGCTGTGCTCTCTTATGGCGCTGCGAATAGCCTGGGCGCCGGCATCGACGACGAGATAGGGCACCAGTCCGACCTTGCCCTTGCTCTGCGCCTGCAGCACGCGAACCAGGTTGGAATCGATCATCGGCGTCAGCGGATCGAAGCGCTTGGGCGACTCGGCCAGCAACTGAACGCCGCCGAACATATGCCCCTGATAGACCGTGCGGCCGGTCTCACATAGAGCCGGGGTGAACAGCGTCACACCGCCGCCAAGCCGCTCGAGCAGGGCTTCGGCGCAAGGGCCGATATTGCCGGCGGGCGTCGAATCGAAGGTGGCGCAGTATTTGAAGAAGATTTGCCGCGCGCCCGCTTCCACCAGCCGGTCTGCGGCCTCCAGCACCTGGCGTACCGCATCGCCGGCCGCGATGACGCGGGTCTTCAGCAGGACCACATGAGCAAGATTGCCTGATGGGATCGGCGCGTCCAACCCGACCGTGCATCCCGTTGGGATGCCGCGCGCGACCAGCATCGACGCCAGCTCGGTGCCGCCGGTCAGATCGTCGGCAATGGCGCCGAACAGCAGGGAAGGCATGGCGGTCATGCGGCCCGTCTCATGTCTGCCTGTTTCAGGGCGGCCCGTCTCTTGACTGCTTGTCTCATGTCGGTGGTCAGGCCATTCGTGGTATCATATACACAGCCCACGCGACGCAGGCGACGCCTGTGCGACCGCAAGAATGGAGAGCGGATGTGACTGCTTCTATCGCGCCGATCGCGCGCGACAATCTGACGACGCGTGTCTACGAGGAGCTTCGCCGCGCCATGATGGAAGGCCGTTTCTGGCCGGGCCATCGCTTCAAGATCCGCGACCTCGCCGCCAGCCTTCAGGTTTCCGAAACGCCTGTGCGCGAGGCGCTGATGCAACTGGTGCGCGAAAAAGGCCTGGAGATGGAGGCCGGCCGCTCGATCACCGTCGCCCAGCTGTCGCTGGCCCAGTATCTGGAACTGCGCAGCATCCGTCTGCATCTCGAAGGCATGGCGGGTGCCGCGGCGACGACACGCATCGAGCCGCGCGAGATCGACCGCCTGGCGGCGGTGCATGACAGGCTGATCGCCGACGAGGACAATGGCCGCTGGTTCGAAGCCGTCCGCGACAATTGGGAATTCCATCATTCGATCTACCAGGCGGCGCAAATGCCGGAGCTGCTGGCCATCATCGAGGGCATCTGGCTGCGCAACGGGCCGCTGGTGAACTATCAATACCCGCACGCCCGGCCGACCTATGACGGCCGCCATCGGCATCTCGACATCCTCGACGCGCTGCGGGCGCGTGACGAGAACGGCGTGCGCAAGGGCATTCAGCAGGACATGATCGAAGGCGGCCGCCTGTTGGTCAAGGTTCTCGAACGGCTGAACGACGGTTCGGTCACGCCCGAGGAACTGCGCCGCGCCGCACAGAACGGCCGCCTGGTGTCGGCTGCTGGCTGAATAATTTGTTCCTTGCCACCGCATCGGCGCCGATCACGCCACCTGCGCCGCCGCGGCCATGCCGGCATCGGCAGCCTGCAGCGCGAGATCAATGTCTTTTGCGGTGTGCGCCGCGCTCAGGAACATGTTGTGCCGGGGATGGAAATAGGCGCCTTCGCGCAAGGCGGCCGAGCAGAAGGCATCGGCCTTTTTGAATTCGGTATCACCGTCGAACAGCACCATCGGCATCGACACCGGGCCGGTCTGGCGCAGCGACAGGCCATGCTTCTTCGCCGCCGCGTCGAGGCCTGAGCGCAACCTGTCGCCGGCCTGCGTCATGCGGGCAATCGCATCGGTATCGCGCAGCGTGTTGATGGTGGCGATCGCGGCGGCCATGGCGACAGCGCCGTACCAGAACGATCCCGTCACATAGACCTTGGTCGCGGCTTCGCGAAAACGGTCTGTGCCGGTGATCGCGGCGAGCGGGTAGCCATTGGCGATTGCCTTCGAGAAGGCGGACAGATCCGGCCGTACGCCGAGCGGCTCCCAGCTGCCGGCGAGATCGATGCGGAAACCGGCCCTGACATCGTCGACGATCAGTGCTGCGTCGGCGGCGGTGGTGAGTTCGCGCGCCCGTCGGGCAAACGCGGCGGTCGGCAGCTCCTGGTCGCGGGCGATGTCGTGCCGGAAGGCGGTGACGACGACCGCTGCAAGATCATCCCCGGCCTGCTCGACCGCAGTCTCCAGGCTGGCAATGTCATTGTAGTCGAAATGGATCAGATGGGCGCGGTCCTCGGCGGTGACACCGGCCAGCGAAGGCGTGCACCACGGCACGGCGCCGTGATAGGAGCCGCGCGCGACCAGCACCTTGCGCCGGCCAGTGCCGGCGCGCGCGATCGTCACGCAAGCGGTGGTAGCGTCGGTGCCGTTCTTCTGCAGCATCGCCCAGTCGGCATGCGCGACCGTCTTGACCAGCAACTCCGCCAGTTCGACCAGCACTTCGCCGGGGCCGTTCATCGCATCGCCGAGGCGACGCTGCCGCTCGGCTGCTGCCTCGACCGCCTGGTGATGGTGGCCGAGGATGTTGGGCCCCCAACTGCACATCAGGTCGATGTATTCGCGCCCATCGACGTCCCAGACCCGGCAACCGTCGGCACGCTCGAAGAACTGCGGATAGGCGGAGCCGAGATAGCGCGTCGCCATGTGTCCCCACATGCCGCCCGGAATGACCGACGCCGCACGCTCGCGCAGCAACTGGTCCTTGGAGTTGATCAGGGAAAGCATAGCGAGGTCTCCGCTCGTTGATATATCATATATTGAATCTGGTGCTGGAAGAACAAGATTACTGGTCGTCCAGGATGAGATGCGGGAGGCGGCAGACGCCTCCCGCATGTTTCGCTCAGTGGCTGAGTTCTGCCAGCGGCAGATTGCAGCAGGCGCTGTAGCGCACGCCCTTGACGTCCGACTTGTAGGCCAGGATCAGGTTCGGACTGATCAGCGGCAGGATGATCCTGTCCTTGATCATTTCCTCGCCGGCCTGGTGCCACAGCTTGGCGGCCTCGTCGCCGCTTGCCGCAAGGGCTGCCTTGTAGATATCCGCTTCCTTCGGATTGAGCACCGACGGGTCGCGCTCCGCGCCGGCGCGGCGCGCCCACGGGCTGCCCTTGGTCATGGCGAAATAGTCGATGTATTGCGAGGTGCCGTAATAGTCCGGCGCGTAGAACACCGCCGTCATCGGAATGCCATCGCCATTGACGCGTTCGCGCCAGTTGGCGAAGGGGATCGGCTGCAGGTCGAGCTTGATGTTGATCTTCGCCAGATCCTGCTGGACCTTCTGCATCAGGAGCGACAGGTCGACGCCGTAGACGTTCATGCCGGGGAACGCCGCTTCCATCTCGAAGCCGCCGGCATGGCCGGCCTTGGCCAGAAGTTCCTTTGCCTTGGCGACGTCATAGGGCTGCGCCTCGAAGCCCGAACCGCCGGGAAAGCCAAGCGGGATCGGCGCGCTGATCAGCTGGCCCTCGGAGCCGATGGTGAAGTCGAGGATGCTCGGACGGTCGAGGCCGAGCGAGATGGCTTCACGCACCTCGGGCGTCAGCGGAACCTTGTTGGCCTTGGCGCCCGGCGACAGCGCCACATAGATGAAGTTGTAGGACGGCACGGTCTCGATCTTCACGTCGCTGCCGGTCATCGTCTTGGCCGTGTCCGGGTCGATCTGCATGGCGATGTCGGCGGTGCCGCTCTGCAGCATCTGCGCCTGCGCCACCGCATCCTTGGTTTGGCGGATAACGACTTCGCTTAGCGCCGGCGCGGTGCGCCAGTACTTGTCGTTGCGCGCCAGCCGCAGTTCTGAATTGGGCTCATAGGATTTCAGCACGAACGGTGCGCTGCCGGCTGAATGCGCAAGGAACCAGGCCTCGGCATTGTCTGTCGTCGAGGCGTCCGCATCGGCCTTGGCGCCGGCTTCGGAAGCGACCTTGCTGTTGACGACCGCTGCGTAGGGCGCCGCCGCGATGTTGAGGAATTCGGAACTCGGCGCGACCATCTTGACGACGACCGTATGCGCGTCCGGGGTCTCGATATCAGCCACATTGTCCATCAGGAATGAGGCGCTGCCCTTGAGGTTCTTCAGCCGCTCCCAGGACCATTTGACGTCCTTGGCCTCGACCGGCGAACCGTCCGAGAACTTGGCGGCCGGGTCGAGCGTGAAGGTGAAGCTGCTCTGGTCCACATTGCCTTCCCACTTCGAGGCGAGCAGCGGGATCAGCTTGTTGTCCTTGTCCAGCGTCAGCAGCGATTCATAGACGCTGGAATTGTAGATCTGGCAGGTGTCGCAGAAGGCGCGGTGCGGATCGAGCGAGTTGAGGTCGATGTTGCGTGCGATGACCAGCGGCTTACTGTCCTGCGCGAAGGTGGGCGGCGCCCAGAAGGCGCTGGTGGCCAGCAGAGCCGCTGCCAGCATCGTTGCCCTGGTCTTGGCTCTTGGTAGGATCGTCATGTTCATTTTATTCTCCCATTTTCTTGTCGAATCTTTGTGGCAATGCGTTCGCTCTATCCACCCACGGCAGTGAGGGATTGAAGCGCGGCCTTGAGCTTTTCAGCGCCGCCCAATGCGGCGCGGTTGAGGGGGGCCGATACGACGGGAGCCGAGAGGCTTCCCGTCACATGCAGGATCTCGTGGTCGAGATAGTCGAACACGCGATCCTGAATCTCTTGTGTCAGTCGTCCGCCAAGCGACAGCCCACGCTGCACCTGTTCGACGACGGCCACCCGGTTGGTCTTGCGGATCGAGGCTTCCACCAGCGGCCAGTCGAGTCCGGTCGGGTCGAGGCTGCGCAGGTCGATGATCTCGGCATCGACGCCGGTCTCCTCGACGACCTGGCTGGCGAGAGCAACCATGCTGGCGCTGGTGAGCAAGGTGCAGGCGCTGCCCGGCCTGACGATCTTCGCCTTGCCGAGCCGCACGCAATAGTCGCGGTCGTCCATCGGAACAGGACCCTCGCTCGGGAACAGTTCGACATGCTCTATGACGACGACCGGATCGTCGCATTTCAGCGCTGAATTCATCAGGCCGATATAGTCGAACGGCGTCGTCGGCGCGACGATGCGCCAGCCGGGATAGAGCGCGAACAGGCCGGACGGATCGCCCGAATGCTGCGAGCCGTAGCCGGTGTGCGGCGAGACGCGGACCCTGACCACGATCGGCACCGGAAAGCCGCCGCCGAACATATGCCGCACCTTGCTGACCGCGTTGAACATCTGGTCGGCGGCAACCAGGCAGAAGTCGCCGAACATGATCTCGACGATCGGCCGCAGGCCGCAAAGCGCTGCACCAAGCGCCACACCGACAAAACCGTTCTCGGCGATCGGCATTGCCAGCACGCGCTCCGGCCAGCGTTCCAGCGCGCCCTTTGTGGCGCCCGAAACGCCGCCGCGCAGCCGGTGCACATCCTCGCCCATGATGATGATGCGCGGGTCCTGCTCCATGGCGCGAGCGATGACCTCGGACGCTGCAACCATGAACTTGACCGGCCTGGTGTCGGCCGGCGGCACGTCCTCGATCTCGAGGAAGCGCTCGTCCCTCAGCTCAGACAGGTCGCCTCGTATCTGGTTGTCGACGTCGCTTGGGTCCGGCCACAGATGATCGGGAATGCGCAGCGCGTTGCCGCTCATTTCGGTGAGCGAATCGGCGGCGGTGTTGACGACGTCCATGACGCGCTGGTCGAGTGTGCCGAGGTCGGCGTCCTTGAGAATGCCCATCGTTTTCAAACGAGCAGCCATTGTCACAAGCGGATCACGCGCTTTCCAGGCATCCTCTTCGGCCCGTGTGCGGTAGCCGAACTCGCTGCCCGGGCGCGCACCGCTCTGATGCAGGAAGCGGTAACAGAGCGCCTCGACCAGCACCGGGCCGCCATCTTCCTCGATCGTCCGGCGCGCCTCGCGCATGGCATGGTGGACCGCCACCACATCCATGCCGTCGCACTCGATGCCGCGAAAGCCGAGCATCGGGCCGCGCGACGCCAGCCGCGTCTCGCGCGTCTGCTCATTGATGTGCGTCGAGACGGCATAGAGATTGTTTTCGGCGAAAAAGATCACCGGCAGCCGGTAGAGCGCGGCGATGTTCATCGCCTCATAGGCCGATCCCGCCATCATCGTGCCGTCGCCGAAGAAGGCCACGGAGATGTTGCCGGTGCCAAGCAGCTTGTCGGCGAGCGCATAGCCCGCCGCGTGCGGCAGGTTGCCACCGATGATGGCGCTGGTGCCCGGTATGCCGGAAGCATCGTCGCGCATATGCATCGAGCCGCCACGGCCGCCGCAATAGCCTGACTTGAGGCCCATGATCTCGGCCATCAGGCCGCGCACCGAGCCCTGCATGTTCGGACTGAAGGCGTCATGCAACGGGTCGAAACCCCCAGGCGTCTGTGCGTTGACCAGCTTGGCCAACACCTGGTGATGGGCGCGGTGGGTGCCGTTGATGCGGTCCACTTTTCCGAGCACGGACATGGCGCCGACCGCCGTCGCCTCCTGGCCGATGCTGGCATGCGCCGGACCATGCACCAGCCCGGCATTGGCGAAATCGAGCACTTTTTCCTCGAAACGGCGGATGAGCAGCATCTGATGATACCAGCGCACCAGGCTCGAAACCTCGGCGTCGTCCCAGTCAGAATCGTCGACGTCGAGCCGCAACCAGGGCGCCGATGGCTGGATCGATGTCTGCTGGACCATGTCAGCTATTTCCGTTCTGGTAGATGATATATCAAATATTTTTTCAGTCGACTGGACCGTTCATTTCCCGGATACGGCACTGGCTGGTGAGTGCGATACAAATGGAATTAAATTTCATTTTCGGCACGAAGCCGAGACTAAGCCGGGACGGCGGCGTTCCGCAAGAGGAATTTTGAGGCGCGCTTTTGGTCATTCCAGCGATAAAGTCGGAGCACCAATTTACGGGCGGGAGCTCGCTCTGCGAGTCCAGGTATTCAGCCGACGGATCGGCAGGGTGAGGCGAGCGGCTATCGATCGGCCCGATGCTGAAAAAACTGCAAGAACAACTCCCGCTCGGTGGTGATATCGAGCTTTTCGTAGATGCGCCGGCGATGATTCTTGACCGTGCCGACGGTGATGCCGAGGCGCTCGGCGATGTTTGCCGTCGGATGACCGGCGAGGATCAGCTGGACCAGCTCCCGCTCGCGCAGCGACAGCTCCGGCCACAGGCTGGCCGGAATGGTCGGCTCCTGCCGGGGCGAGGCGCCGGGGCCGGTCGGCGCCGACGTGCGGGAGAATTCGGTTCCGCGCGCCTTGATGTCGAGCGCATGCAGCGCCTCGAACACCGGCAGCCGCTCATCCAGCAGGGCGATCTCGCTATCCTTGAATGACATGGTCGAGCGGTCGAGGAAGATGCCGAGGCACCAGTCGCCGCCATCGGCAAGCATGATGCCGACCTCGTCGCAGATCTCCGACTGCGCCAGGAAGCCGGCAATGTACTGGCCGCGCTTGGCCTCGTCGTCGGCAAGCCGCTTCAGCGGCATGATACCCAGCCTTCGCTCGCGCCGCCACGAGGCATAGAACGGGTCGAACACGTAGTAATTGTCGAGATAGCGCTTGACCATCTCATCCGAGAAGCGCCGGTGCTTGATGAATTCCGGTGTCTGCGTCGCCGAATAGCGCGTCACCGTGACGAGGTCGTGCTCGATATCAGCGCCGATCAGGTCGATCAGGCAGTCGACATGCCTGTCCGTGCCGGTGGCGGCGATCGCCTTGGCGAGCGGCGCCCAGATATTGCCCATGCGCATGCCCTTTTCTCGGTGATCCCGGCCCAGCCGTCATTGTGTCTTTAGGCATATGGCGCGAAGCCGCCTGTCGAATCTAACCTAGCGTCAACCTAGACCAGATCCCGAGGCGAGCGTGACCCAGCCAAACCTGACCAGTCCAATCATTGGCAATCCAATCGTCATCGGCATCGACGCCGGCGGCACCATGACCGACACGATCCTTGTCGATCAGGACGGCCACTTCAAGATCGGCAAGTCGGCGACCACGCCAAAGAACGAAGCCGAGGGTTTCCTGGCCTCGGCCGAGGATGCGGCGGATGCCTGGGGCATCTCGCTTGAATCATTGTTTTCCGGCGTCAACGTCGTGCTCTATTCCGGCACCGGCATGCTCAACACACTGTTGTCGCGCACCGGCCGCCGGCTCGGCCTGATCACCACCAAGGGCCTCGAGGACATGATCCTGATGGGCCGCGGGCTGCAGGCGTGGGCCGACTATTCCTATGCCGATCGGCTGCATGCGGTCACCCATCACCATCCCGATCCGCTGGTGCCGCGCCGCCGCACGCATGGCGTCACCGAGCGCATCGACCAGTTCGGCGACATCGTGCTGCCCCTCTACGAACATGAGGTCTCAGCCGCCGCGAAGAAACTGATCGCTGACAAGGTCGAGGCGATCTGCATCATGACCATCTTCTCGCACGTCAATCCGGTGCACGAGAAGCGCATCGCTGAAATCTGCCGCCAGGAGGTCGACAAGGCCGGCGCCGACATCATCGTCTACACCAGCCACGAGGTCCGCCCGGTCATCCGCGAGCAGTCGCGGCTGAACTCGGTGCTGATCGAGGCCTACGCCACGTCGCGTGGCCGCAAGCAGCTCAAAGGTATCGAGGACGTCTCGAAGAAATACGGCTTCAAGTATGGCGTGCAGACGCTGCTGTCCTTCGGCGGCCTGACCTCGATTAACCATCCGCGCCTGCATGAAACCATGATCTCCGGCCCGATCGGCGGCATCCTTGGTGCGGCCTATGTCGGCAAGCTGATCGGCAATGATTCGCTGATCTGCTCGGACATGGGCGGCACCTCCTTCGACATGGGCGTCATCACGCGTGGTCAGACGCGGATCGAGAACGAGCCGCTGATGGACCGTTTCAAGCTCAACGTGCCGACGCTGCATCTCGACACGATCGGCGCCGGCGCCGGCATGATCCTCAAGGTCGACCCGTTGACCAAGAAGGTCTCGCTCGGGCCGGAAAGCGCCGGCTCCGACCCCGGCCCGATCTGCTTCGATCGCGGCGGCACCGAGCCGACCATAGCCGACTGCGACGCCATCCTCGGCCGCCTCAACCCGCACTATTTCCTCGGCGGCAAGGTCGTGCTGCAGGTCGAAAAGGCCCGCCGCGCCTTCCAAAAGAAATGCTCCGACATATTGGGCGTCGGGCTGGAAGAAGCCGCCGAAGGCATGATCGACATGCTGGAGTCCGATGCCAACAACGCGCTGCGCCGCGTTATCTCGGGCCAAGGCATCCATCCCTCCGAATTCACGCTGCTGTCATACGGCGGCTCCGGTCCGCTGCATCTGGCCGGCTGCTCCAGGGGCATCGGCTTCAAGGACATCATCACCTTCCAGTTCGCCGCCGCCTTCTCCGCCTTCGGCTGCACCACGGCCGATTTCATGCGCCGTCATTCCGTCTCGACGCAGCACGACATCCCCTCGCGCGCCGACGAGGCGACACTGGCCGCTTTCGGCGCGAAGGTGACGACAGTGTGGAACGATCTGACCAAGGCCGCGGTCGACGAGATGATCGCCGACGGCCATGCGCGCGAAAAGATCAAGACGGTGCCGTTCCTGATGATGCGCTACACCGGCCAGCTCGAGGACGTCGAGGTCATGGCGCCGCTTTCCGAGGTCAACTCGGCCGACGATATGCGTAGGGTTATCGACGAATTCGAGGCGGTCTACGCCAAAGTCAACCATCGCGTGTCGCGCTATGGCGAAGCCGGCTTCACCATCACCGAGCTTGGCCTGATTGCCACTGCCGACAAGGTCAAGCCGGTGCTGCTCAAGAGGCCGCTAGGCGCCTCCAATCCGGCAGCCGCCCACAAGGGTGTGCGCGAGGCCTATATTGGTGGGCGCTGGCACAAGGCCAATCTCTATGAGATGGATCTCTTGCAGCCTGGCCATGAAGTCATCGGCCCCGCCATCATAGAACATCCCGCCACCACGCTCGTCGTTCATCCGCAGGACCGCGTCCATGTCGATGAATGGACCCTGCTGCACTACACCCACGCTTGAGAGGGCGACCGCCATGTTGGACAAACCTGCCTCGGCCCTGCGCCTTCGCGAAAGACTGCTCGATTCCGAGCGGCTGATGGAAGAGACCGGCTGCTATGACGGCATCACCGAACTCACCCTGCGCAACCAGGATCCGCTGAAATTCGAGACCCTGCACACCAAGTTGCGCGCCTATTGCGTCTCGGCACGCGAAATGGCCCGCCGCATCTCGGCCTCGCCCGGCGTGCGCGAGGTCGGCGAAATGGTGGTGGCGATCTACACGCCCGAGGGCGATGCCATCGCGCTCTCCAACGGCATCATGGTGCATGTCCATACGATGAGCCGCTTCATCAAATGGATGATCAAGAACAACTACGAGGAAAACCCTCGCATCCGCGAAGGCGACATCTTCGCCAACAACGATGCCTTCATCGGCACCGTGCAGGTGCCCGACGTCATGGACGTGGTACCGATCTTCCATGAAGGCACGCTGGTCGGCTGGGCCGGTGCTGTCTGCCACGAGCTGGAAGCCGGCGGCATTACCCCAGGCGGCGATGTGTGTCTCGCGCAGGAGCGCTTCACCGAAGGGCTGTTCGTCTGCGCCGAAAAGATCGGCGAGAACGACGAGATCCGCCGCGACTACGTCATCCGCTGCGAGCGCAACCTGCGCATGCCGATCTACTGGGTGCTCGACGAGAAGGCCAAGGTCGCCTCCTGCATAGACATGCGTGAAAGCGTCAAGCAGCTGATCTCCGAGATCGGCCTCGACTACTGGATGAAGGTCTCGAAGGAGTTCATCGAGGAAGGCCGCCGCGCCCAGCTCGCCCGCACCCGCCAGCTTACAGTTCCAGGTATCTATCGTGGCCACACTTTTTACGGCCACGTCACGGCGGGAAAGCCCGGCTTCCAACTGCTCGGCGATCCCGACTGGCTCTACAACATCCCGATCGAGATGGAGATCACCACAGACGGCAAGATCACCATGGACTTCGAGGGCACCCAGCCCTGGGGCTATCATTCGATGAACTGTACGCCGGCCGGCATGGATGGCGGCATGTTCGTCACCTTGACCCAGCACATGAATTTCGAAGGGCTGGTCAATGACGGCGCCTGGATGGCGACCGAGCTGAAATTGCCGCATGGCACCTGGACCAACCCCGACAACGAGATGGTGGCGACCGCCACCTCATGGGCCCTGCTTCTGCCGGCCTATGGCGTCTTCCAGCGACTGCTGTCGCGCAGTTTTGTCGCGCGCGGCTTCGTCGAAGAGGCCTTTGTCGGCCAGATCAACAGCCCGATGATCGAGATGGGTGGCGAAAGCCAATACGGCACGCCGTTCGGCATGGCGCATTTCGAATGCGCCGCCGCCGGCTCCGGCGCGCTCGCCATCAAGGACGGCCTCGACACCGCCTATGTCGGCTGGAACCCGGAATCCGACATGGGCAACATCGAGGTCTGGGAACAGTCGATGCCGATGGTCTATATCGGTCGCTCGATCGTCCCCAATTCCGGCGGCGCCGGCAAATATCGCGGCGGCTGTTCCTTCGTCTCCACCTGGCTGATCAACAAGACCTCGCATCTGCGGCTCCACACCTCTGAGCACTCTTCCAGGGTGTTCGACAATGGCGGCATGTGCGGCGGTTATCCGGCGCCGACATGCCAGAAGCATCGCGCGGTGCGCAATTCAGACATTCACGAACTGGCGGCAAAAGGCGAACCGCTGGCGCATGCGCCGGGCATCGACCCGCATGTCTCCGACTACGAGCGGAACATCGGTGGCGACCATGTCGTGGTCGAGGGCCCCTACATCACCTCACCGCACAAATCCGGCGACATCTTCAGCCATTCCTACAATGGCGGCGGCGGCTATGGCGACGTGCTGGAGCGCGATCCGATCAAGACGGCTTGGGATGTCGAGAACGGCTTTCTCACCCGGCAAGCGGCGGACCAGGTGTTCGGCATTGTGCTGAAGGACGATGAAGACGGTTATCCCATCGCCGATATCGACGCCACGGTCGAGCGCCGCGCCGCCATGCGCAAAGAGCGTCTGGCCAAGGCGGTCCCTGTGGCGGACTGGATCGCCAAGGAGCGTGGCCGCGTCGAAAAGGCCGACTTCGCGCCTGAGGTGAAGAAAATGTACGCCAGCGCAATCAAGCTGTCGTCGCGCTTCACCAGGGAATTCAGCGAGTTCTGGAACGTCGACGCCAGATCGATCTTCATGCCGGGAGCAAAGCCATGACCTCGTACAGCAAGGAAGTCCTAGGCGATCTGGCCGCCGGCAAGCTGCCCTGGCCGCAGACAAGGCGCATCATGAGTGCCTACAAGGATGATGACCGTTTTTTCAAGATGGTTGCCGTCTATCAGGATCGTGTCGCCTGGAAGGACCCGATCCTGCTGCCGGTCTCGGACCATCTGTTCATCTGCCAGAGCGGCGATGAGCGCATTACCCGCTGCGAATGCGGCCACTCCTTCGGCGACTACCGAAAGAACTGGAAGCTCAATGCCGCGATCCATGTGCGCAACACAGAGGAAGCACTGCGCGAAATCTATCCGAACAGCGATCTTCCTGATCCGCAGTGGATGGAAATCCGAGAGTTCATCTGCCCGGAATGCGGGACGCTGCATGAGGTCGAGGCAGCGGCACCCGGTTATCCCATCGTGCATGATTTCGAACCCGACCTCGAAGGCTTTTATCGCGAATGGCTGGGCAGACCGCTTCAGGGGTCCTGAATGCTTGTCGATAGGGCTGTGCCGGTGTGATTGCCAAAACCGGTCAGGCCTGATTGCCTGCCCGGAACGAAGCGGAGATGGTGCGCCATGAACAACCTTTCCGGCCGTAGCGCCATCGTCACCGGTGGGTTCTCGGGCATGGGCTTTGCCATTGCCACGGCTTTGGCTGAAGCCGGCGCCAACGTTGCCGTCGGCTCCTACATCGCGCCGTCCGGCTCCGACAGGTCCGACGCCGCCTACTATCCGGGCGCGGACGAGATCGAGCGCGTGCGTGCGGCTCTTGCCGCCCACGGAACCAGGGTCCACGCCGCTCATCTCGACGTGCGCGACAGCGACGTCACCAATCGGTTCGCGGCTGACGCCGAGGCGTCCATCGGCCCCGCCGACATTCTGGTCAACGCCGCCGGCACCACCACCGAGCAGCCGGTCTGCGGCCATTCCGACGCGCTTTGGGACAAGATCGTCGACACCAACCTGACCGGCGCGTTTCGCGCCACCCGCGCGGTTCTGCCCGGCATGATCGAGCGCGGTTGGGGCCGCATCGTCAATATCGGCTCAACCGCCGCTTCGGTCGGCTGGAAGGATAACCCTGCCTACTGCGCGTCCAAGGCCGGCCTTCTCGGCCTTACACGCTGCGTAGCGCTGGAAGGGGCGGCGCACGGCGTCACGTGCGTCATGATCAGCCCGACCTGGGTCGAGACCGAACTGATGCGCCGCAACGTGGCGCAGGTCGTCGAGCGCGAAGGCAAGGGGCGCACACCAGAGGAAGCGATGGCCGAGATCGCCCGGGGCAACCCGCAGCAGCGCATGCTGCAGCCGCAAGAGATCGCGGCTCTGGCGGTCTTCCTGTGCTCCGATCTGGCCAGGGGCATCACCATGGAGAACATACAGATCACCGGCGGAGCACTTTGGTAGCGTCTCGGACCAGCTGATCTTTCCGCAGATGCCTCGCTGTAAGACAAGGTGACCGGATTTGCCATTGAGCGCCGGGCACAATAGGCTATATTGCACTGCACAATGGAGACGCCGTTATTGCACGTCCATGTTTGCGAAGATTTCGGTCGGCTCATGACTTGCCGGCCCTGGGTCGTGTCGGCGGGACCCTGAGATGAAGATTCCAAAGTCCCTGCTGATCGATCCCGAGAAGAACTCGGTCTATGGCGCCTTTGCCGTAGCGGTTTCGATCTGGGCATTTTCCTATTCGGTCATCTTCGGCCAGATCATGATCCTGGCCTACTATGCGGTCTGGCTTCCGCTCATTCTGGTCGACCATCGGCGGTTTCTGCGGCATCTGTCCGGCGCCTGGCTGCCGCTGCTGTTTGCGGCCTATGTCTGCTTCTCGGTTTTCTGGTCGCAGGCTCCCGGCGTCACCGCAAGGACGTCGGTCCAGTATTTTTCCCATATTGCCTGCGCCTACATAGCTGCTCGCACCGTCAGCGTGCGCACGTTGACCATAGGGGCGCTGATCGGGATATTCGTCGTCCTTCTCTATTCGCTGAAGGTCGGAAACTATTCCGAGGATGTCCTCGACGGCACCGTGAATTTCGTCGGCGCCTTCGCCTCCAAGAATCAGATCGGCTTTGTCGGCTCGCTCGGCATCTATTTCTGCGTTGTCTTCCTTGCCTTCTACAGGCGCGGCCGGCTGAGCTTCATACTGGCGGTGCCCGTCGTGCTGCTGTCGGCTTATGTACTGGTCGCATCGCATTCCGCTACCTCGATGGCCTCGATACCGGCGGTTCTGGCGCTGGTGGCGCTCCTTGCGATGAGCAAACTTCTGTCGCGCCGCTATCGCCGGGTAATCTTCCTGATCGGCGCCGGCATGCTGGTCGTGACGGCCTTCGTCGCCTTGAATCTCGGGCTGATGGACTTCGTACTCGGCCTCTTTGGCAAAGATTCGACGCTCACCGGGCGAACCTATCTGTGGGAGCAAGGCTGGAACACGGTGCAGAAATCGCCGATTCTCGGCGTCGGCTATGCCGCCTATTGGGTCCAGGGCTTCGCCGAAGCCGAGCGGCTGTGGAACGAATTCTATATCACCACCCGCACCGGCTTCCACTTCCACAACACCTATATCGAGGCCCTCGTCGAACTCGGCTTCGTCGGAGCAACGCTGGTGTCGCTGATCATGCTGCGCACGCTCTACGGCCATGTCTCGGCGGTGATCTTCAAGGCATGGCAGGCGGACTCGGTGATCCTTTTCGGCGTGATGGTGCTGCTGCTGATCCGCTCCTTCGTCGAGGTCGAGATACTCAACCCCTACATCATGGGTTCTTTCCTGATGTATTTCAGCTTCTTCAAGCTGACGCGGCTGCCCGTTACCCGCAGGCGGCGGTCGCCGGCGCCGGAGCCGGTTGACGCGGCCGGGGGTGAGGCTGACTGGCCCCGGCATGCCGGACGTCCGGCGCTCGTCGATCGGGCGTGAGCTATCGTCCAGGGACCTGAAGTCGCATCAATACAAATTTCCTGATTGAAGGCTCAAGGAGGCCGGGCGCGAGGCGGCAAATCCATGCCCCTGCGACAGGGTCGCGTGCTCCGAGCGACCAGGACGTTGGACGCGCAGCGGTTACTGTCTAAAAGCCGGAGGCGCCAAAAACGTCCGGAGGGCACTTCCAGTTACGGCGCCCCGAAGCAACCTCAGAACATGCAGATGGGATATCCCGTGACCATCCGCCCCAGAAGGCGGACGAGTGGTTCTGCATTTCTGTAAAATGATGAACCGCTCAGCGCTTGGCGAGGCTACTGGCTAGCCAGTGGCGCCAGCTTGATCTTGATCACATCGCCAGGCAGCACCGGAGTTTCTTCCTTGGCGGCTATTTCGGTGGTCTTGCCATCGAGATTGCGCACCAGTGAATAGAGCAGGGTAGGTTGCTGATCGTTTGTTATAGCGGCCGCCATCGCGGGATCGCTGGCCTGAGCTATCAGGCCTTTTTGCATATTCACCTTCAGCGCGGCTTCGTTCAAGTCGGCTTCGGTCTGCTGCCGGTCAGTGGCGAGACTTGAACTCAAGGTGTTCTGGGCATCGATAGCATCCTGCTTCGCCTTGCTGATCGCCTGCTTGGCGGTGAGGATGGCGGTTTCGTAGTCCAGGATCTTGCCCTGCAGGTCGGCCACGGACTGGCGCGAATCCAGCAGTCGGGCATTGGCGATCAGGCCCTTTTGCGCGAGCGGACCGATGCTGGTGAGTTGCTGCTGCGCCAGGTCGACCTGCTGCTGCTGGTTGACGATCTTCTTCTGCAGCGATTCGATCTCCGACTCCAAGACACCTTTCAGATCGTCGAGCGCCTCGAGTTTCAGCTTCAGCGCCTTTTGGTCAGCCGTCAGGATCGTCATCTCGTCCGCGACGATGGCTGCCAGCCTCGGATCGCCCTCGACCTCCTTGGGCACCTCGAAACTCGCCTTGCCGGCCATATCCGCATCGATGCGGGCGCGCCTGACGATCAGTCGAATCCGCTGGTCGTCGGAGATGTCGAACATGCCCTTGGCGGTGACAAGGTCCTTGCCGAGCTGGGGACCGTAATCGGCGTTGCGCCTGATGCCGCCGGCGACGCTGATCGCCTTCAACACTGTCAGGTCCGGGACATAAGGAAACTGGCCGGGGTTCTGGACTTCGCCCGAAATGTAGAATGGCCGGAACTGCGCCATCTCGACCGAGGCTTCCGGTCGGTCCGACAAAGCGAGCTTTTTCTGCAGCGCCTCGCCGATCGCGGCCGCGATTTCGGACGTGGTCTTGCCGGATGCCGGCAACTCGCCGGCGAACGGCACCGACAGCGTCCCTGATGGACCGACCGTGTACTCGCCATTCACCGCCGACCAGTCACGAAATGTGCCTTCGACGGTCTGCCATTCGGCGACACGGATGGTGAGCTTGTCTTGCGAGCCGAGGCGATAGTCGCCGGCGGCGGCGATGTGCGGGACAACGAGGGCCATGGCAAGGCAGGTGGCCAGCAAGCGCGCCCGCCGCAACCGGCCGGAATCCGGGCCGCTGCGAAAGGCTTCGAACAAATCTGTTTTCAACTCAACGTTCCGATCCGCTATAGCCCCATCGCCCGATGAGCTTGCGTCGATGGCCGATGCCAATGTCTGGGCATTGGCATCGGCCGGTCAGTAAGAACCGCGCGACATCCAGACGGCCGGGACGGTCTTGATGATGATGCGAACGTCCTCGAACAGCGACCAGTTCTCGACATAGTGGCGATCGAAGGCGACGCGGCTGTCATAGGACACATCGTTGCGGCCGCTGACTTGCCACAGGCCAGTCAGGCCCGGGCGGGATTTCAGGTAATAGACGGCGGACGTTCCATAGATCTCCAGCTCGTCGCGCACGACCGGACGAGGGCCGACAAGGCTCATGTCGCCCTGCAGGATGTTGATGATCTGCGGCAGTTCATCGAGGCTGAGTTTCCTCAGCACCGCTCCGACACGGGTGACTCGCGGGTCGTTCTTCAGCTTGCGGGTGGCGATCCATTCCGCGTTGGCGTCCGGGTTGGTGGCGAGATACGTTGCCAGCACCCTGTCGCCGTCCGGAACCATGGTGCGGAACTTCAGACAAGGAAAGATCCGCCCGCCGCGTCCAATTCGCCTGTGGCCGTAGAAAATGGAGCCGCCGTCGGAAAACTTGACGAGCAGCGCTATCATGACAAACAGCGGGCTGAGGGCGATCAAGCCAATCAGTGAACCGGTGATATCGAAGCTGCGCTTGAGCAGGCCGCCGATCGGCGGCGGAAAATCGATGTCAGCCTGCGAAAAGCTCGCGGTGGCCGACTTGGCAACGTCCCTCATGCCGTAAACTCCATGCGTTGAACGAATGGTTCACCACACGATACCAAAAAAATGTTGCAGCGCAACACACAATTTACCACCTCATTGAAATAGTCACGTCATGAATTGACTAAATAATAAGCTTGCCATGCACAAATTTCGGCATATTTAGCACATTTGTGACAATAAATGGGCACGGCCGAAAAAATAGAGGCCTTTGTGCGGCGTTTTTTAGGCGGACCTACCTATCTGCCAAGGCGAGGTGCAAACTAGTGCTTTATCATGCCGTAATGCTTGATGAAAACCACATAAAATACTACTTAATATTGGTCCATTTTACTGAAAACTGCCGGGGAGAGGATATCGGCTTAGCTCCCGTTGCGTGCATTGCAGCATGGCAGAGTCGATTGCAAAAGCTCGATCAAAAATATCCGAAGTTGCCCTTGCCGCCTATTGCTCGCCTTAATAGAATTGCAAATTATACCTGTCACGGTGACGACAGGTGGAAAAGGCCGGAAGCAACCGGTCGAGAGTGGGCGACCTTAACAAGCCCACATGACAAGGGACGGCGCTCGGGTGGGGCAATCGTGATAAATACCCGAGCCGGTTTATGGGCTGTTGGGTATGGCACTTCCAAAATTCATCCTCGGGATGATTTTCGCTCTGGCGATCGTCGTCGGCTGGTCCTGGCTGGGCGGTGCGTCGATAGGCACGATATTGGTGCGCGTCATCATCTGCGCCGTGACCATTCAGGCCGGCTATTTCGTGCTCATCTACACCATGATCTCCAGGAGCGCGCCGACGCCTGCCGACATAGCCCGTGACGCCGAGCGCAAACTGAGCGCACCCGAGGTCGCCGAAGGCGAGAAACTGGGCAGTGCCAGGCGCGGCCTGCATTGATGCAGACTGCTCAAACGTGGCCCCGGTTTGGAGCCAACGGCATGCTTCGAAACAAGAGACTAAGCGCCGCGTGAATCCGTTTCGGCGCGACGCGTCTTGGTCGCCGGCTCACGCCACATCGGCGGGTTCGCTCTCCGACTGTTCCCCCGACAGCATCCTCGACAACCGGCTGCCGGTTTTTTCCTTCAGCCGCTGATATTGGCCGACCTCGACGATACGGCCGTTTTCCACCGCCACCACCCAGTCGGCGAAGGCGATCATCGATGGCCGGTGCGCGATGGTCAGGATCGTCATCGTACCGCGCAATCCGTCGATCGACCTGGCGATCAGCGACTGGTTCTGCCAGTCGAGCGCGCTGGTCGCCTCGTCCAGGATGAGCAACGACGGCTTGCGCAGCAGCGCGCGTGCGAGCGCGATGCGCTGGCGTTCGCCGCCCGAGAGCCGCACGCCGCGATCGCCGACCACCGTATCGAGCCTGAGGTCGAGCCGTTCGACAAACTCGCCGGCGTGCGCCTGATGCAGCGCGGCCCACAGATCGCCATCGCTGGCCCGTGGCGCGGCGAGGCGCAGGTTCGCCGCGATCGTGTCGTGCAGGAGGAACACGTCCTGCGGCACATAGGCCACCTGGTCGCGCCAGCGACGGCGATTGCTGGCATCGATCTCGACGCCGTCGACAAGCATCTTGCCGGTGGTGGGCTCCAGCAGGCCAAGCAGCATGTCGGCGATCGTGCTCTTGCCCGATCCGGACGGGCCGATCAGGGCGGTGACCTTGCCGGCCGGCAGGCCGAAGGTGATGCCGCTCACCACCACCTTGTCGCCAGCATCTCCGTAGGCGAAGGAGACGCCGCGAACATTCAATCCCGTATTGAGCGAGAGTGTCCCGGCGTCGGCGAACTCGGTATGGCCTGGTTCGCGTTCGGCGTCGAAACGTGCCTGCAGGCTGCGCATTGCCGTAAAGGCGGGCAGGTTGATCAGCACTTGCTGGGCTTGCGTCTGCATGTCCATGAAGCGCGGCGCGATACGCATGAAGACCAGGAGCAGGACGACGATCTCGGCCAGCGACAGGTTGAAGCGGACCAAAGCCACATAGATGAACAGGCTCAGGCCCACGACGCTCGCGACCTGGTATACTGCCGTGCCGATGGTGCTGTTGCGCACATAGTCGATGTTGTCGGCCTTCATCCTCTCAAGCGTTGACCGCAGTTGCGCGAAATAGCTGTCCTCGACGTTCAGGCTCTTGGCCACCTTGATGCCGCCGAGAAACTCCGAGACCGTCCGGTACTGATCCTGGCGATTGGCGGTCAGCACACGGCCGAAGGCAGTGGCCCGCGCCCGGAAGGGCCGCAGCGCCACGAACATCAGGGCGCCGATGACGACGGCAAACAGCGTCATGACCGGCGAGATGAACACGGAAACCAGGAGATAGCCGGCCAGAAGAACGGCGATCTGCACCAGCATCAGCAGCGAGAAAGCCGCGCCCTGGACGCGGTCGATGTCGCCGGTCAGGGCATGATCGAGGTCGGAACTGCGCATGCGTGTAAAAACGCCCCAGCGCGCCTTGCCGATGCTTTCGAACAGGTTCATGCGAACGCGATTGATGAAATCGAACAGCAATCTGGCCATGTAGACCGACTTGAAGCGATTGAACGCCGCCTGCGCTGCAACAAGCCCGACCAGCGCGCAAAGCACGGTCGTCAGTTGCAGCGTGCCATCAGGCACCAGCCAGCGCACGAAATCATTGTTGGGCAGCCGAACTGCGAAATCCTGGTCGGCGCGTCCGACCAGATGCAGCAGCGGGACGAGCAGCAGGATGGAAATGCCCTCTGTCAGGCTGCCGAGGATGAGGAAGAACAGCGCCGTCCATGTTCGCCGGCCGCCGATCCGGGCAATGGCGGCGCCGAATGCGGCAAATTCCCGAAACAGCGACAGGCGAAGGATTGGGGGCTTCGACATGGATGCGCTCACGACCGCCGGCTGTCGGCCGACAGATCCTTTTCGATCAGCCCCACGGCTTCGCCGATCCTGTCCAGGCCCGTCGGGACTTCCAGCCGGTACACGCCGGTATGGTTAGCAATCCATGAACATTGCCGAAGATGCGCCGCCGCGAAGTCGTCGGGCAGGGCCGCGCGGCCGAAGCGCATCACATAGGAGAATTTGATGATGGCCGGCAGGGCAGCAATGGCGGGCAAGGGCGTAATGTCAGCCCTTTCGCCGCGCTCGAGGATATAGATCCTGGTCGCCGGCACCTTGTCGCCGGAAAAGCCACCGTTCAGGCGATGCTGCATCTTGTCGATCGCCGGATGCACTTGCGGCCGCACTTCCGCTTCCTCGAGCGAGATCGCCGCCGCGGCGTCGGCCGCCAGCTTGATCTGCGGAAAGCCCGGAACGATTATTGGCTCACTCGGATTGGCCAGGTCCAGCGCCACCACGTCATCGGTAAGCAGTCGATGCCCGGCCCGGATCATCGCACTTGCGGTCGTCGACTTGCCGGCTCCCTTGTCACCCATGAAGATGGCGCTCGTGCCGGCGGCGGCGATGGCGCTGGCATGCAGGACAAGCAGGCCACGCCGATGCAAGAGCAGCGCCATGACCGGGCCGAGCAGCGGAAACGCGAGCAGCGCATCGTCGACGCCGGGCGCCGGTTCGATGTCGATACGGCTGAAACCGGTGATCAGGAACGCGCCCACGGCATGCCAAGCCAGATATTGCCGGTCCGGCTCGAAGCGAAAGTCGGTCGCGGCTTCGGGCGAGGGCTTTGGCAGATCGATCGCGCCGACGGCGATCACGAGGTCCGCCGCCCCCGGCGCCGCCGGCTGCAGTTCGGGCAACGTCACCTCCGACGCGATGGTCAGGCCGTAGGCCCGGTAGTAGCGGCGTTCTCGCTTGGCCCGGCCTTGCGGAAAGGCATCATCATTGCATAGAGCGAGCGGCTCGTTGCGCGGCATCACGTGGGGCTCCCGCCATGCTGGAGTTGCCGCAGCCAGAGCGACAGCGAGGCCGAGCGCCAGACATACTGCACATCCAGGGGGGCTGCCTGATCGGGCTGGCGCAGCAGCCGCGCATAGGCAGCACTCACTTCAGGCAGATTGACGTAAGGCGCGATGCGGTTCGCATCCGAGACCAGCAACTGTTCCAGGAGGTCGCGATGGTTGCGCAGCATGCCGTTGACGAGATTGGCGGTGAAGTCGATCTTGTCGCGCCGCCACTGCACCGCCTCCGGCAATACGCCTTGCATGGCGCGGCGCAGCACATAGCGGCCAAAACCGCGGCTCAGCTTCTCCTCACCCGGCAGTGCCAGGCAGAATTCGACCAGCGGTTTGTCCCAGAAGGGGTAGCGCGGCTCGACGCCGAAATTGGCGGCGGCCTTGTCGAGAACCTCGAAAGCATGCGGGACATAGCCGTTCGACAGGATCCAGCGATGGCTCAAGGCGTCGCTGGCCTGGACGCCGGGCGGCATATAGCCGGCCCGGTGAAACCGGTCGACAAGTTCGGTACGCTTGGCCAGGTCCGGATTGATCAGGTCGCGCCAGCTTCGTGCGCGCGGCACTTGCGCGGGCTTACGGATCTTGTTCAGGGTACGGTTGGCCATATGCCTCAGCTTGGCGATGCGCCAGGCCGGCCCGTAGAGGGTCAGGAACTGGAGATATAGGCCAAGCGTGCTGTCGCCATAGGTGTTGGATGCGCTGCGGACCTCGCGCCACAGATCCATCCATCGGCCGCCATTCGCAAGCTCGTGCAGGTGGCCGTGGCCTTGTGAAACGACCTCGTCGCCGCCGTGGCCGTCCAGCAGCACCTTGATGCCCTTGGCGCCGGCAGTCCGGTAGATGTCGCGGGTGAGCGTCAGTCCCGGCGCCAGGAACGTTCCCTCCTGTTCTTCCAGCACGCGCTCGAATTCGGCGAATGGGGCATAGTTGCCGACCGGGATCAGCGTCGCGTCGACCTTCTGCTGGTCGAGAACGGCATCGATGAAGGGTCGCTCGTCCATCGGCGAGCCCTTTTCGAAAACCAGCGAGAAGGTCGGCAGCTTCGGCTTGCGCGCGGCGGCATTCTGCAGGCCGGCGACACAGGCGATAGACGAGGAATCGAGGCCGCCACTCAGCATTGCCCCGACCGCCGAGGTCCCCCGCATGCGGTTGCGCACCGATTGCGAGAACAGATGGGCGAATTCCTCCGATGCATCCGACCGCAAGGGCCGCGCCGACGGCTCGATCTGCCAGTATCGGCGCACCATCACCTGTTGCGCGGTGACGGTTAAGCTGTGGCGGGCCGGCAGGCTGAATATATCGCTGTAGGGGGTCGACTGCGGGTCGTCGGGAAGCCCGGCCAGGAAGCCGGAGATCTGGCGCTCGCTGACACGTGCGCGGATACCCTCGACGCCCAGGATCGGCCCGATCTCCGATGCAAAGGCAAAACGCCGGTCCGCCGCGTGGTAGTAGAACGGCTTGACGCCAAAATGATCGCGCGCGCAAAACAGCGATTGCCGCTCGTCATCCCAGATGGCGAACGCGAAATCGCCTTGCAGATGCTCCGGACAGGCTTCGCCCCAGCGCAGATAGGCCCGCATCAGCACGATCGCGTCGGCTACCGACTGGTCGCGGATACCGAGCCTGGCCAGCAACTCGTCACGGTTGTCCAGCCGGCAATCGGCAGTGATAGCGAGCCGGCCGCCAGCCATCGTCAAAGGGCCTGGACCGACTTCATCCGATGTGTTGAGCCAGGCGTGGCCAAGGGCGATGCTGGTGTCCAGCCACCATGAACTGCCGTCAGGACCACGATGGCGCATGCGCGCCAGCATTTGCTGAATGTCGGCCGCCGCGACCGCCGGTGCGTGTGCTCCGCGCAGCAGGATTCCGGCGACGCCGCTCATCGGCTGCCGTGGTCGACTAGATGGGCGAAGCCGTCGATCGATCCGCCAAGCACGATATGGTTGTCGCTGACCAGCCAGGCATGCGCTTTCAACTGCTCGCCCGTGCCACGTTCGATGCCGATGCGTATCGTCGATTCATTGCCTTGGCGGGCGAGAATATACTGGCCGGAGAGCGCCTGGGTCAGGCACGTAGCGTAAGGGACGAAACGGGCCGCGGCAGCAACACCCCAGGCGACACGCCGCAGTTCGCCCATTGAAGCGCACTGCCGCGCGTCGAGGCGCGTCACCAGGCTGCGTACACGATTGTAGGACAGCAGCGTCAGCCCCAGCCGAACTGTCGCCACCACCAGCAAGCAATGGCCAAGGAAGATCATTTCCGAGCCACTCAGGGAGAAAATTCTGACCAGCCCGCGCCGGCTTCCCCCGCGCTTGAAGCTTGTTTCCCTCGCGGGTTCCTGCCGCAAAGCTGAGGCCCGCGAAACCAGGACCCGCGAAACCAGGGCCTGCGAAACCAGCGCCTTGTGCTGGACCGGCTTAGACAAGTGCCTCATGATGCCGTCTCGCAAGCCCATTATCGACCAGGCCCTTCAGCAATGCGTCGACATCGGCCTGGCAGCGCGCCGGGTCGACATTGTAGCGCGCAAGCACGGCGCTGCGGATGTCACCGATCGACCGGGGCTCCTGGATCAAATCCCAGATGAAGGCGCCGACGCCATTCAGGCTGTAGTAGACATTGGATTTGAGATTGAGCAGCGCCAAGCCGTCGCCGAACTCGCAAGCCACGGCATCCTTGGTCGCGCTCACACTAACGTGGTCGCCTAAATCGAGGTTAGATAGCTTCCAGTTCATCCCAAAACCTCGCTAACACAACGCTTCGACAGTACCAGGTGGCAGAGGGGAGTCGGAGGTTTTGGCCCCCGACCCGCTTACGTTTCTGAATCCAGAGGCCCAACATGTCACTCTGGAAACGGCTATAGATCTCAGGAGAACGTCAGGTCGCCGATCGGCGTGTGCGCCGGGAACGCTGCGTCGGTCGCCGTGCTGCCGCCCCCGCCCTGGGTGATGGTCTCGATCGAACCATGCACCGTCAGGCTTGGCGTTTCGTATTCATGCTTTTCAACATTCTGTTCCATTTTACTCTCCGATTTAGGACTGGAAACGGCCTGTCGAGTGCCGTCAGCACTTTATGCTGCAATGCAATAGCTGCACGGCAGCATTTATGAGTCAAGACTGTTTTACTTTCTGTTAATCAATTACGGTTGCCAGCGTCACGACATGAGCGGTATGCCTAAAACTTGTCCATTTTTAGCCGGTTCCTTGGGCACGACGGCAATGCCTGTGCCGATTCTTTAAGCACTTGATTTATTTGCTTAAGTCGTTTGCGTTGTGTCTTCTTTAGGTCTCCCTAATGGAAGGAATTTCTATCAGGAAATTCGGCCGGAGATCGGCGAAACCGCCGTGGGAGGGGACATTTAAACCGCGGTTCTCACTCCTTTCCGGCGCCACCTCGATAGGCGCTTTGGTTGCAAAAATTCGCACTCCAAAAAGGAAAGGCTTTACGGCATCGAGGTTTTTGGTGATGCTTGCTTCGCACTTGCACCATAAGGGTCCGCGCGAACCGCTTTGTTGGGAGATTGTGCGCTAAATGGCTTTGCCGGATGGCTCATACGAACGATTGCGCGCCGGCGGCTGTGCCGACGAGGTGGCCTATGTGCAGGCCTGCCTGCGATTGTATTTCGCCGGGCCGCGCGTGGGCGACGTTTCGACGCGCGATCTTGACGGTGAAAAAATTGCCGACATTGCCAGGCTGAATAAGGTCGCCGTCTTTGTCCTCAAGGCCCTTTCGCGCGCACCCGCGCCTCAAAGGCCGTCTGAGCTTTTCCAATGGCTCGACACCTACCGCAGGAAAACGGTTTCGATGAACGCGTCCTGCATCATGGATTCGATGGCGATCCATGACGTGCTGCGCGCCAGCGAGATCGATTTCGTTTTTCTGAAGGGTCCGTTCCAGCAGCAGCTTCTCTACGACGACCATTTTATGAAGCCCTCGGGCGATGTCGACATTCTGGTTTCGCCGCTCGGATTTTTCAGGGCGCGTGATGCCCTTCGCAAGATCGGCTATGAGGTATCAGGCAAGTCGAGCTCCGTCTGGTGGGTCCGCTTCCTCGGCGAACAGCACATGACCCGGGGCGACGGGCCGAGGTCGTCCACCGTCGATCTCCACTACCGCCTCCAGCAGCCCGGCTCGCCAAGCCCGCGCGACGCGGACGGGTTCCTGCGGCGCAAGCGACAGGTCGAAATCGCCGGTGCGACGGTGCCGTTCACCTCGGTGGCCGATACTTTGCTTTTGTCCTGCATCAGCGTCGCCAAGGCCCTTTTCAACCGGGAACCCTGCGCCGGCTACGTCTGTGATATCGGCGCCAGCGCCGGCCGCCTCGACGAGGCGGATCAGCAGCGTTTGCTCGATGCCGCAACCGCGCAAGGTTTGGACGACACGCTGCTGCTTGGCCTGCGCGCCGCCGATGTGTTACTCGGCGGGGCCAGCACGCTGCTGTCGGAGCGTGCGACCAGGATCCTGTCGCGCATCGGCAATGAAGATCTGCTCAGCATGGTCATCGCGCCGTGGCTGCCGTCGCTGCGGTGGCCACAGCGGCGAACGGTGCTTTGGGAACTGTGCGGTCGCGCGCCGGTCCGCTATCTGGCCGAAGCCGGCTGGGCGGCGTCCGCCGATATCAGCCGCCGCATCTTCGAGCGGCCGGGGAGTCGCTGAATGAAGGCAAATTGGATGCCGATGGCAATTCTGTAGTGCATCGAACGAGTACGGGCGAGGGCAAATCGATTTTACCTGTACGAGAGGCAAATCCATGTCGATGACGAAATCCGAGGTCTGCGTGATCATCGCGGCAAAAAACGCCGCAGCGACAATCGCCGTCGCCATCGCATCCGCGTTGCGCGAACCGGAAGTGGCGGAGGTCGTCGTCGTCGACGATGCCTCCACCGACGACACCGCCGATGTCGCACGATCCGCCGATGATGGCAGCGGACGGCTCTCCGTGATGCGCCTCGATGTGAATCGCGGCCCCTCCTTTGCCCGCAACGCAGCCATAGCCGGCTCGAAATCGCCGTTCATCAGCATTCTCGATGCCGACGATTTTTTCCTCGAAGGCCGGTTTCGCAACCTGTTTGCCGGCGCCGATTGGGATTTCGCGGCCGACAACATCATGCTCATCAGGGATGATGCAACGGGCGACGCGACGAAAATCGTCGCGCCGCAATTTGCCGCCGAGCCGGAATTCCTCGATTTCGAGCGCTTCGTCGAAGGCAACATCTCCAGGCGCCGCGTGCAGAGGGGCGAACTGGGCTTTTTGAAGCCGGTGATCAGCCGTGCCTTCCTCGAGCGCCATGGGTTGAGCTACGACGAGAGCCTGCGGCTGGGCGAGGACTATGAACTCTACGCCCGCGCGGTCGCATGCGGGGCGCGGTTCAAGGTCATTCGCTCCTGCGGCTACGGCGCCGTCGTCCGCGCCGATTCCCTGAGCGGCCGCCACAAGACCCAGGACCTGAAGCGTCTGGCCGATGCGGATCTGGCGCTGCTGGCGATCGACAGTCTGCCGGAAGGCTCGAAGGCGGTGCTGCGGCGGCATGAACGGCACGTGCGCGACAAATATCGGCTGCGCAATTTCCTTGACGTCAAGGCCGAGCGGGGGCTGGCATCGGCCGCGGCTTACGCTTTCGCCAGCCTGTCCAACCTCGTCCCCATCGTCCAGGGCGTGGCTTCCGACAAGCTCGAGGCGCTGTTTCGTCGCGTCGGCCTTGTGTCCAGCCAAAAGCCTGTGCCGCCGCTGCGCTTTCTGATGGCTGGAACCAGCATGGGCAAGGAACGCTGAAAGCACGCAAACCATTTCGGTCGGATTTATGAGTTTACGAATTGGGTGGTTGCCTCGCGGCTCCGACGATGGCAGTCTATGTTGCGGTGCAGCATATTGGACGACCAGCCGAACTGGCCCCCGATCGGATTGGTCTGATGTCTCTCCTTCAAAGGAGCAGGACAATGCAAGGTGAGTTTTTGAGCCCCGGCTGCGGGGATCGGCCAGAAGCCCGGCCCATAGGCCGGCGATGACAGGAACCTGAGTTCATGGCCTCGATATTCGGTTTCAGATCAAGGGATCCGGCCCGCGACCGGCAGGCCGATGTTTCACGTCTCGATCGTCTGGCAAAGCTGTTCGAGCAGATTGCGGCCGAGATCGAGGCCGAGAGGGTCGGGCTTGAGAATCGCTACCGGACGACGTCGACCAATGCCGCCTTCCTGGTCGAAGCGATGGAAAACGGCTCTGCTTCCGACAAGCGGTCTTCAGAAGTCAGCGCACTGACACAGTCGATCCTGAATTGCGAGCGCCGCATCGCGGCGCTGTCGCGCCAGGACGGCATGATGAAAGGGCTCCGGCATTCGCTGGATATGGTCTTCGACGAGGATGCCGATTCGGCCTCGGCGGAATTCGCCTGGCCGGCAGGCGCCGGCAGAGGTTGAACGTGAGGCTCGGAACTGTTGCAACAGATTTGATGCAAGGCGGGAAGCAATCGAGAGGGTCACAGGGGAGGTCAAGGTTGGCCCGTTCAGGAGCGGTTCGAACGTCGACTTTGGGTTGGGGACACACAGCGCAAAGGTGAGTTTGATATGAATTCGAATCCGAAACCTACGACAGCAGTTGACGCAGCGCCTCTCGCATATCGGACCGGACAAGCCGCCCGGCGGCTGGGGTCGCTCGGGGCGTTGCTGCTGGCTGCTCTTGGCGGTTTCCTGGTAACCCCTTCCTGCGCCCAGGAGATTCCGTCATCGCCGTCCTTTGTCGATGATTTCAAAAGCTTCGACCGCGCGCGCTGGTATGTTTCCGACGGCTGGAACAACGGCAGCCATCAGAATTGCACCTGGTCGAAAGGTATGGTCGAACTGTCGAATGATGTGCTGTCGCTCGGCTTCGAAAAGCAGACGCTGAAGGATCGCGACTACGTCTGCGGCGAGATCCAGACCAAGCAGCGCTTCGGCTACGGCACCTATGAAGCACGGCTGAAGACCGATACCGGCTCCGGCCTCAACGCGGCGTTCTTCACCTATATCGGTCCCAGCGACAAGCAGCCCTGGGACGAGATCGACTTCGAGGTCCTGACCAAGGATACCTCCAAGGTGCAGGTCAATGCCTATGTCGCGGGCAAGGGCAAGAACGAGAAACTGGTCGACGTGCCGGGAGGCACGGAGAACGCCTTCAATGACTACGCCTTCGTCTGGCAGAAGGACAGCCTGCGATGGTACGTCAACGGCCAACTGGTGAACACGATTACCGACCCGGCGAAGCTGCCCAGCCATGCACAGAAGATATTCTTCAGCTTTTGGGGCAGCGATACGATGGAGGGTTGGATGGGAGCGTTCGCGGATCCGGGCCGCAAGCTTTCCCTGCAGGTCGAGCGGGTCGCCTTCACGGCGCTCGGCGAACCCTGTCAATTTCCGGAATCGCTGGCATGCAGTGTAAAGTAGTTGGGAAGTCGATTTGAACCGGCGGGGCCGAAAACGGTCCGCTGCCTTGCATGGGAATGAAACCGAATGAATTTGACGGTGTTTGGAATTGGCTATGTGGGCCTCGTGCAGGCGGCGGTGCTTGCCGAAGTCGGGCACCAGGTGGTGTGCGTCGACATCGACGCCGCCAAGGTCGAGCGGCTCAACCAGGGCCTGGTTCCCATTTTCGAACCCGGTTTGGAAAACCTCGTCAAGGAGAACCATGCCGCCGGCCGCATCAAGTTCACCACCGATGCCGCCGCCGCTGTCAGGCACGGCGAGATCCAGATGATCGCGGTCGGCACGCCACCGGGCGAGGACGGCTCGGCCGACCTCAAATATGTGCTGGCCGTCGCCGAGACCATCGGCCGCGAAATGGACAAACCCAAGATCGTCGTCGGCAAGTCGACGGTGCCGGTCGGCACCTGCGAAAGGGTGAAGGCCAGGATCGCCGACACGTTGAAGAAAAGAGGCCGCGAGGACCTGGCTTTCGACGTCGCTTCGAATCCGGAATTCCTCAAGGAAGGGTCCGCGGTCGCCGACTGCATGAAGCCGGACCGCATCATCGTCGGCACCGACAGCGAGGACACCGAGGCTGTGATGCGCGAACTCTACGCGCCGTTCAACCGCAACCACGAGAAGATGATCGTGATGGACGTGCGCAGCGCCGAATTCACCAAATATGCCGCCAACTGCATGCTGGCGACCAAGATCAGCTTCATGAACGAGATGGCCAATTTGGCCGAACAACTCGGCGCCGACATCGAGGAGGTCCGCAAGGGCATCGGCAGCGATCCGCGCATCGGCTACCATTTCATCTATCCGGGCCTCGGCTATGGCGGTTCGTGCTTCCCGAAGGATGTGCGGGCACTGATCAAGACCGCCGAAGGCGTCAAGTTCGACGCCAAGCTGCTGCGCGCCGTGGAGGAGCGCAACAACGCACAGAAATCGGTTCTCTTCGACAAGGTCGACCGCTATTTCAAGGGCAACCTCAAAGGCAAGACCTTTGCGCTCTGGGGCCTGGCCTTCAAGCCCAACACCGACGACATGCGTGAGGCGCCGGCGCGCGTCCTGATGGAAGCGCTCTGGAAGGCTGGCGCCAATGTGCAGGCCTATGATCCCGAGGCGATGCAGGAATGCCAGGCTATCTACGGGCTGCGCGACGACCTGCTTCTGTGCGGCACCAAGGAGGCGGCGCTGCGCGGCGCCGATGCGCTGCTGATCGCCACAGAATGGAAGAGCTTTCGCGCGCCGTCCTTCGACGCGGTGAAGGATGCGCTGATCACGCCGGTCATTTTCGACGGCCGCAACCTCTACGACCCCAAGGTCATTGCCCGCCACGGCATCGAATATCACTCGATCGGCAGAATGGCGGCATGAGACCGGGCCCTGGCAGACGGATGCAAGACCGGTCCGCACACGGCCTGCGGGCGCTGGGACTGAGCGCGTATTTCTGTGTGGAGTTGTAGCTGATGGTGCTGGACGTAAAGCCGGAGCAAATCACCAAGAATCATTTCGATCTCGTCGCGATCGGTTCCGGCTTCGGTTCGGCCTTCTTCCTGCATGAGTTCGCCAAGCGCCGAAAGGCGCGCATTCTGGTGCTGGAGTGGGGACGCCACAACACCCATGAATGGCAGCTCGAACAGAACGTCAACACCGACATCGAAGACGAGACCACCTACAAGACCAATTCCGACAAGCCGTGGAACTACACGATCGGACTGGGTGGCGGGACGAACTGCTGGTTCGCGCAGACGCCAAGATTTCATCCCAATGATTTCCGGCTGAAAAGCACCTACGGCATCGGCAATGACTGGCCGATCAGCTATGACGACGTCGAGCCGTTCTATTGCGACGCGGAAGACATCATGTCGATCTCCGGCGATCCCGACATGGCGGCGATGCTGCCCCGCTCGAAGCCGTTTCCGCAACCGCCGCATCGCATGTCGACACCGGACACGATGATGAAGGCGGCGCAGCCCGGCCAGCACTTCGTCATGCCAACCGCGCGGGCTCGCGTGCCGACCGCGCAGCGCACCTCGTGCTGTGCCAATCTGCGTTGCTGGCTGTGCCCGGTCGACGCCAAATTCACCGTCAACAACGGGTTGATGCACGTCTTCGAGCATCCCGACGTCTCGGTCTGCCTCGGTGCGGAAGTGCGCCGGCTCGATCACGTCGGCGGCGCTGTCCGTTCGGTCACGTTCAGCCATGAGGGCAAGGAATACCAGGTCAGCGGCGATCTCTTCATTCTTGGGGCCAATGCCATCCAGAGCGCGGCGATCATGCTGCGATCCGGCCTGGGCGGCAAATTTGTCGGCAGCGGCCTGCATGAATCCTACGGCTGGAATTTCGAGGTCTATCTCGATGGCGTCGACAATTTCGACGGCAGCACCATCACAACCGGTCTGAATTTCGGCCTCTATGACGGTCCTCACCGATCGGAACACGCGGCGGCACTGGTTTATTTCGAAAACCGCTGGCAGCACGGAATGCGTGCCGAAAAGGGGCGGCTGCGCCAGGCGCTGCCGCTTGTCGTGGTCACCGAGAACCTGCTCGACCCAGAGAACTACGTCACGCTGGACGCGGATGAAAATGCCTTCGTCAGCTTCAAGGCGCCATCGGACTATGCGGTGAAGGGCATGGCGCGCGCTCTGGAGAAATTGCCCGACCTTCTGGCGCCGCTGCCGGTCGAAAAGCTCTTCGACCGTGGCATCCGGCCGACCGAATCGCACGTCCAGGGCACGCTGAGGATGGGCATCGGCCCGGCCGATTCTGTGGTCGACAGCGGCATGATCCACCACCAGCTCAGAAACCTGGTCGTCGTCGGCACCAGCACCTATCCGAGTTGCTCCTGCGCCAACCCGAGCCTGACCGCGGCAGCGCTGTCCTTGCGGGCGGCGAGCCGGATCGCGTGAAAGGAGGTATCGCATGATCGAGATTTCCAGACGCTCGGCCCTGGCCGTCTTGGCTGGCGGAGTGGTCTCGACAGGGGTCGCCTACGCCACTGTTTCCTCCTTCTCGGACGAGGATCTGGTCCGCGTCACGCTGGAAAAATACCTTGGCAAGTTGAACATCCGGATCGAACATCTGCAGCAGTTCGTGCTGGCGTTCCGCGACAGGAATCCGTGGAACTTTCCAAGCGAAAAACTGAGTGACGCCGTCACCCTGGTGGAGGAGCTCAAACTGGGCGCCGCGCGTCGCTTGCTGCCCCGGCAGAAGCGGGAAGATCTGCTGCATTTCGACCGCTGGGTCGTCGCCGAATTCCATATGCTGACGGACTACGCCTGGCGCAGTTCGCCCAACGACCCGATCCGGTTTACCGGCTGGCAATCCTGTACCAATCCCTTCGCCAATCTGGAGCCGCCGAAACTTGCCTGACGTCGAAAAGAGAGGCGGCGGACTTTGCCTGTTGTCTCCGAGCAAGGAATACGAGATGCGACAAGGAGCCCGATCATGAAAGTTCTCTTTGCAGGCGGCAACGGCTATCCGCCCGAGTTCAGTGGCGGCGTTCAGTCGAGCACGCATCATCTGGCCGAACAGCTGATCGAGCACGGTCATGAAGCCGCTGTGCTCGCCGCCCTGTTCGGTGATGGGGTCTTTGGCTTCAAGGCGCGGGCCAAGATGAAGCTGTTGCGGCAGCCGGCGGTTGTCGACAGCTATCCCGGCTATCCGGTGGTGCGGGCCTGGTTTCCCTGGGAAGCGGCGGGTTATGCCGTCGACAGGCTGAAGCCCGATGTGGCCGTGGTCCAGTGTCACAAATCGGTTCCGATCGGCAAGGCGCTGCAGGCGGAGGGCGTGCCTCTGGTCGTTTATCTCCGCAATGTCGAGTTCCATGAACTGGGCGGCGATCTGCGCGAATTGCATTCAGCGCTTTACATCGCCAATTCGGACTTCACCGCGCGTACCTACAGACAGGAGTTCGGCATCGAGGCGGTGGTGATCCCGCCAACCATCAACCCGGCGCATTACTCGACGCCGACGACGGGCCAATTCGTCACGCTGATCAATCCTTACGAGGAAAAGGGCTTTGAACTCGCGGTGCGAATTGCCGGCGCCTGCCGCGAAATTCCCTTCCTGTTCGTCGAAAGCTGGAAGCTCGACGACGATCACCGGGCGCGGATCGAACAGACGATCGCTCCCTTGGGCAATGTCGTCCTGGAGAGCCGCACCAGCGACATGAAGACGGTTTATGGCCGCACGAAGATCCTGCTTGCTCCCAGCAAGTGGGAAGAGGCCTGGGGCCGCGTCGCTTCGGAGGCCCATTGCAGCGGAATCCCGGTTGTCGGCTCGCGGCGCGGCGGTCTGCCCGAGGCTGTCGGCTCCGGTGGCGTGGTGCTGGATTACGATGCTCCGCTTGCCGATTGGGTCGCGGCCGTCAGGCGGCTGTGGAACGACAACCAGGAATATGACCGGCTTTCCAGTCTCGCTCGCAGCTTCGCCGGGCGCCCGGAACTTGATCCCGATCGCCAGTTCATCACCTTCTTCTCGATACTGGACAGGGCCATGCAGCAGCGCGCGCGACAGGCGGCCTGACGGCGCCGCCTGAGCAGGTCAGGCCGGGCGTTTGATCCGGCTTTTCAGCGTGTCGTAGCCGCGGGCGCCAAGCAGCGCGCGGGCAATGGTCTTGGCGGCGCTCTTGCGGCCCTCTTGCGACTTGATCTGCCGCAGCCTTGCCGGCAGGTTGCGGGCAGCCTGGCCAAGTGCCGGCAGCGATAACGTGTTGGGGAAGCTGACCATATGCGTTTCGACGCACAGCACCGGCTTGCCGGACAGCTCGGTGATCTTCAGCGCCTGTTCGTGCTCGCTCTCGATGAACAGGATGGCATCGGACTTGCGGTAGAAATCGGCTTTGAAACTGCCATGCGCGCCGAGCCGTTGCCGTTCCGCCTTGCTCGGCAGGTCGAGCATGATCAGCTGGTCGTATTTGATCTCATGCTTGGCGAGCCACGCCTCGGTGAGCGCGCGGTATTTCTCCAGCCGGCTGGTGACCAGCCAGCCGATCCTGTGGGTCGCGACATGGAGCGGCCGCGCTTCGCTGAGGAATTTCTCATAGGCCGGGCCGTCGTCGTTTTCCGCCTCTGTCGGGTCGAGGCACAGCACGCCGTCAATGTCGACGCAGCATTGCGCCAGGAATTTGTGATGCATGAAGTTCCACTGGAACATGCGCGGATGCGGCACGACCTCGAAGACGAGGTCGGTTTCCTGGTGCAGGGGCTCAAGGCCGAACACGGCGGCAAAGGTGAAATCCGCCTCGATGCCCGCAGCCTGGATGCGGGCGCGTGCGTCGCGCATGGCGTTGCCGCCGGAAACGCTGTCGTCGATCACCAGCACCTTGCGCATCTCGGAAACGTTGCGGTCGAGAGCGGCACGGCGCTTGGTGACGCCAGACGTATAGATGCGACCTGCCAGGAAGCTGTCGAGATCGGTCATCGGGATGTTCGCGGCAAGGCTGACCAGCGTCGCTGCCAAAACGCCGCTTCTCGGCACACCGACGACCAGGTCGATGTCACGCGGCAGCCGGTGCAGGCCCCTGACGATGGCGTCGTTCATATCGGAGATCGATCGGTAGTGCATGGTTCAGACCTGATCCTGGAGGAGATGTCCGTAGCAGTCGAAGACGCCCAAATTATTGCGCCTCGCGCGGCGCTGCCGCAGGCAGCCTTGCCGGCAGCATCTTGAGCGCCTCGCGCAGGGCTTCGCGGCCGGAGGCGAATGCCAGTGCGATGACGACGGTGATGAGGTAGGCGAGCACGGCGCCGCTGGCCAGGGCAACGACATGCTGCTGCGGCAGCAGTGGCTTGATGAACCAGATCGCGGCCAGTGCCAGATGGGCGCCAAGCACGAACGGCGTTGCCGCGCGAAGCACATGATGCGCCTGCAGCGGTCCGCTCTTGCCGACATAGAGCCACAGGAACGGCGTCCGCAGATATTCGCTGATCGCATAGGCGATCGCCACGCCCAGCGCGCCATAGGGCAGGCCGAGCATGAAAGCCAGCACCGACGTCACGGCCGTTATGATGCCCCAGCGCATGAAATCGCCGGAGCGGCCCTGGCTGACGAAAAGCCACCCCGCCGGATTGTTGAGCGGCTGCAGCAGCCCGGCAAAGCCGAGCGCCAGGAAAATCGAGGCGCTTGCGCGCCATTGCTCGCCGAGCACGAAGGGGATCAGCACATCCGACATCGCCGTGGCGAAGGCGACACCGGGAAGCGCCACCAGCAGGATCAGCGGCATGACGCGCAGATAGGCGCTGCGGTAGCGATCCGGCTCGTCCTTCAGTCTGGAAAGCGCCGGAACCATCACCTTCGACAAGGGGTTGGTGATCTGACTCAGCGGAAACAGAAGCAGCTTGTAGGCGCGGTCATAGAGGCCGAGTTGCGCCTCGCCCCAATATTTGCCGATCAGCACATTGTCGAGGTTGCGGGCAAAGAAATTGGCGAAGTTGAAGCCGGTGATGCCGGCGCCGAAATTGATCAGCTCGCCGATGCCGGCGACCTTGCGCGGCAGGCCCGGACGCCAGCGCGAGCTCGCCCAGTAGCAGAGCGTCGGCAGCACGGCACCGGTCAGCGTGCCGGCAAACAGGGCCCAATAGGAGCGATCGATGAAGGTCCAGGCGATCGACACCGCAAGCCCGGCGATGGCGCTGGCGACGTCGATGACGGCCAGCCGGCCGAACTGCATGCGGCGCGTCAAGAGCGCCAGATGCTGGGCGCCCAGCCCATAGGCCATGATCTGCAGCCCGAACGCAGCCACCAGACCCGTCACGCGCGGCTCGCCGTAGAAGGCAGCAACCAGCGGCGCCGCACCCGCAAGCACGCAAGCCAGGATCGCGCTGACGGCGACATTGATCCAGAAGAGGTAGTTCACCTCCTCATGCCGGATGCCTGATTTCTGGATCGTCGCCTGGGTCAGGCCGAAATCCTGGAACAGGGCGATAAAGGCAAGCACAGGGGCGCACATCGCCACGACACCGAAATCCTGTGGCGACAACAGCCGCGACAAGACGATAACGGACAGGATCTGTGTCGCGACCCGCACCGATTGCGCCATGGCCGTGACAACCGCGCCGCGCCCAACCGATTTGCGCAAGGAGCCTTCTGGCGGATCGAATGCATTGGCTTCCAAATTCAGGATTCCTGATTTTTTTAGTGGATTTCCGAGCCCGAAAATCCACGACCGCCGCCGACCACAAACTACGGCAATAATTTTGCAGTGCAACAGAAAACGTCGGTTGGTGCAGCAAAAATGTTGCGATGCAGCAAGAGCTGTACTAGCATTCCCTTGGGTGGGCCAACAGCGGTCGAGTTTTTATGCTGCATGTCTTGTACCTTGTGCACGACGTTTCCGACCCGGCGGTGCGCCGGCGGATCACGATGCTCAGGGCAGGTGGGGCCCAGGTCACCCTGGCCGGCTTCCGTCGCACCACGAATCCGATTGCGGATATCGAGGGACTGCGCCCAATCGACCTCGGCGCGACGCGTGACGGGCGATTCGGCCAACGCCTCGCGGCCGTAGCCAAGGCAGCCGTTTCGATAGGCTCGAAGCTGGGCGGCATGCCAAAACCGGATCTCATCATCGCGCGCAACCTCGAAATGCTGGCGCTTGCCCGCCGCGCCAGGTCAGCCTTCGGTGCATCGGTTCCGATCGTATACGAGTGCCTCGATATTCATAGACTTGTGCTGCGCAACGATGTCCTGGGCAAGGCGCTGCGCGCCACCGAACGCTTTCTGGCCAGGGATGTGAAGCTGTTGGTGACCAGTTCGCCGGCTTTCATCGCCAATTATTTCAAGCCGTTCGGCCAGGTCGCGGCACCCATTGAGCTGGTCGAAAACAAATATTTCGAGGCCGCGACGATCTTGCCCGGCGCTCCGGAGGCTGAAGAGAGCCCGGTTGCCCCACCATGGCGGATCGGCTGGTTCGGCGCGCTGCGCTGCCGCCGCTCGCTCGAGCTGCTGGCTGATTTCTCCCGCCGCATGGAGGGCCGCTTCGAGATCGTGCTGCGCGGCCGTCCGGCTTTGTCGGAATTCCCTAACTTTCACGGCTTTGTCGAGGCCGAGCCGTGGCTGTCGTTTCTCGGACCCTACCGCAATCCGGAAGACATGGCGGCGATCTACAACGATGTCCATTTTTCCTGGGCGATCGATTTCTTCGAAGCGGGGCAGAACTCCGAATGGCTTCTGCCCAACCGGCTCTATGAAGGTTGCCGTTTCGGGGCGGTGCCGATCTCTATGGGCAACACCGAGACCGGGCGGTTCCTCAAACAGCAGGATATCGGCGTGCTGTTGCCGCAGGCTTCGCCCGAGGCACTCGAAGCCGCGCTAGGCAAGATGGAAGAGCATCGCTTCGCCAGGCTGAAGGGGCGTGTTTTGGCGCGCAATCCGAGAACCTGGAGCTACGATCGCAGCGATTGCCGGGCGCTTGTCGAGCGGCTGCGCAGCCTGACGGCCGCGCCCGGTTCCTTTGCCGCCGAGGCATTGGCATAGGATGGCCGGGGATGGACAGAGGCAAGATGGACAGAGGTTGATGACGCAGACGGAAAAACCCTCATCCAGCCTGATCGTTATCCCGTGCCTGAACGAAGCCGCCCATATCGGTGCGCTGCTCGATCAATTGCGCCCCGCGGCCGCCCGGCTTGGCGCCCGGATCATCGTCGCCGACGGCGGCAGCACCGACGGCACGCTTTCCATCGTCGAGGATGTCATTGCCAGGGACCCGCGGGTTATCCTGCTTCACAACCAGCGGCGCATCCAGAGCGCGGCGATCAATCTCGCCGTTGGTACCTTCGGCGATGGTGCCGACTATCTTATCCGCATCGATGCGCATGGCGGTTATCCCGACGACTATTGCGACCGGCTGGTCGAGGAAGCCCTGGCTACATCAGCGGATTCGGTTGTCGTTTCGATGCTGACCAGCGGCAGCGGTGCCGTGCAGAAGGCGGCCGCGGCGGCGCAGAACTCCAAGCTCGGCACAGGCGGCTCGAAGCACCGGCATCTTTCGCAGGGACAGTGGATCGACCATGGCCACCATGCGCTGATGCGCATATCGGCCTTCGGCGCTGTTGGCGGCTATGACGAAACCTTCAGCCACAACGAGGACGCCGAGCTCGATTACCGCCTGCGCAAGGCCGGCTATAAGATCTGGATGAGCGGCAAGACGCAGATGGTCTACTATCCGCGCGCCTCGCTCTCAGGCCTCTATTTCCAGTATCTCGGCTACGGTCGCGGGCGTGCCAAGAATGTGCTGAAGCATCGCGTCATCCCGAAGGTGAGGCAGATGGTGCCGCTGCTGGTGTTTCCAGTGGTGCTGCTGGCGGCCTTCTCCTTCGTGCACTGGCTGGCAGCGGTACCGCTGCTCCTGTGGGCCTCGGTGTGCCTGGGCTACGGGCTGGTGACGGCTATCCGCCAGCGCAAGGCCGACGTTGCGCTGGCCGGTGTCTCGGCCATGGTCATGCATCTTGGCTGGTCGGTCGGCTTCTGGCTGCAGCTTCTCGGCCTCGGCTCGCGACGAGGAGTGGCCTGATGGCGGTGTCGGCAAAGAACCGCAGCATCGACATCGGCGTCTGCACGTTCCGCCGGCCGGAACTGGCCGACACGCTGCGCTCGCTCGACGCCATGGAGATGCCGGCGGGATTCGATGTCCGCATCGTCGTCGCCGACAATGACGACACCCCGACGGCCCGCGACATGGTGGCGGCGCTGTCGCGGGAATTGACGGTGCCGATCCACTACCAGCATGCCCCGGCGCGCAACATCTCGATCGCCCGCAACGCCTGCCTCGATGCGAGCACGGCGGATTTCGTCGCCTTCATCGATGACGACGAGACGGCCACGACTCCATGGCTCGCCGAACTGGTCGCGATGGCGCAGCAAAGCGGTGCCGCCGCCGTGCTCGGCCCGGTCAGGGCGCGCTATCGCCCGGACGCACCGGACTGGATGCGGCGCGGCGATTTCCATTCGACCTTGCCCGTCTGGGTGGGCGGCGAGATTCGCACCGGCTATACCTGCAACGTTCTGCTGCAGATGGCCTCGGACAGCTTGCGCGGCCGCCGCTTCAGCCTGGCGCGTGGCCAGACCGGCGGCGAAGACACCGAGTTCTTCGACCTGATGTACAGAGCCGGCGGCCGCATCGCCTTCTCGCCCGAGGCCTGGGTCGAGGAGGTGGTACCGCGCTCCAGGGCGGCATTCGATTGGCTCGGCCGCCGCCGCTTCCGCGTCGGCCAGACGCACGGCCATCTCCTGGGCAGTAGCGCCAGCGGCATTGGCCTGGTCAAGCAGGTCGGCCTGGCCTCGGCAAAGGCCATCTATTGCTTCGCCTCGGCACTTCCAGTGGTCGTCAGTCCGGTACGCAGGAACCGCAGCGTGCTGCGCGGCATTATGCATGTTGGTGTCGTCAGCGGCCTCGTCGGCATCCGCGAAATCCGCCTCTATGGCCAGCCTTCGCCAGAGGAGGGAGGCAAGCGTGCAGCCTGACGTCAGCTCTGTCCCGGATGTTTCCTTCGTTATTGCCGCTTACAATGCCGAGGCGACCCTTGACCGGGCTATCGCCAGCGCCATCGCCCAGAAGGGTGTCAGCGTCGAAATCATCGTCGTCGATGACAAGTCGCGGGATGCGACGCTCGACGTGGCGCGGGCCTACCCAGAGAATATCGTCCGTGTCGTCGCCCTGGCCAGCAACCACGGCCCCGGCGGCGCCAGGAATGCCGGCCTCGATGCCGCCCGCGGCAGATGGATCGCGGTTCTCGATTCCGACGACGCGGTCTTTCCCGGCCGGCTCGCCGCCATGATCGCTCGTGCCGAAAGCGCGGACGCCCAGATCGCCGTCGACAATCTGCAGGTCGTTCGCGAGGATGGCGTCATCGAGGACGCGATGTTTCCGCGGCAGTATCTGGAAGGCTTGCGCGAGATTTCGCTGGCCACCTACATCGCCGGCAACGTCGTCTTCGAATCCAAGTTCAACCTCGGCTACCTCAAGCCGATCTTCCAGCGCGAGTTCCTGAACGGAAACCGGCTTCGCTATGACGAGAAGCTGAGGATCGGCGAAGACTACATCCTGTTTGCCGAAGCCTTGGCCAAGGGCGGCAAATGCGTGGTCGAGCCCGATATCGGCTATGCCTACCATATCCGCAGCGGCTCCATTTCGCGCGTGCTCGAGCTTCACCACGTCGAGGCGATGCGCAGGGCGGATGCCGTGTTCGCTCAAACCCACCGGATGGATAAGGCCGCGCAGGCGGCGTTCGCCCGGCGCGGCCGCAGCCTGCGCAAGGCGGCATCGTTTCTGTCACTGGTTCAGCACATCAAGGCGCGGTCCCCGCTCAAGGCGATCCGGACGGCGCTCAGCGACCCGGCGGCGGTCAGGCATATGGGCATGCCGATCGCCGTGCGGTTGCGAAGAATGGCGGCACAATTTGCCGTTGGGGCGGGGAGGTGAAGATGCAGGCACATGGAGGGATTTTTCGTGGCCTGTGAATGGACTGAAGTCGATCTCCTCAGAAGGAATTTGCGATGAAGAAAATCAGGAAGGCCGTGATACCGGTGGCGGGGCTTGGAACACGGTTCCTGCCGGCGACCAAGTCGATGCCGAAGGAAATGCTTCCCGTCGTCGACAGGCCTGTCGTGCAATATGCGGTGGACGAGGCCTTCGAAGCGGGCATCGAGCACATCGTCTTCGTGACCGGTCGCAACAAGGCGGTGATAGAGGACTATTTCGACCTGCATCCGGAATTGATCGGCACCTTGGAGCAGACCGGCAAGAAGACCCAGCTGGAGGCGCTCGAAAGCATGCTGCCTGTGGCGGGTGCCACCAGCTTCATCCGCCAGCAATCCCCGCAGGGCCTCGGCCATGCCGTATGGTGCGCGCGCGAGGTTATCGGCAACGAGCCCTTCGCCCTGCTGCTGCCGGACATGGTGTCCTTCGGCGGGCGCGGATGCCTCGCCGAAACCGTCGATCTCTATGAGCGCACGGGCGGCAACGTGATCGCCGTCGAGCGTTGCGAACCGAGCGAGACCAACAAATACGGCATCGTTGGCCGTGGCGCCGAGATCGGCGGCGGTTTCGAGGTGACGGCCATGGTCGAGAAGCCCGCGCCGGCCAATGCGCCGTCGAACTTCTACATCAACGGCCGCTACATCCTGCAGCCCGAGATTTTCGCGCTCCTGGGCAATCAGCAGCGCGGCGCCGGCAACGAGATTCAATTGACGGATGCCATGGTTCGTCTGTCGAAGGATCAGCCGTTCTTCGCCCAGCCTTTCCTCGGCCGCATGTTCGACTGTGGGTCCAAGGAAGGGTTCATCCAGGCCAACATCGCCTTCGCGCTGGCGCGCGACGACATGAAGGGTCCGGTTTTCGAGATGCTTCAGGAGTTCGTCCGGTCGTACGAACGCCAGGAAGAAGCCGCATAATGCCCATCTTTCGGGAGCATTGTCAGATGGCCGGCGAAGAGGGGCCGGCGCGTTCTCGCCGTCTGGCACGACGCTTGCATCGCTTCTGGCGATGCTCCCGATCTTCGAGGCGCCTGTAAGCCAAGGCATGATCCCTGAAAGTGGGTCCCGGTTTCCGGAAAAGGTCATGTTGAAACAGTGAGATAGAGCCCATTGCGATCAATCGGAATAGGACCGGCTCTAGAATTGGACCGAAGATGAATTATGCCAACTTTCCTCTCGACAAGAGGATGCCATTGCCGAATTCGGACGCAGGAGACGGCGAAGACTTCATCGATATCGAGCGGCTGCTTGGCATGGCCGCACGGCAGGCCAAGGTGGTCGCCGTGTGTGCCGTCATCGGTCTCTTCCTGGGCCTGCTTTATTTGCAGACAACGCCGCCCAAATATCAGTCGGTCGCCAGCGTGCTGATCGACGAAGGCTTGAACAAGATTGTCGACGATATCTCGGCGGCGTCGACAACCATGCAGACCGATTCCGCCATCCTGAGCCAGATCGAGATCCTGACCTCGACGCGGCTTGCCGCCGTGGTCGTCGACAAGCTGAAGCTCGACCAGAACGACACGTTCATGAATCCGCCCCAGTCGGCGCTTGCCCAAGGCATAGGCCTCATCCGCGGCCTGATCCAGTATGTCCGCCCCAGCTCTTCCATGCCGGGTGGCGCTGACTTCAGCAAACTCGACCCGGCCGCCCGCGATGCGCTGATCGCCACGTCGCGCCGCGACTACGCTATCCTCAAGCTGCAGAGCGAGATCCGGGCGGAACGCATCGGCCGAAGCTATGTTATCGCGCTCGGCTATCAGGCGACGGATCCGGCCTTGGCAAACGCCGTCACCAAGGCCTATGCCGATGCCTATCTCGCCGATCAGCTCGATGCCAGCTTCGATGCCACCGAGCGGGCTGCGGTCTGGCTGCAGGGCCGGTTGACGGAGCTGCGCCAGAGCTCGCAGGCAGCTTCGCTCGCGGTTGAGAAATTCAGGGCCGAACATGGGCTGGCCGCCAACAGCGATGGCCAGTTGATGAGCGACAAGCAGCTTTCCGACCTCAACGCCCAGCTTATCGTGGCGCAGGCCGACACCGCACGCGCCAGCGCCCGCTACCAGCAGTACAAGGCCATTGTCGACAGCGGCTCCGACAACGCCTTCAAGGATGCTGCCATATCGAGCGACCAGCCGAGCAGTTCGGTCATATCGGCGCTCAAGACCCGCTACCTCACGGTGGCCAAGCGGCTGCAGGACGTCGAGGCGAATTTCGGCCCCGAGCACCCGCAGGCGGTGGCTCTGTCCAAGGAGAAGGCCGACATATCGACGCAGATTTTCGGCGAGCTGAAGCAGCTGACCGAAAGCTACCGCAACGAATATGAGGTGGCGCAGGCACGCGAGACCGCGCTCAGGGCCAATGTCGCGGCCGCGCAAGGCAAGAGTTCCGTCGACAACCAGACGCAAGTCAAGCTGCGTGAACTCGATCAGCAGGCGACGGCGCTCACCACGCTCTATCAGACATTCCTGGGTCGTTACGAGGAAGCCGCGCAGCAGCAATCCTTCCCGGTCGGCAAGATCCGCATCATCTCGGACGCGTCGATGCCGCTTGCCGCGTCAAGCCCGCGCACCATCGTCGTGCTCGGACTTTCGCTAGTGCTTGGCGTGCTGATGGGCGCCGGCTTTGGTGGCCTGAACGAGTTCAACGAACGCTTCTTCAGGACCGGCGAGGACGTGCGCGACCGCGTCAATCTGAAATTCCTCGGCTATCTGCCGACGATCGGCGGCAAGCTCGGCAAGGAAGAAAAGCCGGGCGAGACCCAGGTGGACGCCAAGACCACCCAATCGCTGTCTTCAGCCGAAAAGCGGGCGCGCATGCGGGTCAGCATCGATTCTCCAGCCTCGATGTTCTCCGAAACGCTGCGCAGCGCCAAGATCGCCTTCGACGTCGTGATGGAAGGGCAAGGCAGCCGCGTCATCGGCATCATCTCGGTGCTTCCTGGCGAGGGCAAGTCGACGGTCGCGGCAAATCTCGCCGGCTTGCTTGCCGCCAATGGCTCCAAGACGCTGCTGATCGACGGCGACTTGCGCAATCCCGGCCTCAGCCGAGGCCTTGGCATGGAAACTGAGCAGGGCTTGATGGAAGCGGTGGTCGGTGGCCAGACCTGGCAGTCGGTCGGCAAGATCGACAGGCAGACGAAGCTGGCGATCATCCCGGCGGTGCTGCGCGGTCACTTCTCGCATACCAGCGAACTTCTCTCCTCGGCCGGCATGCGGCGCTTCATCGAGAACGCCAAGGAGACGTTCGAATACATCGTCGTCGATCTGCCGCCGCTCGGACCGGTGGTCGACGCCAAGGCCTTCGCGCCGTTGGTCGACGGTTTTGTACTGGTCACCGAGTGGGGGCGCACCCCGCGCGCGATGGTCAGGTCGATGCTGGAATCCGAACCCTATGTCGCCAACAAGATCGTCGGCGCGGTGCTGAACAAGGTCGATTTGAAGAAACTGGCCAAATACGGATCGTTCGGCGGCTCGGAAAAGTTCTTCGATAAATATTCGAGCTACTATCTGGAAAAATCGGAAGTGCGCGGCAAGGCGCCGGTCTGACGTCGACCGTTGCGCGAGTGGGTCCACTCTGGAGTGCAGCGATCTCCAGGTCAGCACACCGCAATATCGATGCGCGTCAGGAGAAGATCAGCCTGCCTTGCTTGTCGGCGATCCTGACGGCGGTCAGGCGTCCGCTCTGGAAGGCGGCTGTGTCGATGCCGAGCCGGCGCCCTTCGAGCTTAGGGACATCCACCGGCGTATGCCCGTGCACCACCCAGCGGTCGAGCAGGTGTGTTGCTTCGAAGAAGTCCGAACGGATGTTGATCAGGTCATGGTCGGTTTGCGCCGCAAGGTCGACGCCGGGCCTGATGCCGGCGTGGACGAACACGAACTTCCGCGAACGGACCATGATCGGCAGCCCGCGCAGGAAGCTGACGTGATCGTCTGGAATGATCTCCCTTATGCGCCGGTCGATCTGCGCGCTGCTCCCGTAGAGGCTGGCGAGGCGCGCCGGATCGATGCCATAGGAAACAGGGTTTGCAGGCCGCCCGTCGCCAGCCAGGGTTCGCGGGACAGATTTCCGTCGAGATAGTTCAGCATCGCCACTTCGTGGTTGCCCGCAAGACAAATGCGCTGAAATCCTTTCGGCGGCGGCGCCAGCAGGTGATCGAGCACCCGCGCCGACTGAAACCCCCGGTCGATGTAGTCGCCAAGCATGACGATGATCTTGCGGCTCTGGAAGCGCAGCGAATCGAGCAGGATCTTCTGCTCCAGGGCGCGGAGTTCCTTGTAGCAGCCATGCACGTCGCCGATCGCATAGACGACGGCGTCCTGCATGTCGATATCGAGGCGCGGCCGCGCCGCGATGCGGGGTTGTTTTCGCTGGAACAGGGTCACGTGCGGGGCGTCTCGAGGCGAGCTCTCATGCGGAAGGCATAAGTGCCTGTTATCATGCCCGAAACGGAAAATTCCGCAATCGTGGAAAATGCAGCCGCGCCAGGTCGGGACCGCCAATGCACGTCGCTCAGAAATGAGCTCGGTTCGGGGAGAACGATCTGTGGAAACAAGGGGCCTGAATCCGCTCAGGCGCGACATGCTTTAGGTCGGCGGCCGGCCCGGTCTGCCGGATCGTCGTCAGGCTGCCTTGAGCCGATAACGGAAAACGATGTGGTCGAGCAGCAGCCGGATGCGCGGTTCGGCCTCGGTCGCCACCAGCCAGCTTGCCGCGATCATCGTCGCGCCGACGACCGCCATCGAGAACAGATGCGGCAGACCGGCGCGGACCAGGACTCCAAGCAGGGCGGCGCCGACGACATCGTGGAGCAGGTAGAGCGGATAGGTCATCAGTCCGATCCGGCGCCAGCCGCTCCAGGAGAGGTCTAGCCGCAGCGACCACGCCATCAGCGCGATGCCGACAAGGAAGATGAGGATTGGCGGCGCGAACGGCATCTCTCGCCCGACCTTCAGGATATGAACATCGACCGAACTGGCGATCTGCAGCACGCCGCCGCACAGGAACAGGGCGCAGAAGGCAAGGCGGGCGGCTGTCACCGCCTTGCAGCGCATCAGCCACAGCATGACGCCGGTGGCGAAGAAAACGCCGTGATGCACCAACAGCAGGTCGAGCGTGCGTGTTTCGGCAAGATCGGCCCAGTCGAGCGGGTAATACAGGCACCAGAACAGTGTGCTGACCAGACCGATGGCGATGGCCACCATTTCCATCTGATGGAAGCGGCCAAGCCTGAGCAGGACCCAGACGATGGCATAGAAGGTGATCTCGATGCCGAGCGTCCAGTAGACGCTGTCCACCCATGGCGCGTAGGGGGCGAACAGGCCGGTGCGGACGAGCCGGATGACGGCATCGGTCGGCCAGCTGAGACCGACGATCAAAAGCACCGCCGCGGTGACCGGCGCACAGATCCACACCGCCGGCGCCAGTCGTTTCACCCTTGCTTCGAAAAAGCGCAGCGGCGTCGACCTTTCGGCGCTGAAGGCGATGACGAAGCCGCTGATGACGAAGAAGATCTGGACGCCGACCCAGCCGGATTCGACCCAGGCGCCTATTGCCGGTTGCGGGGGAACGCCGCCCGTGGCGCGCGCCGAAACACCGTCCGGATACGCCCACACCCAGAAGCCATAGTGGTAGACCATGACCATGACGGCGGCGAGAAAGCGCAGGATGTCGACGCCGCCAAATGTAATCTTCTGCTGAGCCATGCGACCTTTGTCGATGGCCCCCCGCGAACGACTTTAGGGTGCATTGCTGCGTCGCACAATAAAAGTATTGCTTGCCGTTCGAAAAGGTCGTCCGCGGCCCACCCTTCAGTGGCTCAAAGTCCGATTTCGCGTTCCTTCAAGGCGGCGGTGATCTCGTCGAGGATGACCGGATCGTCGATCGTCGCCGGCATGGCCCATTCTTCCTTGTCGGCTATCTTCTGCATGGTGCCGCGCAGGATCTTGCCGGAACGCGTCTTGGGCAGGCGCTTGATCGTCACCACCGTCTTGAAGGCGGCGACCGGGCCGATGCGTTCGCGCACCAGGCCGACCACCTCGTTCTCGATCAGGCCGACATCGCGGGTTACACCCGCGTTCAACACCACGAAGCCCAGCGGAACCTGGCCTTTCATGGCGTCGGCAATGCCGATGACCGCACATTCGGCGACATCGGGATGGGCCGAAAGCACCTCCTCCATGGCGCCGGTCGACAGCCGGTGGCCGGCGACGTTGATGATGTCATCGGTGCGGGCCATGACGTAGAGGTAGCCGTCCTCGTCGACCATGCCGGCATCCGCCGTCTTGTAGAAGCCGGGGAACTCCTCGAGATAGGCTTGGCGGAACCGTTGATCGGCGTTCCACAGCGTCGGCAGGCAGCCGGCCGGCAACGGTAGCTTGATCACCACATTGCCCAGCGTGCCGCGCTGCACCTCATGGCCAGCATCGTCGAGCACGCGGATGTCGTAGCCGGGCATCGGCACGCCGGGCGAGCCGTATTTCACCGGCAGCAGGCCAAGGCCGGCGGGATTGATCGTCATCGGCGAGCCGGTCTCTGTCTGCCACCAATGGTCGACCACAGGCACATTCAGCTTCTGCTCCGCCCATTTGATGGTTTCCGGGTCGGCGCGCTCGCCGGCAAGAAACAGCGTACGGAACTTGGAGAGGTCGTGTTTGGCAATGAACTCGCCCTTCGGGTCCTGCCCCTTGATGGCGCGGAATGCGGTCGGCGCGGTGAACAGCGCGACCACGCCATGCTCCGCTATCACCCGCCAGTAGGTGCCGGCATCGGGCGTGCCGACAGGCTTGCCCTCGAACAGGATGCTGGTGCAGCCATGCAGCAGCGGTCCGTAGACGATGTAGGAATGGCCGACCACCCAGCCGACATCGGATGCCGCCCAGAACACCTCGCCCGGCTTGACGCCGAACTCGTTTTCCATCGTCCATTTCAGCGCGACCATATGGCCGCCATTGTCACGCACGATGCCCTTGGGCTGTCCGGTCGTGCCCGATGTGTAGATGATGTAGAGCGGATCGGTGGCCAGCACCGGCACGCAATCGACATTGGCGCCCGCTGCCCGTTCGCGGGCGACGGCATCGGCGTAGTCGATGTCGAAATGCTCCTTCAGCTCGCAGCGCAACTGGTCGCGCTGCAGGATCAGGCAGGCGTCCGGCTTGTGGCGGGAGATCTCGATCGCCTTGTCGAGCAACGGCTTGTAGGCAACGACGCGGCCCGGCTCCAGGCCGCAGGATGCCGAAATGATCAGCTTCGGCCTGGCATCGTCGATGCGGGTGGCAAGCTCATGCGAGGCAAAGCCGCCGAAGACCACCGAATGCACCGCGCCGATGCGGGCGCAGGCCAGCATGGCGACGGCCGCCTCGGCCACCATCGGCATATAGATGATGACGCGGTCACCCTTGCGAATACCACGGTTCTTCAGCACCGAGGTGAGTGCAACCACCTCGCGCTTCAACTCGGCATAGGTGAACTTCCTGATCGTTCCCGTGATCGCGCTGTCATGGATCAGCGCGATCTGGTCGGCGCGCCCGCCAGCGACATGGCGGTCGATGGCGTTGTAGCAGGTATTGCAGGTGGCGCCGGTGAACCAGCGGCCATAGACACCGGCCGTGGCGTCGAACACCTTGTCCCAGGGCGAATACCAGTCGATGTCGCCGGCAGCATCCGCCCAGAAGCGTTCCGGGTCACGTTTCCAACCTTCATAGACCTCGTGATAGCGTGAAGCCATCCATACCTCCCCAGGAAATGTTTTTCTTCCTTCCAGATAGCGCGCTCTACCCTTGGCCGCAAATCCACGCCATTGTTGGCGACGGGATCGACCTGGCGCCTTGGGGGCAAGCAGCTATGAACCGCGAGACAGGACTGGGGTGGTGATGTCTGCTGCTGTGCGGATCATCGGGCGCTTTTCGCTATCATCGGTCATGGGCGCCGCACTTGCTATGTCCACCGGAACCGCTGAAGCCGGCGATGCCGCGGCACGGCACATCATCGGCTTTTCGCCGGATGGCGGTTATTTCGCCTTCGAGCAATATGGAACGCTCGACGCTGGCGTCTCGGACTCCGGCTGGTCGCAGATCGACATCATCGATACCCGTACGGATCAGTTCGTTGGCGGTAAGCCGATCCTCGTCGTCGACGAGACGGAGGAGGCGACACTGACGCTGGAGCAGGCGAGGGCGCAGGCCGCCGCGCAGGCGGCGCCCATTCTCGCCCAATATGCCATCACATCCCCGGCCGAGCAGGCGGCTTCCGACAAGTTCACCTTCCCGGGCGAAATGGTTGCCTACAACGACATCTCCCGCCTCGAACAGGTGTCGCAGAAACGGCTGGCGCCGCTCCATGGCGAAGCAGGCATTTCGACCATCCAGCTCGACGAAATCCTGGCGGCCAGCGCGACCGATTGTTCGGCAAGTTTCGGTGCGGCGCAGCAGGGCGACCAGCTAGTTCCAGGTGAAAAGGCAGGCAAGGCGCTCGGCTTCCGGCTGACGCTGCAAAGGCAGGATGGCAAGCCGTTCAAGATCCTGCATGAGGACAAGGCGGTGCCGGGCTCAAGAAACTGCCCGACCTCCTACAGCCTGTCGGAATCCTACGAACTCACCCCGGTCGGCAGGTCGCCGGTGATTGTCGTGCTGGTGCAGCGTTTCAGCCAGGGTTTCGAGGGGCGTGATCGCCGCTTCCTTGCGGTGACCGGGCAGCCGCGCTGAGAGGTCACGCCCAAGCGCCGGCAGCCGCTCTGTCTGAAGGTTGTTTCTAGATCGGCAGGGCCACAAGCATGAGGCCAATGCCGCCAGCGATCAAAATGGCTGTAGCCAGCGCTTTTCTGTGACGTTCGAAGCTCGTCGGAGCTCGCTCCCAATTGTAACGCATACGCTATCTCCCCAATACCCGGACAGGCTTTACCTTACTTAGGGGAAGAAATGCAACGTCCGCTGCCGGCAGGCCCGCTGCTTGTCACGTTTCATCGATGACTATTTCTGGAACGAATGCGGCCGGGAAGGCGCAACCGAGCAGGTTTTAACGCGACTGGCGCGGAGAATCTGTCAGCAAAGCCATTGGTCCCGCGAACGGGCTCCCATGATCGGCTGATAGACAGCGCGCCACCTCCGCGCTATCTGATTCCGGGATGAGAATGGCTTGGAGGGGGCGCGGTGGAAATAGTCTCTGGAACCGTTCTGCGGATGGCCGAGGATGCCTCCGTGCAGCATGTGGGCGATGGCGCAGTCGTGCTTTTGGCGCGCAGCGGCCAGCTTTATACATGCAACGGCACGACCGAAGCCTTTCTCGACAAGGTGGACGGCGCGCGCAACCTCGACCAGATCGTCGACCTGCTTTGCGAGGAGTTCGAGGTCGACAAGGGGACGCTCGATCAGGACATGGCGGCATTGGCCACGGATCTGATCTCGGAAGGTATCCTCGCCGCGCCAGGTGCTTGATGGCTGACGGCCCGCTCCTGCGCGCTCTGTTTCGCTGCCATCTCTGGGCAAGCGCGCGGCTGATGCCGGTCCTCGTCACCAACCGGAGCTTCGAGGAGGTGCTCAAATGGGCGCCGCTCGCCTCGTCGACGCCCTATCGCGGTCTGCCGTCCGCCTACATCGTCGCAAGCGTCAACCGCACAGTCCGCCACCCCTGGCTGATGCGTGACCGCAGGTGCCTGAGGGAGGGTCTGCTCGGTCATTGTTTCCTGCGGCTGGCCGGCTTCGATCCGGACCTGCGCTTCGGCGTCGATCCGCAATCGATGCAAGCGCAGCGTCTGTCGGCGCATTGCTGGATCTGCCTCGATGGCAAGCCGGTGGTCAGCGACAAGCTTCCCGGCATGGTCGAGATCTATCGTCATCATGCCGATGCCGTAAAGGCGCGTCCCGCTTGACCAGACCTTCAGCCTGCTATGGCCTCAACGGCCTGATCCTTGGCATATCGGCCGAGCGCCCCGAGCTGGGGCAGGATTTCGACCGGATGCTGGGCAGCCTGCGTATAGCGGAACCCGTCGAGCCGGACTTTCGCCTCGATATCGCCGAGACAGACACGCTGAACGAGACACCCAATGGATCGCTCGTCTTCGATGGCGAGGTGCCGGAGGACGGTCCCTGCCGGATGATCGAGGATGGCGGCATTGTCCATCTCGTCTTTCCCGGGCGCCAAACCGTTGCGATCAATGGCGGGGCGGGTTGGGCCGAACTCCGGATTCGCACCGGTTCGAAAGCCGCCTGGACGCCGTCGATGCTGGTCCTGGACGCCGCACTCGACGCCGGTGGCCAGCATATGCTGCACACGGCCGGGCTGACCCTGCCTGACCGCGATGCGGTCGTCCTGATCCATGCCCCGAGCGGAACCGGCAAGACCACGACGTCGCTGGCGCTGGCAACTCAGAGCTTTGGCCTCTGCTCCGACGACGCCATGATCCTGAATGTCGCTTCGGGCAAAGTCGCCGCCTGGGGCTTGCCGCGGGCCGTCAAAATCCACCAGAAGACTGCCGAAATGATCCCGCAGGTGGCGCCATGCCTTGGCCAGACGTGGGATCGCAACAGCGAACAGCCCGTCTCGCTTGAAAGGCTGGCGGGGATCGTGCGGGTGGAAAACGCATCCGCCCGGCCGGTGGCGGCCCTTCTGCACCTGGCGCGTTCCGCCGACCATCAGACCCGGCTCGTCGCCATGGCCAGGACCGACGCGATGGTGGCGCTGGCAGTGGACAATGTCCGCACCAGCATGACGGGGCTGCTGCCAATGCAGAAACGCCGGCTGGCGACCATCGCCGGGCTGGTCAATTCGGTGCCGACCTTTCAGCTCGAAGTGGGCGCGCGCCCGGCTGACGCCGCGGCGCTGATCAGCGCCACCCTGGACTGACGTCAAGTCAGGCTACTTGCGGCCTGGCCTTGGCCAATCTCTGGATCCACCGGAAGGCGTCGCGACGCAGGCGCGAGCCCAGTCTGTCCCTGGAATTGACGCCAAGCAGCGTATTCGTGGTGATCAACCGCCTGGCCAGCCGTATGGAGAGATCGGGCTTGATGCGGCCGGCGAGCTCAAGCGCGCGGCTCTCCTCGAACAGCTGGCCAGTCACATCGAGCACAACAGCCAGTTCGAGCTCGATACCGGTCATGCGGGCGGCATCGAAGAGGCGTGCTTCTGCTTCGGGTGATTGCAGCGCCCGCACGCCTTGCAGCACGTCGACGCAAAGCTGCAGCCGGTGGAATTTGTGGCCGCCGGCGGCGTGCACGATGGCAATCGTCAGAAGGGCCGCCGGCGTGTCCGCCGCTTCGCCGTCGATGGTGCGCAATTCAGGGAAACCCAGCGACAGGCGTCGCCGCATACCGGTATCATGCACGAGGTCGCCATGCAGTTCGACCAGCAGGCTGGAATTCTCCTTTTCGAGCCATTTGAATTCCTGCAGTTCGTAGGATTCGGCCTCGTTGCTGCCAAGCTCGAAGCCGCATGCCGCGATCACCTGGTTTGCCCGCGCCAGGTTGGCGGGTTCGACCAGGATGTCGATGTCGGTGAACGGCCTGTCGGCGACGTTGCGGTAGAGCTTTCGCGCGAAGACGGGTCCCTTGACGATCCGCGCCGGAATATTGTCCGCCGCCAGTCCCTTCATGATGCGGTCGCCATGATACTTCAACAGCATCGACTGGCCGGTGGCGATCGTTGCCTTCTGGCGCAGATTTTCCAGCTTGCCGTGCAGGTCCGCATCCGCTGGCAGCTGCCCGCTGAGCTTGCGCAACATGATCGGCAGCACGCCGTGGAACTCGGCATTGTCGAGCAGCGCCGTCAGCGTCTTTGCCGACAAATCTTCGCCGCCTGCCGCCGCCTCGGGGTCAGCGAAGCGCAGCAAGAGTCTTTCTTCGGCGGCAGTGAGAGATGGCAGCATCAACCGGACAAGGTTTCGGATAGGATTGTCAGGAATGGTTGCAGAAAAGCCTGATGTAAGCCAGCTTTTACATGCCACGGCGCAACGCCGCAGTGTGTACCGGCGCATCCCAGAATGTGGTCGTCTCGTCATCGAGGATGGTCAGCGTGATCGAGCATCCCGCCATGTCGAGCGAGGTGACGTAGGAGCCGACCAGTGAACGGGTCACCGTCACGCCATGCTTCTCGAAAATCGCGCGCGCGCTGTTGTACATCAGATAGAGTTCCATCAGCGGCGTGCCGCCGAAGCCGTTGACGAACAGCAGCGCCGGACCCTTCGCCCGGTCGCCGAGATCGCCCAGGATCGCGGCACAGATTTCTTGCGCGATCGCATCGGCGCTTTTCAATTTATCGCGCCGGCGGCCGGGCTCGCCATGGATGCCGACGCCGAACTCCATCTCGCCATCGCCGATGTCGAAAGTCGGCCTGCCCGCCGCTGGGACGGTGCAACTGGTCAGCGCCACGCCCATCGAGCGGGTGGCCGTGTTGACGCGGTCGCCCAGCGCCTTCAACGGCGCCAGCGCCAAGCCGTGTTCAGCCGCCGCGCCGACGATCTTTTCCACCACCAGCGTTCCGGCGACGCCACGCCGGCCCGTCGTATAGGAAGAATTCTCGACGGCGACATCGTCATTGGTCACGATCTGCTGGACGCCTTCCGACATCTCGGCCGCCATGTCGAAGTTCATCACGTCGCCCTCATAGTTCTTGACGATGAACAGACAGCCGGCGCCGGTGTCGACGGCTTCCGCCGCCGCCAGCATCTGGTCCGGCGTCGGCGAGGTGAACACCTGGCCGGGGCAGGCGGCGTCCAGCATGCCGTGGCCGACAAAGCCGCCATGCATCGGCTCGTGGCCGGAGCCGCCGCCGGAAATCAGCGCCACCTTGCCCGGCCGCAAGGTCTTGCGGCGGATGAATTTGTGCTCGTCGCCAAGCACCAGGATGTCGGCATGGGCGGCCACGAAACCGTCGAGGCTCTCGGTCAGCACCGTGTCCACCGAGTTCATGAATTTCTTCACGGTCGTCTCCTCCCGAAATAGGCCTTCCAAAGCAATTCCAGGAAAAGTGTGTCGCGGTTTTCCGTCCGGAATTGCGTAAAACAAAGAGTTCGATCAGCTACCCTTGCCGGTGATGCTGGTGATCTTCTGGATAAAATCGTTCACCGCTCTGTCGAGTGCGGCATTCTGCTTGTCGTCGCCGAAATCTGGCACGATCAACGAGACATGCCGGGTCTTGCGCATGCCTGCCGCGACCGACATCTTGCCTGGATGCGCTTGGTGATAGGCGGCGAGAAACTGGTCGCGCTCGGCCGGGCTGAAATGGCAGACGGAAAAGATAGCTGGCAAATGTTTTGACGGAATCGGGATCGAATAGGCGGGGCTGGAGATCTGCGTGACGAAGCTGCGGTGTTTGCCGAGCGCATCGGCGAGGCGCTGGCGCATGCCGGACGGCCGCTGATCGATGACGTGCGACAGGATCGTCTTGTAGGCGCGGATCGCCTCTTCGGAACCGGGTTCGGGTTTGATGTCGACCATGCCGGCCGCGCCTAGACAGAAACGTCCGCGATGGCCGCCTTGGCCATGGCGAGTTGCGCCGGCGCGACGGAAAGATCGCGCAGGCCGACCTCGAGCAATGACGGGATCGAGGCTGGATCGCCGCCGGCATCGCCGCACAGGCTGACCGGGATTTTTTCCCGCTGGCCAAACGCGGTCACAGCCGCGATCAGCCGCAGCACGGCCGGATGACGGACCGAATTGAGATGTGCCACGGCAGCGTTATCACGGGCGGCCGCCATGACATACTGGGTGAGGTCGTTGGAGCCGATCGAGAAGAAAGCGGCCTCGGCAAAGGCTTCCGGTACGATCGCCACCGAGGGCACTTCGACCATGATGCCTAGCGGCGGCATCTTGTGAACGATGCCGCGCGTGGCAAGCACCGCCTGCTCCTCGGCGAACATCGCCGCTGCCTGTCGGTATTCCTCCACAATGGCGATCATCGGGAACATCACCTTCAGACTGCCATGGACAGCGGCGCGCAACAGCGCCCGGATCTGTACACGAAACACCTCCGGTCTTGCCAGCGACAGCCTGATTCCGCGCAGGCCGAGGAACGGATTGCTCTCCTCGACCGTAAAGCCGGACACCGGCTTGTCGCCGCCGGCGTCAACGGTTCGGATCGTCACCGGCTTGTCGCCGGCCCACTCCAGCACCTTGCGATAGGCGCGATACTGCGTCTCCTCATCCGGGAGCGTCTTGCCGAATAGGAATTCGGTGCGCATCAGCCCGACCCCGTCGCAGGTGGCGATATCGATACCGTCGACCTCGGACGGGTCGGCGATGTTGACCTGCATCCGCACCGCCGTGCCGGCCTTGGTCACCGCCGGTCGCCCCAGGAACGTCCCGGCCCGATCGCGGCGCGCCCGGAATGATGAGGAGGATTGGCGAAAGGCAGCGATTTCAGTCTTGGAGGGTGACAGCACGATGCCGCCAGTTTCGGCGTCGAGCAGCGCGGTGCCGGCAAGATGAGCCGGGGAACCACCGAGACCGACGATCATAGGTACGCCGCGCGAGCGCGCCAGCATGGCAGCATGGCTGGCGGTGCTGCCCGCCCTCAGAGCGATGCCGCCGCCGCGGCTCCAGTCGGTTTCGAGAAAACGCGTCGGCGCGATGTCCTCGCCATAGAGGATGGCACCGGCTGGTGCCTGGACGTCGCCATCCTCGGACAGCGCGCGCAGCACCTGATCCCGGATGTCGCGGATGTCGGCGGCACGCGCGCGGAAATAATCCTGGTCTGAAGCATCGTAGCCGGCAGCCTCAGTATCAAGCGCTTGCCGCCATGCTTTGTCGGCTGGCAGGCCGGTGCGGATCGCGGCAAAGGCCGGGCTGCTCAACGCATCATCCCTCAGCATGGCGATCTGGAACTCGAGAATGTCGGCGGCATCGCCCTCGGCCATCTCGAGCAATGCGGTGAGACGGCCTGTCGCGACGGCGATTGCGGTTTCGAGCGCGGCCTTCTCGTCGTCGGCTGTTTCTTTGCCGACATAGGATACGACAGTCTGGTCGAGGTCGAACAGTGGCCCCTCGGCATAGCCGGCCGAGGCCGAAATGCCTTGCAGCCTAAGCGGTTCGGACATGGTCCGTGCCTTCGTCGAAATCGCGGCGCACCAGTTCGACCAGCGCGTCGACGGCATCATTGGCGCCGTCACCGCTGGCCCTGATGTGCAGCACGGTACCTTTCGGCGCCTTGGCCGCCATCACCTTGACGATGCTCTTGGCATCGAACCATGGTCCGTTGGCGGCAAGCGCGATTTCCACCTCGGCGGCAAACGTCTTGGCCAGCTTGGTGAACTTCACCGAAGGACGCGCGTGCAGACCCACCTCGTGGTTGATCACAACGGTCGCTTCGGCGGATGCGGACATGTCTTTCAAAATTCCCGTTCACTCACGACGGCGACAATTCATGCGCCGTCGCCACCACTTCCCGCAGTGAGGCGCCGCCGGAGGCCTCGGTTGCGGCCATCACCGCGCCTTCGACGATCGGCGCGTTGCAGACGATGATCTTGTGCGACCGTGGCTCGCCGATCATCTCCACCGCCATTTCTGAGTTGGTCTCGGCACCGCCGAGGTCTACCAGTATGGCGACACCGGCCTCCGACCAGGCCTTGTCGATGGCGCCCATGATCGCCTCGACATTGGTGCCGAGCCCGCCATGGCCGTTTCCGCCGCACCATGCAAGCGGCACTTCGTCGCCCACCATCTGCCGCACCATGTCGGCTGTGCCCTCGGCGACCAGCGGCGAATGCGAAACGATGACGATGCCGACATTGCTCATGGCTGACCTTCCAGCGTTTCGACGATCGTGCGCACCAGAAGCGCGGTCGAACGTGCGCCGGCATCCATGTGGCCGATCGAACGGTCGCCGAGGAACGACGCACGGCCACGCTGGGCCTTCATCGGTATTGTCACCTCGGCGGCCGCGTCGGCGATGTCGGCGATTGCCGGCGCCGTCTTTCCCTGCAGCAACGCGTCATGCACCGGCTGCAGCACGTCGAGCATTGTCTTCTGCCCGACCTGCGATTTGCCACGCGCTGCCACCGCTTCGAACGCCTTGCCGAAAGCCCTGGTCAGATTGGCACGATCGGGCGCCGCTGAAATCTCCTTGCCGAGCGCCAGGAACAGGGTGCCGAGCAGCGGGCCGGAGGCGCCGCCGACCGTCATCACCAGCTTGGTACCGATAGCCTTCAGGGCATCGGGCAGCGGCTTGGCCGAAAACGCCTCGGCTTCGGCGCGCACCGCCTCGAAGCCGCGCTTCATGTTCAGCCCGTGGTCGCCATCGCCGATCGCCTGGTCGAGCGCGGTCAATTCCTCGGCGTGGGCGGCGATCGCATCCGCAGCGGCCGTAATCAGCCCAGCAAGGTTCAACGCCGCCATGTCACCCGCATTCCGGTTTCCATCTTGCCGGCAGTATCGAAAGAACGGTCATTCGACAACTGGAGCATACGTCAAGCTGCTTCATGCAGTGCGGCGGCCGCCGCGAAAACCTCGGCCACCGCATAGGCGCCGGGGTCGGTCACACCTTGCAGCTTGCTGCCGACATAGGCGGACCGCCCAGCTTTCGCTCTGTCCATGGCGGAGGTGGCCTCGGCACCATGCCGAGCCGCCGCCGCCGCTTCCTCCAGGCCGCTGGCTTCGAGCGCTTTCAGGGCCGGTTCTAGGGCATCGACCATGGTGCGGTCGCCCATCCTTGCGCCGCCATAGAAAGTCATCCGCTCAAGGCCGGCAAGCAGCGCCTTGGCCAGGCTCGCGCCGCTATCCAAAGCCTGCGCCGCCGCGGTGAAGAAGATCGACAGCAGCACGCCGCTGGAGCCGCCCATCGACGCGCTCAGAATGTCGCCTATTGCGCCCAGCGTCGCCGCGGGTTCCGCAAGCGGCAGTGTTTCAAGCCGCTCGAGAACACTGCGCGCGCCGGCCGCCACCGTCGAGCCGGTGTCGCCGTCGCCCGCTTTGGCATCCAGTCCGTTCAAAGTGGCTTCCAGCGCGATCAGCCTTTCGCAGGCGGTAACGAGAAGAGACCGGGTCCGCGCATTCTGGCTGGGCTTGCGTGCCGCGCTCTGTCCGGCCGCTTTCACCATCGGCACGACGGCAGGCGGCACAACGGGCTTTGCCGGCATCCAGGCGTGCGGGCCGACCGGCGCCAGCAGGGCTGTCTCGCGCGCGGCGTCGAGCCGGATCAGCGACAGCGAGAAGCCGTTCATGTTGAGCGCCGTCATCAGCGGGCCCGGGCCGATCGTCAGCTTGATGGTTTTGGCCAGCGGCGAGGCAAGCACCGCGTTGGCGATAACAGACATTTCGAGCGGCGGCACGGAACCGAGATTGTTGATCAGCAAGGCGTAGATGGCCTTGGGATCGAGCCGTGCCGCGAGGCGCTCCGCCATGATCGCCACCAGCCTGTCGGCGCTCTGCACCGCAATCCGCTCGACGCCCGGCTCGCCATGGATACCGAGGCCAAGCTCTCCATCGTTTTCGCCAAACCTGTCTTCATGCGGCAGGCCGGGGATAGAGCAGGACGACAGCGACATGCCGAGGGAAACGATGTCCTTCGCCGCCGCGCGAGCGGCGGCTGCAATGGACGCCAGATCATGGCCGCCCTCCGACAGATGGCCAGCGATCTTGTGCACGAACAAGGTGCCGGCAACGCCGCGCGGCTGGGCAATATCGGGGAGTGCTATATCGTCGGCGACGATCACCATCTCGACGCGAAACCCTTCGGCGCGCGCTTTTTCGGCCGCCAGGCCGAAATTGAGGCGGTCGCCGGTGTAGTTCTTGACAATGAGCAGGCAGCCGGCCGGGCCGGTCACCGCGCGAATGGCGGCCAGCACGGCTTCGACGCTTGGCGAGGCAAAGATCTCGCCCGAGACCGCTGCCGTCAGCATGCCTTTGCCGACGAAGCCGGCATGCGATGGTTCGTGCCCGGCGCCGCCGCCGGAGACGACGCTGACCTTCGTCTTGTCCCAGTCGGTGCGCAGGACGACCTTGATCTCGGGATAGCCGTCGAGGCGCGCGAGATCGCCGGAGCCAATGGTTCGTAGCAGGCCATCCAGCGCCTCGGTGACGATCGTTTCCCTGCGATTGAAAAAGTGCTTCATCGAATTCGTCCCGTACTGGCAAAGTCAAAACCGGTGCTGAATCACCGAAAACCGCTCACATCAATCGCTGTCCGTCGGCGCCGAAATACAGCGGCGCCCGGTAGCGGATCACCACTTTGTCCCCCTGCGCCAGATCCGTGTCGGGATCGGTCAGCGTCACCAGTTTCTTGGCCCCCACCGTGACATGCAGGTGGTTCTGGTCGCCGAGATGCTCGACCCAGTCGACAACGCCGTCGGCGTGACCGTTCGCGGCCTTCGCGATCGTCAGGTGCTCGGTGCGCGCGCCGATCGTCTTGGTGCCAGCCGGTGCGCCGCCGTCAGGCAGCAGTCCGGTTGGCAGAAGATTGATCGCCGGTTGGCCGAGCCTTGCCGCGACATGCAGGTTTGCCGGCTCGGAATAGATGGTGCGCGGCGAGCCGATCTGCACCAGCACGCCCTCAGTGAGGATGCCGATGCGGTCTGCCATGGTCATCGCCTCGATCTGGTCATGCGTGACGTAGAGCATGGTGGCACCGAGCTCGGTCTGGATGCGCTTCAGCTCAAGCCTGAGATCCCCGCGCAGCTTGGCATCGAGCGACGACAGCGGCTCGTCCATCAGATAGATCGAGGGTTTGCGCACCAGCGCGCGGCCGATGGCGACGCGCTGCATTTCGCCGCCCGAAAGCTTGGTCGAGCGGTTGGCGAGCTTGTGATGGATGCGCACCATCTTCGCCACCTCCTCGACCCGGCGGCGGATCTGGTCTTCCGGCATTTTCCGCGCTGGCGAGCGCAGTGGGAAGGCGAGATTGTCGAACACCGACAGATGCGGATAGAGCGAATATTGCTGGAACACGAAGGCGGTGTCGCGCTCGGCCGGCGACAGGGTCGTGGCATTGTGGCCGCCAATTTCGATCGTGCCGGAATCCGGCCGTTCCAACCCGGCAATCAGGCGTAGCGTCGTCGTCTTGCCGGCCCCCGTTGGCCCGAGCAGGACGACGAATTCACCATCCGCTATGTGCAGGTCGAGGCCGTCGACGGCGACATGGTCGCCAAAATTCTTGGTCACGTTCTTGATGTGCACCTCAGCCATGCTGGGCCCTCCGCTCCGAGGCCACATCGTGGATCGCGGTTCTCACCGCGCGGCCGGATTCCTCTCGAACAGCGACAGCCGTGCGCTGCTCAGCGTCAGGCCGACATGGTCGCCGGTGGACAGTCGGATTTCGGCCGGGACGCGTGCCTTGACGATGCCGTCCGCCGTCTCCACCGCGACGATCTGCGTGGTGCCGAGATATTCGGTGCCGTAAATGGCGCCGCGTAGTTTTGAGGCATCGTCGAAGCGGATGTGTTCCGGGCGGATGCCAAGGGCCATGTCGCTGGGTGCGATATCCTCGCGCACCTCCGGCACCGCCACCTTGGCGCCTTGCACGACAATCTCCTTGGCGCCCTTCGCCAATCCACCGCCAAATCCCAAAAAGTTCATAGGCGGCGAGCCGATGAAGTCGGCGACGAACATGGTTGCCGGGCGGTCGTAGATTTCGCGTGGGCTTCCGAACTGTTCGATGACGCCATGGTTCATCACGGCGATCTTGTCGGCCATCGACATCGCTTCCATTTGGTCGTGCGTGACATACACCGTCGTGGCGTGGATGCGGTTGTGCAGCTCGCGCAACTCATGGACCATCAGATCGCGGAATTCGGTGTCGAGAGTCCCCAGCGGCTCGTCCATCAGGAAGCATTTTGGCCGCCGCACGATAGCGCGGCCGAGCGCCACACGCTGGCGGTCACCGCCGGCAAGACCGGAGACGGATTTGTTGAGCAGATGGTCGATGCGCAGCAGCTTCGCCGTCTCCTCGACCCGGGTGCGGATTTCGGCCGAAGGCATGCCTTGGGCCAGCAGCGGGAAGCCGATGTTCTTGCGCACATTCATGTGCGGATAGAGCGCGAACAGCTGGAAGACGAAGGCGATGTCGCGCTCGCGTGCCCGCAGCATGGTGACGTTGTCGCCGCCGAGCAGGATCTGCCCGCCGGTCGGCAGCTCTAGCCCCGCGATCATGCGCAAGGTCGTCGTCTTGCCGCAGCCGGACGGGCCGAGCATGACGAAGAACTCGCCATCCTCGACGACGAAGTTGGAATCCTGCACGGCGACGAAATCGCCGAAGGCCTTTCTCAGGTGCTGGACGCGGATTTCGGCCATGATTATTCCGGGAACTTGGAGACGATGATGAACATCACCGTGCCGGCGAGCATGGTGATGAAGGAGTAGGTGTAGAGCGACAGCGCGAAGGGCTGGAACAGCATCAGGAAGCCGATGGCGATCAGTGCCGTGGCGATGTTTTCCATCAGCCCGCGTCTGGCCCAGACCGGCCAGCGCGTTTTGCGTTTCTGAGGCTTGGTCATGCTCATTTGCGCACCGCGCCGAAGGTGATGCCGCGCAGCAATTGCTTGCGAAGCAGAATGGTGAAAACCAGGATCGGCACCAGGAAGATCGTCGTGCCGGCCGCCACCGCCGGCCAGTCCTGGCCGCCCTCGCCGATGATGGTCGGGATGAAGGGCGGCGCGGTCTGCGCCGTGCCTGAGGTAAGCAGCGCGGCGAAGGCATATTCGTTCCAGGCGAAGATCAGGCAGAAGATCGCGGTCGCGGCGATGCCGGTCGTCGCCTGCGGCAGCACGGTGCGCCAGAAGGCTTGCAGTCGCGTATAGCCGTCGATCATCGCCGCTTCCTCATATTCGCGCGGGATCTCGTCGATGAAACCTTTCAGCAGCCACACCGCCAGCGACACGTTGACCGCCGTGTAAAGCAGGATCATGCCGAGCGCGGTGTCCGACAGGCCAAGCTCGCGGTACATCAGGTAGATCGGAATGGCGACGGCGATCGGCGGCATGAAGCGCGTCGACAGGATGAAGAACAGAAGGTCGTCGGCGAGCGGCACCTTGAAGCGCGAGAAACCATAGGCCGACAGCGTGCCGAGGAACACGGCGCAGAAGGTCGAACCGAAGGCGATGATCAGCGAATTGACAAAGCGCGGCAGGAAGTTGGAGGGGCCGGCGATCACCATGTTGCGCTTGCGCGTGGTCTCGTCGCAGAAGCCCGTCGCCGGTCCCAGCGAGTTGATGTAGTCCGGCGTCTGCCGCGTCCGCGTCGTGAACAGGTTGCAGTAACCTTCGAGGCTAGGCTGGAACAGGATCTTGGGCGGATAGGCGATCGAATCCGGCGGCGTCTTGAAGCTGGTGGCGAAGATCCACAGCAGCGGCACGATCGAGATCAGCGCGTAGAGCACGATGATCGTGCCGGCGATGCGCTTGGAATTTGTCGAGGGTGCGACGACGGAATGGGCTGATGTCAGGCTCATCTCTGCTTCACCTTGTTGAGCGCCTTGACGTAGATGTTGGCCAGACCGAACACCGCGACGAACAGGATGATGGCGAAGGCCGAGGAATAGCCGGTGCGCCAGCTCTCGAAAGCCTGCCGCTTCAGCGTGATCGAGGCGACCTCGGTGGTCGAGCCCGGCCCGCCGCCGGTCAACAGATTGACCATGTCGAACATCTTGAAGTTTTCGATGCCGCGAAACAGCACCGCCAGCATGATGAAGGGCAGCGCCATCGGCAGCGTGATCGACCAGAACTGCCGCCAGTTGGAGGCGCGGTCGACCTCGGCCGCCTCGTAGATGTATTCGGGGATGGAGCGTAGGCCCGCGAGGCAGATCAGCATCACGTAGGGTGTCCACATCCAGGTATCGACGATGATGATCGACCACGGCGCCAGCGACACGTTGGAGAGCATCTGGATATCGGTCGGCGGAATCCTCGTGACGAACGAGATCGCGTAGGCGAACAGGCCGATCTGCGGCTCGTAGAGGAAGCGCCAGAAATTACCGACCACCGCCGGTGACAGCATCATGGGCACCAGGATCAGCGTCGTCCAGAAGGCGTGGCCGCGGAATTTCCGGTCGATCAGCCAGGCCAGCGTGAAGCCGATCAGCGTCTGCAACAGGATGGTCCAGAACACGAAATGCGCCGTCGTCTGCATGGCGATCCAAATATCCTTGTCGCCGAGGATGCGCTGGTAGTTGGCGAGCCCGAGATTCTTCACCACCTCGTTCGGCCGGTTGGCCCGGTAGTTGGTGAACGACAGATAGATCGCCCAGAACAGCGGGAAGATGTTGATGGCCAGCAGCAACAGGATCGTCGGCGAGATGAACAGCCAGGCGAGGCCCTTGTCGCTGATGCCCCGGACTTTGCGGGCCAACGGTTCCGGGGTCGCCCGGGCAGCGTTCTCCGCGGTCCGATTGAGCATGGTGAGTCCTGCTTCGGTCACTTGGTCGTCTCTGTCATGGAATTTATCTGAACTGCGTCCCGTGCCAAGGGCGGCACGGGACGCATGGGTCGGGCTCGGGAGGAGCCGGGGTTACATCTTGCCGTCGTCCTGGAAGACTTGCGTCCAGTCCTTGACCAGGCCGTCCAGCGCATCCTTGGCCGAACCCTGGCCGGCGACGACATAGTCGTGGAAACGCTTCTGCGAGGCCTGCAGCAGCGGGGCGTAGCTCGGCTCGGCCCAGAAGTCCTTCACGATGGCCATCGAGTCGAGGAAGGTCTGCGCGTAGGGCTGGCTGGCTGGGAACTTCGGATCCTTGACCACCGCGTTGAGGCAGGAATAGCCGCCGAGCGACCACCATTTGGCCTGCACGTCCTTGTTGGCGAACCACTTGATGTATTTCAGCGCCGATTCCTGCTTGTCGGAATAGGACACCACCGAGATGCCCTGGCCGCCGAGCTGGGCGAACTGCTCGCCGTCGGGGCCCTTCGGGTTGACGAAGTAGCCGATCTTATCGCCGCCGACATTCTCGTCCTTCTGCAGGCCCGGCCATGTGAAGGCGAAGTTCATGTGCATCGCCACCTGGCCGGATTTGAAGGCATCGACGCCTTCGCCCATGTAGCTGTTCGACGCGCCCGGAGGGGTGCAGCAATCATAGAGCGCCTTGTAGAACTCCAGACCCTTCACCGATTTGTCGGAGTTGACGAAGCCTTCCATCTCGTAGGGCTTCTTGGGGTTCTCGTACTGGAAGCCATAGCTGTAGAGCACGTCCATGGCGCCCATGGTGATGCCTTCCGAGCCGCGCTCCGTGTAGATCGAGGCACCGTAGACGGTCTTGCCGTCGATCTCACGCTTCTGGAAGAACTCGGCGACCTGCTTCAACTGGTCGAAGGTGGTCGGCGGGCCGAGATCCCAGCCGTACTTCTCCTTGAATTCCTTCTGCAGCTCGGGCTTGGAGAACCAGTCCTTGCGATAGGTCCAGCCGACAACGTCGCCCATGGCCGGCAGTGCCCAGTAGTTCGGCGTGTTCTTCGGCCATTCCGAATAGCCGACGACGGTTGCCGGCACGAAATCGTCCATGCTGATCTTCTCCTTGTCGAAGAAGTCGTTCAGCTTGACGTAATGGCCGTTCTCGGCAGCGCCGCCGATCCACTGGCTGTCGCCGATGATCAGGTCGCACAATTTGCCGTGCGAATTCAGCTCGTTGAGGAAGCGGTCGGCATAATTGGTCCAGGGCACGAACTCGAATTTCATGCCGATGCCGGTTTCCTTGGTAAAATCCTTGGACAGTTCGACAAGTGCGTTAGCCGGGTCCCAGGCGGCCCAGCACAGCGTCAGGTCTTCAGCGTGCGCGACGTTCAAGACGGCTGTCGACGCGGTTATCGCCGAGGTTAGTCCCAACGCCAGTTTCAAGCTCGATTTCATGCCTTCCTCCCATTTGCGAAACGCGCCCGAATGACGGTTTCAAAAGCCCTCAACCCCTCTCCTCAGGGGCCCAAACATGGCGGCGCGGTTACGCTGCGGATGTTTAGTAATTTGTTTAGTGATGCAATTTTTACTAAACAAGGCAAGCGAATTCGTTGCTGCGCCGCACCATGCTTGTGGCGATGTCTGAAAACGTTGGGAAAAGCGCGGATCGCAGGTCGACGTATCGAAGCTGTTCAGGCCGATACTGACCAGGACCGTGGGGTCGCCTCGGCTTTCAATCTACCCTTCTGGTGCTCACCATCACCCTACGGATCGGCGGCGCCGGCGGCAGCAGTTCGCGGATATCGGCGTACGGGAACGACGGTTCGAAACGGAACGCTTCGGCCGATGAGCCTTGTGCGCCGTTGCACTGGCCGGCGCGAAAGGCGTTCTGTGTCCGCGCGATGTCGACGAAGCGGTCAGGATCCTGCGACTGATGCATGCGGATCGCCTTGGCCTTGAGGTCGGCATGGGCGGAAACATCGACATAGTGCGTCGGCGAAAACCCGGTGCCGCCCATCGTGTCGGCATGCAGCACCGGTACGGCGAACGAGGCCGCGATGCGCACGCCGTCCGACAGTGCGCGATGGTCGGCATGATAGTCGTTGGGCGCATGCGTGATCACCAGATCCGGGCCGGTTTGACCAATCAGTGCTTTCAGCGCCCCGATCAGCGCTGCATCGGCCACCAGTTCGCCGTCCGGAAAGTCGAGGAAGCGTGGCGTCGCCCCGAGCAGCGCGGCCGCGGCCGTTGCTTCCTCGCGACGGACACGAGCGAGAACAGCGGGATCACTCGTGCCGCCCCTGGCACCATCCGTGGCCATGGCAAAAGTGAGCTCTGCGCCTTGCGCCGCATAGGCGGCCATCGTACCGAACATGAAGATCTCGATGTCGTCCGGATGCGCACCGAGCGCCAGGATTTTCAAACCACTCTCTCCCCGGAACTGGAACAACGTGACGAACGGAATCCTGCTGGCCCTGATCGCCTACGCAAGCTATTCGGGCAGCGATGCCGTTGTCAAAAGCCTGGGCGGTCAGCTCACGATCTTCGAGATCGGCTTTTTCATAACCTTGTTCGCGGGCTTCTTCCTATTCTTCACGCGGCCTGCGGGCGAACGCTGGCGCGATTTCTGGCGCACCAAACGACCATGGGCGGTGCAGGCGCGTGCCTGGGCGGGCATCGCTTCCGGCGTGCTCAGCGTCTATGCCTTCACCACCATTCCGCTGGCCGAGTCCTATGCGCTGATCTTCCTGGCGCCGCTCTGCGTCACCATCCTCTCCACGGTGATCCTCAAGGAGGAGGTCGGCCCCTGGCGCTGGCTGGCGGTGGTCGCCGGTTTTGCCGGTGTCATGCTGGTGGTGCGGCCGGGCTTTCGTGAACTCAATCTCGGCCATCTTGCTGCCTTCGGCGTTGCCTTCCTCGCCGCCATCAGCGTCATCTTGATGCGCTCGCTGGCGCAGCAGGAAAAGCGCACCACCATGCTCGGCGTGCTGGTCGGTTGCGGCCTGCTGTTCAACGGCATCGGCGCCGCCGCCACCGCCTTCACTGTTCCCAGCGGAAAGCAGTTGCTGTGGCTGGTGATGGCCGGTGCCTTCACCGCAGGTGGACAATTCCTTCAACTGCTGGCCATGAAATACGCGCCTGCCAACCGGGTCGCGCCGACGCATTATTCGCAGATCGCCTGGGCGGTGATCCTCGGCGCGTTGTTCTTCCAGGAATATCCGGACGGGCTGTCGCTGGTTGGCCTGGCGGTCGTCGGCGGCGCCGGCCTGTTGACCATGGTGCGGGAAGAAGCGCGGCTGGGCACCGTGCGCTGGAACCCGTTTTCGCGCACCCGGCTTTGAACCGACTCTGGTTGCGCCGTGGCCGTAACCGCTGATATGCGGGCGCCATGACGACAAAACCCCTGCCGGAGCTTCCTGTATCCGCGGTGCTGCCGGCGCTAAGCGAAGCGCTCGGCCATGGCAACAGCGCCGTGCTGGTGGCGCCGCCCGGCGCCGGCAAGACGACCCTGGTGCCGCTGGCGCTGCTTGACGCGCCTTGGCTCGGCGCCGGCAAGATCGTTCTGCTCGAACCGCGCCGGCTCGCTGCCCGCGCCGCCGCCCGCCGCATGGCCGAATTGCTTGATGAGGAGCCCGGCGCCACCGTCGGCTATGCCATGCGCATGGAAAACCGCACCTCGGCAAAGACCAGGATATTGGTCGTCACCGAAGGCGTGCTGGCGCGGATGATCCTCGACGACCCCGAACTGCCTGGAATCTCGGCTGTCATTTTCGACGAATTCCACGAGCGTTCGCTCGATGGCGATTTCGGTCTCGCGCTGGCGCTCGACGTGCAAGGTGCACTGCGGCCGGACCTGCGCGTGCTGGTGATGTCGGCGACGCTCGACGGTGCGCGTGTCGCGAAACTTCTGTCGGGCGCGCCGGTGATCGAGAGCGAGGGCCGCGCCTTTCCTGTCGACATCCGCTATGACGAGCGTCCCGCTGGCACCACCATCGAGGACGCCATGGCCAAGGCGATCCGCGCGGCCCTTGCCGACGAGAGCGGCAGCGTGCTTGCCTTCCTGCCTGGCCAGCGCGAGATCGAGCGCACCGCCGAACGGCTGGCCGGCAAGGTCGGCACCGATACCGACATCGTGCCGCTCTACGGCATGCTCGAAGGCAAGGCGCAGGACGCGGCGATCAAGCCGCCGCCGCCCGGCCGCCGCAAGGTGGTGCTGGCCACCTCGATCGCCGAAACCTCGATCACCATTGACGGCGTGCGCGTCGTCATCGATTCGGGCCTGTCGCGGCTGCCGCGCTACGAACCGGCCAGCGGCTTGACCCGGCTGGAGACCGTGCGCGTCAGCAAGGCTTCCGCCGACCAGCGCGCCGGCCGTGCCGGTCGCACGCAGCCTGGCGTCGCCATCCGCCTGTGGCGGGCCGAGCAGACGGCTTCACTGCCTGCTTTCACGCCGCCGGAAATCCTCGAGGCAGACCTGTCGGGCCTGCTACTAGACTGCGCCGCCTTCGGCGTTGCCGATCCGGCAGGGCTCGCCTTCCTCGATCCGCCGCCCGCTCCGGCGCTTAACGAGGCAAGGACGCTGCTGCGCGCGCTGGATGCCATAGACGAGGCGGGGCGCTTGACGGATGCGGGGGCTTCGATGCGCAAGCTCGCTCTGCCGGTACGGTTGGCGCATATGGTTGCCGAGGCGGCAGGCAGCGGCCATGCCTTCGAGGCTGCCATGCTTGCCGTGCTGCTCACCGAACGCGGCCTTGGCGGCGATGGCGCCGACCTGGAACGTCGGCTGATGCGCTTTCGCGGGGAAAGATCGCCGCGCGCTACCGCCGCCAAGCAGCTCGCCGAAAGGCTGGCAAGGCAGGCCTCTTCATCCTCCCCTTTGGGGGGAGGGTCGATCCGCGAAGCGGAGCGGGGTCGGCCGGGCGCGGCACCCCCACCCCGTCTCCCACACCTTGCTGCGCAAGGCGCGCTCGCCGACCCTCCCCACAAGGGGGAGGGTATCAGCGCCGGTCGCCTGCTCGTCCACGCCTGGCCGGATCGGGTGGCGAAGGCGCGTGGTGAGCGTGGCCGTTTCGTGCTGGCCAACGGCTCCGGCGCCATGCTCGACGCCGCCGACCCGTTGGCGGGCGAGCCGTTTGTGGTCGTCGCCGACCTGCAGGGCAAGGCACAGAATGCGCGCATCACAGCGGCGGCGGCAATCGGCGAAGACGATGTCCGCGCTGCGCTGGCGGACAGGATCGAGGTCCGCCGTGAAACGAGCTTCGATCGCGACCGCCGTGCCGTGCGGGTACGCGAAACTGTGCGCCTTGGCGCCATCACGCTCGCCGAACGCATGCTGCCGCCGCCAACGGGGGCCGACGCCGACGGTGCCGTCCTCGATGCGGTGCGTCAGCACGGGCTGTCGCTGCTGAATTGGAGCAAGGAGGCGCAAACGCTGCGCCAGCGGCTTGGCTGGCTGCATCGCGGCCTTGGCGCGCCCTGGCCCGATATGGCGGATGACGCCCTCATCGAGCGCCTCGACGACTGGTTGCTGCCTTACCTCGCCGGCGCGGCATCGTTTGCCGCCATCGATGCGGGCGTTGTCTCGAGTGGACTGGCCGCACTCGTGCCGCATGATCTGCAGCGCAGGATCGATACGCTGGCGCCGACCCATTTCGATGCCCCGTCCGGCAGCCATGTGCCGATCCGCTATGACGGCGAATGGCCGGTGCTGGCGATTCGCGTGCAGGAGCTGTTCGGCCTCGACCGCCATCCTTCGATCGCCAATGGCGCCGTGCCGCTGACGCTCGAACTCCTTTCGCCGGCGCACCGGCCGATCCAGACGACGCGCGACCTGCCCGGCTTCTGGCGCGGCTCCTGGGCCGATGTGCGCGCCGATATGCGCGGCCGATATCCCAAGCACGTCTGGCCGGAAAACCCGCTGCTCGCGACCGCCACCGCCCGGGCAAAACCCAGAGCATGATCCCAAAAAGTGGAAACCGGTTTTTGGAAAAGGTCATGCTCAAACAAGAAGTAGAGCCCCACTCCTCGGATTGGGGCGGGACCTAGCCTTTGGAGCTTCGCGGCTGTAATTCATGGCCATGATCAACGTTTTGCGTTCCCCCGATTTCCAGCAGAGCCAGAGACTGCGCCTCAACACGCTGATCCGGTTGCGCTGGCTTGCCATTGTCGGTCAGAGCCTGACGGTGCTCGTCGTCGCCTATGGGCTGAAGTTTCCGCTGCCGGTCAGCCTCTGCTTTGCCCTGATCGCCTGTTCGGCCTGGATGAACCTGTTTCTCGCCTTCCGGTTTCCAGCGGCGCACCGGCTCACGCCGCTGGCGGCCTTCGGCATCCTGATCTTCGACAGCCTGCAGCTTGCTGGCCTGCTCTACATGACAGGCGGTCTCACCAACCCGTTCTCGCTGCTGATGACGGTGCCTGTCGTCATTTCGGCGACATCTCTGCCCCTGCGCCTGACTGCCATCCTCGGCGGGCTGGTGATGTCGGCGGCGACGTTGCTGGTCTTTGTCCATCTGCCGCTACCCTGGCATGAAGATGCACCGCTGGCGATGCCCTTCATCTATGTCGCCGGCATGTGGATGGCGGTGCTGTCCTCGATCGCCTTCACCGCCATATACGCCTTCCGGGTGGCTGCTGAAGCGCGGCTTCTGGCCAATGCGCTTGCCGCCACGGAGCTGGTGCTGCAACGCGAGCAGCACCTTTCGGCGCTCGACGGGCTGGCAGCTGCGGCCGCGCACGAGCTCGGCACGCCGCTCGCCACCATCGCGCTTGTCGCCAAGGAGATGGAAAAGGCGCTCGGCAAGGATCCGAAATATGGGGAAGACGTGACGCTGTTGCGTTCGCAGAGCGAGCGTTGCCGTGAGATTCTCAAGCGGCTGACCAGCCTCTCATCCGAGGGCGAAGCGCATCTTTCGCGGCTGCCATTGACCTCGCTGGTCGAAGAGGTCACCGCGCCGCACCGGGACTTCGGCATCTCGATCAAGCTTCGGCCCGGCGAACGCATCGGCCCCGAGCCGGTCGGGCGGCGCAATCCGGGTGTCATCTACGGCCTCGGCAATCTGGTCGAGAACGCCGTCGATTTCGCCCGCAAAAGCGTCACCGTGCGCTGGAGCTGGGACGAGGCCACTGTCACCTTCTCGATCATCGATGACGGCCCCGGCTTTCCGGCCGAGATCATCGACCGCATCGGCGAGCCCTATATGTCGACGCGCCAGGGCAATGAAACCGGCGGCGGTCTGGGCCTCGGCCTGTTCATCGCCAAGACCCTGCTCGAACGCTCTGGCGCCGTGCTCGATTTCCGCAATTCGAGCGGCTTGGGCGAGGGCGCCATGGTCCAGATATCGTGGCCGCGTGGTGTGTTCCTCAATCCGGAAATCACTTCGGCCAGCATGTTCGACACCGCCTGAGAGCCTTGAAGGACCTCTAAAAATTGGACAAGGAGGCTCAGGAACTATATTTGCGTAAAATTAAGGCAGCAGGAATTTTGAGACTATGACAGGCGACGAGAATATTGGCGCAATGGTTGAAGGCGAGGACACCTCGCTGCTTATCGTCGATGACGACAAGCCGTTCCTCACGCGTCTGGCCCGCGCCATGGAAACCAGGGGTTTCGTGGTCGAGACGGCCGAGAGCGTCGAGGAGGCGGTTGCCAAGGCGCGCGCCAATCCACCCGCCTACGCCGTGGTCGACATGCGGCTCGGCGACGGCAACGGCCTCGACGTGGTCGCGGCCATCCGCGAAAAGCGCGAGGATTCCCGCACCATCATCCTCACCGGCTATGGCAACATCGCCACCGCGGTGACCGCGGTGAAGCTCGGTGCGGTCGATTATCTCTCCAAGCCCGCCGACGCCGATGATATCTTCGCCGCACTCACCCGCACCGCCGGGGAGCGCGCGGCGCCGCCGGAAAACCCGATGTCGGCCGACCGCGTCCGTTGGGAACATATCCAGCGCGTCTATGAGATGTGCGAGCGCAACGTCTCCGAGACAGCGCGCCGGCTCAACATGCACCGCCGCACCTTGCAGCGCATACTGGCCAAGCGCGCGCCGCGTTAAGGCCGCCGTTTGCCATCTTGCGGGATCGAAGCCCGCCAAAACAGACGGCATGACGGAGGCGACATGCAGGACTTGAAGCATCGGACGGTTTCCGTCTTCCGCGAATTCCTCGATAGTGAAGCGGCCGGCGGCATCATCCTGATGGTGGCGGCGGCACTGGCGCTGATCGTCGCCAATTCGCCGCTCGCCGAAACCTATTTCTCCGCGCTCCACGCCTATCTCGGCCCGCTCAGCGTCTCGCACTGGGTCAATGACGGGCTGATGGCGGTGTTCTTCCTGCTCGTCGGACTGGAGATCAAGCGCGAGATGCTGGACGGCCAGCTCTCCACCTGGCCCCGGCGCGTGCTGCCCGGCATTGCAGCCGCCGGCGGCATGGCGGTCCCGGCACTCGTCTATGTGGCCGTCAACCGCAACAATGCGGCCGCCCTGTCCGGCTGGGCGATCCCGACCGCCACCGACATCGCTTTCGCGCTCGGCGTGCTGTCTCTGCTCGGCAGCCGCGTGCCGGCTTCGCTGAAGGTGTTCCTCACAGCACTCGCCATCATCGACGACCTCGGTGCCGTCATCATCATCGCCATCTTCTACACCAGCGGGCTTTCGCTGGCTTATCTGGGTGCTGCCTTCGCCGTTATTGCCGCGCTTGTCGTGCTCAACCGCATGCGGGTGATGACGCTTGTGCCCTATCTCGTTCTGGGCGTCATCCTGTGGGTTCTGGTGCTGAAATCGGGCGTCCATGCAACGCTTGCCGGCGTGGCGCTGGCGCTGACCATCCCGCTCGAACGCTCCGCCGGGATTGGCCACGATCTCGACCATTCGCCGCTGCACCGGCTCGAGCATGGTCTGCACAAGATAGTGGCCTTCGTCGTCATCCCGATCTTCGGCTTTGCCAATGCCGGCGTTTCGCTCGCCGGCCTCAGCGTCAGTGCGCTGATCGAGCCGTTGACGCTGGGTGTCGCCGCCGGCCTGGTGGTCGGCAAGCTGGTCGGCGTGTTCGGCTCCTCGGCACTTGCCATCCGGCTCGGTCTTGCCGACCTGCCCGCCAATGCCGGCTGGACGCACATGATCGGCATATCGCTGCTGTGCGGCATCGGCTTCACCATGAGCCTGTTCATCGGCCTGCTCGCCTTCGCCGGCGACGTGGCGCTGCAGGACGCGGTCAAGGTCGGCATCCTCGCCGGCTCCTTCATCGCCGCCATCCTGGGTGCTGCCGTGCTGCTCATGGCGCGCGCCAAGGGTGGCGTGGAGGACGATGAAGAGCAGAGCCGGTCATAGACTGAAGGACGGCCGTTACTCGCTTTCACCCTCCAGCGCCGGCACCGACACGCCGGCAAGCTCCGCCGCCAACAGCCGCGAAGCGCCGGCCCGCGCGATCCGCAGCATCAGCGCCTTGCGCGTTGCCGCTGCCATGCGGTGCTCGGGCGCATCGCGTAGGATCTCGGCGCCATAGCCGTCGGAAAGGATGAAGCCGCATTCCTGCGGAAATATCTCCAAGGGCACGCCGGGATGGGTGGCGAAGAAGAAGCGGTCGGAATGCAGCCGGTAGTCGGGCCATTTGCGGTCGACCCTGAAATCCTCGATCGAGGATTTGATCTCGATGATCCAGATATCGCCCTGCCGGGTCAGCGCAACGAGGTCGGCGCGGCGGCCCGTGGCCAGCGACAGTTCGGGCAACACATGCGCGCCCATATCCCTGAGCAGCCGCTGTACGCCGCGCCGCACCAGCATGGCGCGTTCGGACTGGCGGCCGTCGATGAGAGGGTTGATGGGGATGGGCGAGATGATCGGCATGCCCGGCACCATGCCAGATTCTGTTCACGGTTTGAACCTGTTTATGCAAGGCGATTATCTGGTTGACAAACCCAATTGACAGAAAGCCCTTGCCGGTTCAATCCGACTGGATTGAACCGGTCCCCGTCGGCGCGAAGAAGCACGTCCATCTGAATCGGTAATAGGTCTCAAACCTCAAGTGAGGAACGATCGTCCGGTAAAACGTCATCAATCGCTCGCAGATATGGTATTGATCATCAGGCGAAGTCTGGACGCGTTCCCGGGGGATAAACCACTCCGGTTCCTGGGACTCATTCAAGGAAGCCGGGCGCGGCATCCTGACGAAATAGCCGTCCTTCGTCATCCTGACATCATTGGAATTGATTGGGTGGCAATCCTTGCCCCCGCAGCAGTCATAGTGAAGAACGGGATCAGTCTTGCCCGTATACCAATCATGGGCGCCCGCATCGCCGGGCAGCACAAGCCATGCCAATGCAATGTGTCTTAGGAACTGTCTCATGGAACTAGCCCCTCACCATTTGCCTATAGCATATTAGTGATCGCTAATCATAGTGGTGAAGCCGACCGGCTTACCGCCAAGTCAGGCGCTATCCTGCCGTAGGGGATGGCTGGCTAATCGGCCTGCCACACCGTCCGAGTCCACTCCGCCATTTCTACGCCATTAGCGTATTTTTTGCTGAGCGCTGCCCAATCGGCGGGGTTGTTTATGGGTATGACGAGACATCTCGCTTGTGGCGCCACGCTGAGGAGACGGCGATTGTATACTTGACAGACCCATATAGCCAAAGGCCCTAAGAAGGCGTAGGGTTTCTGGTCGTCTGTGCACAAAAATAAGGCAATCGGACGCTTGGAAGAGAACATCAGGCTTTCGCCCCAACGGGAAGAAAGCCAATGTCCAGTGACCACGAGCGCGAGCATCAAGCCGCCAAGGAAAGGCACGTCAACTGGCTGGTAGACAAAACCGGGGTCACCCATAGCCAGGCTCGGGAGCTTATTGATTTGCTCGGCGTTGGCAACGTGCCATCGCTGGTGCGCGAAGCGCTCATGCTGGTGAAAAAGTAGCCAGTCCTTCCTTTGGGCATAGGCCTCAGAAAAACGTCACGCCAAGCACGACGATCCCGATCGCCGCAAGGGACATGACGACGACCATAGCTATCTCGAACGGGCCGCCGCCGTTCCCTGCGCGTTCTGCCATTTTGATGGTGCTCCCCAGTCGTTCCCGACCTGTTGTTTTCCTTCCCCAATGGAAAGACCAAAAGCGGCATCCAGCGGAATCACCTATGTTAATGGCGAGCAAAAATGCCTGCTATTAGGCACGCTGGCCGTTGCCTGCGGCAGGCGCTATGGCGCTATCCAGCCGTCTTCGGAATCAACGGTTTCGATCTCCCGCGCTAGGTCGCGGAACTTCTCAACTTGACTCTTGGCAGATGTCTTGTTGCTGTCGGGCATGACGCACACCTTCCTGTTCGCGGACGAAGCCGGTGATTTTGCATTTGATTGGCGATTATATATTTTGACAGACCTAGGAATATAACCCTTACAGGCCCGCGGCTAGGTTGTTCGACGCAGCGAGCGGATAAAGAGAATAAAGGACACTACCGGGAACGCAGGGTTGCGGCTGAAGAAGCCCCATCCTCCAGATCGCTCTAAGAGTTCTGCCTCTAGTGCGACTGCTGGACTAAGCTGGCCGCTCTCAATATGCGCTTTATCAGGTGGAGGCTGTCTCGCAGCCTTAAGCTCTGCAACGCGCGCACCAAGTTGGTTTAGCCGCGCTTGCAATTCTCTATCAGTGAAGTCGGCACCCGCTCACGTATCATCGCACCACTCAGGATCGGGCGCTAGGCGCTACCCAGCCGGGCAATGGCCAGACCCAAGTTGCTGGCTTGGTGATTGATTCGCCATCGGGGCAGGTTGATTGTGTCGGGAAACCGCGATTGCCGTAACGGCCGGAGCGAATCCGAAGGTAAGACGATGCTACGTTCATCAGGGTTTGGCGCCTGTCCGATGAGGCCCGTCCAGCCACACTCCGGGTTGCGTCGTTCCTGTTAAATTAGCTACAGCGAATATAAATGAAAGGTGATATTTTGGAAGCAGCCGGGGCTCCCCCAATACACCCCGCTCCGGTCAGGCCCGGTGGCGGTCTACCCAAAGGAAGGCTACCGGGCCGATCCCTGCAACCAACCGGTGACCTGCTCGTTGATCCCATGCCGGGTTGATCCCCCGGCACTCCAGGACCTGCCCGCTGCCGAGGGGCGGCGGGCCTTTTTACCGATTGGATTCAAGCCTGCAGCGATAGCGAAGGCCCCGGCGGACACCGGGACCTTCGCGCTGTTGGTCTCGTCAGAAGTGGATCCAGAAGGATCTGCGGAAACATCTGCGGCGCCAGGAGCCGTGGCGCCAGTAGCGACGGCAAACCCGCCTCCAGCCGCGTCGACGACGGCGGCGGTGCCACCTGCGGTGCCGCACGAACTCGACGCCGTCCTGGACGTCGGGACCATCCGGGTCGAGAATGTCGTCGGACGGTTTGTCGAGCTCATCGAGAATGCCGGGCCCCGTATTCGGGATGCCGGCCAAGGCGGTGGCAGGACGCGCGATTGCGACGACGGTCGCAGCCCCTGCCAGCCCAAGCATTCCAGTCAGAAACAATCGCCGATCCATGCCAATCTCCATCGTTGATCATTGCGACAAGGGAAGACATAGAGCGGCAGATTGACGCGCCCAGATGCCGAAGAAAATTGGGTCTATCGTTCTGCCGTGCCGGCGGCGGGCCTTTTTAGCGGTCTCTGACAATCCCGCGGCCAAATGCGCCTGCTCCCGGGGATCATTCCTCCGGCAAGCCGGTCGCCGTTGCGGCCGTTTCAATGCTCACCGGCACGCCCTGGCGCAAGGAGTTGCTGACCGTGGAAAGCGCCGCGGCCCTTGTGATGATCTCCGCCGGGTCGGAGCCGTCCAGCGTCGTGCATGAAACCGTCATGGTTGACGAGGTCGCGAGCAAAGGCTGGCCTTCGAGGTTCAGCGTCACGGTCACGGCGATCTTGTTGAGCGTTACGCCCATTTCCTCGGCGACGTAGCGAAGGTCGTTGCAGAAGCAGCCGCCGATCGCCAGGGCGAGCAGCTGGCCGCCATTGAAGCCCAGGCCCATGCCGCCGGCCTTGCCTTCGGGCCGGTCGACGATGATCGCGTGGCCGCCGGCCCAGCCCATGGCCGCCTGCGTGTCCTCCACATTGCGCAGTTCCACGGTCATCGAGACCATTGCGGATGTCCTCCCGGCAGGAGTCGACCAGGCGGCGGGCCTCGTCGACGTGCGGTCATTATGCAGGCGCAGAGGCGCCCTTGTCGCTGGGCAACGCCGCGCCCGCCATGTCATCAAGGATCGGACAATCCGGCCTTTCGTCGCCGTGGCAGGCATGGATCAGCTTCTGCAGCGTCGAGCGCATCGACTGCAACTCACGCACTTTCTCCTCGATCGCCGTGACATGGGCGGCGGCGATTTCGCGCACGTTGTGGCTGGCGCGGCCGCGATCCTGGTAGAGCGCCATCAACTGGCGGCAATCGTCGATGGAGAAGCCGAGATTGCGCGCACGGCGCAGGAAGGCCAGCCGATGAATATCGTCTCCGGAATAATCGCGGTAGCCGTTCGCGGCGCGCGCCGGGGCGATCAGGCCGATCTCTTCATAATAGCGGATGGTCTTGGCCGGCAGGCCGGAGCGGTGGGCGGCGTCACCGACATTCATGACGGTTCTCCTCGATTTCCAGGAAGCCATGGAGCAGGCCCCTTGAATTTGCTTCACAATCCTGTGAGTCCTGTTGCCAAAATGCCATAGTGATAAGCTTACCGGTACGTCAAGGCAGGCATATAGGCATCGCGCGCTTGGCAAGCAAAGCAAATGCCAGCATGAATGATGATGAGAGAGCGGCCGACTCGTGCCGCCGAAGTTGGCGGGCACTGGATCACCTGATGCGCATGAAGTCGTTTGCAATCATCGCCGCACTGGCGCTCTCCACTGCTATCGCCGGTTGCAGCACCATCGGCTCGCAGATATTCTCCAACGACTACGGCGCGGTCACCGACGCCGGTTATCAGCTGCCGCGCATCCCGATCGAGAAGGTGCCGATGAAGTACCATCGGCAGGAAGTGAACTATGACAGCCCGGAAAAGCCGGGCACGATCATCGTCGATACGCAGAACAAGTTTCTCTACTTCATCGAGGGCGACGGAAGGGCCATTCGCTACGGCATCGGCGTCGGTCGCGAGGGCTTCGAGTGGCATGGCACCGCCCACATTGCGCTCAAGCGCGAATGGCCGACCTGGACGCCGCCGAGGCAGATGATCCAGCGCCAGCCGGAATTGGAAAAGTTTGCCGGCGGCATGGAGCCGGGCCTGAAGAACCCGCTCGGCGCGCGCGCCATGTACTTGTTCAACAAGGGCGGTGATTCAGGCTATCGCCTGCATGGCAGCCCGGAATGGAATTCGATCGGCAAGGCGATGTCGTCGGGCTGCATCCGCCTGATGAATCAGGACATTATCGACCTCTATGACCGCGCCTCGGTCGGCGCCAAGGTCATCGTTCTCTAGAGGCAGTTTTCGTACGCGGACCGTCTAGGCAACAACGGACGTCCCAAGCAGAAAACCGGGCAATTCGGCCCGGTTTTTTGTTGTTTGCCTCTAATGCTGAGAAGGAGGTCTCTACGAGACCTGCTCGACCTGCTGCACTTCCGGCACGAAATGGCGCAGAAGGTTCTGGATGCCGTGCTTCAGCGTCGCCGTCGAGGACGGGCAGCCGGCGCAGGCGCCCTTCATGTGCAGGAACACCGTGCCATTCTCGAAACCGCGGAAGGTGATGTCGCCGCCATCCTGGGCGACCGCCGGGCGCACCCGTGTATCGAGCAGTTCCTTGATGGTGATGACCAGCTCCTCGTCGGCCTTGTCGTAGAACTCACCGGTCTGGCTGGTCTCGGCGGCCGGGCCAGCCTTGGCCATGACGGGCGCGCCGGACATGAAATGCTCCATGATGGCGCCAAGGATCGCCGGCTTCAAATGCTGCCAGTCGGGGCCATCCTTGGTCACGGTGATGAAGTCATAGCCGAAGAAAACGCCGGTGACGCCAGGAATTTCGAACAGCCGGCCGGCCAGCGGCGAGGCGACGGCGGCGCTGTCGGCATCGCGGAAATCGGCGGTGCCTTCCAGAAGCACTTCCTTGCCGGGCAGGAATTTCAGCGTCGCCGGGTTTGGCGTCGATTCTGTCTGGATGAACATGGCCGTCTCCGTGCCCGTTTGGGCATCTAGTTTGGAACAATTCTAAATAGGCTCAATTGGCTGGACATTCAAGCGAAACGCATCGCCGGAACGGCTGGCTGGCGGAATGTTTTTGCGCGCCCAAAATCGGACCGGCATCACCTGAAGAACAGACTCTCAGGCGAGGCTGTCGATCTCCTCGTCCGACAGGTTCTGCGGCACGACAGTCACCGGGATCGGGAAGGCGGCACCCTTGCCCGCCACGGCGCCGACCAGCGGCCCCGGGCCTTCCTTGCCCGCACCGGCGGCCAGCACCAGGATGGCGATGTCCTGGTCTTCCTCAATCAATTTGTGGATCTCTTCCGTCGGCTTGCCTTCGCGCACCACCATCTCGGGCTCGATGCCGAGCTTCTGGCGCACCTTGTTGGCATAAGTATCGAGTGCCGCGCGCGCCGTGGCGGTGGCTTCCTCGCGCATGATCTTCTCGACACCCAGCCAATGCTGGAAATCGTCCGGCACGATGACATAGAGCAGCACCAGCGTGCCGCTGGTGCTCTGCGCCCGTTTCGAGGCATAGGCGACGGCACGCTCGCATTCCGGCGTGTCGTCGATGATCGTCAGGAATTTCCTGCGATGGCCGGCTTCGCGGCTGAGGCGTTTGGAGACCATGTCTATCTACTCGGTGTCTGCGGCCGCAATCTGCCACTGCGGCGGACCGGCGGCAAGCCGCCGGCCTTGTGCCAGTGCACCCGGTGTCGCGATCAGCCCTGCAGCAGGCCGATAATGTCGCGCACCGTCTTCATCGTCGCTTCGGCCAGCACGCCGGCGCGCTCGCCACCGTCCTTGAGCACCGCGTCGACATAGGCGCGGTCATCCGAAATGCGGCGCATCTCGCTGGCGATCGGCGCCAGTTTTTCCACTGCAAGATCGGCCAAGGCCGGCTTGAACACGGAAAACTGCTGGCCGGCGAATTCCTTGAGAACATCCGCCTTCGATATCTCGGCGAGACCCGCATAGATGCCGACCAGGTTCTCCGCCTCGGGCCGGCCGGCCAGGCCGTCCAGCTCGCTCGGCAACGCTTCCGGGTCGGTCTTGGCCTTGCGGATCTTCTTCGAGATGTCATCGGCATCGTCGGTCAGGTTGATGCGCGACAGATCCGACGGATCCGATTTGGACATTTTCTTGGAGCCGTCGCGCAGCGACATGATGCGCGCCGCCGGCCCGCCGATGACCGGCTCGGTCAGCGGGAAATAGCCGTTCACGGTCTCTTCGCCGACCTGCATCTCGACACCAACGCCAAGGGCCGCGATGCGGTCGGAGAAGTCATTGTTGAATTTCTGCGCGATGTCGCGGGTGAGCTCCAGATGCTGCTTCTGGTCCTCACCCACCGGCACGTGGGTGGCACGATAGAGCAGGATGTCGGCCGCCATCAGGGACGGATAGGCAAGCAGGCCGAGCGAGGCGTTCTCGCGATCCTTGCCGGCCTTGTCCTTGAACTGCGTCATGCGGTTCATCCAGCCGATGCGCGCCACGCAATTGAAGATCCAGGCGAGCTCCGCATGCTGCATGACCCGCGACTGGTTGAAGACGATGTGCTTCTTCGGGTCGATGCCCGAGGCCAGGAACGCCGCGGTGATCGACCGCGTCTGGTCGGCCAGGTCTTCATAAACGAGTTGGGCTGTCAGCGAATGCAGGTCGACGACGCAATAGATGCAGTCGGAAGTGTCCTGCAGGGCGACGAATTTCTTGATGGCGCCGAGATAGTTGCCGAGATGCAGATTGCCGGTCGGCTGGACGCCGGAAAAGACGAGTGGCTTGAAGGCGGTCATGGTTTCCTCATGGCTTGTGGAGGGCCGTTTCGCGCGCGGCGAAAGTCTTTCGACGGCGCGCTTATGGACGAGAGCGGGGAGAGGATCAAGAGGCTCTTGGGACCATCGAGTAGCTAGGAATGTTGACATACCGATGTAGGCAGCTACATATTACTTTCTACATTCCTCATGTAGCGAGGCCATGATGACGATCAACATCAACAACAAGGAGGCGGACAGCCTGACGCGCGCTTTCGCCAAGGTAGAAGGCGTCGGCATCACCGAGGCGATCGTGATCGCCATGCGTGAGGCCCTTGAGCGCCGGCGCAACCGCGAGACGCCGCTGGAGACGGCGGCTCGATTGCGGGCTGAGTTCGGCATTGAGCTGAGCGAGCAGGCCCGCAATCCGCTGCCGCGCTCGGTTTACGACGAATTGTCCGGCGAGGACTGATGTTTGTCGACGCCGCCGCTATCGTCGCGATACTGAGCCACGAAGCTGAAGCCCAACGCTGCGCGCAGGCAGTCATGGAAGCATCTGCTCCGTTCACGTCGGCGATCGCCGTTTGGGAAGCCGCAATGGCGCTTTCACGATCGGAAAAGCTGGCCATACCGGTCGACCTAAGCCTGAAGATAGTCAGTCGTTTTCTCGAAGAGCGGGCAATTGCCTTGCGGGAGCTTCCGCCAGCTTCTGACGCGTCATCTCTGTCCGTCGAGGCCGCGTCGCGGTTTCGCAACAATGCGATCCGCCTGAACATGGCCGACTGTTTTCATTATGCTTGCGCGCGCTATTACGCCGTTCCGATGCTTTCGACGGCGGACGAATTCCGGCTCACGGATCTGCAGACTATTCCGTAGTCGGCGGCGATCCCTTCCGTCCGACATTGCGCCGGATCATGCCAAAGTCGGCGCCGCCGGTGGCAAACGCGGTGATGAAATAGAGCAGCGCCCCACCGGCGACGAGCGCCAGAAGCGTCGTCGCCTTGACCACCAGGGGCGAACCGGGGCCGAGCCTGATGGCGAACCAGTGCTCGGCAAAATAAAGCGCCGCCCCCATCACCACCGCCGACAGCACCAGCCGTGGAATGCGCTTCATCAGCGGCACGTCGCGGCCCCAGTGGCCGCGCCGGATCAAGACGCCGAGCAGCATCACCGCGTTGACCCAGCCGGCGACGGCCGAGGCCACCGCGATGCCGGGCGCGCCCATGCGTGGAAACAGCGTCAGCGCCGTGGTGACGTTCACCGCCACCGAGATGGCGGCAAAGATCATCGGCGTGCGCGTGTCCTCGCGGGCGAAATAGCCCGGCGTGAACGCCTTGATCAGCACGAAGGCCGGCAGGCCGAGGCCGAAGATCGCCAGGATCGCCGCCACCGTCGGCGTCGAGCCGTTGGCGGCGAACGCCCCGCGCTCATAGACCAGCCGCACGATCGGCTCCGACATTACCCAGAGTGCGGCGGCTGCCGGCAGCGTCAGGAACAGCGTGAATTCGACCGAGCGGTTCTGCAGATTGGCCGCCTCGATCAGATTGCCCGACTTCAGCGCCCGCGACAGTTCGGGCAGCAGCACGATGGCGACCGCAACACCGACCACGCCGAGCGGCAACTGGTAGATACGGTCGGCATAGGCGAGCGAGGAGACCGCGCTGTTCTGCGCCGAGGCGATTGCCGTGCCGATCAACTGGTTGATCTGGGTGATGCCGCCGGTGATGGCCGCCGGCAGCGCCAGGATCAGCAGCCGCTTGACGGCGGGCGTCATCTTCGGACGGCGGAAGCCGATCGAGATGCCGGCATGGCGCACTGCCACCCAGACGATCGCCAGTTGAACCAGTCCGGCGGCAAGCACGCCCCACGACAGCCCGTAGCCGACTGTGAGGGCGTCCGAGCCCTTGTACCAGGCATAGGCGAGCACGCCGATCAGGATGATGTTGAGGAACACCGGGGCCACCGCGGCGGCGAAATAGCGGCGCAGCGAATTCAGCATGCCCGCCATCATGGCACCCAGCGACATGCAGATCAGATAGGGGAACATGATCGTCGCCAGCGTCACCGTGGTGTCGAACTTCCCCGGCGTGCCGGCAAAACCCGGCGCCACCAGATAGCGCACGATCAGCGGCATCGACAGTTCCATGATGATGGTCAGCGCCAGCAGCGCCGTGAACAGAACGCCGAACACTTCCTCGGAAAAGCGCTTGGCGCCCTCGGTGCCGTGGGTCTCGATCTCCTTGGCGAACAGCGGCACGAAGGCGGCGTTGAAGGCGCCTTCGGCAAACAGCCGGCGAAAGGTGTTGGGAAACTGGAAGGCGGCGTTGAAGGCATCGGCGACCGGTCCGGTACCGAGTGCAGCAGCCATCAGCATCTCCCGGCCGAAACCGAGCGCGCGGCTCATCAGCGTGCCGGAAGCGACCGTTGCGAATTTCTTGACGAGGCTCATGCTTTTGGGAACTGCCTGCGGAATTGGGACAAAGTGATGGTCGTTGTCACTCGGCCGCCGCCCTGGACTTGCCGCCGCGTTCGGGCACGATGCCTTCGAGCGTTGCCATCAGCCGATTGCGGATGGTGGCGATGCGGGCCGGGCTATCTATCTTCTGGCCAGTGAGATCAGTGACATAGAAAGTGTCGATGACCTTCTCGCCGAAGGTGGTGATGTGGGCCGATGCGATGTCGAGCGACAGGTCGGAAAGCGTTCCGGTGATCTCTGACAGCAGCCCCGGCCGGTCGAGGCCCTCGACCTCGATGACCGAAAAACGATTCGACAGCGTGTTGCGGATTTCGGCGCGCGGCGGGATCTTGAACACCTTGGAGCCGCGCCGCGGCTTGGTGCGCTTCTCGATCATTTCCGGCAGCCAGCTCTTGCCCGACAGCACGTCCTCGATCAACCGGCCGACACGCTCGGCACGCCGGCGCTCGTCCTCGTCGCGGTCGAATTCTCTGCTGATCAGGATCGTGTCGAGTGCGCGGCCATCCGACGTCGTGAAGATTTGCGCATCGACGATGTTGCCGCCGGCTCCGGCGCAAGCCCCGGCGATGACCGAGAGCAGGCGGGGGTGGTCCTGGGCCAGCACTGTGATTTCGGTCACCGCCTCGAACTGGTGGGTCTTGACCATGGTGGCAAGCTTGTTGCCTGACGCGTCAGCCTCACGAATGAACTCGGCATGGCGCAGCTGGTCTGCGAGATCGACGGTCAAAAGGTAATTCTCGTAGTGCTGGCCGACATAGCGCTTGCGGGCCTTGTCCGGCCAGTCGGCGAGCGCCTCGGCCAGACGCTCGCGCGCCGCCGCCGTGCGCTGGGCGCGCGACACCTCCGAAAACCCGCCGGTCAAAAGCAGTTCGGTCTCGTAATAGAGCGTGCGCAGCAGCTGTCCCTTCCAGCCGTTCCAGACACCGGGTCCGACGCCCCTGATGTCGCAGACCGTGAGGATTAAAAGCAGCTTCAGCCGCTCGACCGACTGCACGATCGCGGCGAAATCCTCAATGGTCTTGCGGTCGTTGAGGTCGCGGGTCTGCGCCGTCATCGACATCACGAGATGATGCTCGACCAGCCAGGCAACGGTTTCGGTATCGGCCGGCGACAGCCCCATATGCGGGCAGATGCGACGCGCGATCCTGGCGCCGGCCTCGGAATGATCCTCCGGCCTGCCCTTGGCGATATCGTGCAGCAGTACGGCGACATAGAGCGCCTCGCGGCTCTTCTTCAGGCCCGGCATCAGCGTGTGCGACAGGGGGTGGACCTTTTCGCCGTCGCCGCGCTCGATCTCGGCCAGCACGCCGATGCAGCGGATCAGGTGCTCGTCCACCGTGTAGTGATGGTACATCGAGAACTGCATCATGGCGACGATCTTGCCGAAATCCGGGATCAGTCTGCCGAGCAGCCCGGCTTCGTTCATGCGCCGCAGATTGAGTTCGGCATTGCGGTCCGATGTCAGGATGTCGAGGAACAGCCGGTTGGCCTCCTCGTCGCGCCGCAGCGACTTGTTCACCAGGCCGAGCGAGCGGGTCAGCAGCTTCAGCGCATCGGGGTGGAATTCCAGGCCATGCTTATCGGCGAACCAGAACAGCCTGAGCAGATTGACCGGATCGCGCTCGAACACCTGGTCGTCGGCGATGTTGATGCGGTGGTTGTCGACAATGAAGTCGGAAGTGCCGGCCAGCTTGCGTTTGCGCCGCGAGAAAGTCAGGAAGATACGGTTGAAGCCCGGCACGTGCTTGGCCTGCTCCTCCTCGAGCGCTGCACAGAAGATGCGGGTCAGGTCGCCGACGTCCTTGGCAACGAGGAAGTAGTGCTTCATGAAGCGCTCGACCGCCGACAGGCCGGGGTGTGTGGTGTAGCCGAGCCGTTCGGCGATCTCGCGCTGGATGTCGAAATGCAGCCGCTCCTCGGCCTTGCCGGTGAGGAAATGCATGTGGCAACGTACCGCCCACAGGAAATCCTCGGCCTTCTGGAACTCGCGGTACTCGCCCTCGGTGAAGACGCCCTTGTCGACCAGTTCCTCGCCGGTGCGCACCCGGTAGAAATATTTGCCGATCCAGAACAGCGTCTGCAGGTCGCGCAGGCCGCCCTTGCCATCCTTGACGTTGGGCTCGACCAGATAGCGGCTTTCGCCGGCCTTGGCATGGCGGTCATCGCGTTCGGCAAGCTTGGCCTGGACATATTCGGGGCCGGTCGTGCGCACCACCTCATGGTCGAACCGCAGCATCAGCTCGTCATAGAGCTTTTCCTCGCCCCACAGGAAACGTGCTTCGAGGATCGAGGTGCGGATGGTGACATCGGTGCGCGACAGGCGCAGGCATTCGTCGATATTGCGTGTGGCGTGGCCGACCTTCAGCCCCAGATCCCACAGCATGTAGAGCATGTATTCGACTGTCTGTTCGCCCCACGGCGTCTGCTTGTAAGGCAGCAGGAACAACAGGTCGATGTCGGATCCGGGCGCCAGCGTGCCGCGGCCGTAGCCGCCCACGGCGACGACGGCCATGCGCTCCGCGGACGACGGGTTCTTGACCCGGTAGACATGGGTGACGGCGAAATCGTAAAGCGCCCGGATGATCTCGTCCATGAGATGCGACAGCCGCGCCGCGCAGGCGCTGCCGCCGCCATCGTCCCTCAGCATGCGTTCGGCAATGGCGCGCCCTTCCGCCAGTCGTCCCTTGAGCAGCTGGAGCACGCCATTGCGCGCAACCTGCCCTGAGCCGTCGCCCGCCGTGGCCGCGGTCAGCGCGGTCATCTCGCGGCGCAAGGCTTCGCCGTCGATCAATTCGTCGAGCTTCAGGGAGATTCTTGCCATATATCCAGTCGGCCTCGCCGTTTCGGCGGCGTCTATAGCGCGTTTTAGCGGCGCTGGGTATGGGGCGCTGAAAGCCTGTTCAAGACCCGGCTGAGCTTTGGCTCGGATAAGTAAATGGAATGACCATTCTCCGCTTCAGCCGACAGAAATCGACAATGCGCTTGCTTGTTCGCCGAGCCTCGGCTTTGACCTTCGCTATGGCCGTCTTTCTGCGGTTCCCGGCAACGGCGGGTGCGGCGCACTGGATATCCCGCTTTTCCCTGAGCAGACTTGGCAATTGGAGCGCCCTGTCGCCAAGGAACTGATCTTGCGCGCAGAGCGCAGGAACAATCTGATAGATCGTCTCGCCTCGCAAAACCGAAAACTCCGGGTTGAAGACAAGGTCGTCGACAGCGATGCCGATCTCTTCGGTGGCCTTGATCAGGTCGAGCGCGGTTTGCCTGGAGATGATGTAGCCGGCAGTTCCTATATGTCCGGCGTCGAGTTTGGATGTGGAAAAGCCGTGACCGATGACAATGCGCTTGCGTCGGATCACGGTCTTACAAAAGTAGCTTTCGAGCTTGACGACTTCGGCATCGGCTGGAATCCAGTCGCTGTCGCGAAGCAATGCGCCGGCTTTTGCGGCAAAGACGATGTCGTCCTCGAAGATTGCCCCATAGCGAGCATCGCCTTGCGCGATGACAGCCCAGCAGGCCCGGTGACTGAGCAGGCAGGCGATCTCGCCATCGGTCAATGGCAGCCTGTTCCGATATCCGACATTTTGCGGCATCAGGCCCAGGTCCGGCCGATCCCGAGCGTCTATGGCCTGAACGCGTTCGAATGGGACGCCGATGCGGGCAAATTCCGCCGTCACATGGGCAAGGCGATCGGGAGACCGATCGAGATTGATGACCAGACGCTTCATTGCCAAAGAAAATCTCAACCCTGGGTGCTCGCTCTCTAGCAGGGGTGGTGTTGCCGCGCGAGACTTTTTCTGGGGAGGATGGGCGCGCCGTGGAGCGGAAAAGAAAAGTCGAAGCAGCCCTTGACCTTCCAGTTACTGGAAGCCCTATCTCCACTTCACACACTGATCCATCAAGGTATTTTCGAATGACGCATTCCGATCACGATCATCACGCGCATGGTAGCTGCTGCTCGACAAAAGGCGCCGTGCCTGCCGCGAAGATCGCCGTCCGCGACCCGGTCTGCGGCATGATCGTCGACCCGGTCGACGGCAAGCCGACCGCCGAGCATGATGGCCATCTCTATCATTTCTGCAGCCAAGGCTGCCGCACGAAATTCGTCTCCGAGCCGGAAAAATTCCTGACGGCCACCGATCCGGTTTGCGGCATGAGCGTCGATCGCGCGACAGCCAGGCACTTTGCCCGCCACGAGGGCCAGGGCTTCTATTTCTGCTCGGCCGCCTGCCAGGCGAAATTCGAGGCCGAGCCGCAAAGATATCTCGGCGACAGGCCGGCGCCCCAAGCGATGCCCAAGGGCACGCAATACACCTGTCCGATGCACCCGGAGATCATCCGCGACAAACCTGGGTCCTGCCCAAAATGCGGCATGGCGTTGGAGCCGATGGGCGTACCGACGGGCGAGGAAGGGCCAAATCCCGAGCTGGTCGATTTCACCAGACGGTTATGGGTGAGCGCTGTCCTGTCGGTCCCCCTTCTGATCATCGCCATGGCACCCATGATCGGCCTGACGTTTGAAGGCCTGCTTGAGGACCGGACAAAGGTCTGGATCGAACTGGTCCTGGCAAGTCCGGTGGTGCTTTGGGCCGCCTTCCCCTTCTTCCACCGCGGCTGGGATTCGCTCGTCAACCGCAGCCCTAACATGTGGACGCTGATCTCGCTCGGCGTTGGCGCTGCCTATCTCTACAGCGTCGTCGCCACGCTGTTTCCGGACATTTTCCCGCATCAGTTCCGTGGCCATGGCGGTGCCGTGCCGGTCTATTTCGAGGCTGCCGCCGTCATCGTCGCGCTGGTCTTCCTTGGCCAGGTGCTGGAGTTGCGCGCCCGTGAAAAGACCGGTTCGGCGATCCGCGCCTTGCTCGATCTCGCGCCGAAGACCGCGCGGCTGATCGCCGCCGACGGCTCCGAAAGCGATGTGCCGCTCGATGCGGTCAAGGCCGGCGATCGCCTGCGCATCCGCCCCGGCGACGCCGTGCCGGTCGATGGCACGGTGCTGGAAGGCCGTTCCTCGATCGACGAATCGATGATCACGGGCGAGCCGTTGCCGGTCGAGAAGGCCGGGGGCGATGCGCTGACCGGCGGCACCCTCAATAAGAACGGTTCGCTGATCATGCGCGCTGAGAAGGTCGGCGCCGAGACGACGTTGGCGCGCATTGTCGAGCTCGTCGCCAAGGCGCAGCGCTCGCGCGCTCCGATTCAAGGGTTGGCCGATCGCGTTTCCTTCTATTTTGTCCCGGCCGTCGTCCTTGTCGCGATTGCCGCTTTCATCGCCTGGGCGATCTTCGGACCCGAGCCCAGCCTGATCTTTGCCATCGTCTCGGCGGTGTCGGTGCTGATCATCGCTTGCCCGTGCGCGCTCGGCCTCGCCACGCCGATGTCGATCATGACCGCCACCGGGCGCGGGGCGCATGCCGGCGTGCTGATCAAGGAGGCGGCCGCGCTCGAACGCTTCGCCTCGGTCGACACGCTGATCGTCGACAAGACGGGTACGCTGACCGAAGGCCGGCCGAAACTGACCGATGTCGTTGCGGAAAACGGTTTTTCCGAGGACGAATTGCTGGCGCTTGCCGCCGGTCTGGAGAAGGGCTCGGAGCATCCGCTGGCCGAGGCCATCGTCGACGGCGCCGGCACGCGCGGTGTGACCGTTGCCGAGGCCAGCGGCTTCGAGGCGGTCACCGGCAAGGGCGTATCCGGCACGGTGTCAGGAAAGAAGGTCGCGCTCGGCAATGCCACGATGATGGCGGACCTGGGCGTCGACATCGCATCCATCTCGGCTAAGGCCGAGGCGTTGCGACCCGAAGGCAAGACGGCGATGTTCGTCGCTGTCGACAAGAAACTGGCCGGCATCGTCGCCGTCGCCGACCCTATCAAGGCAACGACGGCCGAGGCGATCAAGGCGCTGCATGACAGCGGCTTGAGGATCATCATGGCGACCGGCGACAATGAACGCACAGCCAACGCGATCGCCAGAAGCCTTGGCATCGATGAGGTTCGCGCCGGCCTGCTGCCGGAACAGAAGGCGGCCCTCGTGGAGGAACTGCGCGCCAAAGGCGCGGGCGTCGCCATGGCCGGCGACGGCGTCAACGACGCGCCCGCGCTTTCCGTGGCCGATGTCGGCATCGCCATGGGCACAGGCGCCGATGTCGCTGTCGAAAGCGCCGGCATCACTCTGGTCAAAGGCGACCTCAATGGCATCGTGCGGGCGCGCACGCTGGCCCAGGCGACGATCCGCAACATCCGCCAGAACCTGTTCTTTGCCTTCCTCTACAATGTGCTTGGTGTGCCTGTCGCCGCAGGCGTGCTCTATCCGCTCACCGGCACGCTTCTGTCGCCGATGCTGGCAGCGGCGGCGATGAGCCTGTCCTCGGTGTCGGTGATCGCAAACGCATTGCGGCTGCGAACATTGAAACTCTGATCGAAGCCCCCAAATACGAAATCACTCAACAGGAGACCATGAATGACTTTGGCCAAAAAACTCGTGCTGCTGCTGATGGCGGCCGGAATGCTGGTTGCCGTCTTCCTCGAAAGCGTTCCGGCGCAGAGCGAAGAGATGAAACACGATATGGGCGCCACGGCGACGGACGCGACCAGCCCCTCGACCGAAGGCTACAAGGCGGCGATGGACAAGATGCATGCCGACATGATGGCATCTGAATACACCGGCAATGCCGACGTCGATTTCGTCCGCGGCATGATCCCGCACCATCAGGGTGCGATCGACATGGCCAAGGTCGAGCTTGCCAACGGCAAGGATCCGGAAATCCGCAAGCTGGCCGAAGGCGTCATCGCCGCGCAGGAAGCCGAAATCAAGCAGATGCAGGCCTGGCTCGCCGCCCATCCGGTGAAGTAAGCTTTCGGCAATCGCCAAGGCGGCGAGAACGCCTCTGGATTTCTCGTCCAGCCTGTGATGCGATCGGCCCAAATGGAGCCCGCCATGCCGTCGACCATCAGAACCACCAAACTGCCCTCAGGCGAAGCCGTTCAGGTGCTTGGCCAGGGCACATGGAAGATGGGCGAAGATATCAGTCATCGTGCCGATGAGGTGAATGCCCTCAAGCTCGGCCTCGACCTTGGCGTCACGCTGATCGACACCGCCGAAATGTATGCCGGCGGTGGCGCCGAAGAGGTGGTGGCTGAGGCCATTGCCGGGCGCCGCGACGAGACCTTCCTGGTCTCGAAAGTTCTACCATCGAACGCTTCGCGCGCGGGCGTGCAGCGCGCCTGCGAAAACAGCCTGAAACGCCTGCGCACCGACCGTATCGACCTCTATCTGCTGCATTGGCCCGGCAGCGTGCCACTGACGGAAACGGTCGCGGCCTTCGAGGCCTTGAAAAAGGCCGGCAAGATCCGCCACTGGGGTGTCAGCAATTTCGACACCGACGAGATGGAAGAACTGGTCGGCTTGCCTGCCGGCGGCAATGTCCAGACCAATCAGGTGCTCTACAATCTGGTCCGGCGTGGCCTCGAATTCGATCTGGCGCCCTGGAGCCGGCAGCGCGGCATTCCCTTGATGGCCTATTCGCCGGTCGAGCAGGGCACGTTGGCGCGCAATACCAGGCTCGACACCGTTGCCGCCCGCCACAATGCGACCCCGGCACAGATCGCCCTGGCCTGGGTGATGCACCAGGAGGGTGTCATCGCCATCCCGAAAGCCAGCAGCCAGGAGCACGTCCGCCAGAATGTCGCGGCGCTCGACATCAAGCTTACGTCGCAGGACATCGCCGATCTCGACCGCGCCTTCCCGCCGCCGACACGCAAGCGCGGCTGGAGATGATCTGACTACGTCCCCGCCAGCCCCTTCAGCCGGTAGAGCGCCTCCAGCGCCTCGCGCGGCGTCATCTCGTCGGGGTTGATCTCGCCGAGTGCCGCGCCCAGCGCGTCGTTCTTCACCGGCTTGGGCGCTTCCCGCTTCACAGCCACCGAAAACAGCGGCAGGTCATCCACCAGGCGGTTGGTCTTGCCGGAAACCTCTCCCTCTTCCAATTGATGCAGCACTTCTTTGGCCCGGTCCACCACCGCCTCCGGCAGGCCGGCCAGCCGCGCCACCTGCACGCCGTAGGAGCGGTCGGCGGCACCCTTGCCGACCTCGTGCAGGAAGACGACGTCGTTTTCCCATTCCTTGACCCGCATGGTGACGTTGGAGAGCCGCGCCAGCTTGCCGGCCAGCGACGTCATTTCGTGAAAATGGGTGGCGAAGATCGCCCGGCAGCGGTTCTTCTCATGCAGATATTCGACCGCCGCCCAGGCGATCGACAGGCCGTCGAAAGTGGCAGTGCCGCGGCCGATCTCGTCGAGGATCACCAGTGCGCGCTCACCGGCCTGGTTGAGGATCGCCGCCGTTTCGACCATCTCGACCATGAAGGTCGAGCGGCCGCGCGCCAGATCGTCCGAGGCGCCGACACGCGAGAACAGCCGGTCGACGACGCCGATATGGGCCGATGTCGCCGGTACGAAGGAGCCGGTCTGGGCCAGGATGGCAATCAGCGCGTTCTGCCGCAGGAATGTCGACTTGCCGCCCATGTTGGGGCCGGTCAGAAGCCAGATCGCACCGTTCCTGGCGCTGCCCTCCGGCGACAGGTCGCAATCATTGGCGACGAATGGGCCTTCGCCCGAACGGCGCAGCGCCTGCTCCACCACCGGATGCCGGCCGCCCGCAATCTCGAAGGCAAGGCTGGAATCCACCACCGGCCGGCACCAGGCTTCGCTTTCCGAAAGTAGCGCGAGCGCCGCCGACACGTCGAGCACGGCCAGCGCGTCGGCGCCGGCACGGATTTTTTCCGCCTCACCGACCGCTTCCGCCATCAGCGCATCGAAGGCCGACAGTTCGATGCTCAGCGCCCGGTCGGCGGCGTTGGCGATCTTGGTCTCGAGTTCGGCAAGTTCGGTCGTGGTGAAGCGCATGGCGTTGGCCATGGTCTGGCGGTGGATGAAGCGCGCCTTGGCGCCATCGCTGCCGGTCATCACCGCATGATGATTGGCGGTCACCTCGATATAGTAGCCGAGCACATTGTTGTGCCGGATCTTCAGCGAGCGAATGCCGGTCTCGTCGATCAGCGAGCGCTCCAGCCCGGCGATCACCTTTCGCGATTCGTCGCGCAGCGCCCGCATCTCGTCGAGATCGGCATGGTAGCCGCCGCGCACGAAGCCGCCGTCACGCTTGAGCAGCGGCAGCTCGTCGCCAAGCGCCTGCGTCAGATGCTGCGAAAGCGTTTGGGGCAGCGCATGGATGGCGGCCAATGCGGCCGCGAGTTCCGAGGGCAGGGCGGTCGCTGCAAAGATTTCGGCGATCGCGCCTGCCGCCTCGAAACCGGCGCGCAGCGCGCCGAGGTCGCGCGGCCCACCCCGGTTGAGCGCCAGCCTGGACAGCGCGCGCGGCATGTCGGCGACGCTCTTCAGGTTCGACCGCACCGCCTGGCAAAGCCGCGTTTCTGAGCGGAAGAACGACACCGAATCCAGCCTGGCGCCGATGGCCGCGGGATCGGTCAGCGGCGCCATCAGCCGGTCGGCGAGCAGCCTTGCGCCGCCGCCCGTCACCGTGCGGTCAATCGCCTTGAACAGCGAGCCTTCGCGGCTACCCGACAGCGTGCGCAGCAGTTCCAGATTGCCGCGCGTCGCCGGATCGATGAACAGGGTCGATCCCTGTTCCTCACGCTCGGGCCGCGACAGCGGCGGACGCTCGGCTTTCTGCGTCTTCTCGACATAGGCGATGGCGCCCGAGATCGCCGACAGTTCGGCGCGCGAAAAGGCGCCAAAACTATCCGGCGTCGCCACATCGAAGAAGCGGGCAATGCGCCCGGTGGCCGAAGCCGAATCGAACAGTGACGGCGGCTGCGGGCTGGCGACCCGGCCGAGCACGTCGAACACCGGCTTCAGCTCCGGATCGTGGAACACCGGTTCGGCAACGATCAATTCGCGCGGATCGACACGGAAGATGTCGGCCAGCAGCCGGTCGGCGGTGGTGTCGGTCACGCGAAAGGCACCGGTCGAGATGTCGATCCAGGCAAGCGCAAAGGAGTGGTCCGCTCCACCCTTCACCCGCCCCAGCGCCATCAGGAAACTCGATTCCGATGGCGCCAGCAATTTGTCCTCGGTGATGGTGCCTGGTGTCACCAGCCGCACCACGTCGCGGCGCACCACCGATTTGCCGCCGCGTTTCTTGGCCTCGGCCGGATCCTCGATCTGTTCGCAGACGGCAACGCGGAAACCCTGGCCGATCAGCTTTTGCAGATAATCGTCGGCGGCATGCACCGGCACGCCGCACATCGGAATGTCGAGCCCTTGATACTTGCCGCGTTTGGTCAGCACGATGCCCAGCGCCCGGCTCGCCTTCTCGGCATCGTCGAAGAACAGCTCGTAGAAATCGCCCATGCGATAAAACAGCAGCGAATCGGGGTTCGCCGCCTTGATCTCGATGAATTGCTCGATCATCGGCGTGGCGCCGGCGTGGGCGGTCGGCACCGGCGTCATCGCCTCGGGGGCGTCTGGCTCGTTCGGGCTATGCACGTTCATACGCGGCACGCTAGCAGATGTGATGGTACGGTTTAATGCCGGCGCTTCGAAAAACAGGGGACGACGGGACGGCAGCTTGTCCGCAATTGCCGATGCGGACGGCGATTCCGGCGCGCTGGCGGTTTACACGCGGCGGCGCGTGGTCTTAATTCGGACCGAAACAAAGCACCCGCTTCAAGGAGGTGCTGCACCGGCGAGGAAATCAAGAAAATCATGGCCAGGAAAACCGAGAACAGCGGTCCGTCCGTCAGCGCGCAGGAAGCGCTCGAATTCCACGCCATGGGCCGCCCCGGCAAGCTAGAGGTCGTCGCCACCAAGCCGATGGCGACGCAACGCGACCTCAGCCTCGCCTATTCGCCTGGCGTCGCGGTTCCTGTCCTGGCCATCGCCGAAGACCCCAGCCGTGCCTTCGACTACACCACGCGCGGCAACATGGTCGCCGTCATTTCCAATGGCACGGCCATCCTCGGTCTCGGCAATCTCGGCGCGCTGGCCTCCAAGCCGGTGATGGAGGGCAAGGCGGTGCTGTTCAAGCGCTTCGCCGATGTCGATTCCATCGACCTCGAGGTCGACACCGAGGACGCCGACGAGTTCATCAATTGTGTGCGTTTCCTCGGGCCCTCTTTCGGCGGTATTAACCTCGAGGACATCAAGGCGCCGGAGTGCTTCATCATCGAGCAGCGCCTGCGCGAATTGATGGACATTCCGGTCTTCCATGACGACCAGCACGGCACCGCCATCATCTCGGCCGCCGGCCTGATCAACGCGCTGGAGATCACCGGCCGCGACATGAAGACCACGAAAATGGTCTGCAACGGCGCCGGTGCGGCCGGCATCGCCTGCATCGAGCTGATGAAGGCGATGGGCTTTGCCCCCGAAAACATCACCTTATGCGACACCAAGGGTGTGGTGTTCCAGGGCCGCACCGAAGGCATGAACCAGTGGAAGTCGGCGCATGCGGTCAAGACCGAGGCGCGCAGCCTCGCCGAGGCGCTCGACGGCGCCGATGTCTTCCTCGGCCTCTCCGCCAAGGGCACGCTGACCACCGCCATGGTGCAGTCGATGGCCAAGAACCCGATCATCTTCGCCATGGCCAATCCCGATCCGGAAATCACGCCCGAGGAAGTGGCCGAGATCCGCACCGACGCCATCATGGCCACCGGGCGTTCGGACTATCCGAACCAGGTCAACAATGTGCTCGGCTTCCCCTATATCTTTCGCGGTGCGCTGGATGTGCGGGCAACCACGATCAATGACGACATGAAGATCGCCGCTGCCCAGGCGCTGGCGGCACTTGCGCGCCAGGACGTGCCAGACGACGTCGCCGCCGCCTATCAGGGCAACCGGCCGAAATTCGGCCCCAATTACATCATCCCGGTGCCGTTCGACCCGCGCCTGATCTCGGCCATCCCGATTGCGGTCGCCAAGGCGGCGATGGATTCCGGCGTCGCCCGCAAGCCGATCCTCGATCTCGATCGTTACGCGCAGGAACTCTCCGCCCGCCGCGACCCGATCGCTTCGACCCTGCAGCGCATCTACGACCGCGTGCGCCGCCAGCCCAAGCGCATCGTCTTCGCCGAGGGCGAGGAGGAGCAGGTCATGCGTGCCGCCGTCTCCTACGTGAACCAGCGGCTCGGCACCGCCATCCTGCTTGGCCGCGACGACGTCATCAAGGAAAACGCCAAGCACGCCGGCATCGACCTCAACAAGCAAGGCATCGAGATCATCAATGCCCGGCTGTCGCGTCGCAACGGCATCTACACCGACTATCTCTACGAGCGTATGCAGCGCAAAGGCTTCCTGTTTCGCGACTGCCAGCGCCTGATCAACAACGACCGCAACCATTTTGCTGCCTGCATGGTGGCGTTGGGCGATGCCGACGGCATCGTCACCGGCGTCACCCGCAACTATTCGACCGCGCTCGACGACATCCGCCGCGTCATCGATGCCAAGCCCGGCCACCGCGTCATTGGCGTCTCGATCGTGCTGGCGCGGGGCAAGACCGTGCTGGTCGCCGACACCGCCGTGCACGACATGCCGAACGCCGAGCAGATCGCCGACATCGCCGAGGAGGCCGCGGGCTTTGCCCGCCGCATGGGTTATGAGCCGAGGCTCGCCATGCTCGCCTATTCCACCTTCGGCCATCCGCAGGGCGAGCGCTCCGAACGCGTCCAGGAAGCCGTGCGCATCCTCGACAAGCGCCGCGTCGACTTCGAATATGACGGCGAAATGGCCGCCGACGTGGCGCTCAATGCGCGGGCCATGGCGCAATATCCGTTCATAAGGCTGACCGGACCGGCCAACGTGCTGATCATGCCGGCATTCCATTCGGCCTCGATCTCGACCAAGATGCTGCAGGAACTCGGCGGCTCCACGGTGATCGGCCCGCTGCTGGTCGGCCTGAACAAGCCGGTTCAGATCGTGTCGCTCAACGCCAAGGACTCAGACATCGTCAACATGGCGGCGATCGCGGCGTATACGGCGGGGACTTGAGATGCGAGCCCGAGCGGTGAGTCCGCGAGGCGCTCAGTCCGGCGCGAACGCACGCGCCGCCTCGACGACCTCACCGACCCGATCCTGCCGGAGCAGGTCGATGGGAACGCGGCCGTCGAGCTGCGCCGAGGGACGCGTCAGCCACAGCCATGCGAGCCTTGGATTGGTGATCAGCGACAGCACGCCGCGAATGCCTGCAACCGGCCGGCCGTCGACGAATTGCGCCAGCGGGAAGACATGTTTGCGACCGCCCTTGCGCAACGCGATGACCTCACCCCGTCTCTGCCAACGGTGCAGGGTCGAGCGGGCGATGCGCAAATGCTCTTCCAGATAGGTCGAGCCGGCGACGCGGCCCGCCCAGTCCTCGATCAGCATCGATTCGAGATCGTCCGACTTTGGCAGCGAAGGAGGCTCGACATCGGCCAACGGGGTCGTCGGCGGATTTGCCACGCCGGCAATACCGGCTTCGCTGCGGCGCGCGGCTTCCGCCGCCAGCGCGCGCACGAATTTCGATGCCAGGCCGGGAAGGTCGGCATGGATGGTGTCGATGGCGCGCTGGTGCTTCGGCGACAGCAAGGTGACGGCCGACGCTATGCTGCCGGCGATTTTGCCGACCGAGACCATGGTGGCCTTGTTGATGGCCTCGTCATAGTGGGCAAGCGCCCGTTCGACGTCCTCCGCGACCATCTCCGCGAAGTCGTCCTGTCTGAGACCGGTTGTCTGAAGTCTGTTCATGCATCTGTCTTCTGGCCGCGCGCTCTCCCCCCAGTTGCGGCCGATTGTTGAATTTCTAGTGCGGAAAACGGAAATCGCGGCGGCAACGAATCCGGCCACCCGACAGCATGCTGTCTAGCATTTCTTGACACCCCAACTGACTAAGGGCGCCCCGAAATGTCAGTCGCGGGACGCCCAGATTGCGTGTAGGTGCGATGTGTGACAGCCGCGCGACGGTGAGAAGCGAACGGCGAAGCTGCCGATCTCCCCACTTGTGGGGAGATCGGCAGTTGTCCCTAAAGCAACCCCGCCTGCTCAGCCTCGCGGCGCAGATTCTGCCGCGGCCTGGGGCCGATCTGCTGGATCACCAATCCGGCCGCCAGTGAGCCAAGGTCGCCGCAGGTCTGCAGGTCGCGGCCTTGCGTGTAGCCATGCAGGAAGCCGGCGGCATAGAGATCGCCAGCGCCCGTCGTGTCGACCAGTTCCTTGATGGCGGTCGCCTTGATGACCACCGTCTCGTCGCCGCGCACGATCACCGAGCCTTTTTCCGAGCGGGTCACGGCGGCGATCCGGCAATCCTTGCGGATCTGCGCCAGCGCCTCGTCGAACGACGACGTCTGGTAGAGCGACTTGATCTCATGGCTGTTGGCAAAGACGATATCGACCGTGCCCGAACGCATCAGGTCGAGGAATTCGTCGCGGTAGCGGTCGACGCAGAACGAATCCGATAATGTCATCGACACTTCCCGGCCTGCCGCGTGCGCCAGCTTCGCCGTCTGCCGGATCGCCTCCTTGGCGCGCGGCGGGTCCCACAGATAGCCCTCGAAATAGGTGACCTTGGCGCCAGAGGCCTTGTCGGCCTCGACGTCGTCAGGGCCAAGCTCGACACAGGCGCCGAGATAGGTGTTCATCGAGCGCTCGCCGTCGGGCGTGACGAAGATCATCGAGCGCGCCGTCGGCGGCTCGCCCTTGAGCGGCGAGGTGTCGAAGGCGACGCCCTGCGCATGGATGTCGTGGGCGTAGATTTCGCCCAGCGCATCGTTGGAGACCTTGCCGAAGAAGGCGGCACGGCCGCCGAAGCTGGCGACGCCGGCCGCCGTGTTGCCGGCGCTGCCGCCGGAGGCTTCGATCGCCGGTCCCATGCGGCTGTAGAGCAGTTCGGCGCGTTGTGTGTCGATGAGGTTCATCGCGCCCTTGATGATGCCGTTGGTCTCGAGGAATTCCTCGTCGCACTGGGCGATGATGTCGACAATGGCATTGCCGATGCAAAGCACGTCATAATCCGGCATCAAAATCTCCGCCAAAAACCCGAGCCGGCTTCTTGCCATGTCGGCCGGGCGCGGGTCTAGCGATTTGAAACCGGTTTGCCTAGGGCGTGACACGCAACTTTGGCGGAACAGGCAAAGGCGCCTCAGCCGCGAGGCGCTATGACAATTCGACCGTGGCCGAAGCATTTCATCACCGCACCGTCTACAAGGCAGGCTCAGACGATCCCGTTTCGAAGGCGAGCCAGCCCCCAATGTCTACAAAGAGCATGTCGACAAAGAACGAGACTGCAAAAAACGACATGACCACCGACCTGGCGCTGCTCGCCTTGCTGGCGGTGCTCTGGGGCGCCTCCTACACCTTCATCAAGATCGGCGTCGAGACGATCCCGCCGGTAACCTTCATTGCGGCCCGCACCCTGATCGCCGGTGGCATCCTGTTCGCCATCATCCGCTGGCGCGGGCTTGCCATGCCGGGCGATGCAGCAAGCTGGCGCCGCTTCGCTTTCCAGGCCTGTCTCAACAGCGTCATCCCGTTCACCCTGATCGCCGGGGCGGAACGTTCGGTCGATGCCGGCCTCGCCACCATCCTGAATGCGACCTCGCCGATCTTCACCTTCCTCTTGACCGCGCTCATCACCCGCCACGAGCCGGTCACCTTGCGCAAACTGATCGGTGTGGGCGCCGGCATTGCCGGCATCTGCCTCATTATCGGCACGCAGGCGCTGGGTGGCCTCGGTCATGAATTGTGGGCGCAATTGGCAATCGTCGCCGCAACGGTCTGCTATGCCGGGGCCGCCATTTTCGGCCGCGGTTTCAAAGGCCTCGATCCGATGCTGCCGGCCGCCGGTTCGATGCTATGCGGCGCCGTCATCCTCGTACCCCTCAGTCTGGTGTTCGACCACCCATGGACGCTAGCGCCCTCGACCGCATCGATCCTGGCCCTGCTCGGCCTGTCGGTCTTTTCCACCGCGCTGGCCTTCGTCATCTATTTCCGCCTCATCCACACGCTGGGTTCGGTCGGCACCACCTCGCAGGCCTATCTGCGCGTGCCGATCGGCGTCGGCATCGGCGCTCTCTTCCTCGGCGAAAGCCTGGGCTCGACGGCATGGCTGGGCATGGGTTTTGTCGTGGCCGGGGTCGCCGCCATGACCATCCCGATTCGAAAGCCGGCATTTGCGGGGTAAACGCCAGCCCGCTTGTGCTCATGCCCTGCTCTGCTTATCTCGGAAGCGTCCGCCTTTTCGACGGTGTCTGGTGACCTGGGGGTAAAGCACTGTGATTTTCGACGCTGCCCGCACTGCGGCCCTCGAGCTGTTTTCGCCTCCTTTTCGGGCCGTGTTCGTCAAGACGCTGGGCTTGACTGTGCTGGCGCTGGTGGCTCTGTGGTTCGGCTTGACCAGCCTCGTCGAGTGGCTGGCGCTGCCGTGGCTGCAGACGCTGTTGCCCGGCATGCCGTCCTGGGCCGGCTGGCTCGGCGGCATCATCGCGGCGATAGCGCTTGCCTTCGGCATGGCGTTGCTCATCGCGCCGGTGACGGCTGTTGTCGCCGGCCTGTTCCTCGACGATATCGCCGAAGTGGCCGAGCGCACCGACTATCCCGGCGATCCGACCGGCCGCGCCATGCCGGCGCTGCGCTCGCTGGTGCTGTCGGCGCGATTCCTCGGCGTCGTCATTCTCGGCAACATAGTCGCGCTGCTGCTTCTCCTGGTGCCGGGGATCAACATAGCCGCCTTCTTCATCGTCAACGGCTATCTGCTCGGGCGCGAGTTCTTCGAATTCGCCGCCATGCGCTTTCGCGGGGAAGACGAGGCCAGGGCCTTGCGCAGGCAGTATGCCGGCACAGTGTTTCTCGCCGGGCTGGTTATCGCGGCTTTCCTCGCCGTGCCGTTGCTTAACCTGCTGACGCCGCTGTTCGCCGCTGCCATGATGGTGCATCTGCACAAGGCGATCTCGGCGCGGGAAGTGGCTCGCCGCTCACGCGGATGAGCATTTCGTCAGCGCAACAGGAACCCGCGTCCGAGCTCGTCGTCTGCTTCGACGATAAACTCCGCCCGGCCGCTATAATAGGCGCGGCCGCCGACGCGGGCGATGATCGCCCCGTGCGGGCCAGCCTTCGCCGTCCGCACCACGGCTCCCGAAAAACGCGAGCCGGCAATGCTTTCGAACGTGCGCGTCTGTCCGATCGCGATCTCGCCCTTGGCATGCATGGCCGCCAGCCGTGCGGTGACGCCGGAGCCGGTCGGCGAGCGGTCAACCTCCGCTTCGGCGAAGACGCAGATGTTCTTGGTCACCTCGGCGGAAAACGTATCGCGGCCATCGGTCAGGATGGTGCCGTAGAGGAATGCAAGGTCGGCATGGTCGGGATGCGACAGCCGCAACTCGGCCTTGAGCCTGTTGGTCAGCGCGGTCGCCGCATCGACGAAATCGCGCACCCGACTGCTGCCGAATTCGAGCCCGAATTGGTGGCAATCGGCCAGCGCGTAGAAAGCTCCGCCATAGGCGACGTCGAAGCCGATCGTGCCATGGCCCCCCAGCTCTATCGTCTGGCCGCCGGCGAACAGGAAGGCCGGCACGCTTTCGAACGAGACCGCGCCGGCCTTGCCGTCCCTGACCTCGACCGAGGCGACGACCAGCCCGCACGGCGCCTCGATCTTGACGGTCGTGATTGGCTCCTGTTTCGCCACCAGCCCCTCGTCAATGGCATAGCGGCCGAGCGCGACGATGGCGTGGCCGCACATGGTCGAATAACCCTCATTGTGCATGAACAGCACGGCGAGATCGGCGCCGGCCAGGTCCGGCTCTACCAGCAAGGCGCCATACATGTCGTAATGGCCGCGCGGCTCGAACATCAGGATTTTCCTGAGATGATCGAGATGGTCGCGCACATAGGCGCGCTTTTCCAGGATCGTGCCCTTCGGGATATCCGGATAGCCGCCGGTGACGATCCGGAGCGGCTCGCCGCCGGTATGCATGTCGACGACGGTCAGCGTCATGCGACTGGCTTCGTGAAGAGGGCCTGCAATTTGCCGAACGGCATGGCGGCGCGGGTGAAGCCGAAGGTGCCGTCCTGCTGGATCTCGCGCGCCGCCGTTTCCAGCATGCCATAGGCGAAATTGGTCAGCCACGGCCCGAGTGAAATCCGCTTGACGCCGGCCATGGCGAGATCGGCGATGGTGAAGCCTGGTACCGCCATGACATTGACCGGCTTGCTGACCGCCGAGCAGAGCGTGCGGATCATCTCGACGTTGCCGATGCCTGGCGCATAGAGCACGTCGGCGCCGGCCTTCTCGAACGCCTGCAGCCGCTTGATCGTATCGTCGAGGTCGGATTTGCCCAACAGAAAATTCTCGGCCCGCGCGGTGAAGACGAAATCGCGCTTGAGCGCGCGCGCGGCCTCCACAGCTGCCGCAACGCGCTCGACGGCGTGCGCAAAATCATAGATCGGCTTGTCCCGATCGCCGGTGTGGTCTTCGATCGAGCAGCCGGCAAGACCGGCCGCTTCGGCCGCGAAGACGGTTTCAGCGGCCTGCTCGGCGCTGTCGCCCTTGCCTTTCTCGAGGTCGGCCGAGACCGGCAGGCTGGTCGCCGCTGTCACCTCGCGGCAATGGTGGATCATCTGGTCGAAGGTCACCGCGCCGTCCGGCAGACCGCGCGAAAAGGCAAAGCCGGCGCTGGTCGTCGCCAGTGCCGTGAAGCCGAACGAGCCGAGCAGCTTCGTCGTGCCGACATCCCAGGGATTGGGCATGACGAAGGTCGAGGCATGCAGGTCGCGAAAAATCTTGCCCTTGTCCATGGTAGTTCCCCCATCATATGCGGTGTGGCTAAGTGGATTTTATCCTGCCCCATTTGGCCCGGCAAACGAATGCGGTTGGTTCAGAAGCGTTTGGCGTTCTCTCCTGCCAATTTGTCCAGCGCGTCGGAATCCTTGGCGTAGCGCGATGTCTTCTTGTCCCAGTGATAGGTGACGGAGATGTCGTGAGATTCAGGCTTGGGCGGCTGGTCATCGCAGCTTTCGTCATCCACTACGGTGGCATCGGTCACCGTTGCCTTGATTCCCGCATGGCGCCGGCCCTCTGCGATGGCTTTAAAGGCAATGTCCTGCGTCCGGCTATAGGCACACACGTGCTCGTCGAACAAATAGATGATGTCGATCAGCTTCAACTTGTCCCTGGCAACCATAATCAGCGGGACGATCATATAGTTCTGGTTTGAATTGGAATGCGAACTCTCGATCATGAGTATATCATCATTGGCGCCGATGCCGAGCTTGCCGGGTTCGCGGAAATAGGTGCTGCGGTCGAGGGCGACATTGGCGGCGTCGAGCAGCCTTGGTTTGCCCGTAATGTCGTAGAGCGCTAGCACCGCATACCCTTCGGCGCTGTCTGAGGAATCGCCGAGATCGAACAGCATGGTCAGGCGGTCCTTGCCTCCCGCCTTGATGGCAAGCACGGAGGCATTGGAAAAGCCTGAGGTTTCGGGCGGCGAGCCGCCGCTGTCGGGTGCCTCGATATGGCGCATCTCGATCGGCAACCCGCCCCTGTAAAAGCCATTCTTGTCGGCGGTGAGGTCAGGAATGACCATCCTGGCGAGGTCGAGATAGGTGATGTCTTTTTGGCCGGGCAGTGGGCTGCCGAGTTCCGGAAGGCTGGCGTCTTGCGCGCCGGCTGCGGTCCACAGCAATGGCAGTAGCATCACGGCGAGGATGAAGCGAAGCAGGTTCGTCGGCATGGGTCGCCTCAGGCTGTCGGGCGTGCGGAACGTAGCACAGCCTTCCAACCCGTCCAGTCCGTCAGCCAGCTCAGTGGATAGGCACCAGCCCGGCCAGTTCGCGCATGTCGTCGAACAGGATGCCGCCTGCCTGGATCAGGCCGTCGCGGTCGGAATAGGGATCTCCGTGATAGGAAAACACCCGCATGCCGGCGGCGATGCCGGCCTGCGTGCCGGCGACGCTGTCCTCGATGACGATGCAGTCGGCGGGCGCAAAGCCCATGGTTTTCGCAGCATGCAGGAACAGGTCCGGAAACGGCTTGCCGCGCGCGACCATGGTCGAGGAAAACATCGCGTGTTCGAACAGCGGCAACAGCCCGGTCTGGCCAAGCGTGATGTGCATCTTCGACACCCTGGCCGAGGTGGCGACGCAATAGGCGATGCCGGCGGAACGTACGGCTTCGACAAACTCGCGGACGTAAGGGATGGCCTCGACGCCATGGGCGAACAGGTCCGGCAGGCCGGCATTCCAGCGATCGACGAAATCGACGCCGAGCCTGACGCTGGTCTCTTCCTCGATCTCTTTCTGCACCGACGCCATGCTGCGGCCGGAGAAATTCTTGCGGCAATATTCGAAGCTTGTCGGATAGCCGGCAGCGGTCAGCCATTCGGCGAGGCGCCGATTGGCCAGGTTCTCGGTATCGACCAGGATCCCGTCGCAGTCGAAGATGACAAGTTTAGGCAGTTCAGGCATCAGGCGGTGCCGGTCGATCCGAACCCGCCCGCGCCACGCGCCGTGCCGCCGGCCAGGTTGCGCTCTTCCACGCCCGCCTGCGTCACCGCGGCGAACACGATCTGGGCGATGCGCATGCCGCGCGTCACGGCAAAGTCCTCGTCGCCGAGATTGATCAGCAGCACCTTGACCTCGCCACGATAGTCGCTGTCGATCGTGCCGGGCGTGTTCAAAACGGTAAGGCCATGTTTGAAAGCAAGGCCCGAGCGCGGTCGGACCTGGCCTTCCATGCCTTCCGGAATTTCCAGGATAAGCCCCGTCGGCACCAGAGCGCGTTTTCCCGGCAGGATCAGCAGCGGCCGATCGTCGGGCACCGCCGCGCGCAGATCCATGCCGGCCGCGCCGGTGCTTTCATAGGCAGGAAGGGGGAGTCCTTCCGCATGCGGCAACCTTACGAAGCCGACAGTCGGACCGATGACGGAGGAATTTTGGATGGCTGCGCGCATAAAATCGATCCTATCGGCGCGAACGACGATTCGGTCAACTCGACCGCAAGCCTATCAACGGCTTTCTTTTGGGCGGCACTGTGACCTGAGGTATGTCGAGATTCAGGTCAGGCCGACCGAAAACGGTGGGTTTCGAGAACCGGAGCGGAGCGTACTTAAGTACGTGAGCACCGGAAGCGCAGAAAACCGCCGTTTGCAGGCCGGCATCACCTGAATATCAACATACCTCAACGCAGTTCCATCGGAACGACCGTAGTCTCCTTGATTTCCTCCATCACGAACGACGCGGAAACATCCGACAGCGACACCTTGGCAATCAGCCGCTGGTAGAGCCGGTCATAGGCCTTCACGTCGGCGACGCGGGCGCGCAAGACATAATCGAGGTCGCCGGACATGCGGTAGACGCCGATGATCTCGGGGAAGCCGGTCACCGCCGCCCGGAACTTCTGCAGCCACTCTGGATCATGGTTGGACGTGCGGATCAGGATGAAGACGGAAAGGCCAAGCCCGAGCTTTTCAGCATCGACCAGCGCCACCCTGCCGGTGATGACACCAGCCTCTTCCAGCCGCTTCACCCGCCGCCAGCAGGCATTGCGCGACAGCGCCACCCGTTCCGACAGCTGGTCGACCGACAGCGTGCCGTCGCGTTGCAATTCGGCGAGCAATTTTCGGTCGATTTCATCAATTTCCGGCGCCATGTGGGATAGTTGTCCCATAGATCACCAAAATACAAGGACATTTTGAGACCGATGAACCGGCGAAGCGTGTCAGGATACTCATATCAAGAACTTGAAGCGCTGAAGGGGAACCAGCATGTCGGTCGCAAAGATTTTCACCTCTCATCCGGCCAAGGCCGGCGAAACCTATTTCAGCCACATGGGCTTTGCCGCCTGGTTTTCGTCACGCCTGTTGATGGCTGCCGGTGCCGCCCTCGTTCATGCTTTCTTGCCGTTTCTGTTTGAAACTACCGCCAGCCGAATCGTTCGCGAGCTTTACGAGCGGACGCACAACAGAGGCACACACGCGGTCAAGGAGCCCAAGGCCCTTCCCGATCGCGCTTAGGAACGGAAGCAGCGATGTGCCGGTGGGCGGCCTATCTCGGTGAAGCGGTCTTCCTCGAAGACATCCTCACGGCGCCCTGTCACTCGCTGATCGCCCAGAGCCATTGTGCCCAGGAAGCGAAATCGCCGACCAATGGCGACGGCTTCGGTCTTGCCTGGTATGGCGCCCGCCCGGAGCCGGGTCTCTATCGCGATATCCTGCCGGCCTGGTCTGATCCCAATCTGAAAAGCCTGTGCAGGCAGATCAAATCCGGCCTGTTCCTTGCCCATGTGCGGGCGTCGACCGGCGGCGCCACCAGCCGCATGAACTGCCACCCGTTCATCTCCGGCAACTGGTCGTTCATGCACAACGGCCAGATCGGCGGTTTCGAGAAGATCCGCCGCGCGCTGGAGAACTCGCTCTCCGACGCGGTCTTCGACCACCGCGAAGGCACCACCGATTCCGAACTGTTCTTCCTGCTGATGATCGACGAGGGATTGGCCACCGATCCGCAAGGCGCCGTCTCCCGCGCCACCAGCCGCGTGCTCGAAGCCTCGCGCCGCGCCGGCCTCGAACCGGCGCTGAAGCTGACCGCCGCCTTCTCGGATGGCCAGGCGCTGCATGCGGTGCGCTACGCCACCGACGCCCATGCCCCGACGCTCTATACTTCTATCCTGCGCAAGGGCGGCGGCCGCTGCATCGTTTCCGAACCGTTTGACCGCGAGGGCGGCGACTGGCAAGCGATCCCGCCGGCGAGTTTTGTCACGATCACCGGCGATAGCATCAGCATTCGCCCGTTTGCTCCAGCGGCGGCGAAGCTGGCTCTGGTCGGGTAGGTTTCTTCGCCAACTGGTAGCGTCGCGGGCCAGCGCCGACCTCAACAGACTATCGGCACAATTTCGATCAAACGCGGCCAATCCTCGAATGCTCAACTTCGCTTGAAGTCTCGCCGTAGTCCGCCATCTTCATGGACACGCGCGGCCAAGCCGGAGCATTCCTCATGGACATCGCCTTGTCCTCAACCGTCGAACTGGCCGCCGCCATCGCCAAGCGAAAAATCTCCGCTGTCGAAGCACTCGACGCGCATCTGGCCCAGATCGACGCGCACAACGAGGCCGTCAATGCCGTCATTTCGCTCGACAGCGAAGGGGCTCACGAGCGCGCCAAAAAGGCCGACGCCGCCCAGGCGCGCGGCGCCGCACTTGGGCCTCTGCATGGCGTGCCGTTCACGCTGAAGGACACGCACGAAACGTCAGGCATGAGGACCACTGTAGGCTTCCCGCCCTTTGCCGACTATGTCGCCAAACAGGACAGCCCGGTCGTCCTCAGACTGAAAACGGCCGGCGGCGTTCTGATGGCCAAGACCAATGTCGCGACCATGCTTTCGGACTGGCAGTCGAACAATCCGCTGTTCGGCCGTACCAACAATCCATGGAATCTCGAGCGCACCGCCGGCGGCTCCAGCGGCGGTGCCGCAGCTGCGCTTTGCTCGGGAATGACGCCGTTCGACGTCGGCACCGACATGCAGGACTCGATCCGCTTGCCGGCCGCCTTTTGCGGTGTTTATGGCCTGAAGCCGACGGAACATCGTGTCTCGCTGGCCGGCGCCTTCCCCGATCCGGGCGGTGCCGCGCGCAGCGTGCGGCTGGTGTCCTGCCTCGGGCCGTTGGCGCGCAGTGTGGCAGATTTGGCGCTGATCTACCAAATCATCGGCGGCCCGGACGGGCGCGACACCGATCTTGCGCCGGTGCCGGTCGAGGACATGCCCAAGCTCGACCCCAGGACACTGCGCATCGCCTTCGCGCCGTCCTTTCCCGGCTTTCCGGTGGCCGGCGACATCTCTGCCGCAGTCGAAAGTCTCGCAAGGCATCTGCAAGGCGCCGGCGCCGTCGTCGAAGAAGCAAAACTGCCAAAACTCGATCTGCACGACGATCTGGAGCAGGGCGGCGCGCTGATCGGGATGATGATGGAGGCCGCTCGGCCGGAGCCGCCGGAGGAATCGACACCGGTTTCGCGCTGGTTCGAGGCGCTCGCCCGCCGCGACAAATCCATGCTCGCCTGGGATCGGTTCTTCGAGGACCATGACGCACTGCTCTGCCCGGTCGCCATGACCACCGCTTTCCCGCATTGCGAGCCGGGCACGCCGATCAATGTCGACAGCAAGGAGCAGAGCTACTGGATGCTGCCGGCCTATGGCGCTGTCTTCAACTACAGCGGCCATCCAGCCCTTTCCATTCCATGCGGACAGGACAGCGCCGGCCTGCCGATCGGCCTGCAACTGGTCGGCAAGCGCTGGTTGGAGTCACAGCTGCTCGGCATCGCCAAGGCAATCGAACCACTCACCGGCGGCTTTCGCCGTCCGCCCGCCTATTGAGCGAAGCGCGACAATCCATAAGGGGCAAGTAAGGTGTCGCGCTCGCCGTCGAGAATTTCCCTTGTGGCGAACAGGCCGACGGCCGGCGCCAGCGTGATGCCGGAATGCATGACGGCGACGTAGACACCATCCATGCCTTCTGCGCGGCCGATGATCGGAAAGCCGTCGATCGGCGTCGGCCGATAGCCGACCGTATAGAAATCGAGTTCCAGCCCCTCGCTGTCGCGCAGCATGGCTTTCATGGCCGCAAACAGCGCGTGGGCGGTGGCCTCGGCATCCATGCCCGGATCCGCGCCGCCAAAATCCGAGCCGGCGATGATGCGGCCTTCCGCCGTCTGGCGCATGTGCAGCCGCTTGGCCAGAATCAGGCCGTTGAGCAACTTCTTGTAAGGCCGCGAATGGACGATCAGGCCGGGCGGCGTTTCGATCGGCAGCTTGATCCCGGCGGTCGCGGCGATCTCCGGCGAGCCGACGCCGGCCGCGACCACCACCTCGTCTGATGCAATCAATCCGTGCGATGTGTCGACACCGGTGATCCTGCCGCCGGTCTGGACCAGGGCCGTCACCGTGCTGGAGATGATCTTCGCGCCATCTCGCTCCGCTTCTGCCAATAGAGCACGGGCGGCGGCCACGGGCTCTGCGACACCTTCTTCGGCGACATACAGGGCAAAATCCGGAAGCTCGGCGAGATTGGGCTCGATGCGCGCGGCACCAGCGCGGTCGACGCGCTCGATGCCATAACCCCAGGCGGAATGTTCCGTGGCGTAGGTTTCCATGTCGGCCGCCGGTAAATCCCAGCACAGGCCGCCGCACCAGCTCAGCGGCAGGTCGGGCAGGTCCCGCGCCAGCCGCGTCCATTCGGCCATCGCGCGGGTGCGCAGCCGGAAATAGGGCGCCGGATTGCCCCAGCTGGCATTGATCCAGGCGAACGAATTTGGCGTCGCCACCCCGCCGGCAGCACTGTCGGCAATCACCGTCACTTGCGCACCCGCTCTGCTCAGATGCCAGGCGATGGAGGCGCCGATGATGCCGGTGCCGATGACGATCACGTGTTTCGCCGCAGTCATGCTTGCTCCTCTGCCTCGCCATCCCGAGGATGTTCATCCAGTGCCATCCCGGCAGCCGCTTGCCAACATCGCGCAGCGCAAATATGCGGCAATGCACTGGCCTGAGCCACAGCACGACTGAGCTGTACGCTCTGACGGCGAGGCGGCGATCAGCAGCTTCCGAGCCGCCGGACCGGTCGACAGGCCGGCACTGCGCTGCTAGAAGCCCGGCCTGTCATACGGAATCCCAGAGAATGCCCGAAACAATAGAAGAAGAAGTGGCGCGCCGCCGCACCTTCGCGATCATCGCGCACCCGGACGCCGGCAAGACCACGCTCACCGAAAAGCTGCTGCTGTTCGGTGGCGCCATCCAGCTTGCCGGCGAGGTCAAGGCCAAGAAGGACAAGATCCAGACGCGGTCCGACTGGATGAAGATCGAGCGCGAGCGCGGCATCTCGGTCGTCACTTCGGTGATGACCTTCGAGTATGAGGGCAATGTCTTCAACCTGCTCGACACGCCCGGCCACGAGGATTTCGCCGACGACACTTACCGCACGCTGTCGGCGGTCGACTCGGCCGTCATGGTCATCGACGCCGCCAAGGGCATCGAGCCGCGCACGCTGAAGCTGTTCGAGGTTTGCCGGCTGCGCGACATCCCGATCATCACCTTCGTCAACAAGATGGACCGCGAAAGCCGCGACCCGTTCGAGATCCTCGACGAGATCGAGCAGAAACTGGCGCTCGACACCGCGCCGATCACCTGGCCGATCGGCCGGGGAAAGACCTTTTCCGGTACCTATCATCTGGCGCTGAACGCCGTGCGCAGGGGCGATGATGAGAAGGAGCGCACGCCGGTCAACGGTCCTGATTCCAACCGCGTCGCCGGCCTGTTGCCTGAAAACGAACGCGAGGCCTTCATCGAGGAGCTGGACCTGGCGCGCGGAGCCTGCCGGCCGCTCGACATCGACGCTTTTCGTGAAGGCCACCTGACACCGGTCTATTTCGGCTCGGCGCTGCGCAACTATGGCGTCCGCGACCTGATCGAGGCGCTTGGCGCCTTTGGACCGCCGCCGCGCGCGCAGGAGGCCGACACCCGCAAGGTCGAGGCGACCGAGGAGAAGATGACGTCCTTCGTTTTCAAGATCCAGGCCAACATGGATCCCAACCACCGCGACCGCATCGCCTTCGTCCGCGTCTGCTCGGGCAAGCTCGAGCGCGGCATGAAGGCCAAGCTGGTGCGCACCGGCAAGCCGATGAGCCTGTCTGCGCCGCAATTCTTCTTCGCCCGCACCCGCGTCACCGCCGACGAGGCCTTTGCCGGCGACGTCGTCGGCATCCCCAACCACGGCACGCTGCGCATCGGCGACACGCTGACCGAGGGCGAGGAAATCCTGTTCGGCGGCGTGCCGAACTTCGCCCCGGAAATCCTGCGTCGTGTGCGCCTCGGTGATGCGATGAAGGCCAAGAAGCTGAAGGAGGCGCTGCACCAGATGGCCGAGGAGGGCGTCGTGCAGCTGTTTTCGCCCGAAGACGGCTCGCCAGCCATCGTCGGCGTCGTCGGTGCGCTGCAGCTCGACGTGCTGAAGGAGCGGCTGAACTTCGAATACACGCTGCCGGTCGAATTCGAGATGTCGCGTTTTTCGGTCTGCCGCTGGATCTCGGCCGACGACAAGACGGAAGTGCAGCGCTTCATCGAAGCCCACCGCGGCGACATCGCCCGCGATCTCGACAACGATCCGGTGTTCCTCGCCCAGCACGCCTTTTCGCTGAACTACGAAGCAGAACGCTGGAAGGCGATCAAGTTTGCCACGATCAAAGACTATCAGGTCCGCGACAGAGCGGTGTAGGCGCCAGTTTTCCTTCTCCCATTCACGGGGAGAAGGTGCCCGAAGGGCGGATGAGGGACGGCGCGACCCTCTACTATCCTCTAGCGGCTTCCTCGATCTTGGCAATGTCGATCTTGCTCATCTGCATCATCGCGGACATCACGCGGCCGGCCTTGGCCCGGTCCGGATCCAGAAGCAGGCGCGGCAGCTGCTCCGGCACAACCTGCCAGGAGACGCCGAACTTGTCCTTCAGCCAGCTGCATTGCGACGGTTGGCCGCCACCTTCGATGAGCTTGTCCCAGAAGTAATCCACCTCTTCCTGCGTCTTGCAGTCGATCGACTGCGACATGGCCTCAGTGTGCTTGAACTGCGGTCCGCCGTTGAGCGCCTGGAACTGCACGCCGTCGAGTTCGAACGTGGTCACCAGCACCTTGCCTTCATCGGCGTAGCCTTTGGGCCAGCGCATCACGCTCAGCACCTTCGAATTCTTGAAGATGGAGACGTAGAAGTTCATGGCCTCTTCGGCCTGGCCGTCGAACCACAGGCAGGTGGTGATCTTTTGCATGTCGTGCTCCTCGGGTTGGTTTGGTTGCGGTTACGGCGAAACGGCTGACTCCGCGAATGGTGCCATTTCCATGCCGTGTGCCTAAGGACGGCCGTGCGGCACGCAATCCGACACCAGGGTGCAATATTTTTGGAATATCTGATTTTTTCGAGGAATCTGGCGCATTGCAAAATTGTGGCCAGACCGGGCTTGCGCGTCTATAACGCCTGCGGTCCGAACTCAGCTTCGCCGCGCCATTCCTGGGCTGCGGCCAGCCACCAAGGAAAAAACATGCCAGCCTATCGCTCCCGCACCACCACCCATGGCCGCAACATGGCCGGCGCCCGCGGCCTCTGGCGCGCCACCGGCATGAAGGACTCGGATTTCGGCAAGCCGATCATCGCGGTGGTCAACTCCTTCACCCAATTCGTGCCGGGCCACGTTCACCTCAAGGATCTCGGCCAGCTGGTGGCGCGCGAGATCGAGAAGGCCGGCGGCGTTGCCAAGGAATTCAACACCATCGCCGTCGATGACGGCATCGCCATGGGTCATGACGGCATGCTCTATTCGCTGCCGTCGCGCGAATTGATCGCCGATTCGGTCGAATACATGGTCAACGCTCACTGTGCCGACGCCATGGTCTGCATCTCCAATTGCGACAAGATCACGCCCGGCATGCTGATGGCCTCGTTGCGCCTCAACATCCCGACCGTCTTCGTTTCCGGCGGCCCTATGGAGGCCGGCAAGGTGGTGCTGGCCGGCAAGACGCAGGCGCTCGACCTGGTCGATGCCATGGTCGCGGCCGCCGACGACAGGATCTCCGATGAGGACGTCAAGGTCATCGAACGTTCGGCCTGCCCAACCTGCGGCTCCTGCTCAGGCATGTTCACCGCCAATTCGATGAATTGCCTGACCGAGGCGCTTGGCCTGTCGCTGCCCGGCAACGGCTCGACGCTGGCTACCCACGCCGACCGCAAGCGGCTGTTCGTCGAGGCCGGTCACTTGATCGTCGATCTCGCCCAGCGCTATTACGAGCAGGACGACGAAACCGCGCTGCCGCGCAACATCGCCTCCAAGGGCGCCTTTGAGAACGCCATGACGCTCGACATCGCCATGGGCGGCTCGACCAACACCGTGCTTCACATCCTGGCTGCCGCGCATGAGGGCGAGATCGATTTCGATCAGGACGACATCGACGCGCTGTCGCGCAAGGTGCCGGTGCTGTGCAAGGTTGCTCCGGCCAAGTCCGACGTCCACATGGAAGACGTCCACCGCGCCGGCGGCATCATGGCCATCCTCGGCCAGCTCGACAATGCCGGCCTGCTCAACCGCGACCTGCCGACGGTGCATACGTCAACCCTGGGCGAAGCGCTCGACCATTGGGATATTTCCCGCACGACCAGCCAGAGTGTGCGCGATTTCTTCCTCGCCGCCCCTGGCGGCGTGCCGACACAGGTCGCCTTCAGCCAGGACCGCCGCTGGGACGAGCTCGATCTCGACCGCGAGAAAGGCGTTATCCGGTCAGTCGAACATCCCTTTTCCAAGGATGGCGGCCTTGCTGTGTTGAAAGGCAATCTGGCGCTCGACGGCTGCATCGTGAAGACGGCTGGCGTCGATGAATCGATCCTGAAGTTCACCGGCCCGGCGCGCGTCTTTGAAAGCCAGGATTCCAGCGTCAAGGCGATCCTGTCGAACGAGATCAAGGCCGGCGATGTCGTCGTCATCCGCTATGAAGGACCGCGCGGGGGCCCCGGCATGCAGGAAATGCTTTATCCGACCAGCTATCTGAAGTCGAAAGGCCTCGGCAAGGCCTGCGCTCTGGTCACCGACGGCCGCTTCTCCGGCGGCACGTCGGGCCTGTCCATCGGCCATGCGTCGCCGGAAGCCGCCGAAGGCGGGCTGATCGGGCTGGTGCAGGAGGGCGATACGATCGAGATCGACATCCCGAACCGCAGCATCCGCCTGGCTGTCGATGAGGCGGAACTCGCTGCGCGCCGGGCGGCGATGGAGGCCAAGGGCGCCCTGGCCTGGAAGCCGGAGGAAAAGCGCAAGCGCAAGGTGACGACCGCCTTGCGCGCCTATGCCGCCATGGCGACCAGCGCGGCCAAGGGCGCGGTGAGGTTTGTGCCGGAGTAAGGTTGACGCCAAAGCCCCCTCATCCGGCCGCTACGCGGCCACCTTCTCCCCGCTGGGGAGAAGAGGCTGGCGCGCGGGCGTTGGCGATCTCTTCTCCCCTCGGGGAGAAGGTGGCCCGAAGGGCCGGATGAGGGGGCCTGGCTCCGACATCCGGGACACCATCACGGCATCAACTGATACTCATAAAGCTTCTGATAGAGCCCGCCCTGCTTGAGCAAGGTCTTGTGCGGGCCGCTTTCCACCACCTTGCCGGCTTCGAGCACCACGATCGTGTCGGCTTGGTGCACGGTCGACAGACGGTGCGCGATGACGATCGTCGTGCGGCCTTTCGTCAATTGCTGCAGCGCGTCGCGGAACAGCGCTTCCGATTCGGCATCGAGCGCGCTGGTCGCTTCGTCCAGCAGCAGGACCTCGGCATTGCGCAGCATGGCGCGTGCGATCGAGATCCGTTGGCGCTGGCCGCCGGACAGCAGGCCGCCATTCTCGCCGACATCCGTCTCGTAGCCTTTCGCCTGCGCGCTGATGAAGTCATGGGCGTTGGCCGCCTTGGCGGCGGCGATCACCTCTTCGTCGGTCGCACCCTCGCGCCCAAGCCGGATGTTGTGCATGATAGTGCCGGCAAACAGGAACGTATCCTGGCTGACATAGGCGATCTTTTCGCGCAGCGATGCGAGCGTCGCATGGGAAATATCCTGACCATCGAACAGCACCTTGCCACCCTTCGGGTCATACATGCGCATGATCAGGTTCAGAATCGTCGACTTGCCGCCGCCGGAAGGCCCGACCAGCGCCGTCATCTTGCCGGGCGCAAGCGTCAGATCGAACCTGTCCAGCACCGGCGGCCCATTCTGATAAGCGAAGTCGACGGCGTCGAACCGGATCTCGCCCGGTCCGGCCAGAAGCGGCTTCGCGTCCGGCTTCTCGACCAGAGTCAGCGGCTGGTCGGCGAGCTCGAACATCATGCGCACGCCGACAATGCCGCTTTCCAGCGATATGCGCACGCGCGCAAGGCGCTTTGCCGGCTCATAGGCAAACAGGAGTGCCCCGATGAAGGCCATGATGTTTCCCGGCATCTGGCCGCCCTGCAAGACCAGGAAGCCGCTGACGAAGATGGCCCCGGCAATTGCCAGCCCGGCCAGCGTCTCCATCACCGGGCTTGTCGCAGCCTCCAGTGTCGCGATGTTGTTGGCCCGGTTCTCGACGTCCGATACGGCCTTGTACATGCGGTTGCGCATTGCGCCTTCGAGGTTGAAGGATTTGACGACGCGCACGCCGATTGCCGTTTCCTGCATCACCTGCACGATCTGGCCGACCGAGCGAAACTCCATCGCGGCGAATTTGCGAACACGTTTGAGGATGCGGTTGACCCCGTAGATAGCCAAGGGGCCGACGACAAAGCAGATTATGGACAAGGCTGGCTGCTGCCAGACCATGACCCCTACCAGGACAACCAGCGACAACAGGTCGCGCACATAGGACGTGACAACGAGGTCGAGTACGTTGCGCGCCGCCTGCGCATTGTTGGTCATGCGTGTGATCAGGTCGGACGACGAGGTCGAATGGTAGAATTCGATGCCTTGCGCCAGGATGCGGTCGTAGATCTTGCGCTGGCGGTCGGCGATGATGGCGTTGCCGACCCGGCTCATGAAATAGGCCTGGATGAAGTTGGCGAGGCCCTTGAGGATGAAGATCGTGGCAACCCCCGCCGCAATCAGGTTGACGCGGTCAATCCGCTTGAAGACCACGAATTCGTCGGTGATCTCTTTGAGAATCCAGGCACTGGCGCCGGTCGTGGCGGCCACCACAAGCATCGACAAGATCGCGGCGCCGTAGCCAAACCTGTGCTGGTAAAAGGATTCCCGGATCAACCTCGCCACGAGGCGCTGGTTTTCCGTCGAGCGGAAGAAACGAAACAAATGGCGGATCCTTGAAACCGGGACAACGAAGGCGGCTTATAGAAGGAGTTGCGGCCGGATGGAACTATCCGCGGCCGCCGCGGACAAACCGCTGTTGCAAGCGGCATCGACGAGATGCGATTTTCAGCCTCGGCTATATCAGATGATTCTTTGACGGGATGACGACATATGGATTTCGACCTTATCGTTCGCGGCGGCACACTGCCTGATGGCAGGGTTGCTGACATCGGCATCAGCGGTGAGACGATCGCGGCGATCGAACCCACTCTGCCGGGATCCGCGCGGACCGAAGTCGACGCCCGTGGCAATCTGGTCTCGCCGCCCTTCGTCGATCCGCATTTCCACATGGACGCGACGCTCTCCTACGGCATTCCGCGCATCAACGCGTCGGGTACGCTGCTCGAAGGGATTTCGCTGTGGGGCGAGTTGAAGCCGCTTTTGACGCATGAGGCGGTGCGTGATCGCGCATTGGCCTATTGCGACTGGGCGGTGTCGATGGGCCTGCTCGCCATCCGCACCCATGTCGACGTCTGCGATGACCGCTTGCTGGCGGTCGAGGCGCTGCTCGAGGTCAAGAAGACGGTCGCTCCCTATATCGACCTGCAACTGGTCGCCTTCCCGCAGGACGGGTTTTATCGCTCGCCGACGGCGCGGGAGAACACCATCCGCGCCTTGGACATGGGCGTCGACATTGTCGGCGGCATTCCGCATTTCGAGCGCACCATGGCCGACGGCACGCGCTCGGTAACGGAACTGTGCGAGATCGCGGCCAAACGCGGCCTGATGGTCGACCTGCATTGCGACGAGACCGATGATCCGCTGTCGCGCCATATCGAGCAGCTTGCCTATGAAACGCAGCGCCTTGGCCTGCAGGGCAAGGTCGCCGGTTCGCACCTCACCTCGATGCATTCGATGGACAATTACTATGTCTCGAAGCTGCTGCCGCTGATCGCCGAGGCGGGCGTCTCGGTCATTCCCAATCCGCTGATCAACATCATGCTGCAGGGCCGCCACGACACCTTCCCGAAGCGCCGCGGCCTGACTCGGGTCAAGGAAATGCTGGCGCTCGGCATTCGCGTCGGCTGGGGCCAGGATTGCGTGCTCGATCCCTGGTATTCGCTGGGCACCGCCGACATGCTCGATGTCGCCTTCATGGGTCTGCACGTCGCCCAGATGTCGAGCCCGGCCGAGATGGCGCGCTGCTTCGACATGGTTACCAACGTCAATGCCGCGATCATGGGCCTCGATCATCTCGGCCTGGCGGTCGGCAAGCGCGCCAGCCTGGTCGTCCTCGATGCCGGCAATCCGGTCGAAGCCCTGCGGCTGCGCGCCGAGCGCCTGTGCGTCATCGCCAGGGGCAAGGTGCTGGCGGAGCGGACGAAGCAGGAAACCAGGCTGTCCATCGACGGAAGGCCGGGAATGGTGAACCGGCGGCACATATCCAGCTAGATACAGCCGATTCCCGGCGCTGGTCTTACCCATTGCCCGAATTCTCCTCGTCAAAGCAGCCACTTCCGTCTACGACGCGGCTTACCAGGGAGGAATCGGGATCGGCATGACGCAGCCCGTGGCGCAGAATTCAACGATCAGGAATGTGCTTTTGGCTGGCATTCTGCTGATGCTGGCCGGCGACTTCCTGTTTGCGCTGAACGACGCCATGGGCAAATGGCTGGTCGCCAGCTTCTCCGTCGGCCAGGTGGTGCTGATCCGCTCTATTGGCGCTTTCTTCGTGCTCGGCCCGATGATCGCCAACCAGGGCCCGGCCAAGCTGTTTCGCATGGAACGCCTGGAGCTGCAGCTGCTGCGGGTGGTGATGACCACGCTCGACACCGCGCTCTTCTATGCCGCCGTAGTCTATCTGCCGCTTGCCGATGTGATGAGTTTCTACATGGCCGGGCCAATCTACGTCGCGGCACTCTCGCACCTCTTGCTCGGCGAAAAGGTCGGCTGGCGCCGCTGGATGGCGATCCTGCTCGGCTTCTGCGGTGTGCTGATCATGCTGAAACCGTCCTCGGCGGCGTTCTCGCTGTCATCTGGCTTTGCGCTGGTGGGCAGTATCTCCTTCGCCTTCGCCATCATCCTCAACCGCCGGCTGCGCGGCACCAGCGACACCAATCTGGTGACATGGCAGACCATCGGCACACTGCTGGTCGGCGGCGTGCTGAGCATCGGCGCCTGGCAGACGCCGTCGGCGCTCGATCTCGGCGCCATGCTGCTGCTCGGCATAGTCTCCTGCGGCGCGCATCTGATGATCACCAGGGCGCTCAAGCTGGCGCCGGCCTCGACGCTGGCGCCGCTGCACTACACGCTGCTGCTGTGGGCGGTAGTCTTCGGGCTGGTGTTCTTCGGCGACGTTCCCGGTCCGCGCATCCTGATCGGCTCGGCCATCGTCGTTCTCGCCGGCCTGTTCATCTTCCACCGCCAGAAAGTGGTCGAGACCACGGTGCCGCCCGAAAACGTTCCGAAGGGCGTGAATTAATGCATGTGGCCTAAAAGTGACCTCGGTTTTGGGAGAACGACATGCATAAAAACAGAGATCTAAAGCGCGTCGCCTGAATCCGTTCAAACGTGACGCGCTTTAGTCCAGGCTCACCCCCGGCGGATCGCCGCCAGATGCCGTGAAAACTCGGACGTCTCCATCAGCGCCTTGCAGCCCGCGAAACGGCCATCGGCATAAGCGCGAAAATCATCGACTGGATTGTTGTTGGCGAGCTGGATCAGTCCCCACAGCGTCCACAACAGATCGCACATTGCCTTGTAGATGACGATGCGGCCGCGCTCTGCCGGCCTCGCTTCGCCGCCGAAATAGGTGCGCATCATCTCTTCATCCTGCGCCGTGTCGAATTTGCCTTCCACGGAGAGGTCGCCAAGGTCCCAGAGCGGATCATTCATGCCCGAATATTCCCAGTCGACGATCCACATCCGCTCGCCCGTATCGAGAAAATTCTCGCACAGCGGGTCGCAATGACAGGCAACGAGAGGCAGCGGATGGGCGGCCAGCGCCGACCGCACTGTCTCAGCGTTGCGCACCACGTCATGATAGCCGGCAGGAAGGGCAACGTCCTTGGTCGACAATATCTTGAGATAGTCGTCGATCATCGCAAACAATTCGAAGCGGAATGGAAACACCGCGCCGGAAGTGTGCAACTTGCTAAAGGCTTCGCCGGCGCGCGCGGGACTGCCCCGTCGCATCTTGAACTTCTCCGGCGACATCGTCTCGGCCCCGGCGATGAAGCGTGTCACCATCACGCCGGTCCTGCCGTCGAAATGCAGCACCTCGGGACTGACCCCTGCTTTTGCCGCTTCGCGCGCTGCCACCGCTTCGTTGGCCCGGTTGATGTATTCCTCGGTGCCCTTGCCGGGAATGCGCAGGCATAATTCGCCGGCCTTGAAGACCAGATTGGTAAGGCCGCCGAGCCGTTCGAGCGGCCCGTCGTAGCCGGCCAGCATGGGAATGGCGTCCAGTGCCGCACGCGCCTCGTCTGTCACCATGCCTGCGCCCCCACGCTGTTATTTGTCGCAGCGACGGTTCCACAATTTTCGCGCTTTGGCTATCATCCCTGTGAGACCCAAGGGACAGGACAAAAGTGGCGGACAGCAAACATCATGGCGCGCTCGGCGCTGCTTATGCGGCGAAGCGACCCGAAGAGGTGGCGGCACTCTATGATCGCTGGTCGGAAACCTATGACGCCGACATGTCGGCCGCCGGCTACCGCCATCCGACGATCTGCCTTGCCCTGTTGGCCCGCCATTTGCCGCGCGGCGCCGCACCGCTGCTCGATGCCGGGGCAGGCACCGGACTGATCGGCGAATGGTTGAACATTGCCGGCTATCCCCAGGTCGAGGCACTCGATATTTCTGAAGGCATGCTGGCCCAGGCGGCACGCAAGGGTGTCTATTCGGCGCTGCATTGCCTGGCGCTGGGGGGTCATCTGCCCTTTGCCGATGATCTTTATGCCGGAGTGATCTCGGCCGGCGTCTTCACATCGGGCCACGTCGGCATCGAGGGGCTGGACGAACTGATCCGCATCTGCCGGCCGGGCGGCATCATCGTGCTGACGGTCAAGAACACGCTGTGGAATCAGGGCTTTGCAACGCGCATCGCTGAGCTCGAGGCGCAAGGCCTCGTCACCCGCGTCGAGGAAACGCGCCCTTACGTCTCCATGCCTGGCGAAGCCGACACCGTGCCCAGCCGCGGTCTCGCTTTGCGCGTAAACTAGAGCATTCTAGGAAAGTGTGAAGCGGTTTTCCCGGGAAAACGCATAGCGTTTTCCCTTGGGAATTGCGTCAAAACAAAGAGTTAGAGCAGCTCGCCGTTTCCGTGAAACGGTGAAATGCTTGTCTTATGACTTTTCATCGTTTCGGGGCCAAAGTGGGTTGCCGCCTGCGGGCCTTCACCACCCGCAGGCGGCG